>CAITVN010000074.1 GCA_903895855.1 Oligoflexia bacterium | reverse complement strand
TGGCTGTGAGGCATCTTATGTTGCCAGCCGAATCGGTAGCCGGCCTCATTTTACATTTTTAGAAGAAACTAACGCCTTAAGGTCGTATTTACCCGCGTTTGGTTATGGTGAAGCGGGGCTAGCCAAGTTGAATTCGAGTGAACGGGTGCTATTGGCCCACCGGCTCGACGGTTCAGTTCACGCGTTTGATCAATTTAATCCGAAGTACCTCGCTTACAATACGATTATCTCTGGAAAATCTGGCTCTGGCAAAAGCGTTCTGGCGAATGCCATTTCTTCAGCTCTATTAAACGATCCCAATATTCAAATGATCAAAATTGACGTAGGAGGAAGTTACAAAAAAGAGTGTGAACTCCTTAATGGCACTGAAATCGATTTTAGTCTCGACTCGCCCTCGGGCATTAACCCCTTCGGTTTTTTTGCGGGCGATATGCATTTGTCAAACGAGGCGATTGATGTGGTGGCCGAGTTTCTTTCAAATCTGGTTCGTGAAGAGGGCGAGACTCAGATTTCAAAAGTGATGAGATCGGCCATTGAGCGGTCACTAAAAAGTTATTTGAGTACTCTCGGTTCAGGCGATAGCTCGCCAAGCTTAGAAGGGTTCATTAATGAAGCGGCCGATTTTCCGAGAAGAGAGCTTCTCGCTCGTTGGGCGAATGGGGGAGTATTCGAGAACGCCCTAAAAGAGTCAAAGCAGGTAGTTGCATCTGGGCAGTCTAGGTATCGGTATCTCAATTTCGAAAACATTCAAGCTGCCGCCAGCCGAGATTTTTGTGAAGGTGTGATGGCCGCAGTGATTGCAACAGTTAATCTTGAAATGTTGCAATTAGGCGACCGATCGAAAGGTCAGGTCGGAAAACGACTGGTGCTTTTTTGCGACGAAACGAAATTTTTTATTGATAGCTTTCATCGCTTCTTTTTGCTGACTGCCGCCAACTTTAGAAAGTATGGTCATGGCTTGATTCTCATTTTTCAGAATATCAAAGACGCCGAAATCAAATTGCCAGAAGGCAGTACTGATCTGGGTTTGATTCTCAATAGTCCCACTCGATTTTTTCTACAGGCCGACACCGACCCCGAATACTTGGCTTCTCAGTTCCAATTGAGTGACCGGCACCTAGACGCGTTAGTGGCGAATCCTTACCGAGGTAAAGAATTTCGAGAAACGGTCTTGCAAGACGATACGGGCACCCGACTCTTACGACTGTATTTGACCGATGAAGAGTACTGGCGCATGACGTCGACCCGCGAAGACGTCGACAAATACAATGGGCTTCGAAAAATGGTGCCACATTTGACAGTAGAGGAGGCCATAAGGTGTTTAGCAATCGGATACGGGCGTTAACTCACTCGACGGCCTTGGCATTTTTAGCAAGTATTTTGGTAGAGACCGCCTACGGGTTTGATCCTTTTACTATCTCTGCAGTGGTGAGCGCCGGCGCTGAAGTAGTCGGAGTGATCTCAGATGTCACCAGTGAGGTCGCTTCAACGAGCGATTCGTTCAGTGAACTCTATAATGAAATTGATTCAGAAGCCCAAGTTAACCAAGAAGGGCTGCGTGCTATTCAAGAGCTGAGAGAGATCGAGTCGATGGCTCGCGAAGCCGGGTATTCCAAAAATGAAATTGAAAATTTGATGAGCGAGAGTGGTGAGTCGTCTTCAGAAAAGAGCCTCTCGGCTACCATAAGAACTGTGACCAGCGCCATACGTGCCGGCAAACAAGCCTCGCGCTTGGTGATGAAATTAGACAAGAAAGCCCAACTGGCTGAGATAGAATCGGTTGAAATTCAGCGTGAAGAACTGATCACTCATTATCGGCAGCTACGTTTAGAGCACGAAAGAGACCTTCGAGAGCTAAAAGAGCGAGTGAGTCATGATCTTGAAAAAAGAAAAGTCATAACTGCTTTGCGAAGAGAAGAAAAAATGACGGGCGCCAAAGCGTTTGGTCGAACTGGTATCTTGAGCTTTCCGAAGCAAGATCGGGTGATAGAAGAGGCCTTAAAAATGGCTACTTCAATGAGGCCAGTTCTCTTTTCACTCATTCTAGTAGTTTTTATGATTCGAGCCATCGCTTATCAGTTTAGCTTTGGGAATACCGCAAAGTATGGTGACTTGGTTCGAGACGTTGTCGTTTGCTCAGTGCTTCTGATGGTATTTCCTGAACTCATCAAGATGACACTGTCGCTGGCGAACAATCTTGCCTCTAGTGTCGGGTTCGGTTCCCTACAAGAAGTAGAGCCTAGTAAGGTTGAGCTAGGTGAAGCGCAGGGGGTGAGTCTCAAATTGAGATTGCTGCTCGAGTGGGGTCTCGAGTGGGTAAAGTATGGTGCGTTTGTTTTTGCTCGTTTCATCGCTAACTTTGGGCTCGGTTTTTTGATTTTACTATTCCCAGTCATTATTTTTAGTTCCCAGATGTTGAATTTTACATTGGCTTGGCCCGTATTTTTCGGCGGATTCATCGCGATCTGTCTTTGGCCCTTGTTTTGGAATGCCACCGGTTCGCTAGCGGTACTGCTGTGGCAAAAGCAAGACCTCGCTCTTTCTGATCGATTCACGGCGCTGCTCTTTTCAGTTCTCCAGTTTCTATCTCCTTTGATTGGAGTTGCGTGCCTGAAAGGACAGGCAGTTTCAAAAGCGGCCCAATCAGCCGTTGCTTCGGTCGGTGCGGCGGTGACGGGCGGGGGTAGGTTTGGGTTTTCTCAAGCTGAGGGATTTGGCAAGGGCAGTCTCGGCCTTCCAGGTGGCGGTATGATTGGCCAAATGTTGGCTTATCCTTTTAGCCAAGGAACAGGTCGCTTGATGGCGGCGGCTACTCGCGGGTTAGAGGTGCGAAAATCAGCAGACTCAAATGGGATTCATGCTTCAACGGCATCGGGTACGGCAATACCACCGGCAAAGAATGGCTGGCGGCCAGTGTTGAAAGCCATGGCGAGCGCGGCTTTGACGAATCAGGCGAATGCGCCTGACTTAGACGACGGAAAGCTAGGCGTGTTGAAGAATGTTGCTTTAGGGTTAAAGCGTAAACCGCTCGTAGGTCTTAATCAAAAACGAAAGGGGGCCTGAGATGTTCACTAAAATAGAAAAAGTAGATGCGCTCAATCTGGCTAAACGAGGCATTTTTCTTGGGCTTTGCGTGTACTGCATGGTCGTTACCGTGGTTGCCTTGAAGATGAGACCTCAAACCCTTCTCATTGGTTTAGATTCTTATGGCGCAAGGGTCATTCGTGAGGCCAGTGATCCGGTCCTGCGAAAAGAAAAAGAAAATTTTATAAAACAGTTTTTGATTCAGCTCTACACCTTCGATGGTGAGTCGTTTGAACGGCG
>CAITVN010000073.1 GCA_903895855.1 Oligoflexia bacterium | reverse complement strand
TTGCTATTTTTTAACCTCACTGGAAGTGACCTTTCTTTGATTAAGTTCTGTTTCTCGTAAAATCAAAACTAAAGCCAAAACAGGCTTACTTCCAGTGTTTTTTTGTTGTTTAAATCGAATTTATTGTCGTTTCTAGGCTAGCAGGCAGCAAAATACATACCCAATTGCCGAGACCTCAATCAGTGCAGTTAGTCGCAATAGGGTACAAGAAATGACAACCGAAGTTCAAATCTTGAACTATCTGAGCCAGTCGGTACTTTGGTCGTTGCACTGCGAAGGAGTGTCTTTAATACAGCCCTCGCCCCCGTGTTCTACCGAGGTGCGGTAGGCGTTCGCTGCGCACTTATGATAGAGTTCATTCAGTGGTTGGCAACCGGGATGGATCACCGAGCGAAACTGAGCAGGCAGAAGTAGTGAGGTTCGAGCGGGTGCAATTGTTCGCGAAAAGCGGTAGATGGTTTTTTCTTCCAACAACTTGCCTAAACGATATTTCTCAGCGTCGGCATCGACGGTCCCTCGCTGCACTGTCGATTGAACACCTGAAAAATCGGTTTCGTAGCGTGAAACGCTGTAAATAACCTTTGACTTGCTTCCGATTGGGCACTCTCCCGGATCTCCTTTCAACTTGCTGAGGGCTTCACTGCACTCCGCAAGCTTCGGGCAGACGCATTCGATTTGCTGATTGTTTTCAGACACCGACAAAAAGGCGACTGACTGAAAGGCCATGAGAGAGTCAGAAGGGCCAGTGCTGCGACAATCGTAAAGGGTAGCAACCTTCGCTGAATCAGATTCACCAAGATCGACGGCGGTCGTTTGAGTCGCACTCAATTCAGCATACTCATCAACCAAACCCAGATGGTGAAAAATTTCATGAATCATCAGAGGGCATTCGATGTCAGCGCGCCAGATAGCCGAACTGTCGCGGGGCTGGCCTTCGACAATCGAGATCTCAGTCTCTGGCAATTCAGCTGCTTCGCTCGGCCCGTCGGTCAGGCGAATCAAGAGCCGCTCATCGTTAGGACCCGTGAGAAATGGCTCGGCCACAGCAATGCATGCTCTTGCTCGCGCCTTCATTGATGCGTTGATGTTCGCGTCTGGTGAAGACCTTCGATCAACAAATTTAAAGTTGAGAAGTAGATGATATTGAATACGGCTACCGACCGAATCGCGCGAGATGCGGTAATTTGTAGGCGTTGTGGGCAGGTTGTGCCCTTTGAATGTTTTGGCCTCACCGTCTTTCAACGTGCATATCTGTTCATCGGCCTTTGTCGAGCCTGCTGTTAACTTTGCGCCAGCGGCAACGCCCACCGGTTGGTTTTGTCCGCAGCTTGAAATTGCAATAGCTGCAGCAAGGATGGCAAAAACCAAACTGAGATGAGGTGCTTGCCTGTGGTTTCGAAAAAACATCTCGAAGGTTTTACATTGCCAGACTATTTAAGTCAAGTTATGAAAACGCGTTTATTAACAGTTAGTTGAGTGCCAAATTTTGGGTATTTGATGTTGCCGTTCTCATCTTTTTCACCTATAAAGCCCATAGCTAAATACCGTGGATTTGGCGGGAGAGTGGCGGATTAGTCACATCCAGAAATTCCCGCCACCATTGACAATGGCGGACAAGTGGCGGATAACAGGCTATGGATTCCAGATATCGGATGCTTGGGCGCCTCAAAATTCCTTGCAATGTGATCTACACGGATACGTTAGTGAGGTCGCTCATGCGTATCGCTGAGACCAAGCCTTTCTTAGATGAGTATTTGGGAACTCCACAAGAGGTGAAACTCTTGCGTAAAGCTAAGGTGCGGGCCATTACCTATTCCAATCAGATAGAAGGGAACAACCTCGGCGAAAGCGAGGTCACCGCACTTCTTCAGGGTAAGCGCGTCGTGGGCTCAAAGAAAGACATTAAGGAAACACAGAACTATCACGAGGCCCTCGACTACGTTGAAAGGCTGATTGAAGATTCACGACCGATCAAGCTTTCCGATATGTGCGATCTACAGAGACTTGTGACCCAGGGATTGCTTGAAGAACGGCAGAGTGGACGAGTTCGTAGTGTACCGGTTAGCATTGTAAATGCCACTACTGGTGAGAAGATCGACGAGTGCCCACAACCACACGAACTAAAAGCCCTGCTCGATGAGCTTTGGCTCTGGCTGAGCGACACCAAAGAGATGAATCCATTTGTTAGGGCCTTCGCGTTTCATTTTATTGCTGTATCAATACATCCTTTTGCTGATGGCAATGGACGAACGGTGCGACTGATGCAGCATTTGTTGCTCCTCTTGAGTGGTCAGCGCCTTGCGAGGTTTGTGCCCAGCGAGACGGCAATCATGCGTGGCCGTGACCGATACTACGCAGCTATTCGACAAAGTCGGGCTCTCGCATCGTTGCATCCCATTCTTGAATTTCTGGCCGAATGCTTTGCTCAGTCTGCTGAAGAAGTTGTCGATGAGGGTCGAAAGCTTTTGCGTGAGAGCGCCGGGAAGACCCCAGAGGCTAGACAGCGAAAGATTTTGGCCTTTGCCAGAAAACACAAAGATTTTTCGATGCATGATGTAGTTGAATGGATGCCAGATGTTCCTCGTCGTACCTTAGAACGCGATGTTGCTACGCTTGTAAAAAAGCGGGCACTTAGAGCTAAAGGTGAATCAAAAGCCAGAATCTATAACCTGGCAAAATGGCAGCGCTAAATATTTTGATTCGCAGTGGCTGCACGAGGTGCCTCATTATAAATTAATGATTTACCACGCGAGGCGCAAACACTTAGGGAAATCATAGCTCGGCATTTTCAAGACTTTGTCTGGCGATTAGACAGCCTGCGGATTATTCCCGGTCAAAACTTTTTACTACTTGCCGGTATGATTACTGTACTCGCGCGAGGTCACTTTTCTGTCATTGGACTCGACTCTTCTTTTGCAAATTTTGCAATCTGTGATCAGATGTCATCACGTGTGAACACCGAAGAGATTGAAGTTGAGTGTCCGTTTTGTGGTGAAACCTTTTCAATTGTTGTCGATACTTCAATCGAGAGCCAACAGTACGTAGAAGATTGCTACGTTTGCTGCAGACCCATTTTGTTTCGTGTGAATTGTGCTGAAAATGAAGAACCTCAGGTTAATGCTGAGCGAAGCTAAAGACGACTAGAATTCATTTTCAAAATCTGACGAAGGTTTGCGAAGGGTATCAGAGGTAAAAAATGGTCGGATCGTCCAGAAAGCAACGGTTTTCACTACTTGAACTAAACTTGCTACCACCGTAGGCAAATTTTTCGATTTTTTCAACGAGATAAATGAATTCATTTTTCACTTTGTTTTTTTGCTGGTTTACTTCTGTCGGGGCGTTTAGTGCCGGTCTTTTCTTCAATCGCCTTTTTGAACGCTGCCACCTCTTTTTCGGTGATTCTTCTGGCCTTTTCAAAGCGAAACTGCTTTTTCATTTTCATACAACCTGCGCCTCTTACAAGAAAACCTTGTAGCCAATATTTAGCAATTCTGAAAGTCGATGCGACATATTTTTTCCGATTGGGCGTTTGCCGTTTTCCATCTCGCAAATATTCGAAGGCGGAATACCCAACCTTCTGGCTAGTTCGCTTTGCGACAGGCCCTCTTTTAGTCTTGCACCCTTTAGAGCAGCACCCGCTTCGGTGTATTTACCAATAAGCACTTTCATTGATTCGCGCCATGGTTTGGTTTCGCCATCGGTTGCTTCGTACTGTTCGATAAGGCTAACAATCAGTGCCGCTGTGCCCTTTGAAACCAGGAACAGTTTGGGATTTTGTTTTCCAATCGAAACAGGAACTTCTTCTTTAATACGGCGCATTTTCGTGCGTACCGGCATAGAACACCTCCACTAAGCAGACTTTCTTATTGATGACTTCCCAGCAAACCACATAAGTCGGACGCCCAGCAGAAATGTGACAGTGATAGACATCACGACTGCCTCTAAGCTTTCCAAAGTGTTTCCAATTCGCTCGATACGGCCCATACAATTCTATTTCTTTTAGAAGAGATAGAAAAATGAGCCGGATACCTTCAGGCAGCTGATCAATCTGCTTATCGACCTTTTTAGTAGTACTTACTTTCCAGGTCATCTCGGCCGCCTAAAATCAATATATACCTTTTTTTGGTATAGGTCAATCGGGTCATTGAGAGTCAACTTGCTAGCAGTCACGACTCACTCCTTTTTTCTGTAATCATAAAGGTTTACGACTCTCTCCATTGCCGTCTCTTCAGTTCCTAGAAACCGTAAGCCTTCGGTGGCCCCACCTTCTTCGACACCGGCCAAGCGAATGTACCTTTGCGGGTATGCCGGTTGTGATGAGTTGAGTGGCAAAACACGCACGAAGGGTATGAAACTTTACCGATGGTAATTGGTTAGCCTTGCAAAAACTGCGCAAGACACCAGCCTGCATGCCGCGATCCCATTGCCAGAATCGCGGCAAGAGATAGTCGTCGGGCGCTAACTTGTCGACACGAAGTTCATTGAGAAGGTACCAATAGAATTCGCTAGAAATAGGCACATTTCGCCAGTACCCGGCCTTAGTGGGGCCCACCTTTCTAATACGAGTGTTCCAACTTCGACGAATGTGAATAAATCCGTAACGTCGCTTTTCAATTGGCTTTTGATCTTCTGCGATACCCTTGTCGCGATCGAGAATTTCGATGTCACTTCTCTTAATCTGATGAAGCTCACCACTTTGACAACCGGTGAGTACTGCGGCAATCCAGATGGGCGCCCAACCAAACTTCTGATGCGTGGCAATTGATAGTAGCTGGCGAATCTCGCCTTTGTTTAGTATCTCGGGCCTTTTTTCTTCTCGCTCTTTTTCAATCTCTAGACCGAATACCGGACTATGATGAACGCCCGAGATTGACTGAGAGAGCGGGAGCGTGTGAGGTTGATGGGCATGAGTGAATGTAGCTGCGTTAATAGAGACCGAGAGTTACGTGATGGGACAGAAATTCTAATTTTTGATTTTTGATAATGATTGAGTTTTTTTTCAGGTACCCGGACGAGCGTTACTACTTTCTGTTAGTCAGTTTCAATTGATTCTAACTAGAAGACATCAGGTCATAGCACAGGCACTTAAAGGCAAAATACAAACCCAATTGGCGCCGACTCATCAGTCATAACAAACCAGAAACCCTACTCTTTTATCTGGTGAGATTGGCACTTCTTTAGTATCCACTCCATCTAGCACTGTTGAGGGTAATTCAACGACCGGATAGCTTACTTAGCGGAGGCTAATTATGGCTATAAGTTTCGAGAAGAAAACCGCATTACTTTTGAGTATTAAAAATCGATTTCAGGCGATTCGA
>CAITVN010000072.1 GCA_903895855.1 Oligoflexia bacterium | reverse complement strand
TTGCTATTTTTTAACCTCACTGGAAGTGACCTTTCTTTGCTTAAGTTCTGTTTCTTGTAAAATCAAAACTAAAGCCAAAATAGGCTTACTTCCAGTGTTTTTTTGTTGTTTAAATCGAATTTATTGTCGTTTCTAGGTTAGTTAATGCCTCAATTCTAAAAACTGACGCCGACTCCAGCGCGAACCTGCACCGAAGGTAGCAGTGAATGAAACTGGTAACTCACGCCAGCAAAAAGAAGTTCTATTGGCCCTATGGGGGCGCCCGAGTATAAAATATTTGCCACTATTTGATTTGTATTAAAGCTACGCGCTATCCAAAACTCTCGACCGAAACCAAACTCAAAACCAAGGGGTTTCAAATTAATCGAGGTTAAAACACCAAGTTGTGTTGCTAGAAAACGTCGACCACCAATTGCGTCAGATAGAATGAAAAGGCCAAATTGTGCACGAGCAGTGAAATATTTCTTAAAATCCAATGCAGGGTTCGCGCTAAGTTGCAGGGTAACGTTATTGCCACCACGCATTTGGTTTAAATAGACCGGGTTTATACGAAAACTCAGCGGCCGAAAACTTGGTCGTTCTGATGGTATGCCCACTCCCAGTGTGCGAGCTTCAAGTCTTCGAAGGTACTGGTCTCGATCAAATGATTTTGGGCCACTGATTGAGTTGTCGTCGACAATAATAAATTGATTTTCACCGACTAAAACACCGCGTCTGTCGAAAATTTCATTATCTGTTAATGCCGCTTCGACAACACCCTCTAGCGTGTGTACCTCTGATCTCGTGCGATTCTGATTGAGTTCAATAACAAAATCGGTGCCTCTCACACCAATTGCGACTGAGCGTGAACGAACTAAGAATCTTGGTGGTCGCTTTTCGGTACCCTGACCTTTTACAATAACGCTGCGAATGGTGCCTTTGTGAAGCTCACCCATTTCAGTTGTTTCTCGCTTTTCTTTAACCTCAAACATAGAGGTGGGGCCGATGTGAATTTTCGATCCGTCAGAGTAGACCAAAACTGCGAGACTTTTTTCGCCGGTTACTACCCGGTTTCCGAATGCAATAGGTTGGCCCAACACGGCAGGTTTAAAACCGGCGTTTGTCAAAATTGTGACATCTCTAGTTAGTTTATCTAAAACCGGCTCGCCTTGAGCAATGGCGGCAATTGGTACTAATAGTGCTAGAAACGGGAAAATGATTTGGCCAACTAAGTGCGCTGCTTTTTGGCGCCAGTGGAATGGTAAAAAGTGAAGTTTCATGAGTATGTGGAAGTAGGATAATATAGGATATATGAATTGAAAAGACGTTACTTCATAGATCCCCAAAATACGCCAGCTTGATATCAAAATTGCCGAATTATATGATAAATCGGCAACGAGGTGCTCGTCAATGCTTCAAGCAATCCAGTGAATCGGAATAGCAGGAATGCTACTTGGGGTGACGTAGGCCTCTTGGCCTAAGTGTAGGATGACTCCTCGCCCTTTGCTCTGGGCAGTTTTTAAGAATGAATGAATACTCTTTTGAGATTTTTCGGTAGCGCCCGTGCTGGTGTCGAAGGCGATGCCCAGGCTGCCCCTCTTTTCTCTTTTCACTACAAATGGCAATTCTGCGCCACCTCGGGTTTGATAGTGGCCAAGCTCAAATTGATCGGCGTGGAGGTAGCGAAGTTGGGCGAGAAGTTCGCAGAATATCCAACGCTGCCACTGGTACTTTGGCGCAAGGCTGTGGTCACCGATGACAAAACTTGCTAAACCTTGATCTTCACAGTAGCAGGTGTTGCCATGAAAACGTATCAAAAAAAGGCCTTCAAATGCTCTCAAAAGAGAGTCGATCGTGGGGCGCGAAACCCCCGCTGCTCGTGCCAACGCTAGGCGGTTTAGGGGCTGTCCTTGATTGCGAGCGAGCCACTGATAGATTTCTCTGAGTTTGGGAGTGGCTATTTTTGTTTTCAGAATTAAAGGCAAATCGCGCGAAAATATCGTATCGAGATGTGAAGCCCAAAGTCGTGATCTCACAGCCGCGTCTCGACGAAAGCAAATGCCGGGCATACCCCCGAGTTCGAGGTACTGCGAAATCACTGTTTGGTTGCTCCAAACTCTCTTTTTCAATACGTTAATGAGACCGTGTGGTTCGTGATTAAAAACTGCATTTGAAAAATCAAAGAGTAGCCGGTTGTGACATTCAGTGATCGTCAGTGGCAGCAGCTCTATTAAGGTGGTTCGGCCCGTCAGAGATTCTCGAATCTCTTTTCTCAGCGAAGTGCGAACTGAGCCGGTCAAAATAAAGCGCCCCGGCTTTCGATTTCGATCAACAATCAATTTGACGCGGTCAAAGAGCGGGCCATATTTTTGAGCTTCGTCGAGAGTGAGTGTGCCAGTAGCTGACTCAACCTCTGCCCAATCGCCGGCCTGAAATCTTGAAATGACTGAATCGTCATCTAAGGTGAGGTAAGAACTCGAAAGTTGGCGGGTGAGCGTTGTCTTGCCGCATTGGCGCATGCCAAAGACTGAGACCACGGGTGACCACTTGAGTTCTTTTTGGATGATCGATGAAGCGGTTCGTTTTCGGAGGTGGGGCATGGTTAAAGTGAGAATATCTGCTTTTTGTGTTTATGGCAAATTGCAGCCTCTGTCTGCATTTTGGCAGAAACATAGATAGGCAGCGAACTCACTAAATTTAAGTGGGGCTGGTGGTAAATGAGTATTTAGGTCGCAATTGGGGGAATGGTGTTTTAGAGAGCGTACTTGGTTTGAAGGTAGGTTTCGACTTTTGTGATCTCGGCTGGGATGAGTGCGCTTGAAAAAATCAGAAGTTCGTAGATATCTCCCTTGAATTTGGTCGCGCCGCCGGTAACGTTGTTTCTTCCTAGTTCGAAATTCGAGACGGTTCCATTCGAGAATAGGCCATTGTAGTCTGCAATGACAGGTAGCGTTTCTACTCCGTCAATGTGTAGGGTGACATTGCCATCTGTACCGCTCTTAGCTATTACTAAACTCATTATATGGAGTGAATTTTCCCAATAAAGGGGTTTAGCTAGTGCGAGTGCGTCAGGATCGGCCCCACCGATTTGTCCAAAAACAGCGGTTATCGATCCGGCGGCTTCAGGCGCGATCAGGCTGAATACGTTACTGGCGTTCGCGCCTCCTTTAAAGGCTAAAACGGGTTGGTCGGCCGCGGCCGCCCCTGCTGTTCGATCTTGTCGCAGCACAAGAAATACACTCAGATCTGTCTGACTTGCGAACACGGAAGATGCGGTCATGGCTGCAATTTCCATGTAGCTGTTGGTGCCGTCAAATCGAGCAGCCCAACCGCCGCCACCTTTGCCAATTTTTAAGAGTGGCTGGTTGGCACCTGAACTTTGTGAAAAGGTGTGCCCGTTGCCGCTTGAGTCATACCAACTTGCAATTGCTGTGGCGTCTGTTTTTCCTTGGTTGTTGTTGTTGTCAATGTTGTCAGCTTTTAGCCAGACTTTAAGATCAGCTGTGGAGTAAGTAATGGTTGGTGCTGTGCAGGCCCTCGTACCGGTAATTCCAGTCCCAGCTGAATTCCACGCATATTTTCCTGAGCAAATGTCAGTATTGGCTCCGGCTGATCCAGCAGCTGCGGCACCTTCGCAAACGCCGCTTCCCGCAACTCCGAGAATCGTTGTTCCGGTGCATACAGTAGTGTTGGTCGGTGACGCACTTATTCCAGTGTAATACCCAGTCCCCGGAAAGGCTGAGGCTAAAGTAAGGGTTCCTTGGTTTGTCATCGTGCCCGAGATCGGGGTGGCGGTGACTGCGTTTGCACCATTTTTACCCAAAAAATATTTACCGCTAAGGCATTCACTTGCATTTGCTACGTTTGCGACAAGTGGGGCACTAGCTGCAATCAAGTTAGCGACGACAGTGTCGCCTGTAACCGCGATTGAAGAATGGTAACCAGCAGTGTAGGTCGTAGATGCATTCGTGATGGTGATGGCGCCACTGTCGGTCATGGTGCCGGCAATTGGTGTTGCTGTCACAGCGCTTGCACCATTTTTACCCAAGAAATTGGTACCAGCTAGGCATTGGCTGGCTAAAGAGACAGGAGTACTTGAGGCCATGAGGTTGCTGACTATAGAATCGCCTGAGACTGCGATCGAAGTATGGTAGCCGGCAGTGGCGGTGTAGGAGGCATTCGTGATAGAGATAGCACCGGCGTTGGTCATCGTGCCTAAGATCGGAGTTGCAGTAACCGCATTCGAACCATTCTTTCCTAAAAAGTAAGTGCCCGCCGCACATTGAGAAGCGGTAGATACCGGCGTGCTCGAAGCTAAAACCGAACTGACAATGGCGTCACCATCGATCGTGATTGAGTCGACATATCCAGCCGGGTAGCTAGTTACTGCCAGAGAGTTGATGGCAACCGCACCATTGCTAGCCATCGAACCTTGAATCGGGGTTGTCGTTGATCCTAAAAACCATTTGCCCGCAGCGCAAGCGGCAGCAGTGGCAATTTCAGTTTTGTCAGAAAGTGCTGCAGCAAGCATCGCATCACCATTAACAGACAGCGAGCTGATGTAGCCCGCTGCTAACGTATCTGAAAAAGACGATACGGCTATTTCACCATGGTTCGTCATCGTGCCCAATGTTGGTGTCGCTGAGTCAGTGAGTGCGTAAGTGCCTGCCAAAATTTGTGAGGCTTCTGCAACCGGCGTTGAGTTCTTCAACGCTTCGGTGACAATGTCGTTTGCGGCAGCTTTGCAGGTTTTTGACGCCGCACTTGAGGTGTCTTCGGGTGGAACAATCGACTCACCACTCAAGCGACAAGCCGAGGGAGTGAGCGCTAGAACTAGCACAGCCACTTTAATGACTGTGCTTGATTGCTTGAAGAAATTAAGCAAATCGAGCATCTATGTCTTATTATCGGCTAATTTAAAAAAAATATCAGAGTGTCACTTTTGACACCTTTATTATTGTTCAACATGTTCCGATAATAGGGTTGGGAGAGACCTAACCTATGGGCCGTCGAGACGCATGTGAATCGATTTATCGATCAACCTCATTGTGGCTGTGTGTGATTGTACTCGGATCTTCGATCGTGAGCTCCGGATTTATGTGTAATAAAGGAGCCGATCCTGTCGAGCCGGTTGTCGAGCCTAGCGCTGAACCGAGTCCAGAACCGAGTCCAGAACCGAGTCCAGAACCGTCAGTTTCTCCAACTCCAGTCGTATTTTGTACTATTTCGGATGCGACTCCTGTCGTATCACAGGAGGCTGAGCCGACTTCAATTAACTTCCTGACGATCTCAGATCAGGGCGGCGATTATCAATACGCTGCACAGCAATTCACACTTTCAGCAGATTCTACCAATATTTACTCGATAACGGTTCGTCTTAAACAAGTCGTTAGCCCTGGTACGGCCACTCTTTCGGTATTTTCTACTCAGCCCTCTGGTACAACTGCGCCTTCAGCAATCACTAACTCAGAAGTTACAGTGTCGAACATTTCAAGCGCAAATGGCGTCGGCGCTGACTATGAATTTGTATTTTCAGAGCATCTGACCCTTCTCGGCGGCGTGTATTACTTTAGCCTAGGATTCCCAACTTCTGCAGGTACGGCATATTCGGTACTGTATGGTACTAGTACCCCGTATACTTCTGGAATAGCATACTACAAAGCAGTTGGTGGCAGTTGGAATACTTCTTGGGGCAATACCAGAGATCTTGTCTTCAAAGTCAACCAATGCGGCAACTAACCACCCGGCACATTTTGCCGTTAACCTCTAGGTAACTCTCGCCTCTGTTGGCAGCTCGTCAATTCATGTTAAACTGTAATTATTGAATCTAGATCTAGTATTTTGATTTGATGGTTGAAGTTCATAAACAGTTTGTAAACAGTTCGTATAATGAGAAGACCGACAGTTCGTTTTAACCTCATTCGAAGTTGTGTTCTCGATCAACTAATGAATTCGCTCTTGCTAGCGAGTCTCATCGCTGTACACAGTTTGGGTATCTTTGGTATCTCATCACTTTTAAGTAAATCGAACGCTTTTGCAGCCCCAAAACGCGCAGCATTTGGTGGCGGTTCGTCGGCTTCATCTAGTTCATCGTCTGATTCGACGGCTAAGAAAAAGAAAAAGAAAGCAGACCCAGCGCCCGAAGCGAGCGCGGCAACTCCTGCGCTACCGACTGATAGTTCGCCAGGCGCTAAGACGTCGGCGAAGGCTGCCCCAGTTCCCGCTGCTTCACCCACCCCCAAGCCGACTGCGGTGACCGCCCCGGCGACACTCAAGGATATTCCGAGCGCAAAAAAATCAGATGACAACAATAGCGCAGTCAAAGCCAATGCCGGTGGCGTGACACAGATCAAAGAGATTCCTGAAAAAGTGGGGGTATTGAGAGAACTCGATCAACTGCCTTCGCCGAGTATTCAGTGGGACACGAAAACTCCGACCATTCGTACTTATTGGGACGGTAAGAAAAAAGTAGTCTTGGCCGAAATTCAGATCACCGTAAAAAAAGATAGCAGTTGGAAAATGCAGCAAGGCACTTTTCAAATCACTGAATCACAAAACGCGAGTGGCACTTCAACGAAATTTTTTCTCACGATGTTTTCAAGTCCGACCCCGTTTCAAGTCGAGTTCAAATCAAAAAAAGGCACCATCAAACGTCAACGGTTAGAAGTCTCTCTCGGTGATTGGGTGAATTACAATGCGATACCTTATGTGCCAAAAGTTGACGAACCCGTACTCTTTCAACCGGGCCACTGGGATGTGTTTGCTGATTTTGACTTGCGAAAAATTCAGTATATTGAAGACGGCATCGCGACTTTCAACAGCTGGGACTTTCACCCTGGCCTCACTGTGCGAACGTACCTGAGTCACCCCGAGTGGGTGGTTGAGGTCAAAGGTGGTGCCACCGCCCTCGCGTTTGGCCTTTCGCCAAGTAACATTGAAAAAGCGAGATTCTTGAATTTGCAAGGACGACTCGGGTATCGATTTAACATTGATGACGGCCATGTTCTTCTAGATGTGAACGTCGGCCTCTATTACGAAACCATGATCAATAGCACAAAGTATGGGTTTAGGAACTTGATACTTCCTGAATTATTTCCGTCAGTACAGTGGAACTTCGATACCAACCAATGGCTAGGGCTTCACATCAAGTACATGCCCGCAGCCGATAACATGTCATTCACGGCTCGCGAGAAGAAGTACTCGGTGGCCGTTAACTACGGGTTTGGTCTTGGCACCCACTGGTTGACTGAATCATACATTAACTACGAGCAAACTCGGGTGAATCTCTCTGGCGAAGCCATGATCAACTACACGGCGCTCGGTCTCGGCCAGAGCCTGCGCTATTCGTTCTAAATAAGTCGCTAATCCGCCAAAGGCGCAAAAAGCGCTTGTAGCACCTCAAACCAGCGCCCATCGGTTCGATTGTTGAGTGTCACGGGTGATTGAATCAAGTGATTCGCAATGAGCTCTCTGGCAATGTCAATGTCAGCGTAGGCAATGCCTGGCGTTGATCCAAACTCGACGTACCCTGCGCCACCCGAAGCTAAGAAATCAAGCGTCACGACTGAAAATAGTCGACTTGCCATTTCAGCAGGAACCGCCTCGCCCCAAGCGGGATCAAAAAGGCTTTCGCCGGCAAGGGTTTTCAATTCCAGCAGTTTGGCCTCTTTATCAACGCCCTCTTTGAGTGCGGTTTCGCTTTTACAGTCTCGCGAGTATTTGACTTGAAGACCGCTTTGCATGAGCGCCCCGTACGCACCACAAGTTTGAATCGAGCGTTTGATGAGCCCCATGAGGTTCGCATACGGCAGATTTTCTGTTTTTACTGCGCGGTTATTGAAGGGCAGAATCATGAAGAATTTTTCGTACTCGATCGCACCGGGGTCAATGTCAGCGCGAATGCCACCGGTATTCATGAATGAAATGCTCGCATTCGATGCCGTTCTTAATGAGTCAGTCAGCAGATTTGCCAAAGCGCTCTCAGCAATGCGATCGCGCCTGACGGGTTCTGAAGCGTCGCCGATGTGGCTATGTGCCCTAGTTGCGTACTCAGGGTTAGCTTGGTATTTCTTAATGATTCTCTCGAGCCTCTGAATCGGCAACGTGTCTTTTGAGACGGTGACTCCTTCAAATTGAATTTGCGGTTGCTCATTGGCATCAGTCACTTTTTTACAGAATAAGCCCTGAGTGCGGTCACTACAACGGTCGAAATACATCGGAATAGCCGAAAAATAGCGAGTTTTTTCGCGATTGAGTTTCTGGGTCTGAACGTTAAAGATCAGATCGACTCGGCCAAACTTGGTGCCGCCAAAGCCTGATTGAATCACGGGCACGTGACCAACGGTTGATTCAACTGAGGCGTGAATGTGGCCACAGATTACGGCATCGAGTGGGGGGGCATCTTCGCGTTCTAAAATTTTCTTAATTGAAGGCGAAAGGCCAATGCCAGGTTTTGAATCGCCATCGTGAATGATCATGACAAAAACGTCAGCACGATTTTCTTTTTTCAACCGGTTAGCGAGTTCAGTGTAAGCATCAAGCGGATCTCGAAAACACAAGTCACTCACATTCTCAGGCGTGGTAGTGGTGGGAGTCGTCATGTTGTCAACGCCGATGAATGCGACTCGAACTCCAGAAAGCCTACGAATGAGGTAGGGCTGCAGAAAGTCAGGGCGTCTTGCTTGCTCGAAATTCAGTAACGATGGTTCGAGTTCTTTGAAAACGGCTGGATTGCCATTCGAGGCCGCGGTGATTTCTTCAACGGGTATGCAGCCCTCGGCTTTGATCGTGATTTTGCGCTCGACCGGGTGCGGGCCTTTGGTGTCTTTCAGGTTTTCAGTGTCTTGGCTTTCGGGCGCCACAACTGCCGGGATTAGCTTGAGGGAATCTTTGTAAAAAGTGTTCGACGAGAGTAATGGAAAATATCCACGGGCTTGTTGTGCCCTCAAGCGAATCACTTCACGCTTTTTTTCAACGGGGGCCATGGGGTCAGCCTTATCGACTAACCAACCCGTCGGCCCAAAATCGTAATCGTGATTGCCGGGTACAACAGCCGTGTAACCGATGCTCTTGAATGCTTCGAATAAAGCTTCACCTTCATTTGAATTACTGAGTAGGGTGCCTTGAAACTGGTCTCCGGCATCAACGAGCGCTACCGACGCCCGATTGCCGAATTGGCGGCCAAGGCCTTCTCTAATTGAATTCGCGATGGCGGCCCATTCGAGAGATCCACCCGTTTTGACTTTTTCTTTGGCTCCCGAAGGTAGCTTGATTTCGCTCAAATCAGAATCGATGCCGCCATGAATGTCATTCGTGCCCAAGATAGTGATGAGCCGTTCGCCCGAATCAAGAGTGATCGGCGAAAAGGTTTTCTGTGCGGTGACAATCTCAGCGGTGACTGAGGCATGCGCTGGCATGAGCGGGGCGCTCGCGCAAATTGAAAAACCAAAAGCGGCTAAGATTAACGAACTCAAACGGCCAAAATTCAGGGGCTTTGATTTCATTTTTGTCGACTATCACTGGGTAAAAAATAGGGCAAGTGACGAAAAAAGACCTTTTATTTCAAACGGTTGTGATGTTGCGCGGTGCGAGGCTCATTGCTAAAATAGCCGCAGAAACACTGATTCTCTTTATATCAATAGATAGAATCAGTGTTTCTATCTATTGATCTTTGGAGTGTTCACGGGGTCATTCGAATTGCTTGGCCAAGTTTGAGCACCAAAGAGCAGGGTCATCTTTTAACTCTTCTTCTGACGGGTCTTCATCGCAATTGAGCTGTTTGAATGAATCACAAAGCCGAATTTTTGGAGTCTCAGGATGGTCAAATTTGATATCGGGAACCTCATTGGCGAAGTCGCACGATATTTTTTTATAATTCTCTGACTTACGACAAAGGTCGACGGTGTGCTTGAGGTTTTCTTTCGCGCATTTGCCGATGCCTAGGTATGAAATTTTTTCGAGGGTGTTGTAGTCATTCCACTTGTGCCCTTTTTTGCAGCCGTACTTCGCGAGATCTTTGAATGTTCGCATGTATTCTTCAACGTAGTAGGTTGTTTGAACGAGTGTCTGGCTGATTTCTGGATTTTTTTTCTGGCACGCTTCGATTCGAGTGTGGTGAGATCTGCGACCCGCAAAGGCGCCTAAGAACTGGTAAATTCCGTAGGCTTTTGAACTGCTATTGAAGACGCCAGGGTTGCCGCGTGATTCGCCTATTAACCGAAAATAGATGAGTCTTGGGTCAATGCCGTAACGTGTCGACGCTTGCTTGAGGCTACAGCCAAATAGTTTTTTTTGTAGCCCCGCGAATTTTTCGGGCTTGTCGAGTGAAGAGAGAAACGGCGAGATTCTCGGGTCAGATAAGGGGTCATAACAGCGTGATGCTGAAAGCGGTTGTTTTGGGGGCTCAGCTGGGCAAGTTGGTAGGGTATCAGTTCCTTGCATGAGTTTGAGCCGTTCGTGGGCCTCAGATTCTTTTTTAATGACGCCGATCGTAGCGGCTCGATTTGACCCCTCGTCATTGCTGCCGCGACTAGGGTCGCCGGCCGCGAGTGCGGTGCTAAAAAAAATAATAGCGGGTAAAAAATTCAAAAATCCCCCAAGAGCTAACTGCCAATAGTGACTTTATTTCGGCCGTTTTGTTTTGCATGGTAGAGCGCTTTGTCTGCCGCTTTGAGTAACGTGGTCGCAGAATCAATGTCAGTTCGCAGTTCAGCGACGCCAAGGCTCGCAGTTACGGGCAAGCGCTTACCGTCATAGATAAATGGGTGTGCTTCAATTGCTGCCCTTATTCTCTCAGCGATCAAACCCGCATTGGTTGCGTTCGTGTTTCCGAGTAAAATCACGAATTCTTCGCCGCCATACCTGCCAAAAATATCTTTAGGTCTGATGTGGCCAGTTCGCACAAGGCTGGTCACTTCTTTTAAAACGTAATCGCCCGCATCGTGGCCATAGGTATCGTTAATTTTTTTGAAGTGGTCGAGATCAAAAAAGAGAACTGAAAATTCTGAGTGTAAGGCTTTCGCGCGCTTGAATTCGGCTTCGAGGGCCTCAGTCAAGAATCCTTTATTGTAAATTTTTGTCATGGGGTCGGTGTGCGCCGCTGATGCGAGATTTCCGAGGTAAAAGGCCTCGATTCCGCCAGCTGGTAGAAACTTGAGAATGTAGTTTCCCAATTTGATCATGTCTTCTTTCGCCAGCGTGATAGGCACCTGAGGTTCAGCTTTTTTGTCATTAATGAGCGAGCCATTTGAAGAACCCAGGTCAGTCATGGTGACGGTGTCGCCAACTCTCACAATTCTCGCATGTTTTCGTGAAATATTTTGATCTGAAAGCGAAATGTCGGCCGATGGATCGCGACCAATGATCATTTCACTTTGCGTGATGAAAAACCGATGTCCTTGGGGAGATCCTCGAATGATGATCAAACAGGCTGCTTGTTCTTTAGCTTTTTCGAGTTCTTTCTTTAGCGTTTGATCGCTAGTGAGTATGCTGGTTTTTTCTCCGCCGTCACCCGAGTTGTCATTTTCACTCATCATTTGCTAAGGTTAATGTGAGCAAAGACCAATAGCAATCAGGATTCGAGCTGAGTCTTTTGTGCGAGGGTTCTGAGTCGATAGACGGCCGAATTTTGATCGTCATCATCACCCGAAATGTTATTTGCGCCAAAACTTTGACTAGACGAACCTGCTCCGTTCTTCTCTAGCGTGCTTTGAATGTAAAGCTTGCCCTCCTCAACCCCCGGTTGATCAAATGGGTTGATGTCCCACAACGTACCAGTGACAGCGGTTAAAACACTAAACGCAAAATAGAGGCTTCCGATATTTCGTTCATTCAGTGAGTCGATTTTGACGGTAAGATTGGGTCGCGATTGTTTGGTGAGCACCAGTGAGGTGGCTTGATACTCTGTCTTCAGTAGTTGCTGAAGGGTGTTTCCTCGAAGAATTGAAAATGCAGGATATCCCTGAAAACTCAGGCCTTGCACTTCTTTAGGTATGACAACGGGTTCGGCCACTTCATCGACCGCGATAAAAAAAGTAATCTTGTTGTCGGGGCCATCGCGCAGAAGCTGCAAGATGCTGTGCTGATCGGTTGCGCCAACAGCCGCAATCGGGGTAAATCCTTTTGAGTTCTTACCCAAACTTTCGCTCCAGAGTTGCACAAACCAGTCGGCCCACTCGCGAAGACAAGTTGAATAGGGCATGCACACATGAATGGGCCTCTTGCCAAATTGGCGAATCAGTTCGGCACCTAAAGTCATGAGCGGATTTTTCACAAGCGGCGCTTTTTCGCAGTACTCACGCACGTGTTGGGCACCCTTGATGAGTTCGTCGCAGTCGAGGCCCGCCAGCGCGGCCGCAAATAACCCCACGGGAGTGAGTACGCTAAATCGACCACCAATCGACGGGTGAATGGCAAGAGTGGGAATATTTTTTTCGGTCGCAAACTTTCTCAAATCGCCTTTTTTGGGATCAGTGATAGCGACAAAATGAGAAGACCACCTGGCTTCGCCGGACCAGCCTAGCGCGATCAGGGCCAGCGCCAAAGTTTCATAGGTGCCACCAGACTTAGTCACTACACAAACCAAGGTCTGCGACGGAATGAGTTTTTTTAACGTCTGGGCACATTCGATCGGGTCAGGATTTTCAGCAAAATGAAATTTTAGTTTTGAAGATACTTTTTCGCGAAGCGCAGAGAGTAAGCTGATGGGGCCAAGTGAACTGCCGCCGATACCGAGAAATAAGACATCAGTACAGTGTTCGGCCTCAAGGATTCGTTTGGCGAGGGCGACAGCTTCACTTTTTTGGTTGAGCTCGGCGGTTACAGGCAGATTGTAGAAACCAATTTCATTGGATTCGAATCGGCCTTTTAGCGTTTGCCAGGCCGCTTGCAAGGTGGGTTCATGAGGGATTTCTGGATTTGCTTTAAGGTTTGTCCAGTCAAAAGTGAGTCCCGATTGCCCGATTTTTGTTGCTGTTGCAGCCATTGCAGCCCCTCTGTCTTTTCAGGTTTTAAGTAATGACCTTCCGATTACCAATCTTTGAATTTGATTCGTGCCTTCTACGATTTGCATGACCTTGGCATCGCGCATGTAGCGCTCGACCGGAAACTCTTGAGTGTAACCTGAGCCGCCGAGAACTTGAACAGCATCTGTTGTGACTTTCATAGCCGTGTCGGTGGCGAAAAGTTTTGCCATAGCCGCTTGGGTGGTAAATGGTTGGCCTGCATCGCGAAGGGTGGCCGCGTTTTGAACGAGAAGTGCCGCGGCCTCAAGTTGGGTTGCCATGTCGGCTAGCATGAATGAAACACCTTGAAACTCGCCGATCGATTTACCGAATTGTTCGCGAATTTTTGCATGACTGATGGCACAAGCGAGAGCCGCTCTCGCGATTCCGACAGCCGAAGCCCCGATAGTGATGCGTCCACAATCAAGGGCAGTCATCGCGATTTTAATGCCTTCACCTTCTTTGCCCACCAAATTTTCTGGGCTCAGAATGAGATTATTCAGAATGACCTCGCAGGTGTGCGAGTTATGCCAGCCCATTTTTTTTTCAAGTTTTCCGATTTGAAATCCTGGGTAATTGAGGCCTTCACCACGGTCGAGAAGAAACGCTGAAACGCCCTTCGGTCCGGGCTCGCCCGTTCTCGCCATAATGATTACGAATCGTGCCGAGTCGGCCTGAGTGATGAATAACTTGGTTCCGTTCAAGATATAGTTGCCATTTTTTTTCACCGCAGTCGAACGTAGGTTTGCGGCATCTGAGCCGGCACCGGGTTCTGTGAGTGCAAAAGCCCCAATTGCTGCGCCGCTCGCCATGTGAGGAATCGCTCTTTGCTTTTGTTCTTCATTTCCGAAGATGCTGAGCACGGTTTGAGCGAGCCCTGTCACTGCGACACTGACCGCATAGGCTGGCGATACGGCAGCTAATTCTTCAATCACGGCAATGTACTCTCGATAACCGAGTCCGGAACCACCAAAGTTTTCTGAAATCGGGACGCCCGTTAATCCCAGTTCACCCAGTTTTTTGATGATTTCTGGCCTAAAAGTTTCGGTTTTTTCGTCATTTTCGAGTAAGGGTTTGATTTCTTTTTCTGAAAATTTACGGGTGAGGTCTTTGAGTAGGTTTGCAGTTTCGTTAAGGTCAGAGTCGGTCAACTTGGTCATAGGTGAGTTTGACTGTAGACCAGTAATCACTCAAAAATAAAGCCAAAAAGTTAGTTAAAGAATGCTGTAAATTTGGGGTCAATTTCAAGATTAGATTTTTCAGACTCATAGATTCTGCGTATTCCTTCGAGGGTATTTCTAGGCCAGCTCTTTTGAATAAGATTGACTACCCAAAGTGGAATATTACCCTTCGTGTCGGTCGCCGCCATGACCTCAACTTCACAACCGGTAGCCGTCTTTCTGATAGCAAAACCACAATAATAGATGACACCTCGCACTCGGTCTGGGGCAACCGGTGCCAATTCTGACTCAACCGATTTACCCGAAATGATCAGTTTTTTCTCGGCTTCTAAATATTCGATCATAGCTTGCACCACGAACTCTCTTTGCTTGAATGGCCAGGGTGGGTTGAAAACCGAAAGCTCAAGCCATTTTACGTCAGACTCACGTGCGACGACACGCCCTGAGTCGATTCGGTCTACCCACATTTTGCGATATTTTGGCGAAAATGCCACCGATGTGATGGCCGCAGGCGGTGCACTAAATTCAGTAATTCCACGAAATAAAAGCGTGTCTTCGCCTGGAATAGATGCCTTGAAGGTTCGAATCTGATGAGAGTCTGCGATCAGTACCCACTCAGGCGGAGTTTTGACTAAATCCACGTTTGAGTGCAGGTAGCTTTTGTTTTCAGCGGCTAAGACCGCTGAAAATCCTAAAAAAAGAATCAGAAAACCAAATGATCGAATTAAGGTGCGTTCTAGCATTTGGAAAAGTGTACCCGGCTTTTCTAACTAATTAAAGAGCCTTGAGCTTCAAAGAGTGGATTGGAAGGCCTTGTTTGATGAAGATTCGCTCAAAAAGCGTGACGTCGGGAATCGTAAGCCCCCTGGCATTTTCGTTCTTTTCATGAAGATTCTTAGTGAGTTCAAGAATTTCAAATGACGGCTCGGTCGCTCCATTCGGTTTTTCGGGGGGGGCGATTACCGCTTTTAGTTCTTCTAGCATCGAATCGAAATACTCAGCGTGATCAGTTTTGATGTGAAAGATTCCGCCAGTTTTTAGAAGCGAGTGTATAGTTAACAGCCGCTCTGTGGTCAAAAAACGGTTTTTTTTCTGCTTTTTTTTCGGCCAAGGGTCAGGAAAAAAAAGGTACATGAAATCGACTTCATTTTTTGAAAAAATAAACTGCAGTCGTTCTAAGTACGCTCGCATGAAGGTTGCGTTGGTTAACCCGCGTAGCTGGGCCTTTTCGGCGGCAAAAAATATTTGCTTAAACTTCCAGTCGATTCCGATGTATTGATGGTTCGGGTTTTGCTTGGCCCACTCTAACGTGACGTGACCGCCATTGCAGCCCAGTTCAACATGCAAGGGTCGGTTAGGGTCTAGGGTAAATTGGCGCTCAGCCAGCTCGCACGCATTGTCGGCGATAGCAAAGGGTTTGATGGCCTGAAGTTTTTTCCAGTACAAATTACCTGACCCAGGGTAGCGGTAAGCGGGGTCGGTGAGCCTCAGCGTTTTTGGATCTCTCGGATCTCGAGAGTCCTGGTGATGCTCGTTAGATCCAGGAGATTTAGGAAGTTCAGGATTCTTAATGTTTTTTTCAGATTTCGGCATCATAGGTTGATTGCGACGCACACTAACGGCTCTTGATCGACTTGTCAAAATTGAAACTGATTTTTATGGCAGGTCTGGCAATCACTCATTTCAGGAATCAAATGAGGGGGTGAGGTGACGGCAATCGCCTGGCTGAGGTGACAGTCGACACAGCGATTCGGGGTGCCTCGGTAATTGCCGCGGCTATGACACTCGGTGCATTCGAGAGTTCGGTGTACCCCTCTCAGCGGAAACAAGCTGAGCGAGTGTTTGAACTCTGGGTTTTCCCAGAAATGCTGGCGGTGGCACTGTCCACAAGCTGGTAATTGCCCGGCGTGAACGTCATCTTTTTGATGGCAACCATAGCACTGTTCACTCATTCCGCTGAGGCGTCGATCGTCTCGGTGGCACTCATTGCATTGAAGAGAGGTGTGTATGCCCTTTAAGGTAAATCCACGATGAAACTCTGGAGTGAATTTCCAGCCCTTTTCTTGGTGGCACTGTGAGCAAGCGGTTCCGTAGGTCGTGTGGTGAGGATCTCGATGACAAGTTGCGCAGTCATCTTTCTTGAGTGTCGCAAACAGGTACTGACGCTTATTATGAAATGGCTTTATTTCAAACTTAGTCGAAGTTTCGGTGTGGCACTGTTCGCATTCAGTTTTGGCGTGACTGTCTTTTAGTGCAAATCCGGTTTTGGTGTGATCAAATTTCTTTTTTACAAGCCCGATGTCGGCGAATGATTGGCTGTTGTGGCACTGGGCGCAAGCCAATCCATCAATTACTTTCGAAAACTGGTTCGCGTGTGGCGTTTTGCCTTGGACTGAGTGGCACACATAGCAGAATTGTTTGTCAAAGCCCTCAAACTTAAAGACCTGTTTTTTTGCTTTGCCGCCACTGCTTTCAGCTTGGTGAGTATGGCATTGCTTGCATTGAAGCTTTTGGTGTTTGCCTTCTAGTTTGAACCGCGTTTGAGTGTCGTGATCAAAACTGGGTTTTCCGGCGATGCTTTTTTGCTCGAACCAGTCTTGGGTCGTGTGACACTCGGTACATTGTTTTTGAAGAAGCTTCTGGCTGAAGGTCGCCTTGTGTGGAGTTTCGTGGCAGGTTTCGCATTTTTTTGATTCTAGATTTTGAAAAAAGTAAGTTGAGTTTACATTTTTTGGCTTATGACAGACTTTACATTCGAGTTCAACGTGAGCGCCATCTAGGGCAAATCGAGATTCAGATTTGTCGTGGTTGAAAGAGAGAGGTTCTTTCCAGGATTTTTCTTGGTGACAGAGTTCGCATTTGACTAGAGGTTGGTTGGGCTTTTTCTTTTGGGAGAGTGATTTTCCGAATTCATGGAAATCTTTGTGGCAGGCAAGGCACTGACTTTGAAGCTTGTATTCGGTGGGCTTCGATTTATCTGGTTTATGGCAGCCCTGGCACGACAGTTTTGTGTGTGCGCCTTTCAGGGCGAATTTTGTTTCTTGGTCGTGATTGAACTTCAACTCTGATTTCCAATCGCGTGTGCCATGGCATCGGTTGCAATCGAGTTGGGCCCATTTTGATTTGGGTGCAAATTCGTGTGGACTTTGCTTTTGGTGGCACGACAGGCAAGAGGCGGTTTGTCCAAAAAATTGAATGTCACCCATTCGGGTGGGTTTCTTCTTTCTTAAAGTAGTGTGGCACTCTTCGCATTTGAGTTTTTCGTGTTTGCCATCGAGTAAAAATCCAGTTTTTTTGTGCTCGAAGTTTTTTTCATCAATAATTGTAGAGTCGTACTCTCGCCCCTTGTGGTCAGAGTGGCAATGCAAGCACTCGTTGGCGAGGGCTCCAGGTTCTTTGCCTTGCTTTTCAATCTGAAAGTGAAATCCGCGCTGAGTTTCGATCTGGGTCTTTAGGTCTTTGTGGCAATCAAGGCATAGGGTGGTCGCTATGCCTTTTCCGGCTGTGTGGCATTTGAGGCAATCAGAACCTTCGAGCTGTTTGTGTCCTTCAATGAGTGGGCCCGGCGCTAAGAGGCGATTGAGCCAGCCTTCGGCAGCCATGCCGCGGGCTGCGAAGACGATTTGGGTGATGGTGAAAAAAATCAGTGAAAAGCTTGATGAGGTTTTCATCGATCACCTGGTGTTGCCGTCGAGGCAGGAGTGGTGTTTCCGAATCGGTATCCCAACTTCGCAAAGAAACTCACAATCGATACTTTCTCGTCGTGACTATACTGTGTCGAAAGTGCCGAGTAGAGGGTTTCGTTGATGGTTCGATTCACCGAAAGCTCGGTGATTGACGGATTGAGCACTGGTTGCGCACCATTTATGAGGTCGTAATTTTCGTGTGCCAATTCTTCGGTGAGGCTGATATCCCAAACTGCTGAAGTGTAGTCAATGCCTGCCCGAAAGACGGTATCAGAAGAAACGAAGTGCCGGCGAAGTCCAAAGGCCGATGTGAGGCTCAATTGAGGCGCAAAAAGTTGAAACGCTTTGAAATTGAGAAAAATTTCGCGGCGAGTGAGACCGTCTGAAGCGCGCCGACCTAGAAGGGGAGTGACTCCGATTGAAAATTTCTTCAAGAGTGGAGTCGTTAATGAGCCTTGGAGGTCATAGTAAATACTGGGCGCTAACGTTTCTCGCACTGACTGACGTCGAAAGTATTCGATGACGTCAATATAAGAAGATGAAAGTTGAAGGCGTTGGCCGGTTAAGAAGGAATGCTGATGTTGAAGGTAGAGGTTCTGAAGCTTCGCCCGGGGAATGAAATCAACGGTCGCCATTGAAAGTAAGTGATCTTTGGGCCAGTGAAAAGTGGCGTAGTGGTAGAGAAATAGGCGATCCCATTGGCCTTGGTTTTGTTTTGCAGTTACCGCTGAATTCACGAAAATGCCTAGCTTTTCGGCTTTTTCGCGAGGGGCATAGATCAAGGTGCCGCCGACGATTCGAGCGGTTGAATTGAAGGCGAGAGAGCTTTCGTCGTCTTTCTTTGGGTTCAGCCCTCCAAAAATCGACATCGACAATACGGGGGTTAAGTGAATGCCGGCTAATCCGCCATCGGCAAACACTGCGCCCGCTTCGGGTACTTGAAACCGTCCAAATTTGGCAAGCCAGTAGCCGGTCTCGTTGGGGTACTCAATTGAGAGCTGTCTGGGTTGAAAGTCGTTTCGAGCGGTCAAAGTATAAAGCTCTTTGTTTAGTTTGTCGAAAAAATCGTTCTTGTCTCTCAGGTCTGCTGTGACGGTTAAGTGAAACCGTGTGAAATGCTGAGTTTGAGCAAAAAGCCTTGCTGAAAGGGTTGCAAAATCATTGCGGGTACTGCCACCCGATGTTTCGGTCTCGACAAAATTTTCTTTAGAGAGAAAACCGCCGATCGTTAGGCGACCTTGGTAGTTGGTGATGTTTTCGTTGATAAAGGGTAGTTTGAGGGTTGACGGTTCTGCCGCTCTCAGTGCGTTGCATTGAATCAGTACGCCAATCAAAATAGAAATCCATTTATTATTTTTTCTTAGTTTCGCCCACTGCATAAGTCTATCGATTGACATTGTTGCGTAAACATCCCCCATCCCTTCTCCTGATGATGCTAGTTAGAAGTGGGCTTGGCTACCAGATTCACGCATTCATGAAACAAAGTCCTCGCCACCTGGAAAATCTTTTTATTTCTGGTCTGATACAGAATTGGATTGTTTTGGAGGCCTCCCGCAAGCGTGAGGCGTTCGCGCGGAAGCCGCGATGCGGGCGAGTCATGGCTGACGTGCCTAAAAACCAATCCAATTCTGTATCAGACCAGAAATAAAAACAGAGAACAGGTGTCTGCGGATATCGTTTCATGAATGCGTGAATCTGGTAGCCAAGCCCAACTCTGACTAGTCAGAGGAGAAGGGATGGGGGATGTTTACGCAACACTGGCCTATCGATTGACCCCAAGTAGCAGCGCCGCCGCAATGTGAATGACGGCGACCAAGTACATAAAAAAAGCAAAAGGAAGGTGAAAACTGTGCCAATAGCCTAATAATTTTTGATAAAAATCAAAAAAGAGAATTTGGCGCTTCTTAACGGCGTATTTTGCGAGTAAGAGCCGGGTTCCTTTGGGGGCCGCAATCCCAAGAGGGGGGAGGCTACCAATTGCCAGTTTGAAATCACCAATCAGTGACTTGAAGAGTACGGCAAGAGTTACCTGCGAGTGAGTAGCGTTACCGGCCCCAACAAAAATCAGTGCTGAACTCATCGCGGTGTCGGCGTCTTTAGATAGGCGTTCTCTGATGGCTCCTTCTGATTCGGCTGCTTCGTTTTGAAGGTCACTTCGTTTTTTGAGTATTTGAACATAGAGGTATCGCCCGATGACACCGCTGGTGGCGACGATGACCATGCTCCAGAAGCTAATTGAAACCAGACCACGCACTTTGAATCCGGTATGAAAAACGATAAACGCCGGCCCAAGCATGCCGCAGAAGATGTGAAAATCGAGCCAACCGGGAAGTTTTCCCCAGTTTTTCATCAATCCGATGCGTTTTCGAAAAATATAGAAATTCGTAACGAGCATGATGCCGAAGCCAGACCAGCCGAGGGCGAGACTGAGGGGTCTTCCTGCCTGAATGGATAGGGTCGGAGTCTTGTCGTTTATTCCAAATTTGAATTCATGAGCAAGGTGGTTCAGTAGACTCAAGTCGGGTATTTTGATGAGAGTGAAGTATTCGTAAGCGAGCCACACGCAAATGAGGGTCCAGGTGAGAACGTATTTTTGAAAACGAGTCATGCCGCTAGAGCTTCACCGAATTTTTGATCAATTGCAACACCTAGCGTGGCGAGAAATTTTTGAGGCATCTCCGCCCCAGCGAAAACGAATAAATAATCATTCGCTATTGATTTTTTCTCGCCCGTCAAATCTAGGGTTAGGGTTTCGGGGAATATCTCTTTCACTGACGATTCGTAGCAGATCGTAATTCGGCCTGCGTTGGCAAGTTGTTGAACCAGATTCTGATTGGTTTCATTGCATCGATCAAACGCCTTGCCTCGAACTAAGAGCCTCACCTCATTGTGAAGCGTGTCTTTGGCCAAAGCGATGGCTGCTTCAACGCCCGCGTTTCCGCCTCCTACGACGACGATTTGCTTGTTTTCGTATTGTTCAGCATCGATGAGGTTGTAGGCCACTTTTGCCAAGTCTTCATTGGGTAGGCCCAACTTTCTGGGTGAACCGCGAACGCCGATGGCTAAGATGACCTTTCTTGCAATAATCGTCTGTGGCGCTTTCACTTCGTTTTTAGTGTGAGTGTATCCGATTTGAAAACCGAGTTCATGAATCTGAAGCGAGTCGAATTTCGTGTGCTCTTGAATGTTGAGAGCTTGCTTGGCCCGAACACCATTCCAGAATTCAAGCAGTTCTTCTTTCGAAACGTGGTTAGCTTTGAATTTCATTAGCCCCACGAGGGGCAAGTCGGCAGGCACCGTCATGACAATTTTTTGCCTTGGAAAATTAAAGACGGTGCCGCCAAACGAATTCTGTTCGATGCACAAATAATTGAGTCCAAGCTCTTTTGCTTTGAGTGAAGCGGCGAGGCCAGCAGGCCCGGCTCCAATGATCAGTAGATCAATCGTCGATGTTGCCGATAAAGCTGATCGAAGAGGCGATTGTTTTAGTTGTTTGAAAGCATGCTGGGTGGCGATCACGCCCTGTTTGATCGCATTTCGAATCAGGCCCATTCCGCCGAGTTCGCCAGTGATGTACAATCCCTGAATGTTGGTTTCATAGTTTGAGTTGATTCGCGGAATTTCCATGCCGCGAGTTTTAGTGCCGAAGACTAGGGTGATCGCTGACTGTGGACAAGCTTTTTCGCACTCTCCGTGGCCGACGCACTTGGTGGGTGCTACGAGAACGGCCTTATGGTCAATGAGTTTTAAGATGTCGCCTTCGGGGCAAGCAGCTGTACAGGTTCCGCATCCTAGGCATTTTACAGGGTCGATTTCTGGGTGAAGGGTGAGTGGTTCACCGAGGTTTTTCGCGAGAGATTTGGCTAACGTTTTCTTGCCATTTTTTGTTTGGCGCGATCTGAAATAGATAGCTACGGCAGAAATGATCGCAAAAAATGCAGTGGTCGCTAGTTCAAAATGATCAGATAGCCAGTTGATGAGAGTTTGTGTTTCCATTTTTCCTACTTATTTTTCAGTTAGTTTGCGTTCCATGACCTTTTTTGAATGTTGTGGCAGTTGTAACAGTTTCCGTCTCCCGTAAAGCTGACTGACCCCGAGCCTGAGTGCTTGTTTTGGCCCTGTGAAAGGTGGCAAGGTAGGCAGAAGTTTATTTTTGTAGATGCATAATTCGTGTGCCCAAAGGTGAATGCGGTGATGGTGACTGATTTTTGCAGGTGGCAGATAGCGCAGTCTTTTGCGGCATAATGCCCATTTACCGTGCTTCCATTGGGGTATCTGGCGGTGGCTGGTTTGTCGTTTGAGTGGCAAGAATTACAACTGGCGGTGCCCGCAACGTGGGTGTAAGTGCCTGCGGTCCAAACTGAGGTGCTTTGGTGGCAACTGATGCAATCGCCCATTCCGGCGGTTTGGTGTGAAAAACTTTGAATGACGGTGACGGGTCTCTTTGCATCATGACAGGGTAGACAGGTGGTTCTGACATTGCCATTGGCATTGTGACTGAAGAGAAACTGGGTCACTTGGGCGGTTTTTGCCACATGGCATGAGTTGCAATCGGTTGTCGAGAAGTGGCCGTTAATGAGGGTTCCTGGGCTCGGATATTGAGTGGTGGCTTTTCTATCAGCCGAGTGACAGCTGTTGCAGGTGGTGACGTTGGTGTTTTGGGGGTGCGGGGTTTTCGGTGCCCATGAGTTGCCAGCCTGAGTGTGGCAGGCAACACAATCTTGGCCTGCGTAGTGATTAGCTGCAGGCCTTTTGGCTTCGTGACAAACTGAACAACTCGCTTGATTCGCAGGGTGAGCGTAGCTCGCAGAAGTCCAGGCCCTTGAGGTCGCGTGGCAGGTGGCGCATTCGCCGGCTTGTGTGTGACTAAAACCATTCGTGGCATTCGCGGGTCTTTGGCCGACGTGGCAAGTGGTACAAGTTGATGGGGCTGGGGTGTGGCCGAAGACGCCACCAAGCCAAGTTGCAGTGCTTTGTGAGTGACAACTGATGCAATCACCGGTTCCTGATGTTAGGTGAGAAAAAGTGACCTGGGGTTGGTTAGGTAACGTGAGTGTCTGTGAAGGGCGCTCGCCTTCGTGGCAAGTTGAGCAGGCTTGAATCGGTTTTGAGTTTGCACCGTGTTTAAAGGTAAATAGAGTGAGTGTATTAGATTTCGGTTCGTGACAGCTGATGCAGTCTTGAGCGCTAAAGTGGCCCTGGGTGCTTTGGTGGGTGACCGGTGTGAGTGTGTTGGTTTTGCGATCTTTTTCGTGGCAGCCGTTGCAAGAAATGATGGCGAGATTGCTGGGGTGTGGGCTAGAGAATGCCCATTTTTGCCCGAGGTCAGTGTGGCAGTGAGCGCAGTCTTCGCCTGCGTGGTGATCGAGGGATTTGCGATTCTGTTCATGACAACCAGAACACGAAGTGACCGGCGAGCCGTTTGCGTTGGTATGGGTGAATTGAAATCCGCCGGCTCCTAAGGCTCTTGGTTGGTGGCAGTTTACACAGTCTTGAGTAATGAAGTGACTGGTTTTGGTCGGGCGATTGACTTCGTGGCAAGCCGCGCAAGATGTGGGTACGGGGTTGTGGGTAAACGTAATGAGATTTTTCCAGGACTCGCCGGGTCGGTGACATTCAACGCAGTCTTTGGGTGATGAGTCAGTTAAACTTGAACCGTGTGTGATTCCAGTTTGTGAAGATTGCGGTCTTTTTTCTTCATGGCAAGAGACGCATTGAGTGGGTGCGGGAGTGTGTGAAAACTGAACGCCGACTAGCCAACTCAAGCCTGCACCTGATTGGTGACAGGTGACGCAGTCTTGGTTGAGTCCGTGATCAGGTGAGGGTTTCGAAGATTTGTGGCAGACCCCGCACGATTCGGTGAGTCTTTGGTGCGAAAATTGGGGTGATCTAAAAGTAAGGTCTTGAACGCTTGGTGCTTCGATCAATGAGCAACCCTCAAGCATCAAAATAAAGGCGACAACCGAAAGTCCGGCAATTGAAGTTAGGCATAGGGGCGGTTTTTCAAGACTGAGTTTTTGGTTGAAAATCATTTTGACCTAGAACTCCTATCGGTATAAAACGTCAAAAAAGTGACAAGTTAATATTTAGTAACTATATTAAGAATACTTAATTATTTAGTTAAAGTCAAACTGTTTCGCTTGGTTATAGCTTGAGGCTTTTGTTAGTAAAGTTAATGGGTTAGCAATTATCACCTCAACTCGGCAGGTGTTGCCTGGTAATCGAGTGACCGAAGAGAAAGGTGAGTTGTTAGGATTTCTTCTCAACCCAAACGATCGTTGTTACACTCGAAAGAATGAATCAATTGATAGGCTTAGCAAAAAAGCTTTCAGGAACGTTGACCGTACCAGGCGACAAATCGATTTCACACCGCGGACTAATTTTCGGCGCACTGGCCAAAGGCAAAACCGAAGTGATTGATATTCTTGAAAGTGAAGATGTTCAATCCACTGCAAGGTGCTTGAGTCAATTAGGAGTTCAAATTGAAAAAGTTGGCCGCTCAACTTGGGTCACAGGTTGTGGCTTAGAAGGATTTAAGAATCCCACTGCAGAGCTCGACTGCGGAAACTCAGGCACCACCATGCGGCTGATGATGGGTGTGTTGGCGGCATCGAAAGTGCATTGCACGCTAACAGGTGATGCGTCGCTGTCAAAACGCCCGATGAAACGCGTCGCCGAACCTCTTCGTAAAATGGGTGCAAAAATAAAATTAACGAATGAAAATGTATCGCCTTTAGATATTCAAGGGTGTGCACTCAGAGGTACTGATTATCAGTTAAAAATCGCGAGCGCCCAAATCAAAAGTGCGATCTTGTTGGCCGGTCTCTTTGCTCAAGGAAAAACCAGAATTTTCGGTGAAATTCACAGTCGCGATCACACTGAACGCATGTTGAATCTCTTTGGTGCCCGAGTGCATTCGGGATGCGCCTTGGGTCAGGACTTTGTCGAAATTGAAGCAGGACAAGTCTTGAGCGCAGCGCGGGTACAGGTGCCAGGTGATCCCTCAACGGCGGCCTTTTGGATGGCCGCGAGCTGTCTGGTTCCGAATTCAAGGGTGGTGATAGAAAAAATTTCTCTGAACGAATCGCGAATCGGTTTTATTCGCGTTCTCGAACGCATGGGCGCCAATATTTCGTTTAAAATCGAGTCAGGCGGGTCTCGCGATTCTGAACCCGTGGGTACTGTGACCGTCGAAAGCAGTCAGTTGAAAGGGGTGCACGTCAAGGCCTCCGAGATTCCAGCACTCATAGACGAAATTCCTTTGCTTGCGGTTTTGGCGTCGCAGGCCAGCGGAATCACAGACGTTGACGGTGCCGAAGAGCTGAGGGTGAAAGAAAGTGATCGATTAGAAGCGGTTGCCACGAATCTGCGATCGATGGGTTGTGTGATTGAAACTAAACAAGACGGGTTTATCATCAAAGGAAAACAAGAGTTGAAGGGAGCCAAGATTGAAACGTTTCACGATCATCGAATTGCGATGGCCTTTAGCGTTGCCGGTCTAGTCGCACAAGGTGAAACTCTGATTCAAGGGGCTGAGTGTGTGGCTGTTTCTTACCCTGGTTTTTACGAAGCTTTGAATCAACTGAGAAAAGAGTAAACGAAGACGTCAGATATGAAAAAATCGGCGGTAATTGGTAATCCAATCAGTCATTCTCTCTCACCTCTCATTCATCAAACGATTGCTCGTGCGTTGGGTGTGAGTTTATTTGGCTATGAGGCCGTTGAACTTTCGGTCGAGCTTTCGCCCCATACGCTACCCGAAACTCTATCACCTTGGGTAGAAACGGTCAGAACGAATCGGGAGTGGCTTGGATTCAATGTGACCAGTCCATTCAAAGAGCAAATCATGCCGCTACTCGATGAGCTTTCGCCCGAAGTGAGAATGATTGGCGCGGTCAATTGCGTTAGGCGCTTGCAACACCTAGACGACGTAAAATTGATCGGCAGTAATACCGATGTGATTGGCATTGAGAGAACGATCGAACTCAATAAGATTAATCTTGAAGGTAAGAATGTCTTTATTTTTGGAGCCGGCGGTGCCGCAAAAGCCGTTAACTTTGTTTGCGGAAAACTGGGAGCTAGAACCGTAGTCATTCAAAATCGCGATTCTATGAGAGCTAAGAAGCTAGCCGATGATTTTTCAAATCTTTATCCGAATACCACTTTCTGCGCACCCGAATCCTTCGACGGCTTTGAATCACTTGAGTTTCAACTGGTGGTCAATGCCACTTCGCCAAAAAACACTGCATTTCAATTGATCAATCGGCTTCAAGTGGTCGATACGATTCTGGCGTTTGACCTGACTTATACGACTCATCAAACCGAATTCTTGCTCGCGGCAAGGCGGCGGCGGTTTAGGTGTATCAATGGTTTAGATATGTTGATTGATCAAGCCGTGGCAAGTTGGAATGTTTGGTTGCCCGATCAAATCATTGATCGGGCCAGAATACGTGTTGAAGTGGTAAGCGCTCTCGGTCGTCACGTTCAAATCGCTCGTCAGTTTCAAAGATCGATTTTCTTGACAGGTTTCATGGGTTCAGGAAAATCGACCATAGGGCGCATGATTGCCTCTGAATTGAACATGCCGTTTTTTGATACTGACCAATTGATCGAACAACGAGAAGGCAAGTCGGTTGCTGAGCTTTACCGCGAGCGGGGCGAAGAACATTTTCGCGCGCTAGAATCGCGTCTCATTTCAGAATTGGTGCGAGAATCGCACTCGGTGATCTCACTCGGCGGGGGTAGTCTGACTCACTTAGAGTCGCTAGAAAAAATATTGGCTTCAGGATTGCTCATTTATTTGAGAATGACCGCGGCTACTTTAGAAAAACGTCTTTCTCACGAGCAAACCAATCGACCCCTACTGGCCGGTATGACCCTAAAAGACCGCAGAAAAAAAATTGATGAACTTTTGATAACTCGCAAGCCTGCCTACGATCGAGCGAAGTGGGCCATTGATTGCGACTCATTCACAACTGAAGAAACCGTGAAAGCCGTATTATCAACGATCGTGAAAGAAGAAACGGTAGGAAGCGTCTGATGTCAGCGAAAGTGAAACGAACACCGCCTGAGTATTTGCCTTTTTCAAAGCTCAGCCTTCGAGTTGAGCAAAGTGTTTGTCACATTGTGATCGGATACGACTTGAACTCTGAACTCATTCATCATTTGTCTGAATGCCCCCATCGCCAGTTAGTGGTGGTTTTTGATCAAAAACTGCGGGTCAAGACTCGTCAGTTAGTCGACCTGCTAAAGGCGAGAACTCGAAAGCCTGTAGAAAGTATTGAAGTGCAAGCGGGAGAAAAACTTAAGACCTGGAAATCGATTGAGCGCGTATTTGGCCAACTCTTGAAACTAAAAGTCAGACGTGACTCAATGCTAATTGTGGTGGGTGGCGGGTCAGTGGGCGATGCGATTGGATTTGTCGCGTCAACCTACCTTCGCGGAATCGACTGGATTGGGGTGCCGACTACGCTGCTTTCTCAAGTTGACAGCTCAGTCGGTGGCAAAACTGCAATCAATCAAGTTGAAGGCAAGAATCTGATTGGAACCTTTCATCAGCCGCGAGCCGTGTTCTGTGATCTTTCGTACTTAGAAACATTGAGCATTCGCGAGTTGATTTCTGGATTTGGTGAGATGCTTAAGGTTGCGCTCATTTTTGACAGACCTTGGTTTGACGAAATAGAGAGAGTACTTCTCAATAATCGAAGTGTGCCTTTTACCCTTTCTGAGTTTCAGCGGTGGTGGGCTACATTGCCAAAGTCTACTTTGCAGGGTTGGATTAAAAAATCACTCAAATCGAAAAGCCTCGTTGTCACAAAAGACGTTTACGATACCCAAGGGGTTCGTGAGGTTTTGAATTTTGGGCACACCTTTGGGCATGTTTTAGAAACGTTAACCCACTATCGCAAATTTCAGCATGGTGAGGCTGTTATTTGGGGCATGCGCATTGCGACCGAACTTTCTCATCGTCAAGGGTCTCTCAGTCAAACCGAGGCCGCTCGCGTTTTGGGGGTTCTCTGGGCGATACCTGTGCCAAAGCTCTCGGCACTGTCGATTGATGAATGTTTGGCAGTAATGGCGAATGACAAGAAGATTCGAAAAGGTCGTTTGCATTTTGTTTTGCTGAGTAGCATTGGAAAAGCGTCTTCTGATTCGCGCTTAACGCCGGTTCAATTGCGTAGGGCTCTCGCAAAGGTGGTAAAACAATGAAAAGAATCTTAGTGCTTCATGGCCCAAATCTGAATCTGTTAGGCGAGCGAGAGCCAGATGTTTATGGCACCTTGAGTTTATCACAACTCAATCGAGTGGTCAGTGAGCACGGTAAAAGTCTGAAAATTGTGATCATGACTGCGCAGAGTAATTCAGAAGGCGAGCTGATCGACATTCTTCATCGCGTTCGAAAGAAGGTAGATGCTGTGGTCTTTAACCCGGGTGCCTACACGCATTATTCGTATGCTCTTCGCGATGCGGTGAGTGCGATACAAATTCCGGTTGTTGAAGTGCATTTGAGCGACATTAAGAAGAGAGAACCCTTTCGACGCATTTCAGTAATCGCGCCGGTCTGCTTGGCTCAGATTTCAGGTTACGGCGCGCTTTCTTATGTGAAGGCAATTGATAAACTCAGTCGCTTATCGGCACCTTCGAAAGGATCAAAACGTGGCAGGAAATAGCTTTGGCCAGGTGTTTAGGCTAACGACCTTTGGCGAATCGCATGGTGAGGCCATCGGAGTTGTCGTTGATGGTTGCCCGTCCGGAATTGAAATGAGCATACAACTGATTCAAGACGATCTTGACAGGCGGCGGCCCGGGCAGTCACGCATCACCACTCAGAGAAATGAAGCTGACAGTGTTAAGGTGTTATCTGGCCTGTTTGAGGGAAAAACCACGGGTGCGCCGATCGCGGCGATTGTTCTCAATCAAGACCATCGGTCGAATGACTATGCAAATCTGGCTAGTGTTTTCAGGCCCTCTCACGCTGATTTCACTTATTCGCAAAAATACGGCCACCGCGATCATCGTGGCGGCGGTAGGTCGTCGGCGCGTGAAACGGCAGCCCGGGTGATTGCTGGGTCTATCGCTAAGCAAGTTTTGGCTCGGGTCGGAGTTGAAATTCAAGCCTATGTATCACAAGTGGGTCGAATCGAAATGCTCGATGCGAAAAAGTGGTATTCAGCCGGTGAAATTGAGAAAAATATCGTGCGATGCCCGAATCAAAGTGTTGCCAAGCAAATGATCGAGCTCATTGAGACGGTCAAGGCAAGTGGTGATACGATCGGAGGAGTGGTCACCGGAATCATTCGAGGGTGCCCTGTTGGATTAGGCGAGCCCGTGTTTGATAAACTTCACGCTGACCTTGGCAAGGCCATGCTGAGTATTAACGCTGTTAAAGGATTTGAGTATGGCGATGGCTTTGCCTCAGCCCAAGAGTTCGGTTCTCAGCAGAATGACCTCTTTGTGGAGACGACTAAAAAGCGCGGTTCAAAAACACTCACTTCGACCAATCACTCTGGCGGAATTCAAGGGGGTATTAGCAATGGAATGCAAATTGAGTTTCGAGTGGCGTTTAAACCGGTTGCGACACTCTTAAAAAGTCAATCGACCGTCGACATCAAAGGAAAAAAAGCAATAGTGAAGCCGAAGGGGCGGCATGACCCTTGTGTGGTGCCGCGAGCGGTGCCCATTGTTGAAGCGATGGCGGCAATAACGATTCTTGATCATTGGTTAAGAAACCAGGCGGTGAAGCTTGAGAAGTAGTCAGCTGAAAATTGGAACAAAATGGTGAAAGCAGCTGATCGGCTTCAAGAAGTCGGCGAGTATTATTTTTCACGAAAACTCGAAGAAATTGCACTGTTGAACCAGTCGGGCGAAAGGGTGATCAGTCTAGGAATTGGCAGCCCCGATTTGAGTCCATCAGAGCAGACCGTTGACTCGTGCGTGAAGGGTTTGAGTCAGCCGGGCGCTCATGGCTACTCATCGTATCGCTCTAGTCTCGAACTTCGGCGGGCATTTGCTGAGTTCTATGATCGCCATTATGACGTGCGGGTTCGTCCTGAATCAGAGGTTTTGCCGCTTTTGGGCTCGAAAGAGGGCATCTTCTACACTACATTGGCCTTCACCAATCCAGGTGATCAAGTGTTGGTTCCGAATCCCGGATACCTTGCCTATTCTTCAGCCGCCAAACTCGCTGGCGCTGAAGTCTTGCACTACGATTTGAAGGCAGAAAGTGGCTGGTACCCTGACTTCGAAGCTCTGCAATCGAAAATGAGTAAGCGGGTTAAACTCATGTGGATTAACTATCCTCACATGCCGACTGGGGCTCCTGCCTCTGAGGGGCTCTTGCGAGAATGCTTAGAATTCGCGGTGAAAAATGACATTCTTCTTTGTCATGACAATCCCTATTCAATGGTTTTGAACCGAACAAAACCCTTAAGTCTATTGCGTTTTGATTCTGGTTTTAAGCATTCACTTGAGTTGAACTCTTTAAGTAAGTCGTTTAATATGGCCGGCTGGCGAGTGGGGGCGGTTCTCTCTTCTGCTGAAGTGATTAATCAGATTGTGAAAGTCAAAAGCAATATCGATTCGGGAATGTTTTTGCCAATTCAGCAAGCTGCTGTCTCAGCACTGGCCAATTCAAGTGTGTGGCATGAGCAAAGAAATGCAATTTATCGGCAAAGAAAAGCGAAAGTGCTCGAACTATTGAGTGAGCTCGGCTGTGTGGTGCAGTCAGATCAAGTGGGCCTCTTTGTTTGGGCAAAGTGTCCTGCGCAAGAATCGCAAAAATTCGTCGACTCTACGCTGAATAAGTACCGAATTCTTCTAACTCCAGGTGTGATTTTCGGTAGCCAAGGAGAGGGCTATGTGCGGGCTTCTCTTTGTGCGTCGGTCGAAACCATTGAGCTTGCGACTCAAAGAGTGAGGGGGCGAGGGTGAAGGTTGCAGTTATCGGTTTGGGCCTCATTGGTGGTTCAGTTGCGCTTGATTTGAAAACTAGAAAGTTTGCTACTTCGGTTGTCGGATTTGATTCAAACCCCACGAACGCAAGACTCGCTAAGAAACTAAAACTCGTTGATCAGGTGCTTTCTCTTAAAAGGGCCATTCACTCCGCTGATCTCATTGTTTTAGCGGTGCCAGTCGACATGATCTTGAAACTCTTGCCCAAGATTCTCGATCAAATGGGCGATCGCGCTGTTGTGACTGACGTCGGTTCAACTAAACAAGAGATCTGTAAGGCGGTGATCGAGCACCCACGAAGGTCACAGTATGTGGCGTCGCATCCGATGGCGGGTACTGAAAATTCGGGGCCGGCAGCAGCGATTAGAGGTCTTTTTGACCAGAAAACAGCAGTTATCTGTGATCGTTGGTCGAGTCAAGCTTGGGCCGTTGAGCGGGTAGAGAGTTTTTATGATTGCCTCAAAATGAGAATCGTTTCGATGGCTTCTTCAGAACACGATTATCACGTTGCATTCGTGTCACACCTTTCACATGTGAGTTCGTTTGTTTTGGCGAATACCGTTCTAGAGAAAGAAAAAAATGTGAACGCTATTTTTGATTTGGCGGGTGGTGGTTTCGAATCAACCGTGCGTCTCGCAAAGAGTTCGCCTCAAATGTGGAGCCCCATATTTCTTCAGAATCGGGTGGCCGTCTTGAGTGCGATAGATGCTTATATAGAATCTCTTGAACAGTTTCGGAAATTATTGAAGGCAAAAAATTCGGGCCATCTTCAGGCGACGATGCAAAATGCTAATCGCATTCGCAAGGTTTTGGATAACCTAAAAGGGCAAAAAAACGACCGTCGAAGGAGCCAAGTAAAGGAATCAATCAATGGCAAAAAGAGCAAATAATCAGCCGAAGCCCACCGCGAATGCGAAGGCCCAGGCGAAGATTCAAAAACTAAGAAAACGTATCGATCTGATTGATAAGAAGATTCTTTTGCTCGTGAGATGCCGCATGAATGTCGTCCTCATGATTGGAAAAGTCAAACAAGCGCATTCGATTGCATGGGTTCAAAAAAATCGGTTGGCTGAGATTTTGCGGGTGAGAAAACGTTGGGGTAAGCAACTCAGTCTCAAGGGTGAGGGCGTCGAAAAACTGTTCGGTGTTTTGCATGATGAATCGGTTCGTTTTCAGAAGCAAATACCTTTAGAAAAAGTGAAGGTTGAAAGAAATCGAAAGAGAGCGTTAAAGTGAGCAGCGATCGTGAAAAGGATAAGTCGGCGCAGGCAAGAATGTGGGCCCCAGATTCCTGGAGGCAAAAAAAACAAATTCAGCTTCCAGTATACCCAAATTTAGAGAAACTGAGTCAAGTAGAAAAGACATTGGGCGGGTATCCGCCTTTGGTTTTTGCGGGTGAGACGAGAATTCTGAAACGTCGCCTGGCGCAGGTATCTGAAGGAAAAGCGTTCTTGCTGCAAGGGGGCGATTGCGCCGAAAGTTTTCAAGATTTCAAGGCGAACTCGATTCGCGACACGTTTCGCATTTTGTTACAAATGGCTGCTATTCTGACTCTAAGCGAGAAACGGCCGGTGATCAAACTAGGAAGAGTTGCGGGGCAGTTCGCGAAGCCTCGGTCGAACGATCAGGAAGTGCGCGGTGAGTTGAGTTTGCCCTCTTACCGAGGTGACATCATCAACGGTTTTGATTTTGCTAAGCAAGATCGTACGCCTGATCCTGAGAGAATGCTGCGGGCTTACACGCAGGCGGCGTCGACTCTCAACTTGCTGCGCGCTTTTTCGCAAGGTGGCTACGCCGATTTGCATCAAGTGCATGCGTGGAATCTTGATTTTGTCAAAAAAAGTGTTCAGAACTCAAATTACGAATCGATTGCGAAAAGGTTAGATGAAACTTTGGCATTCATGGAAGCCATCGGCATCACGAGTGAATCGTCAGCACAGATTCGGGTGGTAGAGTTTTTCACATCGCATGAAGCGTTGCTCTTGCCCTATGAACAGGCACTTTTGCGACAAGACAGTACAACGGCTAGATTACAAGATGGTTATGAGGGTGACTGGTACGCGTGTGCGGCTCATTTTTTGTGGATTGGCGAGAGAACAAGAGACATCGACAGTGCGCAGATTGAGTTCTTGAGGGGCGTAAAAAATCCTATCGGTTTAAAGTGTGGCCCTTCAATGACTCCTGATGACTTGATAAAACTGATCGATGTGTTGAGTCCTGAGAATGAAGCAGGGCGCTTGACTTTAATCACTCGCATGGGACACCAAAATTTGGAGAAATTTTTACCTAAGTTAATTCGCCGAGTGAGAAAAGAGGGAAGGTCTGTGGTCTGGTGTTGCGATCCGATGCACGGAAACACGATCACTACCTCTAACGGCTATAAAACACGAAAATTTGCCCATATTTTGGGTGAAGTTAATGCATTCAAAGAAGTGCACGAATCAGAAGGTACCTACGCCGGCGGCGTTCATTTTGAATTGACCGGAAAAGATGTGGTTGAGTGTTTGGGAGGCGATCGAGTGATCACTGAAGAAAATTTGGCCGCTGGGGGGTATGAGACTCTCTGTGATCCGAGGCTCAATGCCACGCAGGCGTTAGAACTGGCGTTTCAGCTATGCAAAACAAAATAGTTTTCGGTGAAATAAAAATCAAACGGGAACACTTCTTTTGATAGAAGGTTCCCGTTTGCTGCGTATCGAGAGTAAACTCTCCGAGTGTACTCTCAAATTCTGCTAGAATTTAGAGGTTAAGATTGATTCGTATTACTTGAAACACGATTACTAAGCTTCACCGTCGAGACCTCAGAGTTTCAAATTTGTGACCTTTGGCTTGCTGTGATTAACCACCGCGTAGATCAGATTTGATTTCGTTTGTGCGTCTAGGGTGAAGACATGAGGTGGCAATGAGTTAAGTGCTCATCGCTGAAACTCATGTTTAGCTCAATAATTTGATCGCAAGCTGTGGATTTTGATTCGCTTGCGACAACACCGAGACGTTGGCTTGGGTCAAGATGTTTTGCTTAGTGAGCTCACTGGTTTCTTCAGCCATGTCAGTATCGCGAATTCGGCTATTGGCGCCTTCTAAATTCTCACGATAGAGATTCAAGTTGCTGATCGAACTGGTGAGTCGATTTTGAAGAGCACCCAAACTCGAACGATTTTCGTTGAGCTGTTGCATGGCTGCGTCAATCATTGCCATGTTGCCTTGGGCTTCTTCTTTATTCTTTGTCGAAACATCACCAATTTTGAGCGAACCCAGAGTAGTGGTTAGAATCGACGTATCGAAAACGAAGCGATCTTCAGCTGAAACGTTGTTGATCCCGATTTGAATATCAAGTGGACCCGCGGTTCCATTCAACAGTTTAACGCCGTTGAATTCTGAACTTTGACCGATACGTTCGATTTCACTCTTGAGATTTTGAATTTCTTTGTCAACGAATTGTCGTTCTGGCTGGGCTATCGTGTCAGAAGAACTCTGAATTGAAAGTTCGCGCATTCTGATAAGAATGTTCGAAACTTCATTCATTCCGCCTTCAGCCACCTGCACCAGCGAGATACCATCGTTGGCATTTCGAGTTGCTTGCTTCATGCTTCTGATATTAGCCTTCAACTTTTCGCTGATTGCTAAACCGGCAGCATCGTCCCCAGCACGGTTGATTCTCGTTCCAGAGGCTAGGTGCTCTAGAGCCGCGTTCTGCTTACCGACATTGTTTGCCAAATGTCTTTGAGCAGAGATTGCTTGAATATTTGTATTGATACGCAGTGACATTTCAATCTCCTTGTTTCATCGAATCAATTCCTCCGTGAATTTTGTTTCCTCTTTTGTATGCCGGCAATCCCTGCCTGCTTACAACAATCCTATCGGTCACAGAATTGGCAGCTTTAAGAAAAAATGAACGTTTCCGGGTACTTATATCTTACTAAAACAGTCAGAGATAAAACTGAGTGAATTAGTTTGTGTAGTGATTTTAGTTTGTTGAATCTGTTTTTTTCAAAAAATAATTCGAAAATAATTCGAAAATAATTTTAAAAATAATTCGAAAAAATTCTGGCGGTCGAAAAAATTGAAATAATTCGAAAAAATGACAGTCGGTAAAAAGGTTACAGAACTATTTGCCGATAGGTCTTCGTGATGAAGCTGACTACGAGACTTACTACCCGACAGATTAGCCAGGCGTTGACCTGCTGGATAGCTTCATGCTCATTGGTTGCCTGTCAGACCGCTAGCCTTAATGATGCCACGTCTGCAGCAACGCACAGGTCCCTCGGCGGGTCTGGTCGACAACAGACGGCTAGAGATGATCAAAGTGAGCTCAGTCTTCGCAGTTCGAGATTTCTTTTCTCGAAGATTGAGGCCGCCTTGTTCGCGCTCAAGCCTTGGTCTCATCCCGATTTGCTTGCGCCAGAATTAGAAGACCCCAATAACGAGCTAAAAGTAGCCGACATTTGGATCAAGCCTGAGCCTAACAAAGCCGGTAAAGGGCGCACCCTAGCAGCGGCCGGTCGAAACTGGCTACCTCTCGCAGAGCGAGATCGAGTTTACTGGAGTCGATGGTCATTGCAATTGCTTTCGACGACTCAGGCTTTCTTAGACGATGAAGCACAGCGGATCGAACTTTCAAAGGGCCCCGCGAATGTTTCAGGTAAAGCTGAACTTTCGATGGTGGCTAAGAAGATGGTCGTACTTTACGGCTATGCCCTGCAAGGCCGTGTTGAAGGAATGGTATACACTCTTCAGGACTGTTATCTCGAGCTAGTCAAGCTTCAGTCATTATCTCAATAAAACAAAGACAGACAGTTCACCTTTGACTGTAGCTTTCGGCTTGCGGTACAAAATCGACATGAAATCAGTTTCTGCACTTATCATCACGTTCAATGAAGAAATGAAAATTTCGAATTGCCTCGAAAGTTTAGGTTGGGCAGACGAAATTATCGTGGTTGATGCTAATAGCACTGATCGAACTCGCGAGCTGTGCTTAGATCCCTCAAAACCCTGGGCTGCACGAATTAGGGTTATTCAACGGGCTTGGACCGGCTTTAAAGATCAGCGAAATTTTTCACTCGATCAGTCGATGCATGAGTGGGTTTTCGTGGTCGATGCTGATGAAATCTGTACCCCAGAGTTGCGCACGCGAATTCGGGAAATTCTTAGTGATTCGGTGGCGCTCGAACGTCAAGCCTATAAAGTGCGCCGCTGTGAGTTTTTCATGGGCAGACCGATTCATCATGGAATGTGGAATCCCAGCTATCAAGACCGATTTTTTTGTAAAACGGGGGTTCGCTACATCAATGATGTTCATGAGTATCCGGTATTTTTGAAGCCACCAGGAGAAATTCATGAACCATTACTACATAAGTCAGATTTAACGATTGAAAAATTTTTAGATAAGGTGAACCGCTACACCACGATCGAAGCCAAAGATCGGTTTGAGCAGGGGCAGAGAACGCATCTCTTTCGGATGATTGCAGCCTTTCCTGCTCATTTCTTAAAAACTCTGTTCTATTATCAAGGCTACCGAGATGGCATTCATGGTGTCGTGATTGCCCTACTAGAAGGGGTGGCGCGCGTGATTCGCCAACTGAAAATTTGGCAGATGATGAAAAAAAATGATCGAGTTGATCTCAATGTGAGTCGTTGAGGTTAGTTGCGTTCGATGTGAATTAATTGAACTTGGGTGGTGTGGTTGGCTCCGAGGTGCTCGACTCTCAGAGTGTTTTGACCCGGTTCAAGCGAAATGTAGTCAGTCTGAAAAGAATTTTTCTTAGCATCGAGAAAAACAGACGCCGATCTTCTCGCTTTTTGGTTTAGAATTTTGATCTCAGTCGTTCCCGGAAAACAGTTACCGCCGTGAAAGTGTACCTTCTGAGTTTGCACGTGCAGCTGGGGTTCACCGTCGCAGGGCAATTCGAGCGAAGTGTAGAATTTGAGGTTAACTTCGGGTGAAATGATTTTAGCTGCTATTGGGGGAGTGTGAGATTCGACAATTGAGCTCGGCTGTCGGCTGGTGGGAGCCTGGTTACCCCAATCTTGCAGTAGGCTGTGAAGCGAACTCAGAACGATCAGCCCTACGGCTGAAAAGATCACAAGTTCGACATGATTGCTTCGAAATCGGGGTTTTGCCCCGGAGTGTGTCATACCAATGAACGGATCGGAATCGTGCAAAAGTTCTTGAGGAAAAAATTAAGGTTGAATGCAAAATAGGTCAGCTTGAGTTCAGAATTTGACGGTAGGGCATTTGTCTGAAAAAGTGGATTCTATGGATATCCTTGGTCAATCTTCGCTTTGGGTCTGTTTGTCTAGTTTGGCCCTAGGCCTCTCAGCCCTAGCCAGGAACGTTCGAAACACACTCTATGTCGCATTTGCCGTTATGTGTGGCGTGATTACCTTTTGGGCTCTATTTTTCTCGTTAGAGAAAATTTGGCCAGGAGTGGGTTGGTACCGTTGGCATCTATTCTTTAGTATCTGGATCGGTCCCAGTAGCTTGACCTTCGTGCAAGTTTTGACGAGAAAGTCAGCCGCTCTGTCGAAACGAATTTTTGAGTTCTCTCTACTTTTCGCTGTCGTGTTGACTGGCTTGTGGGTACTTCGAATGGATTCTATTTCGTGGGTACTGAACACCATCTATTTTTCGCCTGCATTGCTGGTATTCGAAGTGGCCCATTTAATGTGGGAGGATCGAACTCTTCCTCGTGATTTTCGTCAGATTGCGAAACTTCCAGTACTGGGTTTGACTCAACGAAGGCATTTTATTTACATCGGTGGTCTATTGGTTCTTTGTACGTCAGTGATGGATCACGTACCGAGTCTTGGCAAGGTTCTACCTTCGTTCGGCAATTTGGGGTTAACCGCCTATTTATTTTTTATCAGTCAAGCGGTTACCCAGCAGCGGGTGCTGAACTTCGGTGCACTTTTTTCGAGATTTCTGGTGCTCTTGGTTGTCGCTCTTACTCTCACTGGAGTCTATTCGTTACTCGTGGCGTGGATTCAGAACAGTCCGGGATTGTTCTTTCTCAACTCGTTCATTGCCTCTTTCTTAATACTCATGCTTCTTGACCCGTTACGAACTTTCGTACGCGTTCTTACTCAAACTTTGTTGAGTAAAAAATACCAGAAACTAGAACAATCCCTGCTCGAGTCGCAGCAGCGATTGACCCATGTGATTGATCTGGGTGGGCTATTTCAAAACCTATTTGGGGTCATTGATCAAATCTTAGCACCAGAAATGTCGACTCTGTATTTACTACGGCGAGATGGCTCGAAATTTCGTAAGGTACGTTTACCCGATCGGGCTGAAGGGTTGGCCCGAGATATTCCCAGAGAAGTGTTGGTGCATCACCCTTTAGTTGAGTTTTGTGAAAGGCAAAAAAAGAAGGGTGAAATACCTGTGGTGTTAGACGCTCTGTTAGAGGGCGAATTAGAGCGATTGGCGAGTCGTACTCAACGAGCTCAGTTGACTATTCTAATTCAGGGCCTAAAGTCATTTCAGGCTAATCTCTTGATACCGTTGATGGACGGCGATAAAGTATACGGATTTGTCATTTTTAAGAATCCCACTCCTCCAGAACCGTGGGGTGGAGACTGGGGGTTTTTACAGATACTTTATCCCTATTTTGAGGCAGCAGCAAAAGCGTTGCGAAACCTCGATATTTTCGTCAGACAGAGAGAAAAAGAGCGATTGGCCGCTTTGGGAGAAATGGCTGCAGGATTAGCCCATGAAATTAGAAATCCGTTAGGTGCGATAAAAGGTGCGGCTCAATACCTTGATCCGGGAGTTGAGCGTTCAGATAGTCATTTTCTGCGTATCATCATCGAAGAAGTTGATCGCTTGAATCGCGTGGTCACGCAGTTTCTCGACTATTCAAAGCCCTTCTCGATCGAGCAAAAGTGGGTTGATCTCAGAGAACTCTTAGTAAAGACGGTTGATCACATGCGCCCGAGTTTGTCTACCGCTGTGCAGCTCGAAGTGAGTCTACCCGAATCGGCTGAATCGATTGGAATCACCGGTACTCCCGAACAAATTCAACAAGTGATCATCAATATATTGCAGAATGGCTACCGCGCACTTGAGGGGAGGCCAGCCGGTCAAGTGCGAGTTTCGATTGAGCTAGAGGGTGAAGCCCTAAATCGTGAAATTTTCTTGAGCATTGAAGATAATGGCCCTGGAATTAAGAAAGAAAACCTCGATAAGATCTTTATTCCATTTTTCACGACCACTTCTAGTGGCACTGGGCTTGGATTATCGATTTGCAGTCGTATCATTGAGGCTCACCGTGGTAGAATTGACGTCACCAGCGAAGAGGGGCGATTTGCTCGCTTTACGATTGTGCTACCTTACGCTATGAAGGTTGAAGCGAAATGACAAAAGCTAGTGATGCGAAAGCTAAAAGTAGAGTATTGGTTGTTGACGACGAAAAGAACCTTACCTTTATTGTTAAGGCTGTGCTTGAGCGAGCCGGGTTTGAAGTCATGGCGACGAACGATCCGCTTGAAGCACGCAAGATAATCGAGTCTGACAAGCCGATCGACACTTTGGTTACCGATCTTTACATGCCCGGCCTTGATGGAATGGGCTTACTCAAAGTAGTGCAATCGGTTCGACCTAATTTGCCAGTCGTGATGATCACAGCCTACGGTACTGTTGAGGCCGCGGTGTCAGCCCTCAAGCAAGGTGCTTTTGATTTTATCACTAAGCCGTTTGACCAGGCCGAACTCTTGCGCTCAATTGAAAAAGCGGTTGCAACCGCAAAAGAAAGAGAAAAAGATCTAGAATCATCGGTTAATTTGGTGGCTGATGAGACTGGGCCCGAAGTTGACTCGGTCTTCGAGAATAAAAGTTCTATTATCGGTAGTTCTCAGGCCATTCAAGATGTGTTTCGGGTGATTCGAAAAATAGCGGCATCACCCACGACGGTCTTAATTTGGGGTGAAAGCGGAACCGGAAAAGAATTGGTTGCGCTAGAAATTCACAGTCGAAGTGATCGCAAAGATAAAACGTTTATCAAAATCAATTGTGCGGCGATACCCGCGACCCTGATAGAGAGTGAATTATTCGGCCATGAAAAAGGGGCGTTTACTGGCGCGGTCACCTCGAAGCCAGGGCGGTTTGAGTTGGCTGACGAGGGCACACTGTTTTTGGATGAGGTGGCTGAAATGCCACTTGAGATGCAGGTGAAGTTGCTCAGGGCACTTCAAGAACAAGAATTTGAACGAGTGGGCGGAGTTTCGACGATCAAGGTGAATGTTCGAATCATCGCTGCGACCAATAAAGATCTTGAAAATGAAGTCAAACTGGGTCGATTTCGAGAAGATCTGTTCTATCGCCTCAATGTGGTGCCGATTCACTTGCCACCTCTTCGTGACCGAAAAAATGACATTGAGTTGATTGTGAAAAAGTTCATTGGGCGATTCAATGAAAAACTAAAAAAGAAAATAGATAAAATGTCACCGACCGCTTTGATGGCTTTGAAAAATTTTTCGTGGCCCGGAAATATTCGGCAGCTTGAGAACGCAGTCGAACGCATGATTCTGATGTGTGAATCTGATGTTTTGGATGTGAGAGACTTGCCTGAAGACATTGCTTCGGTTTCGGGGTTGACTGGGGCGATGAAGCCTATCGAAGAGTCTGCATTAGAAACCTCAAGTTTCAAAGAAATTGTGAAGCGTCAGACCCAGGTAGTCGAGCGAGAACTCATTGAACGAGCACTTGACGAAACCGCCGGCAATGTGACCAAGGCTGCCGATAAGTTAGGGTTGTCCAGAAAAGGACTTCAAATTAAAATGAAAGACCTCGGCATGCGAAAGACCGATGACGAGAAACTTGATGAAAAGTCAAAAGATAATTCAGAAATTAAGTCAGATGAATAGTTAGGGTAAAAACCGCTGGTGATTAGAACCTCAAGTTGAACGTGCCCTTAAACTGAGACCTTTCGTCGTCAACGGTTTCATCTTTTGCCGTACCGTCGCGCCAGATGTGTTCATATTCGAATTTGAACTCAGACGATTCAATCGGCAACGGAAACGATATCCACGCACCGGCGATGAGTTTTGAATCGCTTAGGCTAAAATCTTGGCCAGGTTTGATTTTCTCTTGAAAGCGATCGCGACCGTTAATTGAGTGATACGATTGAGCCTTGATTTTGGCTCCAGCTGAAAATCCGCAGTATTCGACTTCGACCGGAAGTTCAGCGGTGATTCCGTAAGCGATGTAAGTCTTATCGTATTCTAACACCGACTTTGTGCCGAGAACGGTGCCGTGATCAGTCGCTTCATCATAGTTAGTCGGGTCGTCTTTGGCCCGGGCATCTTTTAGAATGTCAGTCCAACCCAGTTTGTTAAAGAGTTTGTCGACGGCATACGAGTGCACCTGCGCGAAGTCGCCGTAGACATCAAGTACGGCACGAATTTTTACTCCTTTATGATAGAAAGTGGTGTCTAAAGTAGAGCCGACGACGTGAACTGCACCGATCTGATCTAGGCCCTGCGGGCTTTGCTGCATCGACAGATCAAAAGCGCTCGATAGGCCAACAAAGTAAGAGTAGCCACTTAGGCGATCTTGTTCGTCGAGCGTGGCATTGTGGTGATAGTATCCAACAAGGGCTGTTTTGACAAAGAACCAAAAATCTTGCAACCCGGCTTCGCCAAGATTAGTCGAGAGCACTGCCTTAGTGAATTCACCGTTCGAAAGAATGCCAGAAAACTGCCCTTCTTTTGCGTATTTTGGGGCGTTGATGATTTCGGACGAGGCTTTTAGGTGGGCAGCAAACGGGTTAAATTGATTGTTCGGGCCTGAAAAGCCTTTTGTGATGGCGACGCCAAAATCTAAACCTAACTTGTGCCAGACTTGTGAGTTGAACCCGTGCGCGTCGTAATGCTTCGATGAGTTCGGTGCGCGATCGTCGAGCCAACGGTGAAAGTGTTCAGGCCCGCCAAAGATGGCTCCTAAGATTCGGTGAGCAAGGGTCGGCGAAGCCGAGTCGAAGAATTGTCCTAACTGATAGAAAGTTTCGCCAATCGCCATGCCGCCCATCGGGGTCGTGATCATGTCGCCGATTCCGAAGACTTCTTGGCGTTCGACGAGAGTTTCCCACATTGCTGAACCGGCAAACGAAAAGAGTAGTGATTCGAAAGTAGAAAATCCGTTAGTGCGTGCAGACCAGTAGTAGAGTAGTCCGGCAAAGGCGTGGCCCTGGTTGATGATGAACGGGTTGTTATCGAATCGCATGCCTTTGAGATTTCCGTATTTTTCTTTCTGCCCAGCAAATGAATCTTTAAAATCGTGGTCGACGAGGCTCAATTCGGCTAGAGGGTAATTGTAGCCGACCCAGCCCAAACCAATGAGTAATGATATTTCAGAAAATGCCCTCAAAAAATGGCGATTTTTTGGAGCTTCTGCCGCAAACTGTTCAGCTGCTTGAAGAGTTGACAGAGGCACGCCGGTTCTTTTGTCAATGAACTGAGACTCTTTCGATGGGTTTGGCGAAGGGTTCGGGTTGACTGCCACAGTAGAATTTTTGGCAACATAAGTGATGGCGTGGGTGAGTGCAGTGGCCGTGACGAGTTCTTGTTGTTGCTCGCGGGCGTCGTAAGTTTTGAGTGCGTGCTCGAGTTCAGAGGCAGAATTAAATTTCAGGGTGATAGATTCTGCCCCTGTTTGAGTCAAGGTTTTGTCTCGCTGAATGGTCACTCGAAAATCTGATGAGACCGTGACTTGGTAATTTTTTTTGACCTCATCGTCGACTTTCAATGCGGCTTTGGCCCAGGTGAAACGCGAAGTAACTAGCGTGAGAGCTAGAATAGGCAGTGCATTGAGTAAACAACGGGTCGCAATTGGGTTCTTCATTCATCTCTCTTTAGCTCACTAGAAGCCACCATTCTTGTTATAAAAAAAAACCCGTCTAAACTGGGTATTACGCGGGCGGGGTAGCCTTGAAGTCGAGCGCTGGATTATCGGAAAAGTCTGTTCTATTTTCGTGAGACGTCTTAAACTTTAATTAAACAATTATTAATTTACTCAATTGGAGACTCGTATGAAAATTCGATCTAGATTTTTTGACTCATTATTGATTGCTTCGTTCTCGGTTAGTTTGGTAAATGGTCTGACGGGTTGCGGAACCACCGCTTCGAGCACTGTAGTTCCGGCTGAAGCGCTCGGTGTCAAGTTCACTGCTGTTCTAGATACGATTGCTCAGACGGCTCCTTCGGGGCATGCAAGTCGCTTGGAGTCTATTTTGGGGCTTGATTTGCCTTTCGAATTGAATCGATCAGGCGAAAGCCTGGTGACACCATCGAGTTATAAAATTGCTTTGGTAAATTTTTGGTTGTTAAAGTCAGATGGCACTCAGGTTAACGTGATCAACCCCGATGAGGCCAATCCGACCTACACTGAATCGAGGCCGTTGATTCTTGATTTTTCGCAGGTGGGTGCAGCTCGTGAACTCTTTTCGAGCACCACCTTCACAGCCGGAACCTATAGTGGCTACAAGATGCAGTTTTTGTACTTAGAAATGAAACTGCCGACGGCCTTTCATGTTCCTAATACTTCTTGGGAGACCGACTTCACTGACACCACGGTGTTGAATGCGCAGACCACTCGAAACTTCAGACTTTACTTTAATACGATCGGCAAATACTGGAAGCGAGACTTTGTGGTTGAAATGGTGCCTGATTCAGGCAAGTGGTTTTGGTTGAGACGGCAAGTTGAGAACACTGCTGGCTACAAAACATTTTTCTTATCGGTCGATGATAATGATCATCCAGGGGCTACTTGTGTGAATACTCTGGTTGGCGGCCACAGCTCGTGTAGTGGAACCCAAAGCACAATTGACCTTTTTGCTGACGATACGTTTTGGGGCACCAGTGAGACTTACGATGACACCAATGGAACACCGATCATTGTGGGCACTCATTCAACCGCAGGAGGTGTGAATGCAGTTTTGCCGGCTTCTTTCACGATTCCTGAGAAGATTACCGAATTTTTCAATGTCGACATTACGATCGATATTGCCGGCACGATGCAGTTTGGCGAACAAGGCACAGCTCCTAGCGGTGTGACCTTTTACTCGAGCACTTTAGATCTTGGACCCGGCTATGGAGCAGATTTTTATGGTGATCAAGGTTTGCATCCGATGATGCCGGCGATGAGCGTCGCGGTGACTAATGGTACCACTGATGCGCACGCAAGCGCTCCTCCGGCCTTTCAAGTGCCGCAAGCTTGTGTTACGGGCGGGTGGCTTGAGCCCGTGCTGTGCAACACCAATTACTGTGCCGCACATGCCACCGATGCGTTTTGTGTGGCTTTTGCAAAGCGAAGTGAAGTGGGCACTACTAAGTAAGGGCTATTCGGCTCTACTCTGCCCACTCAGCCTTGAGCTCGAGAAGCACTTCGACGACGCGTTTAAAGTTTCCGGCCTTGAAATTCATTTTGTAGTTCGCGATCACGTCATCAATCGTACCCGTTTGCTTGAAGTAGGTCTGCACGATATCGTGGGCGACGATGAAAACGGCTGAAATTGGTGAGATGGTGGTGGCGCTGAGCTTGCGCGGAAATCCGGTTCCATCAGGGCGTTCATGGTGTTGAAAAATGATGGTCTCAATATCGGGCGGCAGTTCTGAAAACTGCGACACATAGTTTGTCGATTCTTGTACGTGGCTCAAGAACGTTCGCACTTCTTCAGGGGTGAACTTATTTTTTATCAGTTTCAGCTCATCTGGAGTGTCGATGATGGCGATGTCGGGGTTTTTTAACATGACATCATGTAAAAATCCGGCATAGGTGAGTTTTTCGTAGGTAGCGTCAGACTCCCACCCCATCTTGATTGCGATCGAGCAAGCGATGTGAGCCACCATCACGCTATGGGCCGGAATGTAATTTTTCTTGTCAGTACTCATGCGCGCCAAAAGCGTCTTCAATGACGGAGCGACGGTTGCGCCTTGAATGACGGTTTGAACGTTTTGTTTCACTAGTTTTTGCACTTCAGGGGTGAATCCGAGCTGACTGCCGATCTCCATGCACGCTTCGTGAATCGAAGTGGCCAGAGTAGGTATTGAACTTTCTTTGAGTCCTTTATCGGCCAAGAGCTTGGTTAACGTCTCTCCAAAGTGGGCGATGAAGTCTGCCGCATTATCGATTTTGACATAGAGGTATTCGACTTGCTTGTCTTTTAGTATTCGTTTTAGGTCTGCCTCATCAAAAACATCGCCCTTGAGAAATAAGCGTACGAATTTAATGCGAGAGAGCTGAATAAAAATGTCAGCTTGAAGGGGGGCTACTTTGAGCAAAAGTTCTGTTTTAATTCGAACGTAGTCTGAAGCCTCGCCGGGCGACTGTGCGAGGGTTTCTCGAAATGCATCTAACATCGGGCGAATCTGATCAACAATATGGTCGGCCGAAACTTCACCTAAAATTTTTAGGTCTGGAAAGGCCAGAGTGTTTGGCGTTGGGCTCTTGATTAAAATGCAAGATAAAGGGCTATCGACCGAGAGTAAGAACTTGAAAAGTTTCAAATTCGCTGCTGAGTTTTCGCAGATGATCAGATCAATTTTATGGTCTTCGACTAGGTAGTCAAAAGCTTCGTGTGCATCGTTTGCGCAAGTGACGCTCGCACTGAAAGAGCCCTCGATCGCAAAAGAAAAGACGTGACAGGTTTCAGGGTTTGAGTGAACAAACAAAATGTCCATGAGTTAGGCGGTAGTCGTACCGTCTGCTGCCCCCTCAGGTTTCGGCTCACCTTTGCCAAATAACGGATCGATCACCTCTTGATAGCCGCACTCTTTTTGTGGGCATTTTTCAATCAAGCCCAATTTTTTTGTCACTTTTTCAGTCAGAATCGGCCATTGGCACTTAGGGCAAGGCCGACTGACCGGTTTGTCCCACATGGCGTAATTACACGCTGGCCACTTGCCACATGAGTAAAAGATGCGACGAAAGCGAGACTGGCGTTCGACGATTTCGCCGACCTTGCAAGAAGGGCAAGGTATGCCCGTACCGATCGCAGCAGTTGACTTGCAGTCTGGATAGTCGCTACAGGCGAGAAATTTTCCAAATTTGCCAGATTTTACCAACATCAAGTTGCCGCATTTTTCGCATTTTTTATCGCTATACTGTTTTGGAACAATGACAATTTCGCCTTGTTCATCTTTTTTGAAATCCTGGGTGCTCTTGCACTCAGGGTATTGCGAACACGATAAAAATGAACCCATTTTTCCCCAGCGAATATTGTAGTGCTTGCCACATTTTTCGCACGGTACTTTGGTAGGAACTTCCTGCTGTTTGATGTTTTTCATCTGAACTTTAGCTTTTTCTAAAGTCTTCTCAAACGGCTTCCAGAAGTCTGATAAAATTTCTTTCCAGTTGGCGTCGCCTTCTTCGATTTGGTCTAATTTGTTTTCCATTTCGGCTGTAAACTCAGAGTTGAGAATATCAGGAAATGATTTGACCAATAATTCGGTGACGACTTGGCCTAGTTCACTGGGGTAGTACTTATTTTCACGTTTCTCGACGTACTCGCGGTCTTGAAGGTTGCTCAAAATGGTCGCGTAGGTCGACGGTCTACCGATACCACGTTCTTCAAGCTCTCGAATGAGTGAGGCGTCGGTAAAGCGCGGAGGTGGTTGAGTAAAGTGTTGAGTGGGCGCGAAGCTAACCCAGTTGACGGTGTCGCCGGCTTTGAGTGGCGGAAGCTTCAACGCCCGGGCATCTTCGTCATCATCTTCTGCGCTCGTTTGCCCTTTTTTTGCGGTATTTTCGTCGTGGCCTTCAGAGTAGACTGCCGTAAATCCCGCAAATTTGACTACCGAACCCGTGGCTCGAAAACAGATTTCACGCTTTTGGCTGTCAAAGGCAATGACATCAACCGCTGTTTGATCTAAAACGGCCGGGGTCATTTGTGAAGCAATGAAGCGATTCCAGATGAGCTGATAGAGGCGAAATTCGTCTTTCTCGAGAAACGGCATCACTCGGCTCGGAATCAGTTCTAATGACGTAGGTCGAATCGCCTCGTGGGCGTCTTGCGCCGATTTTTTTGTTTTATAGAGGTTGGGTTCAGCTGGCACGAAATCTTTTCCGTACTCAGTGGCAATAAATTCTCTCACTTCTTTGATTGCTCCGGGCTCGACTCTGGTCGAATCGGTTCTCATGTAGGTGATCAAACCGGTCGTGCCGATGTCGCCAAGATCAATACCTTCGTAAAGCCGCTGGGCCATTGCCATCGTTTTCTTAGCGCTAAACCCTAATTTTCTGGCAGCTTCTTGCTGCATGCGGCTCGTGATGAACGGTGGTTGTGGCTTACGTGAGCGCTCTTTGCGCTCGATGCCCTTAATTTTGAACTCAGCCGATCGCAACCCATCAGTTAGCGGTTTCACGTCAGCTTGGGTGTTGAGTTCAGGGTCTTTTCCGGCAATTTTGAAAAGTCGGGTGGTGAATTCGATTTTCTGTTTTTCAAAGTCGGCACCGAGTTGCCAGTATTCTTCAGGAACAAACGCTTTGACTTCAACTTCGCGCTCAACGACTAAACGCAATGCCACTGACTGCACTCGCCCTGCTGAAATTCCACGGCGCACTTTATCCCAGAGTAGGGGGCTAATCTTATAACCGACTAATCGATCGAGAATGCGTCTGGCTTGTTGAGCATTGAATTTCTTAGTGTCTAACTTTTGCGGGTGATCGAGTGCTTCTTTGACGGCCACCTTTGTGATGGCATTGATCAAGACGCGATGAATTTTTTTTCCTTTGCCCTTGAGTTCTTCGTGAATGTGCCAGGCGATCGCTTCTCCTTCTCGGTCAGGATCGGGGGCTAGAAAAATTTCTGGAACTTTGGCTGCCGCCTTCTTTAGCTCTTCAATGATTTTGGCTTTGCCCTGAATCACTTGGTACTCGGGTTTGAAACCTTTTGCAGGGTCGACGCCCAATTTGCTCTTCGGCAGGTCTTTAATGTGGCCGACGCTGGCTTTGACAATGTAGTCTCGCCCTAAGTATTTTTGAATGGTCTTAGCCTTCGAAGGTGACTCGACGACTACTAGTGCTTTTTTGGCCATAGCATTATTTAGCGGTAGGTCAGGCAATTGATCAACCTCGATTTTTCGTGAGTTCATTATCTGAGGGGGGTAGCGGCTACCCATTCAGTTGGTTTTCTCTGTTTTTACCGAGTAAAACGCCAATTTCCTGGCATTTCGCCGAATTCAAAAAATAGCGATCTTTTTTTAGATCGACCAAGCCCTGGGCCCTGAGGTCTTGGACAATTCTGATCCACTGAGGGTGGGGGATTTTGATTCGGTCTCCGAGATCGATGAGATCTTCGAAATGAACGTTTTGGGTAGTATCGAGAGTTTCTAGCAAGTGTTTCAAAAATTCTTTCTCGAGCGGTGTCAGTAGTTTGAGTTGCGGCAAATAGGCATTCTGATCGCCCGAGAGCCCAGCTTTTGGACGAGTCAACTGATTTGCAGTTGAGAGCGAAAGCCAGGTTTCACCGAGAGATTCGAGGTCCCAAAATGCTCTGGCCTGAGTTTGTGAGAGTAGTTTTTGGCAACCCATCAGATAGACGCCTCCCGGGAACTGAGGAGTCGCATACACATCACGATCAAGTCCGAACGCCCAGTGGGCGGTGTTGAGGGCTCCCGAACGAGAAGGGGCTTCGACCACCCAGGTCGCCTTTGCCAGTGCGGCAATGAGTCGATTTCTGAGAATAAAGTGCCAGCCTGCTGTTTTGGTGTGTGACGAAAATTCGGTGATGAGCGCCCCGCCCGAGCCTAGAATTTGCCTTTTTAGGGTACGGTAATGGGCCGGATATTCAGTGTCTAAACCAGCGCCAAGAATGGCAATGGTTTCAAGTCCGCAGTCGACTGCAGCGGTGTGTGCGAGGTAATCGATGCCGCGGGCGAAGCCCGACACGATAATATTGGGTACGCTGTTTTTAATTGAAAGCTGAGATAGAGTGCTCAGTTGGCCGAGACTGTCTTTGATGAGTTGAGCCGATTTGGTCGTGGGTTCTCTTGTGCCGACGATGGCGAGGCCTTTTTCTGGGAGATTTTCGGTCCAATGAGAAATCGAACGTTCAGATTCGATCCATAGTTGGGTCGGGGCTCTCTCGACTTGAGCGAGCAGTGAAAAAAACTCTGGGTGGGTAGAGGGGGTGATTTCAATTCTAGGCATGGTGAGCAGTAGACAAAAGCAAATCCTAAGCCTAAATTGGATTACGAACACAAAAAGGGGTTAATTCGAGTGAGATTGGTAAAACAAGTTGTCTTTGCGTCCAATAATTCTGATAAATTTGAGGAAATGAAAGCCATTTTCTCGGCATTTCCCAATGTAACCTTGGTGAAAGTTGCTGATTTGGTGAGAAATTCAGACAAAATTGGCCAGGTTGAGAATCACCAAACCTACCTCGAAAATTCGATGGCTAAGGCCAGATTGATTAATCATGCGACTCATTTTCCGTCGCTTGCTGACGATACCGGACTTGAAGTTGACAGTTTGAACGGAAAACCGGGGGTTCATAGCTTTCGATTTGCCAAGGTTGGCCCTTATGCTGTCTCAAGAGAAGAGCAAAACCGAGCGAATATTGAACTTTTGTTAAGCGAGATGAAAAAATCGCCGGGTGCTCCTAGAACAGCTCGGTTCGTGTGTGTCGTCAGCCTTTGTATGGAAGGTATTTTGATTCATGCTCAGGGCGTGCTTGAAGGCACGATTTCAAGTGAGCCGAGAGGTTCAATGGGATTTGGGTACGACGGTGTTTTTATTCCCGAAGGTCATTCGAAAACGCTGGCAGAAATGACTGCAACAGAAAAAAATTCGATGTCCCACCGAGCCAAGGCCATTCAAGGTCTGATGGCTCAGTTGGGCCCTAAGGGCATCATCCTTTCGAAGCCTTGACCTTTCAAAATAGGCCTATCACCTTTGGTCAACTGATCAGCTTTCGGTGAGAAACTTGGGAGTAGGTTTCCGGCTAGCGTGACGCGTCTTCCAGACTACATTAAAAATTGAACTCTGAATTTTTGAGACCAACATCGTGTTGTCGCCAACCTAATTCGATGGCGGAGCCAAGTCTTCTGCCCCTGGGGGCGGAGTTCCCGGCGTTGGAGTTGCTGGTGCTGGTGGCGCCGTCTCAGTTGCGGGCGCTGCCGGCGCTGGGGGTACGGCTTCACTAGAAGCAGGTGCCGAAGGCGGCGGTGCAAGCGACTCAGTTCCTGCGCCCGATGGCGGCGCCGTCTCTGGCGGTGTGGCCGCAGCGGGGGGAGTCGCAGCGGGGCTCGGGCTATCTCCCGAAGGCGGAGCCAGAGAGTCGAGTGCAGCGTCTGAGTTTGAGTCAGATTTTGGCTCGGGCTTCTGAGTGCCTTTCGTGTCGTCAACTTTAGTTTCACTGCCTTTGGTTTCACCGGCGGGTACTCCAGGGGCTGCGGGGGCTTCTCCCGGGTTTTGCTTCCACTGTTCAAGCTGTTTCAATTCTTTTTGTTCGTCTTTTTTCAGAGCGGCGCCACCGTCTAGCTTGTCGAGGTCGTCGAGCTCCTGATCTTTTCGTCGATCTTCTGGGCTACGATCTCTGAAACCCTTGTTAGACTTCAGGTCAGCGACATCGGTGAGTAGCACGACACTCGTATTTTCTGTTATCGGCATCATCGTTCGAATCACAATTCCAGAGCTGAACATTTCACTCACTTGAACCACTTGAATGTCAGCGGCGATGATGAAATCGGCGTTGGTGAGTTTCTTGTCATTTCCCGGATCGTAATGCTGGTAGGCCCGAAAGACCATTCCCGGCCGCACTTTATCGTCTGAACCTTTATCGATGAAGACTAGTTTGTGCTGAGCCGTCGCGTAGGTTGAAATGGTTTTATTCAGCATCAAGACGCCCTCAATTGATTCAGGGCCGGCGATGGCATCCATCTGTGGAATTCTCAGTTGATTCTTGATCAGAACGGCTCCGCGAAAGCTGACGTCTTTGCCTGAAATGATCGTGCCAATATAAAGGTTGTCTCGAACACCCAATATTCGAACTTGGCCTAAAATATTGTACGAGTAGCCAGTTCGGTCAGATTTGCGAGATTTGAGTTTTTGGGGGTCATTAGTGATGACATAAGTCTCGCCGATTTTGATTTCTTCGTCTGCTTCAATGTAAACGGTATCGCCAATTGAGAGAAACGAGGCTTCAGTGCGCGACCCGATGATTCGCCCCAGGTGAGCAAGTCGATCAGTCGCCGCAATCGCTTCAATTTCAAACCCAGTTTTTCGGGCAATCTTAAAGCGAGCGTTTCGGCCGTCAAACCCATCGCGGTCGACGCCTGCTGGCAGTTTCAAGTTGGTTGATTCCCAAGACTGAACGGGCAGAGTTTTCCATTCTTCGGAGCGCTTTTTTGGAGTGTCACCTGAGTCACCTGAAACTGAAGGTGATGCCTCACTCGATCCCGAAGCGTCAGACTTCGTTTCGCCTGCCGAAGCCATCGCTGTAGCAGCAGACGCCGTGCTGTTCTTGGTTGCTGATCCGCTACGGGTGATGAGAGCGTTCGGATCATTAACAGAGACCTCGGGCAATTGGGTCGCCGTACCGCTTGAAAAGGTGATCGTCATTCCTGGCTTGAGCAGGTGAGGATTTAAAATATTGCCATTGTTGACCGCCCAAAGCTTCGGCCAGTATTTTGAATCGTTGAAAAGTTTTTTTGATAAATCGTAAAGGGTATCGCCTTTGGTAACGGTGTACCGATCGGTAGCTTTCGCTGAAGCGACGGTGCTCCAAGTGGCATCGTTAATGGGCTTGAGTTGCTTAGCCAGCCTCGCGGCCTCTTGTTCTTGACTCACTGTTGCCGAAGTGGCTGCGATAGCCGCAGTTGCTTGAGAAAAATTCACCGCGGTAACTGCGACTAAGATCAGCTTGATTTTCGGTGTCGATTTCAATGTTGAGCTCCTGATTTTTCTGGATGCGTGGGTGAAGCTTCATTTGGTTGAGCCTTAATCGGCGCAGTTTCAGGCATGGCGGCGGCTGAGGCTCCGCCCGATGCTGTGGGAGCGGCTGCCGCTGAAACGGCCGCGGGCGCTGGTGTTGCACTGATTTTTACGTTGGCGAGTTCTCCGGCGGCCGGTGACTGCGGAAACAATGAAAGCAGTGTTTGTCGATAGTGTGAGGCTTCTTTTTCGTTTTTGAGAGAATCTGAAGTTTGTACTAACCCTTTCAGAGCCATTGAGATCGCGGGGCTGCGATCGTATGAAGTCAAGACTCGTTGAAATTCTTGAGCTGCTAGTTTGTACTCTTTTTGGCGAAAATAAGATTCGCCAATGTAGTACTGTACATTGCCGGCAAGGGCGTGATCAGCAAATTGCTCAAGAAACGACGTGAACTGCAGAACGGCTTCTGGGTACTTACTACCTTCAAATAAAATCATGCCGCGACGAAATTCAGTGACCGCTTGATCGGTGATGAATCCGAACTCAGGGTCTTCGCTTCGTTTTGCGACTTCGGGAGAAATTCCTTTTTTTGAATTCGCAGGGCTGTTAACAGGCGTCATCATTTGTGCAGCGACCGACTGGTCTACCCGACCTTTGGTCTGATCTACTTTTTCATTCAATGATCCTAGTTTTGTTTCGAGCGAGTCGATTCGAGTGTTCAGATTTTGGAGCATGGCTCGCAGCTCGTCATTTTGCGTCTGGGCAGCTGGCGCGGCGGCAGTGGCAGCGGGGGCAGCGGGGGCCGCTTCTTTTTCGTCAGGTTTTTTCGCAGAACCTGCACAGGCACTCAAAACGACCACTAAAAACAGAGTCGAGAGTAAAAGATTGAGTGAGCTGAGCGTTTGTACTCGAATTTTTTCTTGTTTACCGATAATTGTCGAAGCCATCATATAGTTAAAAAATAACACGCTTGGAAAGAACATGCCTGAAAAACTGCATCCAGCCCCAGAATTTTCAAAAGGAGTCTATTGGGTTTTCGTTCGTGTAAAAAAAGAGGATTCAGCCTTTTTCTACACGGTTCTCGAAGCTCAAGATGGAATCGTCAGTTATTCGACGCTACCGGGTCCGATTACCGACCATTTTCGCGATATGGAGCTTCAGGTTCCTGAAAAATACCTCGAGGAGTGCGATCGGCTTCTGGGTAGCCTAGGTGATTTGGTGTTTCGCTTGCCAGGCAGACCACCTGTACAGTCAAAAATTTGATGAACTCGCGAGCGCGTGGCGCGTAGAGAGAGTCATTCGACGGTTGCGTGGGGTTATCTACCAGCCTGAGGCTTCCTCCACAAATAGAGATTAAATGGGAACTGAAATTTTTAGAGACCAACATCGTGTTGTCGCCCGCCATGTCGCATCGTGCGACGCGGGAGCTCCAAAAATTTCAGTTCCCATGTAATCTCCATTTGTGAGGGGCTGGTCAGGCATGGAGCCGCCCCTTCTCTCAGAGCCTGGAGTTGCTTTGGCCAACAGAAGTGCCGAGTGCAACCGTAGGCGAGTCCTCTCCGGCTGGAATAGCTCTTGAATAGCAAAGACCTTATGGCTTCATCTTACTTTGCCTGGTCAGTCGCGGTGGCACTATTAATCTTGGCAGCAAAGAGCTGGTTCTCGGTTTCAGCTCTCCGTAGCTTCATTTTTAGAAAAGAGAACCCGAGTTTCGTCGCGCTAACAAAGCTTGAGCAAGTGCGAGAAGTGATCAGAGATCTGAAATCGAGACTCGAAGTGGGCTTGAGTCTGCCTGAGAACTGGGGCAGTGCGGTTCAGTCGTTACCTACTCCCTGGGGTGGGGTGCTTTTTGAGTGTGTCGATCAACTGCGAAAAAGAGGGGCTTCGATCATTCCTGTTTTTGACCGATTCAAAGGGCTGATTGAGCTGAGTCACCAAACTCTAGCTGAGGCTCACGCGTTAGCGGCGCCAGCTCGTGCTCAGATCTGGATTTGTTTCTTGTTGGTTCCGATCACTGGAGCCGGGCTCTATGCGCTCCTGGATGTGATTTCGGCTGACAGTGCCTTGTGGTTTTGCGTTGTTCTGTTTTCGATGAGTTGGTCGGTGTTAGGTGCCTATTTTCTTAGTCGCGAAATCGACCTGATTTTTTCAGTCGGCTTGAATGCTTCACAAAAAGATTGGCCGATTTGGTTGATGGCAGGTGCCGAGAAATTGATGAGTCAAATCAAAGCGGGTGAGCCCGCCGACCGAGGTTGGAATCAAACGCTAGAAACCCTAGCCCAACATTCGAGTTTGCTCGCTGATTTTTGGGGGCCCTTTCGATTTGAAACGCGTCATTCTTATGAAACCGACGAGTTTAAATCACTTCCTTTCTGGGTGAGCGATTTTCGTGAGCAATTGCTCATTTCGATTCGGGCGAGCCTTTTTGATGGGCGGCCCTGCCTAGATCGCATTGGGGCTTCAATTCAGGCGTTTCAAATCAATTGGAGTTCAGAGCTCAAGAAGGGGTTATCGACGCTACCCACTCGGGCGATCAAGCCTTTGTTTCTCTTTGTTTTACCCTCTGTTCTCTCGCTCCTGGTGGTCGCAATGGCTTTGGTGATGAAAGAATCGACATGAAAAATAAGACGACTCATCAGGCGACTAAATCGACTCATGAAATCTCCAAAATGATTTTTGAGGTCATCGGTATGTGGGCGATCATGATGACCTTGGTTTTTGGCAGAGTTCATCACTTTTCAAAGCACTCGAGCTATTCGGCGATTCGCAAACTGATGCAGCTACACGAGTAGTGGGGTGTATAGATTTTTCTCTCGGCTCACGATTTCAAGTGCGGCCGATCGCTTCGAAACGAAATTTTCAATCAACCGCCCATTTTCATAAACCGAAAATCGGGCGTTCGAGAGTTTTGAATTTGAGCAATACAAGAGTGATCCATCGGTGTCTTCGTAAGTGACTCCCGCAAAATCGCGCAGTTCAAATTCGATGGTGCCTTGAAATCGCAACTTGCCTCGTTCAGCCTGAATTTCCCAACAGTTTGGTTTCAATTTCTGATGGCAGCGAAACCAATCGGTGGGAGTGCTAAAAAAGTACGGTTTGCCTTGGTACCAAAAATAGAGGCTGGTGATCGTTGGTGTGGGCAAGCCACCCGGAAGTCGGGCTCTTGCTGCCAAGCCTTCGAAGACAAAATCTTTGAGGTGATTTTTTTCGTCAGTGAATGAATTGCAGTGGGCCCAGACCCAGTTGTGGCCATTCTTTGGGCCAGCCAGGTGTGCTTGCATTCCGAGGGCTTTGTCGATTTCAATTCGATTTCCATCGATTTCGATCCAGCCAGAAAACAGCAGGTCTTCGTAGACCGACTCAACCGTATTTTTCACCAGTTTTAGTTGTGAAAGCGGTTTGGGTACCAGGTTGCACGATGCTACCGAGCGCTGGGTTGTTTTTAGGCTCCACGCAATCGATTTGCCGCGAGATTGAATCACCCCGTCAGTTGCCTGATTCGATAAAGTAGACTGTCCGATCTTGATAACTGGGGGGTCGAAAGATGCGGCACTCATTGCGAACGTTTGTTTGAGGGCGAGTTTTGAAGTCGCTCCATTTTGGTGGTCAAAGTAAATTCCCCAAAGTTCGGCGACTTGTCTGAATTGGTTCGAAGAGCTGAGCAAAGTGAATCGAAGCCAAAGAGCCGACTGCGTATTGGGAATATTAAATTTGAGGTACCAAACTTCTTGAAAACCTCGAGAAAGGTTGGTGTCGGGTCGATTCCAGAATGGCTGATTTGAAATTGAGCTCATGCTTCAGGAGAACCTTTCGAAGTCTCGGTAATTACGTCGACCTTCGTTATCAGCCAAATGACGATCAAGAAAAGCGGAAAATCGGTGATGATTCCAGACCAATAGGCGAACACATGGCCTTTGAGTGCTAACAATAAAAATCCTAGCGTTGACGTTATCTTCGAAAGGGCGTGAACGCTCATCAAGGCTTTTAACGTTTCAGCTGACTTGGTTTTGTAGCTGAGAAAACTAATCAAACTGAGCATGATCATCATCGAGGTCGCCAGCGCTAGCCAGAAGTATTCGCTTGATTCAGAAACCGGGTTTCCGATGTGAAAAACCGTCGGCACGACATTAATGAAGTAGAAGAGCTCTTTGGGTAAAAAGAAAAAGATTAACCCGCCAACTAAGTAGACAACTGACATCACTAAGTGAAATTGTTTTGAGAAAGTCTTCGGATGCAACATGGGCCCTAGTCTAACATGGGCCTAGCCAAGATGGTATCTCCTTCGCGCCCCTCAATTCGAAGAATTTCAGAAATCACTCTCGAACCGTTATTTCGACGCAAGTGCACCACCCACTGAACGCCGTGTACAATGAGATCCCGAATGATAGAATGAGGTGGCGGGTTGGTGGCTTGAAGGTAGCAAAGTAATTCAAGTCGACGCAACGCATCTCTTGCGCTGTTGGCGTGAAGTGTCGCAAGCGAGCCGCGGTGTCCAGTGTTGAGGCTTTGAAGCAAATCGAGAACTTCTCCACCTCGGCATTCGCCCAGAATGATTCGATCTGGCCTCATGCGAAGAGATTCACGAACGAGATGTCGCAAGGTGATTTCACCCATGCCGTCTGAATTAGGGGGGCGCGCCGACAAATTCAAAACATGGGGGTGGGCGGTAGAAATTTCTGGAGTGTCTTCGAGAACTAAAATGCGCTCGCTGGCCGCGGCATAACCCAGTAGATCACTGAGTAAGGTTGTTTTTCCAGATCCGGTGGCCCCAGCGATCAGAATACTTTCTTTGTTATCGACAGCTTTTTTCAAGAGTTCAAAATGTGATGTCGGTTGCCAGTTTCGGGCGCTTGAAGAGCCTACTGAAAGACGGCGAAGTGAAATGCTGGGCCCATGTACCGAGGCAGGTTGAAAGGCGATGTGCACCCGCCAGGCTCCGCATTGATCGATGTGGCGAAAATCCATGAACGGATACTTGGCATCCCAGCTTCTGCCCGATTTGTTCATGAGACCCAGTGCCCATTGTTGAACCTGACTGTGAGAAATTTGGCTGGGCAGTTCTACCATTCCTTCGCCAGTGTCGACAAAGACTTGCGCGGTAGTGCCGTTGACCACAGGGGTGATGCACACATCACAGATTGGCAAGTGGTTGAAAATTCCTGTTTCGATGAGCTGTTGCAGGCCTTCAGTTGTGGTGTTCGAAGGGGTCATTGAATGATCGCCTTTCGTTCAATCCACAATCGCCCGGGGGATAGAGTGGGTGCTGCAGTCTCTGATTCTCGGGCAGCTGCTTCGGTGAGATCAGATCGAACACGCACCGAATCGGGCCTCACGTGGGGCAAGTTTTTTTCGATTAAGAGAATGGCCACAATCTCAGTATTTTCAGATTTTTCTTCGTCAGTGCCGAAAAACGCCCCTATTAACGGAATTTTTCGAAACCAAGGTATTCCCTGGTTCAGCGAGTGTGAACGGTTTTGCAGAAGGCCTGAAAGCAGGAGCGGAACTCCGTATTTGGCGTCAACTTGAGAGTGAAATCGGTTGGTTTTAATACCCGGTGTGTTTTCAGTTGAAGAAATCTCAGGCGCTAGGCTTGAAACTTCGCCTTGAATGTCGAGGCGAAGGTAAGAGCCCGATTCAGACTGCATTTTGACTTTGAGTTGAAGGCCGAAGGGCTTCCATTCGATGTCTGAGCTCACGTGGTTTTTTTTGAGTATCGGAAGCTCGCCGCCTGAAAAGAGTTCAGCTTCGCCAGGTACTCTGAGTACAAGGTCGGGTTTTGAAAGTACCTTAGCCTGACCGTCGGCCTCGATGGTGCTTAGCCAGAGATCAAATTCGGCTGGTGAAAGTGAGACTTGAGAGAAAATCTGCGCCTGAATGGGGGAGGTCTGTGAAAGTTGGCTGCCGATTTTTTTGAATGCGTGGGTTTCGAGTTCTAGTATCGTGGCCTTCAAGTGCACGGTTGGGGCTCTGTCTGGCGGTGAGTCAAAGTCGATGTCACACCACGGAACCAGTTGGTGAACGGTTTTTTCTAAGGTCTTCTTTGAGTCAGATTTGAGCACATCGCCCTCAATTTTGAGCCTCTGATCTGTGACCGTCACTTTCAGTTGATAAGGATTTTTTGAGTCGGCAAGCCAGTTTTCGAGTTTATTTTTTCCGATCCTAGCAAGTTTTGACGATACGGTTGTTTGGTCGTCGATCATTGATGGAAAAGCTAGCTTGAGAGTGGCGATTTTTTTTGCTTCTTCTTCGGTATTCAGCTCTCCGGTGAGTAAAAGGGTCGATTTGCCATAGGTAACCTCGATTTCTTGCAAGCTTTCGGTTTCGGCGAGTAGGCTTTCGGGCAAGTTGACTGAATCTAATGATTCGTCTTGCCCTGTCTGATTTGAGCTTCTTCTCGAATTTTGTGAGGGGTATCTCAAAGGATTAACGATGACCGACCGCATTTTCACAAGGTTGGGTTCAGTCCAAACCCAGAGGTCGGTTTTTCCGACTGAAATGCCCTTGATCATGAGGTGATCGCTTTTTTCGAGGCGCTTAGCATGAATTACGGACTCAGAGCCGATCGTGTACTGATGGATTTTTTCAAAATGCAGAAGCCGCTGTTCGCCGATTGAAATTCGCAATGCGGGTAATCGCTGACTAGTGGCTTGAACTGGGGCCTGCTCGGCTGAATAGGCTAGGTCTATTTGGCCTGTGCTCAGTAGGGCGAGGGGTAGTCTCAGGCTAAGTGAAATGAATAATGACCGTCGTGAGGGCTTTTCGATAGTTTGGTTTGCCATAGGTTTGGTGAATTTCTGCAATAAGAATACCCGCTTCGTGCGTTGTTGGTGTTGACAAAACGCTTAGGCCAAGGCTATTCGAGGAAGGCAATTTAGAAAGTGAGAATGTCATGTCATCAAGAACCGGAAAAACTCGTAACGCCCGCAATGTGAAAAAACGCAATAAAGGCAAGGGTCGAAAAAAAGAACAGCAAAACAAAGGAACAACGCCTAAGTTTGCGATACATAAAGACTAATTTAACGAAGCTGGGGGCGTTTTAGGTGCCAGGCTTTGGGGTTTAGTTCGTTTGTCGTTAGCAAGAAGTGAAGTTAAATCATCGCGAAAAATCCGTGATCTCTGATTTAGCCAAGCCAAGTCGAAGTGGTTCTCACTTTGCTTATCTTGGTTATTCTGGGGCCTTGTTGGGGTTATTAGACAGCAGATTCGGATTTTTTTTAAAGGAAAGAGACAATAACATATGAATGGAAATTACCTTTTTACCTCTGAGTCAGTCACCGAAGGGCACCCAGACAAGATTTCAGATCAGATTTCAGATGCAGTATTAGACGCCCTTTTAACACAAGACCCAAGGTCTCGTGTGGCTTGTGAGACTTTAGTGACAACTGGCTTGGTGGTAGTTGCCGGTGAAGTCACCACGAATGCACGCGTTGATTACGCCCACATTGCTCGCGAAACGATCAAAAAAATTGGGTACGACTCTTCAGATAAAGGGTTCGATTACAAGACTTGTGGAGTGATGGTCACACTAGATCGTCAGTCTCCAGACATTTCTCAAGGTGTGACGGCTGGCGAAGGTATGCACAACAGTCGCGAGCAAGGTGCAGGCGATCAAGGCATCATGTTCGGTTATGCGGTTCGTGAAAGCGAAGAGTTCATGCCGTTGACGATTGATTGGTCGCATAAGCTTGCCATGCGCCTGACCGATGTCAGAAAAAACGGAACCGCTGCTTGGTTACGACCTGACGGAAAAACTCAAGTCACGATCGAATACGAAAATGGAAAAGCAAAGCGTGTTGATGCCGTTGTCGTCAGCTCACAACATGATGAAAAAGCGACTCATCGTCAAATCGAAGAAGTGGTGAGAGAAGAAGTGATTAAGAAGGTCATTCCTTCAAGCTTCTTAGATTCAAAAACGAAATATTTAATCAATCCGACTGGCCGATTCGTGGTGGGGGGTCCGATGGGTGATTGTGGTTTAACTGGCCGCAAAATTATCGTCGACACTTACGGAGGCCATGGCGCGCACGGTGGTGGTGCTTTTTCAGGCAAAGATCCATCGAAGGTCGATCGATCAGCTTGTTACATGGCTCGATATGTTGCCAAGAATTTGGTAGCAGCTGGCTTGGTTGATCGTTGTTTGGTTCAATTAGCTTACGCTATCGGCGTGGCTGAACCAGTCAGTGTGATGGTTAATGGCTATGGAACTGAAAAAGTGGCTATTTCAAAACTTGAAGCGGCAGCTAGAGAAGTGTTTCAGCTTCGACCAGCCGGAATCATCGAAAGTCTCGATTTGTTGAGACCTATTTATTCTAAAACTGCTGCGTACGGACACTTTGGTCGCACTGATTCTGAATTTACTTGGGAACGAACTGATAAAGTGAACGCCCTGAAATCGGTAAAATAGTTACTAGTCGAAAGCGGCTGAATTTACATTTATGGCGCCATCGAATTATCGGTGGCGCCATTTTTATTTCTATTGAGTGTAAGTCGAATTCTTGGCGGCCTTTGGACTGCACGGGTGATGGCAATGATTTGCTATCGTTTTCGCTTCACGTTACAATCAAGTCGAAATGTACTATCTTTTTATTGGCGTGAAAGCGTTTCCCTATATTGCTGTACCCGCGATGATTGTGCTAGCTGACCTGACTTTTCATTTTCGGCGTAAGAAAAGTAAATGGCAGTGGATCTGCTTGAGTACCGGCGGCTTCTTGGGAATTTTGACTCTAGCGTGGGGTATTTTTCGTGGTGATCTGAATTCAGAAAAATGGACAAGATCGGTACTTTGGCTCTTTCAGTGAGGAAAACGAATATGAAAAAAACATCGGTTTTGCGCTTGTTTTTGGTGATTTTGGCCGCATTTACTTTGTTTTCAACGGTTGCTGTCGCGAGAGAGCAAACGCGACTCAGTAATCCCAATGTGGTGGGTGGCGAAATTTTGGGCCGAGGCCTTCTCTATGGTATTTTTTATGATCGAGCGATGAGTGATGTGACGGCTGCTGGCTTTTCGTTCGGGACTGTTTCGAATAGTTTGGGCTCAACAGCACTTTTAATTCCTGCGTATTTTAATTATTATTTTGCCAAAGATGAGTCTTCAGTTTTTGCTACTGGCGGAATTACTTTGTTGGCAAATGCGAATTCGGTCGTGGGCACGAGCCCAAAAGTTGGCAACGTCACATTTTCGTCGGGAGCGGTTATTCCGACGGCCGGATTAGGTTTTGAAGACCGCGGCGATGCCGGTTTTCTGTTTCGGGCGACCGCTTACGCAATGATCAGCAGTAATTTGTCGCTCTGGGCGGGATTTAGTTTTGGCTATGCCTTCTAGATCATTGGTTTTTTTTTCTTATCTTATAATATCTTAGAAAAAATTTTGACAGAGCGGCAAAACTTGCTTAGCCTTTTTATTATCAGATACCCGGGGGGTATCTAATAAAACGGTTCAACAAACTCATGTACTCAAGGATGGGTCAACAAAGGAGGAGCATTGATGCTCACGTTCAAGTCGCCTCTAGTCGGGGAAAGTCAAGCAATCCAAAACGTCATTAACACAATCGAAAAAGTCGCACAGACTGACAGCACAGTTCTGATAACAGGAGAAAGTGGAACTGGCAAGGAACTCGTGGCAAGAGCCATTCACGAAAATTCAAATCGTGCTTCGCAGCCGCTTGTCGTCGTCAATTGTGCCGCGATTCCGGCAGAACTCTTAGAAGCCGAACTTTTCGGCCACATGAGAGGAGCTTTCACTGGTGCTATGCAAACTCGAATCGGTCGTTTCGAGATGGCTCACGGTGGAACTTTGTTCTTAGATGAAGTTGGCGAACTGCCACTTCAACTGCAATCGAAATTGTTGCGCGTACTTCAGACCAGACAATTTGAGCCAGTTGGCTCATCGAAGACGATGGAAGTCGATGTCCGAATTATCGCGGCTACCAATCGTGATCTTGAGGCCGCAGCCAGCAAGAAAGAATTTCGCGAAGACCTCTATTATCGCTTGAATGTGATACCGATTCGCGTTCCGTCACTTCGCGAGCGTAGAACTGACGTCTCTATTTTAATCAATCATTTCGTAAAACAATTTAACGATCTCACTGGGCACACAGTTGAGGCTCCGGTCGGAAAAATTCTTGATGCTTTGATGGCTTATGATTGGCCAGGCAATGTGCGGGAACTTGAAAACTTGATGGAGCGCCTAGTGATCCTAAAAGGCCAAGGTACTGTTGATTTGGGTGATCTTCCTCATAGGATTTTTCAAAAATTCGTCGAAGAACAGCCGCAGGCCACTGGCGCCATCTCGGGTTGGGAATTTCCGAGAATGGTTCTTCCTAATTTGGGTCTTGATTTGAAGGCAATTGTTGATGCTTTTGAAAATCATTTAATTGATCAAGCCCTGGCTCGTACTAGCAATAATAAAAATCGCGCAAGCGAACTTCTGCACATGAATCGCACGACTCTGGTCGAAAAGCTTCGCAAGCGTGGAATGATTAAGCCGGCTCCGCGACGAGAACACGATTTGATGGGCTCGATGCCTACGATCGACAGCTAGTCGCACGTAAGTAGTCTCGTTTGTTGAGTTTGAACCGATTAAGCCTCTGCTCTCAAGGATGAGAGTGGGGGCTTTTTTATTTTTTGCATCTGCACCTAACTGACTTTTGCGTTGTCCAGTAAACGACATATATAGATAAATTTATTTTGTTTAATCGCTGACCATTCTTGCACCCTCCCATTTTTCGTCTACACTTTTAGGTGAGGGGAATACTAATGATAAAAAAATACGGCTTTGCCGAGTGGGCGCACGCGCGCCTGCTGGGTGGTCTGGTGGGTAGTCTTGTCTTTTTTTGTACAATCTCAAACTCATTTGCCAATTGGGAAAAACATGAAATCGATGGTGCAGTTTGTGGAGATGGAACGCCTTATAGCGTTTTTGTTCGTCCAGGTAGGTCAGATCTGATTGCCGTTGATTTAATGGGGGGAGGGGCGTGCTGGAACTCGACTACTTGCTTTGGACCGACGCCCATGGCCTGGATTCACCAGTTGCCGTTTCCGATTGAGCCTGGAGGGTTTCTCTCTGAAGACCCAGAACTCAATCCGTTAGCCGAAGCGACTCTCGTTTATTTCCCGTATTGTACGGGTGATGTTCATATCGGTACCCATGTGGCGAACTATGCCTTTGGTCAGGTACACCATGTAGGAAGAAATAATTTTCGATTGGCGATTGCTCAGTGGGCGCAAGAGAAGTGGTTTGAAATGTCACGTGTTCGCCGTGTAGTTTTGGCGGGCTCTTCTGCAGGAGCCATTGGAGCGTTGGTCAACTTAGGTGAATTTGATCGATGGCTAACTGAGCAGTTGGGGGCGCGAGCTCGGAATGTTCAAAAATTTCTCATCGCCGACTCACCTGGACTACATTTTGGTGACCATTTTTGGGATAAGTTCTCTGATCAAATGCAGCTCGATTTCAAGGCCGGACTCAATGAAATCGGCGCAGGCCTGGGTGAACATTCGGGCTTGATGGCCAGGCCAGTGGTTGAGTTGGCAAAGCATTACCCGGGTTGGCGATTCTCGATTTTACAAGGTAGCCGTGATTTTGTGATGTCGTCGATGTTTGGAACCATATCGCCGGTCGAACACGAAAAATTAGTTTATGGGCCTGATGGAATTTTTCAATTGTCTCTTGATCGCTCAGACCGTTTTGCGGCCTGGGTGCCGCAGACCTACGGGCATGCGTTCATGGTTTCAGATTTCGCAAGATATTTTAAGACCAGTGATGGACTTGATGGGTTCGAATTTTTGCGAGACGAGTTCAGTTCACGTTCAGGTCAGAGTCATCGATAGAGCTGTGGGCAAAGGGGGTAGAAATGACTGCTAGCGATTGTGCGGGTTTCAAATTTGTGATGAGAGCTTTTTTTTTCGGTTGTTGCCTGGTTGCCTATTTCACTATTCAGCAAGTTTCAGCAGAGCGCTTACCGGTACTTTCGGTTGTGAGCGAGAGTGCTGGGCTTCGGGATCGGACCCTTGAGCAAGTGAAAGAGCAGTTAGAGCTCGCTGATCTTCGGTTTTTGCGGTTAGAGCCGAGCGAGAGTATTTGGCAAGTGGTTGAGTATCGAAGATTGCAGTTCTTGCGTTCATTGCTTCACGAACAACACCTATCGCGAGTTTTGCCGGCGCAAGGCATTAAGAAAAAAAAACAGGTGACAGAAACGTCTCATTTGTTGTCTTGGAGTGACTATTTATACAGATTTCAACTCGACGCACGTTGGTTGGCTTTTGATCGGGTGTTACCTAGGGCGGTAGCCAGGCAGTCAATTGACCGTCTGTCGGTGAGGTCAGAGCTCACTGTCTATCCCTCAGCCGGTGAAAATGGAAATCTGTCGGGAGAAGAATTTCCGCGAAGAACCTTTGCTTTCACTTTTGATGACGGACCTGATTTTGGCGAAACCACCGAGGCGATTATCTCAATCATGAAAGAAAATGGCCAAAAAACTACCTTTTTTCAAGTGGTTTCGTCGAGCGTCGCGCTGCCTGATAAAGTTTCGGCTGAGTTGTCAGAGGGGCACCTGGTTGCTTGTCACTCTTGGTCGCATGCCAATTTGATGGAGGCTGGTGCTGATCTTGAGTTAGAGATTACGCAGGCAAAAAATAAACTAGAAGAGATCATTCAAGCGCGTGTCGGATTGTTTCGCTTGCCTTATGGAGAAGGAGATGAAGATCCCGTCATACGAGACAGAATTGCCGACAATCGAATGGTTCACATTTATTGGAACATTGACTCGCTGGATTGGGCAGACCCTGATCCTCAATCAGTCGCGACAAGAGTGTTAGAATTGGCAAAATCGCAAAACCGCGGTATCGTTCTTTTTCACGATATCAAGAAACACACACCTGCTGTGATCAGGATGGTATTGCCATATTTCAAACACAGATTGCGCCATCTCTGTCGCTTAGATTATGTGATCGATTACTTGAACGGAGCAAAATTCTGTTGGCGTCGGTAATTAATTTCTCAAAATAATAGAGCCGTACGCAATTTTGTGGTTAAATGTTCTGCATGAACGAGAGAACGATTCTTGATTTGAACGAAACTCGAAATGTCATCATCGAAATCATTGATCAGGTTCGCGGTGATAGAACACAACTTTTGGCTGTTTTGCGCGAATGTCAGAGTAGATGGCGGCACTTGTCGCCGCAAGTAATCACTCTCATCGCCGAAGAAATGGATCTCTCGCGCGTTCATGTTGAGGGAGTTGCTACATTCTATCATTTTCTTTCGCGCACTCATCGGGGTAATTACACAGTTTATGTGAACACTAGTGCGACTGCCGAGATGGCGGGTTCTCATGCGATAGTCAAGGCATTCGAAAGAGAGGTGGGCATCTCATTCGGAGAAACGACGAGTGATCGGCAGATCGGTTTGAGAACAACTTCTTGTATTGGCATGTGCGATCAAGAGCCTGCGATTCTAATTAATGATGTAGTTTTCACCCGAATGACTGACGCGAAAGTCACAAAAATAGTCGCTGGTATGAAAGCCAATCGGCCCGTGCGAGATCTCGTTGAGTCGCTTGGCGATGGTAAAAATGCACTAGAAGAAATTCATGCTGAAGTGTCTAATCACATTCGAGTTCGAGGGCCAGTGTTCTTTACCGATTTTGAACCAGGTACCGCATTAAAAGCTGCGATGAATCACGGAGCGCTCGAAGTGATCGATGAAGTCAAACAGTCTGGTTTGAGAGGGCGCGGCGGTGCTGGCTTTGATACGGGCCAAAAATGGGGTTTTTGTCGGGCTGCCGAGTCTGAAACTCGCTATGTCATGTGCAATGCTGATGAAGGTGAACCCGGTACGTTTAAAGATCGAGTGCTGCTTACCGAAATGCCTGAATTGATTTTTGAGGGAATGGCAGTCGCTGGCTATGCTATCGAAGCCAAACACGGAATTTTGTATTTGAGGGGCGAGTACGCCTATTTGAAGGATTATTTAGAGAATGTTCTGACAAAGATGCGCCAAGAACATTTGTTGGGCCGCCGAATATTAGGCACTCGGTTTAGTTTTGATATTCAGATTAAAGTTGGAGCTGGTGCATACATCTGTGGCGAAGAGTCGGCGCTCATTGAGTCGGCTGAGGGTAAGCGAGGTCAGCCGAGAAATCGACCGCCGTATCCGGTGACTTCGGGATACCTTCGAAGGCCAACCATCGTCAATAATGTTGAGACTTTCGGAGCCGCCGCAAAAATCATTTTAAACGGTGCTGCTTGGTTTAGAAAAATGGGCACCCCAGCATCGAGTGGCGTGAAAGTTCTCAGTGTCGCGGGTGATTGTGAACGACCGGGGATTTACGAAGTGGAGTGGGGAATGTCGATTCGCGAGCTCTTGGCAATTTGTGGCGCGAAAGATGTTTTAGCGGTTCAGGTGGGGGGGCCATCAGGCCAGTGTATTTCGCAGAATGAATTCGATCGAAAACTTTGTTTTTCTGATCTATCGACTGGTGGCGCCGTCACTATTTTTGGTCAAAAACGCGATCTTCTGTCGATTGTTCACAACTACATGGAGTTTTTTGAAGATGAAAGCTGTGGTTTCTGTGTTCCCTGCCGAACGGGCAATACCCTTCTAATTAAGGCACTAGAGAAAATCATGGTTGGAAACGGAACCGCCGCTGATATTGAAAATATAAAGCAGCTCGGCAAAACGATTAAAGCCACCTCGCGCTGCGGATTGGGTCAGAGCTCACCGCACCCGTTGTTGAGTACTATTCGAAATTTCACTGAGATTTATCAAAAGAAAGTTCGAGCAGATGTCGACTTCTTGTCGCAGTTTGATTTGAAGTTTGCTGTGATTGATTCTTGCGTAGCTGCTAACCGAAAACCCAATCTTGAAATTGATAGTGAGGTGGTAGATGGAACAAGGCCAAATTAGTCTAACGATTGACGGAAAAGAGTGTGTTGCCAAAGAGGGCCAGAGCATTGTTCAGGCCGCGCGCGAGAATGGACTATTTATTCCGACCCTTTGTGATTTTCGAAGTTTGAGTCCTGCCGGAACTTGCCGCGTTTGTACGGTAAAGGTTGGAGGGCGATTTGTGCCTGGTTGTACGAGTCCGGCGGTCAACGGCATGGTCGTAGAGAATGAAACCGCTGAGCTCACTGATCTTAGACGAGCTCTAGTAGAAATGCTCATTGTCGAGGGCAATCACATGTGTCCTAGCTGTGAAAAGAGCGGTAATTGCGAATTGCAAGAGTTGGCCCATCACTATCGAATTGTGGTGCCTCGATATCCGTTTTTGTTTCCGGTTCAGAAGGTTGAAGCGCGAATGGCGCACTTATTTATCGAGCATAAGCGTTGCATTCAGTGCCTGCGCTGTGTTCGCGGGGTTCGTGCGAAAGATGGGCATGAAATTTTCGGATTCATGCGCCGGGGAAGTGATGTTCGAATCACCGTGGATGTCACTGATCCGGAGGCGGTCTCAGAAGCGACGGCAAAAAAAGCGATGGAAATTTGCCCGGTAGGCGCATTGATTCAAAAACGTGTTGGCTTTCGGGTGCCCATTGGTCAGAGGCGGTTTGATCGCAAACATGAGAAGGATGGTAAACAGCTATGAAAAAGAAAAAATTAGTGCTGGCGACCACTTCACTTGCGGGCTGTTTCGGATGCCATATGTCACTTCTCGATATTGATGAGCGAATCTTAGATCTAGTAGAGTTGGTCACTTTCGACAAATCACCGATCGACGATATTAAAGAGTTCACTCAAATGTGTGACATTGGCCTGATTGAAGGCGGTTGCTGCAATAGCGAAAATGTCAGGGTGTTGAGAGACTTTAGAAAACACTGCAAAATTTTAGTGTCGGTCGGCCAATGTGCCATTACTGGTGGTTTACCCGCTCTTCGAAATGGCATTCCGGTAGCTGAATTATTTAAAGAGGCTTTCTTAACTGGCCCGACTGTAGACAGCAAAAGTTCTCAAATACCGAACGATGAAGAAATTCCGATGTTACTCGATCGAGTCTACCCCTGTCATGAGATTGTGAAGATCGATGGGTACTTACCTGGATGCCCACCAAGAGCTGATCTCCTGTGGGAAGCCTTGAATCTTTTGATCGCCGGAAAATCTCTCGATGAACTCAATTTTGATTTAGTGAGGTACGACTAAAAATGAGAAAAATAACCATAGAACCGATTACTCGAGTCGAAGGGCATGGCAAGGTCACGATCAAGCTTGATGACAATAATCAGGTCGTTCAAAGTAGGCTTCATATCGTTGAATTTCGAGGGTTTGAGCGCTTTGTGCAGGGGCGTCCCTTTTGGGAAGCGCCAGTGCTTGTGCAAAGGCTCTGTGGCATTTGTCCGGTCAGTCATCAGTTGTGTGCCTCAAAAGCAATGGATGTGATAGTGGGCACCTCATCGGGTGAGTTAACTGCTACGGCTGACAAAATGCGCCGACTCATGCATTACGGTCAGTTTTTTCAGTCTCATGTTTTACATTTTTTTCATTTGGCTTCGCCCGATCTCTTGTTCGGTGTCAATTCAGATCCTCTCAAGCGAAATATCATCGGCGTGATTGGTGCATTTCCCGAGATTGCTAAAAAAGCTGTTTTGATGCGAAAATTTGGCCAAGTTGTGATTCACCTGACGGCTGGAAAGAAAATTCATGGCACCGGAGCCATTCCGGGGGGAGTGAATAAGAGACTGACGCCCGAAGAGCGCGACCAGTTGTTGGTGGGGACTCCAGAATTTAACGTTGACCTGATGGTTGACTGGATTCAAGAGGGTCTTGAATTGTTCAAAGGTTATCACAAGAAGAACCACGAATTCATTGATGGTTTTGCCGCATTTTCATCAAATTACTTGAGCTTAGTACGAAAAGATGGGGCTCTTGATTTGTATCACGGCGTTTTGCGAGCCGTTGATAGCGACGGCGCAAAGATTTTTGATCAAGTCGATTATCAAAACTATTCCGACTACATCACAGAAGAAGTTCGCAGTTGGACTTACATGAAGTTTCCACACATTATTTCGCTGGGCTCTGAAAAGGGTTGGTATCGAGTGGGCCCACTAGCGCGGCTCAACACTTGTGACTTCATTCCGACTCCGTTAGCACAAAAAGAATTTGAGCAGTACAAAGCCTATACTCAAGGTAAACCCAATGGCATGTCGATGCACATGCACTGGGCAAGGCTCATTGAAGCGTTGCATGCCATTGAGATGATTCGCGAGCTTTTGAAAGATCCCGATATCATTCACGGAGAACTGGTCAAAACCGGTGAGAGGTCGGGCGAAGGGGTTGGGGTTCTTGAGGCCCCGCGAGGCACTTTATTTCACCATTACCGTGTCGACCAAAATGACCAGATCACCCTATGTAATTTGATTGTTTCAACGACGAGTAATAATGAGGCCATGAATCGCGGGGTGACTTGGGTTGCACAAAAGGTGATCAACGGTCATAAGGAAATTCCTGAGGGAATGCTGAACCAAGTCGAAGTTGCTATCCGTGCCTACGACCCTTGTCTCAGTTGTGCGACTCATGCAGTTGGGCAGATGCCTTTAGAGCTGGTCTTGCAGGATTTGGACGGCAATCAACTTGACCGCAGAATTAAAAATGTGGGTGACTTTGACGGAGCAGGCACTTGAACCTCGAAGTATTGGCTCGAAAGCCTAGTGACCGTGTCTTATTTTACGGAATCGGCAACCCGGGGCGTCGAGACGATGCGTTGGGGGTCGAAGTGATTGAGCAGCTTCAGAAGAAGAGTTTACCTGCTTGGGCGGCGTTTGATTCGAATTATCAACTCAACGTTGAAGACGCCCTGCTTATTTCTGAGTATGAGATCGTGGTCTTTGTTGACGCTAGCCAAGAAAAAGGGGTTAGTTGGCCATACCAGTTTCGAGAGGTGACCCCCGAAGACGAATTCGCGTTTACCAGCCACTCGATGAGCCCTGGTGCTGTGTTGAATTTGTGTCAGAAGTTATATGGACGAATGCCTCGAACCTTTCTATTGGCAGTTTTGGGTTACGAATGGAATCTAGAAGAAGGTTTGACGCCAGCAGCAAGATTGAACTTAGCGGCTGCACTCAACGAAGTGTCGAAGGTGTTCGATGCATGAGCTTTCATTAGCAACGGCGCTTGTCGAACAGGTTGCCGAAATTGCGGTGCGAGAAAAATTTGAGCGGGTGGTCAAAATTCATTTAGAGCTCGGAGAATTGAGCGGTGTCGATCGGCACTGTTTTGAATTTTGCTTTCCAGAAGTTTGCAAAGGGTCGATCTTAGAAGAAGCTCAATTGATTTTAGATTTTGTGAAACTGGGTCGAGACTTTCGAATCATTGACTTAGATGTTCTGTGACAGAGTTGAACGCTGAGAAAGGTTGATTTATGTGTATAGACTGCGGTTGCCAACAAGCCAATAAAGTCGCATTTGAAGAGATTCGAAGAGAAAAAGAAAATTTAAAATTTCGAAAAATTGAAGTTAAGACGTCGATCTTAGATAAGAATAACAAAATTGCAGAAACCAATCGCCAATGGTTTTTAGATCACAAGCTGTTGGTGTTCAACTTGATGAGTGCTCCGGGCTCTGGAAAAACGCTGCTCTTAGAAAAAACGAGTACTCGCTTGAAGGACTCGATCAACCTTGGCATTCTGGTTGGAGATCAAGAACGAGACTTTGATGCTAAGAGGCTTGAGGCCGCTGGCGCGAAGGTCAAGCAATTGAATACAGCAAGTTCGTGCCATTTAGACGCTGCGATGATTCGAGGCGAGTTGGGTGAATTTGTGAAGCCAGAGTTTAGTCACCTGATCATTGAGAATGTGGGTAATTTGGTGTGTCCAGCGTCGTTTGATTTGGGAGAAAGCCGAAAAGTTGCCATACTATCGACAACCGAGGGTGAAGACAAACCATCGAAGTACCCGTTACTCTTTCATGAGGCTGATCTCATTGTCATCACTAAGATCGACCTGGTTCAGTATCTAGAGTTCAGTTTTGCGACCTGTGTTCAGCACATACGCGGTGTGAACGCAGCCGCTCCGATTTTGTGTTTGAGTGCGAAGACTGGCCAGGGCTTAGATGCGTGGCTTGACTACGTTCGACTGGGTTCGGTTGCGAATTAGATGAGATGAAGATTCGAAAAGTATTTAACCTGCAGGGGCGAGTTCAGGGGGTTGGGTTTCGGCCCTTTGTCTATCGGCTAGCGTGCGAGTTAAGCCTCTCTGGGTTTGTCAAAAATACGAAAAAAGGTGTCCAAATTGAAGTTGAGGGGCTACTGACTTCAGTCGATGCATTCAGTTCGCGCTTGAGTAGTGAGCTTCCGCGAAATGCGAGTTTGCGAAAAAATGAGAGCTGGCAAATCGAACTTCAAAATGATCACGAGTTCAGCATTCTGACTTCGAGTGTTGTTGCGGTGCCCGACGGTGAATCTGATGCAGAAATTTTGCCCGATTTGGCGACCTGTGGGAAATGCTGTTTAGAGATTTTTGATCCCAAAAATCGGCGTTTTCAGTATCCGTTCACGAATTGTACTGAGTGTGGTCCGAGGTATAGCATCATAAAGGCGCTGCCTTACGATCGGGCGAATACCAGTATGGGTGAGTTCAAAATGTGCGACAGCTGCCAAGCTGAGTACGATGATCCGAGTGATCGGCGTTTTCATGCCGAACCCAACGCTTGCCCTGAGTGCGGGCCGTCATTGACGTTGATAGATGGTGGCGGTGGTGTGGTCTCAACTCGCGAACAAGCCCTGCTAGGTGTGGTTGATGCCTTGAATGCGGGCCAAATTCTAGCCATTCAAGGTATTGGTGGATTTCATTTAGTTTGTGATGCTGGGGCCAACAAGACCGTGCAGCGACTTCGAGAACGAAAGAAGCGAGAGAGTAAACCGTTTGCAGTCATGATTGCGAGTGTGAGTGAAGTGCGAGCACTCTGTGCATTGTCTGATGTTGAGTCGCGAATGCTCGCGAGCGTGGGGGCTCCGATTGTTCTGTTGAACCGAGTGGGTGAGTATCGCTTTATAGCTGATACTGTCGCACCAGGGCTTTCTACTTTGGGCGTTTTATTGCCCTATACGCCGCTTCACCACCTGATCATGAAAGCGTTTGGTAGGCCATTAGTGGTGACGAGCGCAAACATTGCTGACGAGCCGATTTGTTTTGAAAAATCTGAAGCCTTGCGTGTTCTCTTTGGTGTTGCTGATGGGTTTTTAGTTCATGATCGCAAAATCGTTTCTCGTGTCGACGATTCGGTTGTGCGCGAAATATCGGGTCAAGAAACCGTTTTTCGGGCTGGGCGTGGTTATGCCCCCTTGAAGTTAGAATTGGGGTTGAAGGTTCCGGGAAACTTCATCATTGGTTTGGGTGGCCAGGAAAAAAACACCTTATCATTATTAAATAATAGATATATAAATTTAATGCCCCACTTTGGTAATCTCGATTCGGTCAACGCTCGTGATGATTATGAAACGGGCCTATCGAAAGCTGTAGAAAATTTTGGTGCTGACCGAGTTCAGTTTGCCTGTGATCGCCACCCGGAATATTTCACGAGCCAAATTCTCGAATCGCGAGAATGGGTGGGGCTAACTCGGGTTTTGGTTCAACATCACCACGCTCATGTTTTATCGTGTTTGGTAGATAATGAACTAGCGCTTGGTCTGGCTCGTGAGAAGGCCGAGGCTGTTTTCGGTGTCGCTTGGGATGGAAGTGGCTACGGGCTCGACGGTTCGATTTGGGGTGGAGAGTTCTTGGTCGTTCATTCACAAGGATTCGAACACGTGGGCAGTCTTCGGCAGTTTGCGCTTCCTGGGGGCGAAAAGGCGGTGAAAGAGCCGAGGCTTTCGGCCGTGAGCATGATGCGAGAGCTTGCGTGCGGAGATCTTGACCGGTTTCTTGCGCTTTGCTCGCGGTTCGGTCACGGGTTAAGTGATCACGACCTCGTGCTCATTCATACGATGATAGAGAAAAAAATCAATTCGCCCTTAACGAGCAGTGTGGGTAGACTCTTTGACGGCGTGGCTGCTCTACTCGGTGTGGTGCAGGTGAGTCGCTATGAAGGCGAAGCTGCAATGAGAATTGAGGCATTGGCTGCGCAGGTTTTGTTAGCCGGCGGCGATTTGCCTCGGCCCTACTCGGTGTCAATCGGTACTGATGGTACAGTTGACTGGGGTTCGTTCATTCAGGAAGTCATCAAAGATCAAGAACTTGGGGTTCATGTTTCTGAAATCTCACTGAAGTTTCATCTGACTCTCGCTCATGCGATTGGCGTCATGGCTCAGCGTTCAAAGGTTAGCCGTATCTTGTTGACGGGAGGGTGCTTTCAAAATCGCGTACTTTCTGAACTGGCTATTGATCGGCTTCAGCAAATGGGGTTTGCTGCCTATTGGCACCATCGGGTGCCTCCCAATGATGGGGGCCTTTCTGTTGGCCAGGCGGCCAGTCGGGCATTTGGGTGTTCGGTGGGTTGAGTGGTGAGTATAGAATAAAGAGGTTTTAATCATGTGTCTTTCAGTTCCTGCAAAGCTCATTGAAATTTCGCTTCCTGAGTTGGGTAATGAAAGTGAGTTGACTGCCGTTGGACGGGTGAGTATCGGCGGCGTAGTCAAAGAAGTGAGTTTGGCTTTTGTGCCCGAGGCCAGAGTCGGTGATTACGTGCTCATTCACGTTGGGTTTGCCCTTTCGGTCATTGACGAAGTTGAAGCTCAATTTGTTTTTGACTATCTCAAATCTCAAAATGAAGAGTTTGCCGAAAAAAAGGCAGGTATGCCTTTATGAATTTGAAATTCATTGACGAGTATCGAGATGCTTCGCTGGCCAAAGAGTATGTGAATGCGATTTCTCGTGCTGCGACCCGGTCGTGGAATATCATGGAAATCTGCGGAGGACAGACCCATTCAATAGTTAAGTATGGCATTGATGAGCTTCTAAAGAACCAAGTCAATCTCATACACGGTCCCGGCTGTCCGGTCTGTGTGACTCCAGTTTCTGTGATTGATTCGGCGATAGACCTCGCTTTGAATAAGAATGTTATTCTGTGCTCGTTCGGTGACATGCTTCGGGTGCCCGGTACTTCAACCGATTTGTTGAAGTCAAAAGCCGAGGGTGCTGATGTGCGAGTTGTCTACTCTCCGCTTGATGCTGTCAAAGTGGCACAAGACAATCGTGAGCGAGAAGTGGTTTTTCTAGCCGTTGGTTTCGAGACCACCGCCCCGGCGAATGCGATGGCTGCGATGAACGCCGCTCAACTTGGGTTAACGAATTTTTCATTGCTCGTGTCACAGGTCTTGGTACCGCCTGCAATTGACGCGATTTTGTCGTCGCCTGAAAATCGAGTGCAGGGGTTTCTCGCTCCGGGGCATGTGTGTACGGTGATGGGTATGGCAGGCTATGAGCCATTGGTGACCAAGTACCGAGTGCCGATTGTCGTTACGGGGTTTGAACCTCTTGATATTTTGCAGGGACTCTTGATGTGTGTGCTTCAGTTAGAGTCAGGAAATTTTGCCCTCGAAAATCAGTACACGCGTTCGGTGAGAGCTGAGGGAAACCTTCACGCACAAAAACTCTTAGGTGAAGTCTTTGAAGTGTTTCACAAGAATTGGAGAGGCATAGGTACCATTCCTGAAAGTGGACTTAGGCTGGCTCGAAAATACGAAAAATTTGATGCTGAAAAGAAATTTAATTTAAGAGATGAAACGAGCTTAGAAAATCCTCAGTGCATGAGTGGCTTGATTCTTCAGGGGGTGAGAAAACCTTCGCAGTGCCCTTCATTTGGTGTTTCGTGTAATCCTGAGAATCCGATGGGAGCGCCGATGGTTTCGTCAGAAGGTGCGTGTTCGGCTTATTATCGCTATCGAAGGAGTGTCGAGTCATGACTGAATTTCTCAATTGCCCCATTCCTTTTCACACCGGGTTTTCTGCTCAAGAAAAAATCGTGATGGCTCATGGCGGCGGCGGTCGCACGATGCAAAAACTCATACAAGAACTCTTTGCCAAAGAGTTCACGAATGAATTTTTGTCAAATGAGCACGACAGTGCACAGCTACCGATGCCTTCGGGGCGCATTGCGTTTACGACTGATTCTTATGTGGTGAACCCACTTTTTTTTCCGGGTGGAGACATCGGTCGGCTTGCGGTTTTTGGAACGGTAAACGATCTCGCGATGAGTGGCGCTCGGCCCCAGTATTTGAGTGCTGGGTTTATTTTAGAAGAAGGATTTTCAATAGAGAGTTTGATTAAAGTTGTGCGCTCGATGAAAATCGCGGCAGACCTTTCGGGTGTTAAAATAGTTACTGGTGATACTAAAGTTGTCGAAAAAGGCAAAGGCGACGGAGTGTACATCAATACGGCTGGTGTAGGAGTAATTGAGCATTCACTGAAAATTGAGCCGAGTAGCGTTTGCGTGGGAGATCGTGTGCTAATTAGTGGTGATCTCGGCCGCCACGGCATTGCCATCATGGCAGCGCGGTCAGGACTTCAATTTGAGACTACCATTAGAAGTGATTGTGCGCCGTTATCGCCGATGGTTTTGGCGTTAGTTGAGGCGGGAGTTCAAATACATTGTTTGAGAGACTTGACTCGAGGTGGGTTGGTGAGTGCACTCAATGAGATCTCCCAAAAGGCTCGAGTTGAAATCAAAATTCGCGAGAGTGCGGTCTCAGTTTTGGCTGAGGTGAGGGGCACATGCGAGATGTTGGGTTTAGATGTTTTGTCGGTGGCTAATGAGGGTAGGCTAGTGGCCTTTGTGCCTGAAAGTGATGTTGAAAGAGCCCTTCAGGTGATGAAACGCTTCGAAGTGGGTGAACAAAGTTGCGAAATTGGGGCTGTTGAATCAGGTGGGCGGTCTCGGGTTTTGATCGAGGGATTGATTGGGGTGACTCGGGTTCTTGATATGCCGAGCGGCGAGCAGTTGCCTCGAATTTGCTAAAAAAACACAATAATTACGAGCAGATATCAATTCAGATGTTAGAATAGTTTCGCTTTGACTATATGCGTCATATAGGTTAAATCTGGTATCGTGAAAAATCAAAAAAATCGAGTTTTAGCAGCAGTGTTCATCAGCCTATGTTCAGCTCCGTTGACGGTGGCAACGCTCACCACGGTTTCGGTTGTGGCGCTTGTGGCGCCCTACCATAATGCTGAGGCGGCTGATCTTCTCGATCAAAAGCTAGGGCAATACCTGATTCGAAACACTCCGGTAGGAAAGAGAATCGCAGAACTCTTCATTTCGACGGCGTTACCAAAAATTTCTGAAAGCGAATACCTGGCGTTTATTGGCGAATTTCGCAAATCTGTTTATTCGTCAAAAAAAGGCGAACTTTACGACCTCATTCGAGAGCTTGACGAAAAATTTTCAGTCGAATTCAAGAAAAGTTTTGATGAAGTACAAAAAGAAGGGGTTGGCAGTAAACAAGATAGATTCATTCGCGACTACTTTGAGAATTCTTTTGCTGCTGATGCAAACTGGTTGAAAGAACTGTCGGCACTAGCAAAAAGTCAAAATCCTCACTTGATTAAGGTCAATAAAGTCGCAACCGTTTCAGAAGGCGTGGGCAGCGCCAGCGGTGAAACCGGAGAATTGGCTGACATTCTTGGACATAAACCTACTGGTGCTAATAAGCCGACTGCCACATCGGGAGAATCGCCTACTGGTGAAGGCACCGCAGGTGAAACGACTGAAAGCTTGTCTGCTGAGGGGACTACCGGCACAGTGCCGGGGGCTGTGGGTGCCGAACCCGCTGCCGATACTTACACCTCTGATGGTGCTAGAAAAATCAAATTAAAAGATCCTTTGAAAGATAAAAACCTAGGAGATCTCAACGACATTATCGACCCCGATACGCTGCAGTTGAATCCTATTAAAAAAATGGTCATTCGCCAAAAAGGTCAGATTGGTGTGCTTCGAGCGCTCGTGCGTTCAAAGTTCGATGTCACGACTTGGGTTGGAGTTAAAGGAACGACACCCTATAGTGAATATGATCTCAATATTATACGCTCCCGAGTGAGACAGATGGACGGGGTCAACTCTTACGGTCAGTTTCGATTGGAAGTGATGGCATACGTTGAGGCGGTTAAGCGAAATCCGGTGCTTTACGGTCAGCTCAATTCTGATAGCTCTGAATCATTAGTCAAATTTTCAGACGGCGGCATGACCCCTGAGACTTTGATGTACGATCGAAAGCGTTCACTCGAAGGATTGATTCAAGCAGATGCACAAGACGAAGTGACTGCCAGTCTTGGTCTACTTGCTAACGACGAAAAAGTGAGAAATGAAGCGCTAAAAAAGCTGATCAAGAAGACTGAGCTGAAAACTGAGAAAATTTGGACTTACGTTGAAAATGAGATGTTGGGTATCACCGGACGCCTGCGAGGCATGGGTGGTGTCGGTGGCAAACACGGCGAAGTGATCAACGAAGTGAAGGCAATTAAGTCTCTGCAGGGACAAGTGAAGGCTTTGACGTCTGCGGCTGACGAAACCAAAATTCAAATCATTATTGATAAAGGCGAGCTGAAACAATTAGAGAGTCCAGTCACTAGAGAAGAAATCAAAACGAAAATTTATACTAAGAAGACCCAGCTTGATTTGATCGATGCGAAGCTAGCCAATCTGACTAAGGAGATTTCAATTAAGGCAAAAGATCTCGAAGACTCTCTCATTCAATTCATTGATGACTATGAAAAGCTAGAACTTTTCATTAACTTGCCCCATGGAGTTTTGAAAAATGATTTGATCGGTTCTCCAGTTCTGTTGCCAACCGCTTTCTTGGTGAGTCAGCAAGAAGTTGATTCTTGGTACCAACTGTATCGGCAGGGTTTGAGTGTGTCGACCAACGAGCTCGTTTGGCGTGAACTCAAAGTTGCCGTTTCGACGTATTCATTTAGAAATCGCATCATGATCAACAACCTCGACAAAATGAGCGAGGCCATTTTCGGCAAAGGCAAAGGCTTCACGACGACTGAAACCGGGAAGCGCTATGTCGGTTACGCTGAAGGGGTCGTAAAGTATGCCGCAAAAAAATTGGGTATTGCTGCTGTCTTGGGTGCAGAATCGGCCGACTATTTACTCTTTCAGTCGCACTACACCGCAAAATTCTTGTTCTGGCTAGGAATGGGGCCTGCACCAAGTGAATCGACAGGCGATGAAAACACGGGTGACACGACTGAGCCGACAACCGGCGGCGGTGGTGGAGGCGGAGGCCAGCAAAATCAAAACAACAAGCCGACAAGACCTGCTGCGGGCGGTGATGATTCAGAAGAAGAAACTCCAGAAACCGGTGGCACAGGAACGACACCTCCAAACGGCGGTTCGGGAAGTGGCACAGTCAATTGGTGGGAAGATGAAGCGCCAGTGACTCCTTCGACGCACTCCAATGGCGGTTCTGTGACTCCAACTCACCCGACTTCGGGGCATCCGCCAGGTGAAAAAGATCCGAATCCGGTGCTAGATCCACCAGAGCCTGAAGAAAATTAGTTCACTTCTTTTTCGGAGCACTCTTATTTTCTTTGGCTTCGGCTTCTTCTGCGTCTTTGACAGTCTGTCTAACCAGATTTCTGACGATTCGATTGCGATTGGCGCCACCCATGAGAGACCTCGCATCGTAGTATAGGTTAGGGTCATTGATGAGCGCACCCAGAGTACCAGTGCCGTTGTTAATCTTTTCGAGAATGTCATGCAAGTGGCCAATCGAGCTTCTCAGCTTCAGTTGATCGAGTTCGCGATTGAGTTTGACGGTTGCTTCTGAAAGATTTTTTGCGGTCGAAGCCATTCCTTGAAAAAAGATTTCATTACGATTTCCTACTTCGAAAGAGCGCAGCAGTCGTTCAATGCTTGAGGCAATCACGTTGAGGTTTACCATCAATTGATCGCCCTTAGAAAACATCTGTGAAATATCTTTTACCGGTCTTGTCGTAATATCGGCCCCCGGCTTGAGAAGCGGAGATTCTTCAGTTCCCGGGTTTAAGGCAATGTATTTATCGCCGAGAACCCCTTGGGTTGAAATTTCAGCCTGGGTGTCTTCTTTTATCCAACCTTCGTACTTGCGGTTGACGATGATGCCGACCCTAATGTCTCGCGCTTTTTGGTCAAAATCGACCTGTTCGACGGTCCCCACACTCAAGCCTCCAAGAACCACTTTGGCCCCTGGAATGAGTCCTTCAACTGACTTGAAGTGCATTTGAAAGTGAGACTGACGGGTGAGTAGCGACTCGGCGCCCCCGAGAATGAGAATCGCAAAAAGAATCAGGCCGAGGCCGATGGTTACGAAAACTCCCACTTTGAGATCCATCTGAAGTGTTTTATTGGTGGCCATTCTTGCTCCTCGACTCACTGGTAAAAGATTGTACTAAGGGATCAGTTGATTGAATGATGTTTGCAACTGTGTCAATAATTGGAATTTTTCCTTGATGCAAAATCGCAATGCGATCGGCGATATCTAATGCGCTCGGAATATCGTGAGTAACAAAAATACCGGTGATTCCTTTTTTCTTAAGTAAATGAATATTATCTAGAAGACGTTTGGTATTTGAAGGGTCCAATCCCGCAGTGGGCTCGTCGAATAAAATGATCTTTGGCTCCATAATAATTGCCCGAGCTAGTCCTGCACGCTTTTGCATGCCGCCTGACAGTTCTGCGGGCAAAAGGTTATTTGACCCTTTCATGGCAATCAGCTCAAGCATGGCTTCAACTTTCGCCTTGATTTCTGCCGGTTTTAGTTTGGTGTGTTCTTGAAGCGGATAAGACAGATTTTCTTCGACCGTGAACGAATCAAAGAGTGCGCCATTTTGAAACACATAGCCGACCTTAGTTCGAATATTGATCAACTCTTTTTCGCTCAACTTGGTGATGTCTTTGCCTTCAAATAAAATCTGACCACTGTCGGGCTTTTCTAGACCGATGATTGATCGCAGAATAACGCTCTTGCCACTGCCAGAACCCCCAAACAGGCCCAGTATCTCACCCTCGTAAAGGGTAAATGAAACGCCCTGGTGAACCTGCTTGTCACCGAAAGATTTTTTTAGGTCACTGACTTCAAGTGCAATTTTCCGATCTGGCGTTATTGTCATATCTCTTTAGTACTTCGGAAAAACGGTTAAAATAAAAAATTTGGTTAAAAAGAAGTCTGAAATCATGATGAAAATGCTAGTCGTGACCACAACCCAAGTTGTCGTATTTCCGACTCCTTGTGTGCCCCCTTCTGTATTGAGTCCCTTCCAGCAGGCTGCCACCGAAATAAAATAAGCAAAAACCATCGTCTTCGCCATTCCAGTAAACAGGTCATAGGGGCGTAGGGTTTCAATTGATTTCGCGATAAAGTATTCGCTCGAAATTCCGAGCTCAGTTGACGCAACCACCATGGCACCTAAGAGTCCGATGTAGTCGGCAAATAGGGTCAAGATCGGAAGTGCAATCATGCTTGCCAGTAGTCGCGGAATCACAATTCGCTTAATAGGGCTAGTGCCGAGTGCCCGAATGGCATCTATTTGCTGAGTGACCTTCATTGATGATACTTCTGATGCGATGCCTGAGCCAATGCGCCCAGCAACTAGTAAAGAAGTAAACACCGGACCCATCTCACGCAAAATTGCTAAGACCACAATTTTCGGCACATAGAGCTTACCGCCAAATTTAGCGAGACCATATCCAAACTGCAAAGCCATCACTGAGCCGCTCGCCAGTCCAGCGATCACGACAAGCAAAAACGATTTTGTTCCGATTTGTTGAAGCTGTTCAATCACCAGTCTCGGATAAAATGGAGGAGTAAAAAGTTCACGCACGATTTGTATCGAAAGTCGGGCAATGCCCCCTGAAGTGGCGACAACTGAGAGCACGCGATTTCCGACATTGGTAGCGAAGTTGCGAAATAACTGAAGTGACATCTTAGTTAGTATAGATTACTTCAGCTTGAAACCGAGAACAAACTTTTTAAAGTCAGACTCTGACTCATTGAAGTGTTCTGGTTTTGCAATGTACATCAGGTCGTAAAGGCAACCTTTGGCATTCAGGACGATCGTCCGAATTCTGACAGATTCTTGATTGAGCTCGCCTTGAATAGTCGTCTCCAGAGCGGGAGTTTTTTGAACTTCAATCATTTTTTCATCGCGCTCAGTAATGTGTGTGATTCCGAGCAGCAGTTCATTGGCCTTCGCTCTCAGTTGAGCTTGGCTCTGACTGAGGTCATCAGAAAATGACACTCGGCAGGCACTATTAAGTGAAATGATTGAAGAATTATTTTTTGATTGAAAAGCTAAATCGGTATTGTCATTTGACTGCGCATCGTCGTTATTGGAAGGCTCGATGTTTGAATCGCTCTCAATCACTTGAGGGGTGGTTATTGCGTGGGCCGTCGCCACCGGCTTTGAACCACCAGCGCTAGAATCACTCAGTTTTTTCCAGGATTTTGACTGGCTTGAGAGATCGAGGTATTCATAGCTCTCAGATTTTTCGGCGATTGGTTTCACATTGCCGATCAATAGGCTGCACCCCGATGTGAGGTAAGACCCCAAAGTGGCCACTGAAAATAATAAATAAAGACTCCCAGTGTAAAAAATAGGGTGTCGAAAACGGGCACTTTTCGATCGATTGTCGGTGGGGTTGTATTTCGGCATAAGCGTCATTTTTCTAATGTAAACTGTCAAGGCTCCGGCGTAAACCGTTGCTTTTTCTGACGCTGAATTTTTTTGCAGAAGTCCGCTAGGTACTCTGGGATCTTCCAAAAGTGCTTATCGGCAAAAAAAAGGCTAGGACTAACGGAAACTTCTACCCATGTAAAAAAAAGACGGGCTAAATTCGTCCGCGAGGAAAAGTTTGGCACTAACGTTGCTGATACTAATTCTAGGTGGGAGAGTCTGTGAGCCAAGATGGCAAGCAGAAATCTGTACAAACGATGACCGATTTTCGATCGACATCTGGCTCAAGGATTGAGTTCAAGATGGCAAATCAGAACCTGAGAAATTGGCTTTTAGCAGCCTGCGCTGCTATGTGTGTTCTGGCGATTAATGGGTCTGTCAATGCATTGGCGATGCAGTCGGATCGTCCAATCGAACTTCAAACATTCAGTTCTCATAGTCGTATTGTTATCAAGATCGATCAGGGCGTGCCGACCCAATGGAAGGACGATGCTCAAGGGTTTGTTCTTCGTCTGAAGGGAATCGGTCTCGAAGATCTAGGAGCGCCTCTAGGTGGCGACGAGGCTTGGAGAAAACAGTTTGACAGCATTTCAGACAATCACGTCGAAAGTTTGAGGGTGAGGGTCGCCGGTGAAGATGTCTTGATTGAAGGAAAGTGGAAATTTCCGAAGGGCGATCAAGCACCAGCCAATCCAAAAATGGAGTTCTTCGATTTCAGACAAGAGTCACCGCCTCGGTATCTGGTCGATTTTTGGCCGAAAAAGGGCCTGACGGTAGCGGAGGCCGTTGCTGATCAGCGCCGAAAAGAACGAGATTTGTTGATTAAAGAAAGTGAAGATCGGGCAAAAGAGCGAAAGATTCGTAGAATTGCCAGTGAAAAAGCAAGAGAAGATGCTGATGATATTGGAAAATACTGTCGAGAGCCCTTGCGAGAGGGAAAAGACGTCTTTGTTCGGTTCATTCCCTTTCATGAGGGCTTAGACCTAGCCAAGTGGTTTTCGACTGCCGCTCCAGACCGCGAATACGACTATCTTGAGCCCAGCTCTCCAGGAAAAGATGCCGCTTATGTTCGCAAAGCATTGGGGCTTTACCGGCAGAGCAAATGGGCACTGGTCGTTCGCACCTTAGATTTTCTTGATGAAGAACACCCAGATTCTACTTTTAGGTACGAGATGCGGTTTCTTAGAGCCAACTGTTTGCTCAGACTAGGGCAAGAGGCAGTCGCACTCAAAATTTTCAACGATCTGATTCAGACACCCGCTGCTTCTACGGTTGCTCTTCAAATCGGAATGTATTTGGCTGCTAAGAATCTAGATAAGAAGTCATATCTGGCAGCGCTAGAAAATTTCATGTGGTTGATCAAGCAGTATCCCTCTCATCGATTGAATTGGGTATTTCACATAGGGGCAGCAGAAACCCTTTATGCCCTTAAGCAAACTCAGCGCGCAGCAGGTGAGTATCAGTGGGTCACCGAGAATGCTAAGCTGAGGGCACAAAGAGCTGAGGGGGCCGTCAGAATTGGCGACCTTTTCATGTTTCGCAGTCAGTATGAACAAGCCCTCGCTTCTTATTTTAGGGCTCTTACTGATTTCGGATCAGAGGCAAAGAATTTTCCATCGCTGTACTTGAATCGTGCAGAGGCGATGTATTGGTTAGGGCAATATGACGTTGCCAATAAGGCCTACCTAGAATTTTTGAAGTTATTTCCTGGGCACACGCAGGGGTGGCGGGCTCACTTCCGTATGGGTGAAATTGCGCATCGAAAGAATGACCCTAAACAGTGGGAGGTCGCAGTCGCCAAATATGAAGACACGATCAATCACGGACCCTTTTCTCCTGGTGCGACACTGGCGCGTCTGAGGCTGCTACCGTGCGGCCGACATGGTGGATTTGACGTAACGACAGCCAAATCATTTTTTGACTCTGAGGCCGTAAAATTCACGGGAGCCGAGCAGGTGGCCTTAGAGGGATTTCGAGACCTCCGTGGCATCACTGAAATTCGAACTTGGATTTCGATGGGTGAAGAAGATGAAGCTATTGACGCATCAATCGAAGAGATTGAAACCAATCCCAGTTCAAAACTTCGGCAGACAGTCGACGAAACTTTTAGAAAAGTGCTCCGAAAACGTGTTCTAGCCTTGCTCGACAGTGGACATCAATTCGATGCGCTTAGCTTTTATCACGAAAAGATGAAAGAGGTTCCAGAGGTTCGCGTTCGAGGCGGTTACGAAAATGTCGACTACTTACTGAAGCTTGCTCAAGTTGCCTCAGAATTCGCCCTCAGCGGCACCGCCCAGGAATTGACTGCAGACTTTCACTCAGCGGTTAAAAAGAAAATGTCGGGTGTACAAGCGGGTGAGGGTGATCGAAAAATTGCCGCACAACTCGAAGATGTTGACTTGAGGTTAAAGAAATCAGAAGAAGCTTATACCGACGCCATCGCTATTTGGTCTGATCCGAAGGCCCGACACGATCAAAAAAAGCAGGCAAAAATCAAAGAGCTCTTAAATGACGTGGTTGAAGAATCCGAAAGGTCATTCGAAAAAGAAGTGATACTCGGCTTGATCGATGAAAGTCACAAAAAAGACGCTTCAGCCCTAAAACACGCCGTTCGAGCTGAGCTTTTGGTTCCGAAAAAAATAAAATCGAATAATGTTGAATTCGCTTTCGTGCTGAATTGGGTGGCTGAGTTAAACGGGCGATCTGGCGATCCTAAGGCAGCCCAACAAGGCCTGGCCAAAATTCGCGATCTCGTTGCAAAGGCGCCAGCAACCTTTACTTCGGTTAACGCACCTATCTGCACAATGCTTGGCCTGCCCGCGCTCGGTGATGACTCAATGAGGTTGTTTTCAGAAGCAGACATTCTCGCGAAAACGGGCAGATGGGGTGAAGTGGCTTCGCTCTATTCTAGCAGTATTGAGAAAGGTGTAGGCGGTAATCAGGCGCTTTATGAATATCATAAAGCTTTGAATCGGTTGCCTAGTCTTGATGATCAGAAAAGGGCGAAAGAAATTTTGGAGGAGTTGTCAGAAAGTAAGACGGTAGATTTTTGGTGTGAATTGGCGCGCAAAGCGCTGGGTAAAAAATAGCGATAAAAAAGAATGCCAAGGAGGGCACGTAAAATGGAACTCGATAGTATCATCACTGGAGACAAGAAAGTATTAGATCTGATTCAGCTCGCAAAGACGGTGGCACAGAGCAAGGCTACTGTTCTCATTCAAGGTGAGAGCGGCACAGGTAAAGAGCTATTGGCTCAGTTGATTCATCAGAATAGCACCCGATCTAGCCGCGCTTTTGTAGCGATTAATTGCGCAGCAATTCCAGAGAATCTTCTCGAAAGTGAGCTATTCGGGTACGAACGTGGAGCGTTCACCGGCGCCGTCAATAGCAAGGCTGGAAAATTTGAATTCGCCAACAGTGGCACCATACTTCTTGATGAAATTTCAGAGATGGACATTCGACTTCAAGCTAAACTTTTGCGGGTGATTCAAGAGTGTGAGGTTGATCGCATTGGTGGTCGCAAGCCAATTCCGGTTGATGTGAGAATCATTGCGACGACGAATCGCAATCTCGCAGAATGCGTTAAGGCGGGAACCTTTCGCGAAGACCTGTACTATCGTCTAAATGTGGTGAATCTGACGTTGCCCGCTCTGCGAGATCGCATTGGTGACGTGAAACTACTCGCTGAACATTTTTTGAAAACACAGTGTGAACAAGATAAAAGACCGCTGGTCAGCATGAGTGAGGGTGCCGCAAGTTTACTCGGTGCCCACATCTGGCCGGGCAATGTTCGCGAGTTAGAGCACGCGATCGAAAGGGCGATGATTACCTGCCAGGAAGCCATGATCAGCGAACGCGACATTCAGATCGAAAGGTATGACACTCAAACTTCGCGATCAATTGTGGCCTCACAAGTTCAAGGTTGGGTGCCTGGCCGCACTTTAGATGATATTGAGCGCACAGTTATTTTAGAGGCCCTCAATTATCATCAAGGAAATCGAACCCACACGGCAAAAGCGCTGGGCATTTCGATTCGTACGTTGAGAAATAAATTGGCTGACTATCGTGGGTTAGGAATTCGAGTGTAGTTGCGAGTGGGTAGTCTCTGCCTATTGTTCACGGGGGGTGATTTATGTCAAACTGTCGCATAGGGGTGCATTATGGATAATGGTTTTGATCCAGTGATTGGGGCCCTTAATACATCTTTGAATCTTCGCCTCCTCAATCAAAATGTCATTTCTTCAAATATTGCAAACGCCGATACGCCCGGGTACAAGGCCAAGGCTGTCGAATTTGAGGCAGCGTTACGCGATGCTCTTGATGTGGGCGACGGGTTGAAACCAGAGGTAAATTCGCCGCTGCACATATCTCGAAAGCCCACTGATCCGGTTAATCCGGTTATCTATGATGACCCTAACGGCATCGAGTCGCTTGATGGCAATACCGTCAATCGTTCGTCAGAAATGGCAAAAATGGCTGAAAATCAGCTCATTTATGACGGTTCTGTCGAAATGCTCAAGAGAAAACTGGGAATGCTCAAATACGCAATATCAGAAGGCGGGGGAGGTAGATAATGGATTTCTTTTCTTCTATGCGAGTGAGCGCCTCAGGGCTTGATGCTCAAATGAAACGCATGAATACGATCTCGAGCAACATCGCTAACTCAGAGACAACAAGAACCGCCGAAGGGGGCCCTTATCGACGACAGGATCCAGTTTTTCGGGCAGCTATTGATGCTGAGTCGTTTGATGATGTGATGAAGAGTCAAATGGACCAAGCCATTCAAGGAGTCGAAGTTGAAGGGGTTCAACAAGATGTGAGGGCGCCTCGAATGGTCTATGAACCCTCACATCCAGACGCCAATGCTGAGGGGTATGTGGCCAAGCCGAATGTGAATCCAGTCGAAGAAATGTCGAACATGATCAGCACTCAGCGGTCTTATGAGGCGAATGTCAATGCACTAGGGGCGGCTAAAGCAATGGCGCAAAAAGCGCTAGAAATAGGCAGGTAATAGATGGCTACTTCGCTACAGTTTGAAAACCTGTCACGTAGCATTGCACCGATAGAGCGGGTGACAGACGCGCCGACAAATCGAATCGATCGAATGGAACGGCAAATTGATCGGCAAATTACGCAATTTGATCAAGCTGCAGGTACGGCGACCGCTCCTGATACCCAAGGTGGAAAAACATTCGCCGAACTCTTAGAAAGCTCGATGGATCAGGTCAATGTTCAGCAACATCAAGCCGACAAAGCAATCAAAGAGTTCGTCGCCGGAAAGAATAAGAATATTCACGAAACCATGTTGGCCATTGAACGGGCAGATTCCTCTTTAAAGATGATGATGCAAGTTCGAAACAAAGTTCTCGAAGCCTATCGAGAAATTATGAGAATGCAGGTGTAGTTTATGAATCAAGGATTTTTTGGAAAGGTTCTCGGACAGATTTTTGAGTTCGTTAAGAATCTGACCCCTGGAAAAAAAGCGGGATTAGTTGTCACGACCATTGGCGTGGTTCTAGGTACCTTCTTTATGTTTCGCTGGGCCGGCGAAACCACGTTCAAGCCTCTGATGGGAAACCTCAATCCTGAAGATGCCGCCAATGTGATTCGAGTTTTGAGAGAAAAGAAAATCCCATTTATTGTCGACTCGAGCGGCAGAAATGTTTCAGTACCGCAAGAGTCGCTGTACGAGTTTAGGCTTGAACTGGCGAGTATGGGCATGCCCCAAGCATCAGTAGTGGGATACGAAGTCTTCGATAAACAAACTCTTGGTACGACTAGTTTTGTTCAAAAACTGAACCAAAAACGCGCCCTTGAGGGTGAACTGATTCGAACAATCAACACGATTAAGGGAGTCAAAAGAGCTAGGGTGCATTTGGCTTTGCCTCAAAAAAGTGCTTTTGTTGAAGATCAGAAAAAGCCTTCGGCCTCAGTGATCGTTGATCTTGAGCCTGGAACGGTGCTGACTGAAAAACAGGTTTATGGGGTAGGTAACCTTATTGCTAAAGCGGTTGAGGGTCTAGAGTTGAGCGACGTTGCGATTGTCGACTCGAGTGGTAAAACTCTGTCGAAAAATCATTCAGACTCAATTTCTGGCGCAACCATGGGCCAATTAGACTTCAGGCAGAAAGTTGAGCGCGACTTAGAGACGAGAGTTGAAGAAATGCTGTCGCGAGTGGTGGGTGAAGGGCACGTGGTGGCTAAAGTAAATGCCACGGTAGATTTTTCTCAAGTCAATGAAACTCAGACGGTGTTCGATGGTGACGGCTCAGCCGTCAAGTCTCAGCAGACTGATAGCACCTCGGCAGAGGGCACAAGGCCAGGACCGGCCGGGTTACCTGGTGTGCAATCAAACACCCCAGGGCAGCCAGCCCCCGTAGCAATTGCCTCTAAAACTGATACGAAACGAAATTCAGAAGTAAAAAACTACGAGGTGCCTCAAACGATTCGAAAGACTCAAAAGCAGTCTGGGACCTTGCAGAAAATTTCAGTCGCGGTAGTGGTTGACGGCAAAACGGTCAAGACGACCGATAAAGATGGCAAAGTACTCTCTAAAGTAGATCCGTGGCCGGCTGAGAAACTTAAAGAATTCGAACAGATCGTCGCCAGTGCAGTGGGTATTGATAAGAAGCGCGGAGATTCTCTTGAAATTCGTAATATGGAATTTGCGAGAGAAGACTTCGACGAAGCCGAACGTATGATTGCCGCTAACGAGCGAAAAGCGTATGTTCAGAACCTCATTACGTATTCAGTGATTGGCATGATCGTCGCACTATTCTTCTTGTTTGTGATTCGACCATTCGTCAAGTGGGTTACAGAAAATACCATCGACAGTGTCGATTCGTTCTTGCCTCAGACTCTTGAAGAACTTGAAAAAATGCAAAGAGGTGCGACATTACCTGGTTTAGAAGAGGTTGTACCCGTACTTCCTGAACGGGTAGATCCAGAAAAGGTCGAAGGCGAAATGATCAAAGAAAAGATTGTGACTTTGGTCGATTCCAATCCACACAAAGCTGCTCTTATTTTGCGTGAGTGGCTGCACAGTAGTTCGAGCACCAGGGCACCTAAAGATGAAGGCGGCAGTGGCAAGTCAAAATCAGCATAAGGCTTTGTAGTCAGTGAGGGCAAAAGATCATGGGCGTATATGAAGAAATGGGTGGGATTGACCGAGCAGCGCTGCTTCTCAATCTTTTAGGCAATCAAATCACAGCGAAAATCTTTTCGAAAATGAAAGATAATGATGTGAAACGCCTTGTGACAGCCATGGGTAACGTTTCAAAAGTGCCAGTCAATGTAGCAAAGCAGGTACTCGAAAGCTTTTACGGCGAGATTTCTGAAGAAGACACCCTGATTTTTGGACAGGCCGCTGGCCGAGACTTCGTCTTGCAAACTCTGGGCGAAGAGCGCGCAAAAACGGTACTTGGGCAATTGTCGGTCATTGATGGTAGTCGAACTCTCGAGGCATTAGAATTGGTCGATTCAAGAACTCTATCGAATTTCTTAGTCAATGAACATCCACAGACGATTGCATTGATTTTAGCGCATTTAGACGCCGGTAAGAAGTGCGACGTATTGAAACGCCTTCCAGAGGCCATACAAACCGAAGTTGTGCTCAGAATTTCAAATCTCGATTTTATCTCGCCGAGCCTCATCGCACAAGTCGACGAAGTTCTCAAACAAGAATTGGCAACGTTGGGTTCTATCGACACTCAACAACTCGGCGGTGTGCCTCCGATTGCCGAAATGCTCAATATCATGGACAAGTCGAGCGAACAAAATATCATGGCCAGGGTCGAGGAAAAAGATCCCCAGTTGGCAGAAGAGATCAGAAAACTCATGTTCGTCTTCGAAGACATTATCTTCATTGATGACCGAGGAATGCAGACTCTGCTCAAAGATGTGCCTAATGACAAGTTGGTCGTGGCCTTGAAAACTGCGCCAGACGAAATCAAAGAAAAGATTTTCAGAAATCTTTCAAAACGTGCTGGAGATCTGCTGAAAGAAGACCTCGAAAATCTTGGCCCAGTGCGCTTGTCAGACGTCGAAAATGCCCAACAAGAAATCGTCAATGTGGCAAAACGACTTGAGGGCGAAGGTAAGATCATGATTAGTCGTGGTGGAGACTCAGATGCTCTCGTTTGATGTCGGTTAGAAACACTAACTGGCAATGATTGAATGCTACCTCGGGTGGGCGAAAAGGAAAACTAAGAATGTCTGAAGTGAGAATAGAGAAATACCAGCCAACCGAAATTCGAAACGCGACTGATAAATCAGAAGTCCGGGTTTTTAAGTTAGATCTTTCAGGTTCTCCTACCATTGAAACTTATCAGTTTGACCGTATCATTAGGCCCGGTGAGCGCGATTACTCTGCAAATCGCGAGAAGTATGGTTCACTTTCATCACTCGATGCTGAAGATGTCGGCAGTCGAAAACTTGAACAAAAAAATAATCGATTTCGGGTAAACACTGCTGTCAAAGAGGCCTTGGCTATACAAGAAGAAGAGAAACGCCTCATGCAAGCCGAAGTCAAGAAAGAGATCGACTCGCTTTCAGAAGCGGCCAAAATTCAAGGGGCAGAGAGGGGTTTTCAAGAAGGCCTAAAAAGGGGCCATGTGCAAGCGTACGAAGAGTTCAGGTCTGAATCTAAGAACCGCCTTGAGTATTTAGAGGAATGGATCAAACAGTTAGACAACGCAAAAAGCGAACTATTTAGGGCAAACGAGCGGTTCTTAATTGAACTTATTTTTCGAATCGGAAAGATGCTTTTTTTGAAAGACTTGTCTGCCGACCGCGAATATGTAACCCGCCTGACTCGCGAAATCATTGAAAACATTGGAGTCCGCGAAAATATTCGAGTGAGAATCAATCCGGCCGAATTTGAAACCACGCAGATTCTATCTGACGCTCTCGCTACTCAAATTGGTGCACTCAAGAACTTGCATGTAGAAGCGACTGAGTCAGTGCCTCGCGGAGGTGTTGAAGTTGAAACTCAATGGAATCGAATTGATGCCAGAATTGAAACGCAACTAGACGGTCTGTACAGAAGTATTTTTGGCATCAGTGATGTGGGTGTCACTCAAACTTCGAACTTGACTTCACTCGATTCAGCGACTGTTGATGACTCGAAGGGTTCGCCCGGGGCTGGTGCTTAGCGTGGAAAACGATAATGTGTTTGGTGCACCGAGCCCGTTTCAAATGAACACTGCTTTGTATGATGAGAGAATGCGTCATGCACTGGTCTATCATGAGGCCGGTAAGATTACTAAGTCACTGGGCATTGTATTTGAGGCTCACCTGCCGGGGGCGGCAGTCGGGTCAATCTGTCGGATATTGAGAAATCAAGACGGAAAAATTGAAGACGGTGTTGACGCTGAAGTGATTGGGTTTCGCGACAAAAAAATTGTTTTAATGCCTTACGAAGATGCTTACGGCGTGAATACTGATAGTTTGGTTATTTTGCGCGAACGGGCTTCCCACATAAAAGTGGGCCCTGAGTTGCTAGGTCGAGTTTTAGATGCCCGCGGAAATCCGTTAGATGGACTTGGTGATTTGGGTAAACAATCAGGTAACTGGGAAGAACGAAGCCTCTACCAAAGTCCTTCGCACCCATTGCTTCGTGAAATGATTCGTGAGCCTCTTGATCTGGGCGTTCGGGCAATCAACGGATTACTCACTTGTGGTAAAGGTCAACGCGTCGGCATCATGGCCGGCTCTGGTGTCGGTAAGTCAGTTTTGTTGGGAATGATGGCGAGACAAACGGCTGCCGATGTTAATGTGATTGCGTTAATCGGCGAGCGTGGCCGCGAGGTTCGTGAATTTATCGAACGTGACCTTGGCCCTGAGGGATTAGCGAGGTCTGTAGTTGTGGTTGCCACGTCTGAAAAATCGCCACTTTTGCGGATGCGGGGGGCCTTTTTAGCCACTTCGATTGCTGAGTATTTTCGGGAGCAGGGTAAAGATGTGCTTCTGCTTATGGATTCGGTCACCCGTTTTTGCATGGCTCAGCGTGAGATCGGTCTTTCACAAGGAGAGCCTCCAGCTTCTAAGGGGTACACTCCCAGTGTTTTTGCGACCTTGCCTAAATTGCTCGAAAGAGCGGGCACGACACAAGGTAAGGGCAGTATCACTGGATTATACACAGTTTTAGTTGAAGGCGATGACATGGATGACCCTATCGCCGATGCCTCGCGTTCAATATTAGATGGCCATATTGTCTTGAGCCGGCGACTCGCTCAGCGCAATCACTATCCGGCTATTGACATTCTTCAGAGTGCAAGCCGGGTTATGCGATCGGTGATTGAGCGCGATCACTACGATGTTGCGGGTCGTTTTCGCGAGTGGCTGGCGTTGTATAGCCAGGCCGAAGATTTGATTAATATTGGGGCTTATTCAAAAGGGGCCAACCCCAAAATTGACCAGGCGATTGTGGTTCATGATCGAATGGAAACCTTCTTACGCCAGGGTATTGACGAAAAAACGAGTTTTTCTGAGTGCATTCAAGAAATGGCCGCTATCAGCCGCGTAGGTGAGGCGGTAATGGCTACCCAGCACCAAACTCGCCGATAGGAAAATCATTCAGTCTATCCTTATCGGTAAGAAACTGAAAAACTTAAGAGAGAAATGAAAAAATTTCAATTTCGGTTTGCAGCCGTAGAAAAAGTAAAGCGAATGAAAGAAGAAGAGGCCCTGCGCGAGCTTGGAAAATCGCAGCAGGCTCTTCGCAAAATTCATGAGCATAAACTCGGCCTTTTGCAAGACATCGAGCGTTCACTTATTCGAAGAGAAGAGTTGGGTAGAGAGCCAATTTCAAGCGTGGCGTTTCAAATCGAGAGTGAGTTTATCTGGGGCACGAAGCAAAGAATTCAACACCTCGATCAGGCCATCGTGAGGGCGCAGAAGGTGGTAGAAAAAACAATGCGAGGTTATCTCGTTGCGAGGCGACAAACGCGCATGATCGAAGTACTTCGTGAAAAAGAGTTGGGCCGTTTCAAAGATGAAGTGCGAAAGAAAGAGGCAAAAAATTCAGACGAATTGACTGTGATGAGAGCTCGGCTAATTCTCGATGCAGGTGCCGAGGAGTCGGCACAGGCTGAAGAAAGTGGAGGCATTGCATGAAGAAGGTGAATGCTAAATTCTTGAGACTGCCTGACTTCACTTCGGTTCTTATTGTTGTTCTCGCTAGTTCTGGTATTTTTGCTAGTAGTTCGATCAGTCAAAGTGCTGAGGGTGAAAAGAAAATTGAGAAATCTGAAGCTGCCCCGGTGGTGAAACCTTCTGGCGTGCCTGTAGTCTCAAGCGAGAGCGACGCAGACGAGAACGCCGATGACGAAGATGTTGCAGATGACGATGAAGAAGAGGGCTCTACCGCAAAAAGTGGCAAACTGAGCCATGTTCGCGGATGTATTGTCGATGAGGTTGCCGTACAAGATCTTAAAGACAAAAAAAATGAGTTAGATAGTAAAGAAAAAGCGCTCGCTAAGCGCGAGGCTGAAATCTCAGCAAAAGAGAAAGCCCTCAAAGATGAGCTGGCTAAAATTGAGGATGCTCAGAAGATTCTTGAAGGAAAAAAAGTTGGTAAGAAAGCTCAAGACGAAGAAAAGGTAAATAAAATAGTCGAGACGATGGAGTCGATGAGTCCCAAAGCAGCTGCGACGTTGATTGCGAATGTCGACGAAGAATTAGCGTTGTTGGCGATGACCCGCATTTCGACACCAAAGCTTGCAAAAGTCATGAACCTCATTGAGCCTGGCAAAGCAGCCAGGCTTTCTGAGTCAATGGCGGGCGTGCAGTCCGCAAGAAACAGTGTAAAAACACAATCCGAGAGAGGAGGTGAAAAAACAAATGGACAGTCTAAACCTATCGCTCCTTAATCCGCAAAACTCGGCAGCTTACGCCGGACTCAAAGGCCCGACAGCAAAGGGAAAGAATGTGAGTACCGAAGAAGGTGGTTTTGAGGCAGCGATGATACAAATGGGTAATGCGCTAGCAGCTCAGGGAAATTCCCAGGGCTCTGTGAATGCATTATCTTCGAATGTTGATCTTTCTCAGGCCGGACAGGCTGAGGCGCTAAGCGAAATCATGAGAGAGCAAGGGTCTGCCGAGCAGGCCTCTCAGCTACTTTCTCAGGGCTCTCTTCAAACATCTGCTTCTCAATCTAAGCAGTTGTTTTCGGGAATGCCAGAAAAAATGGTTTCGAAATTGTCAGAGCAATCAGGGCAGTTAGAACAGCCTGATCAGTCTGGACAGATCAACTTAGCAAGTCTTGATTCTCAATCTGAAAGAACTGGGCTAGTCACGTCGGGCACTCAACCTGGCATGATGAGCCGCACAGATCAAGCCGCTCTTGATCAAGTCGGTTCGCCGGCAAACTCGAGAGATCTTGGTGAGATGGTTGGCTTAGAAGCATTAATGCTGAACCAACAGTCTCAGGTCAGTGGGGCACCAGGGGTTCAATTAAATCAAGGTTTGAATTTGAAAGATGATTCTGAAATGCCAAGGCGTTCACTCGGTGCTCAGGCACTGGTGGGTGATGAGGCAAGCCAATCTCTGGCTAATTCTCAAGAAGTATTTCCAGGCACGAACGCTAATCTAAATTCTGCTGGACGTTTGGAAAAACCGTCGGCGAATCGAGCCCTCAAAGGCGAATCGCAAGTGGGAGATTTTCAAAGTTTGACCGGGCAGTTGAACTCGGCAAACTCAGGTGAACCGTTGTCTGCAAAAGCTGCAGCTCAATCATTAGGTTCACGAAAAGCCCTAAAAACGAATGATTTTTTTGATAAACGGGGTGGAGAGATCAGTAACTCTAATCAAGTTGGAGTTACCGGTGGAAATGCATTAAGAGCTGGGAATCAAATTGATCAAGATCAGGTCCTACAAAAGCAAATGGCATCAATGGGCGGTATTATTGAATCGCAGTCATTTAGTTTGGGCCAGAATGATCAAGTCGAATCTCAAATGGGTGGCGAGTTAGGTGCCCAGAAATTATTAGCTGGAAATGAAGGCCGTAAGGCTTCACAGAATTGGAGTTCTCAACTTTCAGGTGATCAGTTCTTAGATACTCTTAAGCAAGTTCAGTCAAACGTGCCACAAGGTCAGAATCGAGTGATTCTGAATTCGGCCGGAAATCCTGAAACTGCATTAGAGCGTTTAGAGCGCGTCACCGGACCGAGAGACAGTGCTAGTTCAGTCCTTGATACCAAGGGTAGTTTTAGCGCTCTCACGGCTCCAGGTCAGTTGAGTGGTCAAACTGTTGGTGGCGGAATTGGTGCAAACGTGAGGCAAATTAAGCCTCAAACCGGAATCGTTGGTGCGACCGCGGGAGGTGATCAAGCCTCAGGCGAAGCCGCACTATTGGGTTCTGGAATCGCTTCACAATCAATGAGTCAAGGCTTGGGTAAGGCTTCTTCGCAAACAAAGCCCGCTCAAGAGATGACTGCGCAAGTGACAACCGGTAGTATGGCCAAACCTAGGCTCGCTACTGATGGGCTTGCGAGTTTAACGACGAACGTCGGCAAGATGGCTGAAAGTGGAGGCGGCGAAATTCGCATCCGCTTGAAACCAGATAATCTTGGAGAAGTTCACGTGCATGTGAAGACCGTTGGCAACCAAGTCGGACTTCAAATTCAAGCTTCAAGTGAAGAGTCTAAGAGAATTTTAGAGGGTAGTCTTTCAGCATTGAAAGAGAGCCTTTCATCTCAGCACCTCAACATTGGAAAACTTGAAATTACGCTAGCAAGTAGCGCTTCTGGCGCAAATCTTGGGCAGTCGATGAATCAGTCGGGTTCTGGTAATCAAGAGTCACAATCTTTTGCTAATCAGAACTTTGCCTCTGATCTATTGAATCAATCTCAAAGTCAGGGATTCGGAAGTGAAGAGAGAACTGGACAGGGAAACTCGCGAAGTGATTCGGCAGAGGTTCCAGTGATGTTGTCTCGCGGTCGCGGTCAATTTGGAACTGCTGCAGCTGGGTCTTCGCCTGCAAGAGCAGGTGGTGGTCGAGTTGACATTCGAATTTGATCTCGAACCGAAGTGTCTAGAAAATGACCTAGATAATGAAAAGAAGGAAGGCGAATTTTTGCCTTCCTTCTTATTCAAAAAGAAGTGAATCGAGGTAGTTGTGGAGTCTGGAGCAATTAGTAGGCATTCGTCGATGGGAGCGATCGGAAACTCAGCCGCGCCCGCCAATCGTGCCTCAGCTGAGGAGCAAAAAGCGCTGGCTGCTGCCCCATCTGGCCCGCAATTTGGTGACATGGGTGTTCAAGTCACTTCGGTTGGCGGAAGAACAACCGACCAAGGGCAGTCATCGACTGCTCCAAAATTTGGCGAGGTGTGGAATAACATTCAAGCCAAGTACGGCGCGAGGCCAGAAAAGCCTCGAGAAATAAAAAAAGCGCTCGATAAAGACGATTTTTTGCGCATCATGGTCACCCAAATGAAACACCAAGATCCGCTAGAACCCTTTAAAGCTGAAAAATTTGCTGCAGAATTGGCACAATTCACTTCAGTTGAGCAGCTGCAAAATCTCAATAATAATATCGTAAAAATGACGAAACAGAATCAGCCGATGGAGAAAATGGCAATGACCAATCTCATCGGAAAAAGCATTCAAATCGATAAAGAACGATTTGGCCACACAGAGAAAACCCAAGAAAATCTCGGCTTTCAGCTAACAAAAGATGCCTCGAAAGTGAAAGTGACCGTGATCAGTGAGGCCGGTGAGCCTGTATTTGAGAAAGAGTTGGGTGAGACCAAGGCGGGTGATCAAGGGTTCGTTTGGGATGGACTCAAAAGAGATGGTGGCCTTGCGAAAGATGGCAGCTACCTGTTTCGAGTGAGTGCGACTGACGAACACGGGGTGCCGATTCCAATCTCGACTAAGTCACAAGCGCAAGTGATTGGAGTGAGTTTTGAAGGGGCTGAAGCCCAACTTCTCGTGGGTGATCCCACTAAGCCTGAAAAAGTTTCATTCAAGAATGTATCGCGAATTGATGTAGGGGTTCCGGGCGGCCAAGCCGCGCAAGGGCAAACTCAAGCGGCGCCACCGTCCATGATTCCGGGTGCAATGGCGCTATCTCAAGCTACGCAACCAAAGTCTAATTCTGCGGCAGTGCCTGTTGCCTCAATGCCGGGTGCGATGGCAGCGCAAGGTGGTCAACCTCAGACGAGAGGTTTGCCACCGGGACTGACGCCCGCAATGATTCAACAAGCCATGCAGTCAGTCGGTGGTAGCGGGGCAAATTCCCGCCAGAACCAAATGACTGGGTCAAACCTTCAGGCTACTAATAATCAAAAATCTTCGGTAAACTTAAATGATCTTGGCAATGGTGGCAAGAAAAGCGCGATGAGTGTTGAAACAGAAGCAAAAGGTTTTCCAAATGGATTATCAAAGGGAGGTGAGTAAAGTTGGCAAATGAAGTGTTTCTCTATCCGAATGTAACGAGCATACCAAGTCAACCGGGCATAGGCTCGGCCGACAAGTTGACTCGCACGAAAGATGGAGCACAGAAGGGCGACTTTGATCAGGTTCTCGATAAAGCATTTCACCAGCCTGGTGAAGCGCAGAATACTCCTGATCTTTCGAAAGTACGGCAACCGCTTAAATTTTCAGCCCATGCAACCCAACGGTTGCAGGACCGAAAGATAACGATTGACCAGCCAACGATGGCAAAAGTGAATGATGCAATTGATAGGGCAGCGGCAAAAGGAATTGAAGACACCTTGGTGATCACTCCTGATGCGGCTCTCATTGTTAGTGTAAAGAATCGAACTGTGATTACCGCTCTCGAAAAAGGGGCGATGTCGGGTAACGTCTTTACCAATATCGATGGCGCAGTCATTATTTAGACCGAGTAGTGAAATAGGTTTGATTGAAAAAAAATGGCCGGACCCGTTTCGGGAAGCCTCTAACGTTTCATCTGATTGATGAGACTCATCTTTCAATTAAATCCTATAGTTTAACTGTTTAGTTAATTGAAACAAACTTCGCAAGGAGGCGAACTATGGGTATATTATCGTCAATGTTTACAGGTATCACCGGTCTTCAAGGACAAGGTGAGGCTTTGGGTATCTACTCTGATAACATCGCTAACGCTAATACAACGGGGTTTAAGACCAGTCGACCCGAGTTTCAAGATGTGATTTCAAAATCACTAAAAGGGGCGATGGGCGGAAATCAGATTGGTCGTGGAACTCGCTTAGCAGCGGTTAACCCAATTTTTTCGCAAGGCTCTATCACTCAAACTGATTCGGCTACTGACTTAGCCATTACTGGAGACGGATTTTTTCCGATTCGAGGTATTGACGGCGTTAGCTATACAAGAAATGGAACGTTCAGATTTGATAAAGACGGCAAGCTTGTGACCGTTGATGGTTACAAGGTTCAAGGATTTCAATCAGACGAAAAAGGAAAAATTTCGTCAAAAATGGGCGATATTTCTGTCGATCGCACGGTCGTCGATGCTAAGCCCACTTCAAAAGTGGATCTGTTCATGAACCTCGATGTGAGAGCTGATACCAAGCTTGAGTTTGATCCAGAAAAACCCGAAACGACTGCCCACTTTGCAACCGGAGTGACGGTGAACGATTCGGCAGGTACCGCCCATGTAGTGACCTTGTACTTTAATCGTGTGGGCGATGGCGAGTGGGATTGGAGAGCCATGGCCAGGGGCGAAGATATTCAAGGTGGCGAAAAAGACAAAATGACTGAACAAGCCAACGGCAAATTGCATTTTGATACCGATGGTCGCCTACTTGAGCAAAAGACGAATAAAAATTCGTTTAACTTTGCTAAGGGCGCCATCAAAGATCAGAAAATCAATTTTAACTTTGGCGAGGACAAGAAAAGTAACGGAACGGGGTTGGCCGTCACTCAGTATGGAACGAATTCTGAAGCCTATAAGACGATTCAAGATGGCTTCACTGCAGGCACCTTGTCAGGCCTGACCTTCAATGACGACGGCATTTTGGCCGCTGTCTACTCGAATGGGCAGAATTTCAACTTGGCTCAGATTGGTCTCGCTAAGTTTGAAAATTCTGAAGGGCTATTTAAAGTGGGTCAAAATCGCTTTCGTGAGAGTCGTGCTTCGGGTCAGGCCACCATAGGGGCGCCGCAAGCGGGAGGACGCGGCTCAGTGACCTCAAAGGCACTTGAAAGCTCGACAACTGATATCGCCAATGAGTTCATTAACCTCATGACTGCGCAAAGAAACTTTCAAGCGAATAGTAAAGTCGTAACGGTCGCTGATGAGATGATGCAAGAAGTATTGAATATGAAGAGAAATTAAGGTTGAGTCAGTTTTTTGACTTAAGCCTAAGTTTTGTTCAATAGTACACCTTAAATAGGTAATTAGTTTACGGTACTGGGCAAGTAATGCCGGTAGGGTGGTAATTAATTGCAAGCGTCAAAAATACAAGATTGAGCCCCTCGAGTTTTCTCTGCATAATTGAGAGAAGGTCGGGGGGCTTTAGTTAATGTCCGAAGAAAAAGCAGCAGCAGCAGCAGCAGCAGAACCGGCACCTGCCGGAGGTGGAGGAGGTGGCGGAAGCAAGCTCACTCTCATCTTGACTATTGTCAATCTCGTGGTGACCCTAGGAATGGTCGCGGTGTTGGTGATTTCTTTTAAGAAAGAAAAAACTCATCCTACCATTGATGACATATCGACCGCAGAGCCGCATGGCGAGGGTGATGCGAAGGGAGGCGGCGCCAACGGCGAAAAAGGAGCGGCGCCTGCCAAAAAGAAAGATACCAATTTTGGCAAAATGATTGCTCTCGAGCAATTCAGCATTAATCTCGCAACACCTGGAAGCAATATACCAAAATTCGCGCGAGTGAATATTTCAGTGGGGGTGCCCAACGATGATACCGAGCAAGAGGTGACGTTGAAGATGCCACAGGTGAGAAATACCATCATCGATTTATTTAATAGTAAAAGAGCTTCGGATTTGGCAACCCCTGAAGGGCGTGAGTATCTCAAGGAAGAGATCAGAAACGCGATCAACGGGTTTTTGGTAACTGGAAAAGTTAAGGGCGTTTATTTCACTAACTGGGCAATAACAGGCTAGGATGGCCAACACTTATGAATCAAGTTTTATCTCAAGCAGAAGTTGATGCCTTACTCAATGCCGTTGCTGATGGAAATATCGATTCGGGCGCCGACGCCGGTGGCGGTGGCGGCGGTGGTTCTGGCGGCGGTGGCGGCGGAATGTTTGGCGAGGCCGGTGGTGGCGGCGATGGGGCGTCTGCTGGTGGGCCAATTATTTTCAGTGCCGACGGGCCAGCTACTGGACTCGAAATCACCTCATATGACTTAACCAATCAAGATCGAGTTATTCGCGGAAGGATGCCGACACTTGACATCATTTATGAGCGCTTCATTCGACAGTTTCGAATGTCACTTTCAAATTCGCTCAGAAAAATGGCATCGATCAGTATTATTTCAACTGACCTTCTCAAATTCGGCGAATTTGTAAACACTCTTCCGATTCCAAGCTGCATGTGCATCATGAGAATTGAATCGCTGAAGGGACCCGGCTTGCTCGTGTTCGAGTCGAAATTAGCCTATGCACTAGTTGACAGTTATTTTGGTGGAACTGATCGACCCTTCACGAAAATTGAGGGAAAAGAATTTACAAAAATTGAGCTTTCAATCATGCGCAAGGTAATGGACCTGGCGCTGAAAGACCTTGAAGAGGCCTGGGCACCGGTTTTCAAAACTGACATTCAGTATGTGCGTACTGAAGTGAATCCTCAGTTTGTGGGGGTGGTTCCGCCCTCTGACGTGATTATCTCGACCACTTTTGAGGTCGAGCTTGAGAATGCGAGCGGTACCATTGTTCTCGTGATTCCTTATTCAACCATCGAGCCAATTAAGCACAAGCTGAACTCTTCGTTTCAGACTGAGAGTGATCGAAGCGACAATGAATGGTTTAATAAAATGGAAGACCACCTCAAGGGTGTGAATACCAATGTGCGTGTCAATCTTGGGTACGCCAATATCAACGTAGGTGATCTGGTTAATCTCAGTCTCGGAGATGTGATTCCGCTGACTCAAGACTCAGATGGTGAGTTAGAGCTTCTGATCGAAGGGGTACCAAAATATAAATGTTTCTTTGGAGTTTCACGCGGAACTCGAGCTGTACAAGTAACAAGATCTGTAGAAAACGACTAGTAATCAAGGGGGATTTATGGATGATTTAGGCGCAGCCTTGGCGAATGCAAGCAATCAACAAGGATCCGAGGGGGGTGATCTCGGTGGGTTGGGCGAAGGTGCCAGCCAAGTAAAAAGTGGTGGTACTCAGATTCATTCACTAGACTTTGTCTTAGATATTCCACTTCGAGTGACCGTTGAGCTGGGTAGAACTCGATTAGCAATTCGCGATCTTTTGCAGTTGGCACAAGGAAGTGTGGTTGAACTTTCGAAGTTTGCCGGTGAACCTCTTGAGGTCTTGGTGAATGACAAGCTGATCGCTCGCGGTGAAGTGGTTGTGGTCAATGAAAAATTTGGAATTCGTTTGACCGATATCATTTCTCCTGTTGAGCGCATTGAGCAATTAAAGTAGGTCAATTTTGGTCAGTTTAAGAGTTCTAGGAAGGAACTTTTCATGGTGAGACTTAGCTTAGTTACCGTTTTTCTGGTGTTTTTGATCGGGCCTAATGCCTTTGCATTGAATTCATTGAGTAAACTGCAGAGTGGTGAAAACCGTGTGACTCTTAGGTTCGATTCGGCCATCAAGCCAAGTCAGATCAAGACAGAATATCTCGGTGATACGGTGCAGGTAAGTTTGCAGGATGTTTCAGTCTATCCCGCAAAAATTGTTCAGATCAATGGCCCCGATCTGAAGAAGGCGTTTGTCTATCAGTTTGGCCCAAAGACCGTGCGCTTACGGCTAAGCGTAGCGGGAAAGGCCGAGAGTTTTTCTGGCCGTCTTAAAGTGCAGCCCGTTGGAAAAACTCTGACCTTTTCGGTGTTACCTGAACGTTCAGTGGTAGCAAAAGAATCAGACCAAGTAAAAGTGAGTCGTGCTCATCAAAATAGAGCCGCACCATTGGTACCGGTTGAAACTGCGGCAGTAGATAGGGTTCAGGCGAAAATTTCAGAAAAGCCCGTAGCCACTGAGAGCGAGAAGGCCACGGCGCAGGCTCTGTCGGCAACAACAGTTAATTCGGCTGCGAATATCTCGCCGAAGAGTGATACAAAAAGCCTAGCTAAGATTGGGGCAGCTAGGCCTTTGCCTTCGATTTCTCGGGTTGTCGTTTCTTTTGCGTTGGTGCTGGGCCTGTTACTTGCCACTTTATTTGTTGTCAAGCGCGCGAAGTCGCGCTCAACAAAGTTGGGTTCGAAAAACCTGATGAAAAGCCGTGGTTTCAAGAAATTGTTGAGTGGTTTTGAAAAGTTGGGATTTTCTCAGAAACAAGAAGGTCCTAAGATTGATGTCATTTCAACTCATTACCTGGGCCCGAAAAATAGCATCGCGGTTGTGAAAATTGGTGAGCGTCAGTTAGTGTTGGGGATTTCTTCAGACTCGATTCAATTGATTACCGACCTTGACACCGAAAGTGTGCCGAAGGTTGAGGCGAGCAGGGGTTCGGAGCGAGTGCCAATGAAAGTTAATGCTAATGAGGTCTCAGATTTCTTATCGGCTGTGCCTAACGACCTCGATCTTGAGACGTTGGCAATTGATAGTATCGGAAAAAATAGTTTTGATAATGTGTTAGACAAGAAGCTTGAGGTAGGCCAAGCGAGCAGTGCCTCTGCCGTTTCAGTTGCCCCAATGCAGGCCCCACGAAGTTCAGCTCGAGACCGAATTCGGTCACGAGTAGAATCCATGAGGTCACTATCGTGAAAAGAATACTCTCTTTATTGTTTGTGCTGGTGAGTCTTCATCTCGGTGGGGCCCTCGAGTTGGCTCATGCCGATGCCGGAGCACCTGCTTACACGCCAGGTACTTCTGGGCTCACGTTGCCTTCATTGAGTTTATCTTTTGCTAATTCAGAAAAGCCAACCGATGTCGTGGCCATCTTACGAATAGTGATGTTGATGACGGTTCTCTCGCTCGCACCAGCGATTTTGGTGATGATGACGTCATTCACTCGTATAGTCGTGGTACTCAGTTTTCTTCGGCAAGCAATTGGAACTCAGCAAATGCCCCCCAATCAAGTGATTGTTGGGTTAGCACTTTTTCTCAGTTTTTTCATCATGGCTCCGACTTTTAAACAGGTCACCGCCGACGCGGTTGAGCCCTATCTAAACGAAAAGATCGACCAAAAAACCGCGCTTTATCGGGCAGAAATGCCCATGCGTGAATTCATGTTTAAACAGACTCGCGAAAAAGATCTTGAATTATTTTTATCACTATCAAAAGAGGCAAAGCCAAAAGACAAGTCAGAAGTTCCTACCTATGTCTTGGTTCCTAGTTTCATCATTAGTGAACTCAAAATGGCCTTTCAAATTGGATTCATGTTGTATCTACCTTTTCTGGTGCTCGACATGGTTGTCGCAAGCGTACTGATGGCGATGGGTATGATGATGCTACCTCCGGTGATGATTTCTTTGCCATTCAAACTATTACTATTTGTATTGGTCGACGGCTGGGAATTAGTGGTTGGAAGTTTGGTAAAAAGTTTCGGTTGAAATGGAGTGAGTGATGACTGAAGAAATTGTGATGAACTTGGGTGCTGAGGCGGTGAGAACCATCATCTACGTTGCTGGCCCGCTTTTGATTGCCGCGATGGTGATGGGTATTGTGGTCAGTATTCTCCAGGCGATTACCCAGATCAATGAGTCGACTTTAACGTTCATTCCAAAAATGGTGGCGATTCTGCTCGTCATGGCGATCATGGCTCCCTGGATGTTAGAAGTTCTTAAGCAATACACAATCGAAGTTATTGGCGGTGCCGGTGAAATTGTTCGTTAAGGTTTGAGGGCAGTTCTCGATGGGGATGTTTGAGTTTTCCGATAATGAGATCCTTTCATTCTTCGCGGTTCTCGTGCGGATCACTGTGCTCTTTGCCGTTTTGCCATTGCTCGGTGATCGTTTTGTACCCAGTACCCTTAAAGTTCTTTTCGGGTTGGCGACCAGTTTCATTGTGTTTCCGAGCCTCACGGCTAAAGGGTTCATTCACACCGAAGATGCGGCCGTGTGGGGAAGCTCAGTTGCCGGGATCACTTGGATGATTGTTCAAGAAGCAGGCTTAGCTCTGATCTTGGGGTATACTGCGCGGCTGATTTTCGATGCAATTCAGTTTGGGGGCAATTTAGTGGGTAACTTCATGGGATTTTCGGCCGCCAATACGTTTGATCCCCACCAAGAATCACAAACCCAGGTGATAGCTGAATTGCAGGCTGCGCTAGCTACGCTAGTGTTTCTATCACTTGATGGGCACTACTTAATGCTGAAGGCGGCCCTCGATAGCTTTCACTGGGTTGGTCTGGGTAAGGCAGCACTCGGTAGTTCGGTCAGTCATCAACTAACTCTCTTTACCGCGAAAGTGATTGAATTTGGTGTACTTCTCTCAGCCCCAATAGCCATTTGTCTTTTTGTGGTCAACGTCGCTTTCGGCATTATGGCAAAGGCGATGCCACAGTTGAATGTTTTAGTTCTCTCGTTTGCAGTCAGTGCGTTAGTTGGCTTGGCTATTTTACTGATTGGCTTACCTGAGTTTCAGTCAGTTTCAGGTTCAGTTTTAGGCAGGGTCGACGAGTGGCTAATTGACATCATTAAAGCGATTAAGGCCGACGGGTAGTTCTTTCATAAGAGGAGTGGTAATTGGCAGAAGAAAATGATCGTTCCGCGGATGACCTAACCGAAGAGGCCTCCCCGTATCGACTCGAAGAAATGCGAAGAAAAGGACAAGTGGCTCAAAGCCGCGAGTTGTCGAGTATCGTCGCATTACTTGCGGCAGGGGTTGCCACCTATATGGTCGCACCAAAAATCGGAGTAGATATTTCAGAATACATGAGAGAGGTGTTTCACGTTGATGTTGCTGCGAAACTCAACTTAAGTGAAGAGCATGTTTTGGGTGCCGTGGTAGGTAAGGCTCTGAGTCTTTTGATTTCGTTGGGGCTGCCCATTTCAATTGTCGGATTCATCATAGGAGTCATTAGTAGTCTAGCACAAATTGGAAGCATTTTTTCTTCTGACCCGTTGACTCCAGACGCCTCAAGAATTGATCCTTTGAAAGGGCTTCAGCGAATTTTGTCTAGCAAACACATGGTTGACTCATTGAGAGTTGTCATAAAAATGTGTCTCGTAGTGTTTGTGGCCTACGGTATTGTCAAGGGGCTGATCTTCAAAACTCCGGGGCTGCTCGACCAAGAGGCACCTGGACTTCTCGGTTTGTATGGTGCGCTATCGAAAGAGATGTTTTTGTCGTTGGTTGGTGTTTTGGCTTTGTTCGCGGCGGCAGATTATTGGCTCCAGCGAACAGAATATCAAAAGAGTGCGCGGATGACGAAGCAAGAGTCGAAGCAAGAGTACAGAGAGCGTGAAGGGGATCCGCAAATCAAGGCGCGCGTGCGAGCGATTCAACGAGAAATCGCAAGGCGGCGCATGATGAATGCCGTCAAGAAAGCAGACGTCATTATCACGAACCCAACCCACTTTGCGGTCGCGATCGTTTATGAAAAAGACAAAATGTTGGCGCCTAAAGTGGTGGCAAAAGGGGCTGACTTTCTCGCTCAAAGAATCAAAAAAGTGGCGGCAGAGGCTGGAATACCTATGGTAGAGAATGTTCCTTTAGCAAGGACCTTGTTTAAATCAGTAAAAGTAGGTCAATATATACCTAGAGCTCTCTTCCAAGCGGTGGCAGAAGTTCTCGCGTATGTCTATCGCCTGAAGAATAGGAGGTTCTGACGGCCATGAATGATTTTTTTAGTCGGCTTACAAAATCTAGTGATCTTGCCCTCGCTGCGGGTTTAGTAGGAATCCTCGCGGTCATGATCGTTCCGTTACCATCAATCATCATTGACGTGCTGATTTGCGTTTCAATCGCGTCATCAATCGTGTTGCTGTTGACTTCAGTCTACGCGCAAAGAGCGTTAGATCTGAGTATTTTTCCGTCGCTACTTTTGATCAGTACACTTTTTCGCCTTTCGCTTGCTGTGGCCACCACTCGAGTGATTCTGCTTCGCGGAGCTGATGCTGGTACCGCTGCGGCCGGAGATGTGATTAAGTCTTTCGGCGAGTTTGTCGTCGGTGGTAGTTACGCAGTTGGTATAGTGGTTTTTATCATTTTGGTTATCATCAATTTTATTGTCATCACAAAAGGTGCGGGCCGTGTCGCTGAGGTTGCCGCGCGATTTACTTTAGATGCTATGCCCGGTAAACAAATGGCCATTGATGCTGATTTGAATGCCGGAATCATCAACGAAGAAGAGGCGAGAAAACGACGAACTGATATTGCTAGAGAAGCCGACTTCTACGGAGCCATGGACGGAGCTTCGAAGTTCGTACGCGGAGATGCAATCGCCGGTATTCTGATCGTTATTGTTAATATCATCGGTGGCATTATTATTGGGACCCTCCAGAAAGACATGCCTCTCGCTGCCGCCGCCGAGACGTTTACACTGCTTACGATCGGTGATGGATTAGTCAGCCAAATTCCAGCCCTCATTATCTCAACTGCAGCCGGTATCATTGTCACTCGTACCGCGGGTTCAACCAACTATAGCGAGGAAATTTCAAAGCAATTATTCACTAATAAAAAAGCGCTGTCTGCCGCCTCTGGAATCATGCTCTTCTTGCCGCTAGTTGGGTTGCCTTGGTTGCCTTTTATTTTCTTGGGTGGTATTTTGGGCCTGGTTTCTTATCGCATTCATCAAAGAGAGTTGGCAGTAGAAGTCGATAAGAAAGAAAAAGCGGCCAACGAAAAACTTAAGCCAAGTTCAGATAAGTTAGAGAGCCTTCTCAACGTAGATACTCTCGAACTTGAAGTGGGCTATGGGCTAATCAGTATCGTCGACGCTGATCAAAACGGTGACTTGCTTGAGCGTATATCAAATATTCGAAAACAATTTGCAATGGATCTTGGAATTATTGTTCCTCCACTGCGAATTCGCGACAATCTTGAGCTGAAGCCTGGTGACTATCAGGTATTACTCAAGGGCGTGATGGTAGGTTCTGGGTCGCTCATGGTTGGACATTTGATGGCGATGGATCCTGGTGGTGTCTCAGATAGACTTTCTGGTGTGCCAACGAAAGAGCCAGCGTTTGGATTGGATGCTATTTGGATTACCCCACGTCAAAAAGAAGAGGCGAGTTATGCCGGATACACAGTAGTCGATTTATCTACTGTGATTGCAACTCATTTAACAGAGATTGTGAGAGCAAATGCGCCAGATTTATTGGGTCGCCAAGAATTGCAGAGCTTGTTAGATGGCTTCAAACAAACTGCACCGAAGGTTCTCGAAGAACTGATTCCAGTGCTTCTGCCACTTGGCGCAGTGTTGAAGGTCTTAAAAGGGTTACTCAGAGAAGGCGTTTCAATACGCGATCTCAAGTCAATTCTTGAAGCTTTGGCTGACATGGCTCCTTATCAGAAAGATCCATCGATGCTAACTGAGCACGTGCGAACCACCTTAGCTCGAAACATCACTCGCAAACTAGTGGGGCCAGATGGAGTCTTGCAATTGGTTACGCTCGATCGAACCATCGAAGAAGCCATTGCTGCTGGAATCATTCAGACTGACACTGGCCAGCAGTTATCGCTCGATCCTGAGTTTGTGCGGGCACTGATCGCTGAACTAAACCAAAAGGCCATGGACCTAGTCAACTCGTCTAGCCAGGCAGTGGTACTTTGTTCACCGCTTATTCGCCATCATCTCAAAAACTTAATAGATCGATTTATTCCAAATATTGTGGTGCTTTCGCACAACGAAATCACAGCAAATATTAACGTAAAAGCAGTAGACACGGTGAGGTTAGCCTATGCAAGTTAAGAAATTTGAAGCTCCAACACTTCAAGAGGCTTTAGAAAACGTTAAGAGAGAACTGGGCCCAGAAGCCATCATTTTACAAACTCGCAATCACCGCAAGGGTTTTGGATTGCTGTCGAAAACTTCAGTTGAGGTGACGGCTGCCGCATCTGAGCGATCAATGCTAAAAAAAGAATTCGCCCAAAATCGATTGTACGGCAAGAGCAAAGACCAAGTTTCAAAAATGAGTGCTTCAGATCAAACTAAAGTCTATGACGAATTTCTAGAAAAGCACCTCGAATCTCGGCTAGGTTCGGCAAAAGATCAGGTGAGCATTGGCCGTGAGGTCGCGAAGAAAGCAAAGCAAGATTCGACTCTGGCTTCGACTTATTCTACCCGCGGTCAATTGGCTTCGCCGAATTCAGAGCCATCTTCAGTTACCGTAACAGCGAGGCGGTATGCCGACATCAATGATGGAGAAAAGAACAAAGGTCCTGAACGAAAAGAAACGGTGAGAAACGTCGACTCGCAGTCTAGTCAAGCAAAGGCTGATACCACTAGACTAGAAGCCCAGCTAGAGGCAGCTAAGGTTGATTTAGCAAAAGGAACGAATGCCACCAATGGAGCAGTAGAGAAAATGTCGCAGAAATTTGGCGACGAAATGCTGCAGATGAGAAAGGTGATTGAGCAGCTCCAAGCCCAGAAAGAAAGAGAGTCGCAGAAGAGAGAACTCGGCAATGGCACTCTCGATTCGACCGCATTGAGTGATCAGTTTGAAGAGTTGATCATTGGGGGGGTAGATCGATCGCTCGCGCTTGAGTTGATGAAGAAAGCAAAATTTGAGCTTGATGAGCGGTCCCGGCAAAATCGCGAAGACGTTCAAGATGCGGTCGCAGGTGAAATGCTGGCCAAAGTCAAAGTGGGCAACGTATTTGATGGGCTTCAACAAAAACGCGCAGCCGCTGGGTTGCCGATTTCGTGGGTGATGATAGGGCCAACCGGGGTTGGAAAAACGACAACAGTTGCCAAACTAGCGAGCATCGCAAAGTTGCAGAAAAAACTCAAAGTGGGCTTAATCAATCTCGATACTTATAAGGTGGGCGCGTTCGAGCAATTGGCCTCTTACGGAAAGCTCCTTAACGTTCCGTTCAGGTCAGTTGCAAGCCAAGAGGATTTGAGAGCAGCTCTCGCAGAGTTGAAAGATCTCGATCTGATTATTTTTGATACCTCAGGTAGGTCTCATAAAGATGCTGAGGCGATTTCGGCGACTCAGAATTGGACTAATGAAATTCCTAATTCAGAAAACTTCTTAGTTCTATCTGCGACGACCCGCGACACTGAACTTGTTGAAAGCGTCAAAAGATTTTCGGTGTTAGCCCCAAAGGGTTTGGTGTTTTCAAAACTAGATGAAAGCTCTGTGTTCGGGTCTCTCTATAACACCAGTTTAAAGTCAAGAGTACCGATGGTGTTTTTCACCACCGGGCAAAGAGTCCCAGAAGACATTGAAGAAGCATCTAGTGAACGGTTGGTTTCACTGATCTTAGAAATCTAAATTGAGTGTCTGCAAAACGCAGGCGTCAAACTATTGTGTATAGGATAAAGTAGAAATTTTGGGTAAACTAATTTGAGGGGAACTGGCAATGGCAATGAGTAAAGGATTACAGCGCTACAAAGAAGCAGCCAAATTAGAGAAGAAAACTCGAGAATTGAGTGCAAAAGACCCGTTGAAGGGGTCGGTCAAGTTGCCCATATCGGGGTCGAAGACAACTACGAGAGAGGCCAAGACGGGTAGTAAAACTACTCAAAAATCTGGTGAAAAATCCGCAGAGAAAGCGGCAAATAGTTCTGTTGATTTGGATGAATCTGAAATTGCTGAGTTTGATGTAACCGAAGAACAAAATTTGAGTTCGGCCATTGAAGCGCAAGCGACAGCGGCAGGTGATGTCAACGAAGAAGAGCAGTTACAGAAAGAAATCGAAGAAGAAATCAAGGCTGACAGTCAAAAAACGTCAGCGTTAGTTAAAGATGATTTATCACCGGTGAATGCATCTCGAGATCAAGTGATCGTTGAGTATGCTCCGCTCATTAAGTACATCGCACAAAAGATCGCCGCTCGGTTGCCAGCAAATATTGAGTTAGATGATCTGATGTCATCAGGCGTGATTGGATTGATGGATGCGATTGATAAGTACGATGCCTCACGTGATAACAAGTTTAAAACCTATGCTGAGTTTAGAATTCGAGGCGCCATTCTCGATGAATTGCGGGCTCAAGACTGGGTTCCTCGATCGGTTCGGGAAAAGGCAAAACAGTTAGAGAGGGTCTATGCCAAAATTGAGCAAACAAAAGGCCGTACTGCGACGGATGAAGAAATCTGCGAAGAATTGGGCATTAATCAAATCGAATTTCACGAGATGCTCAATCAGGTAAAAAGCGTTTCTTTGCTTTCGTTTGATGACATCTCAAATTTTTCGAAAGCTGATAAAAAAGCATTGCATGGCCACGGCGAAAACAGCGGAAAAAGTCCGACTCCCTATAGCGAGGTGACCGTTGCGACTGTTAAAAAGATGATTGCAGATGCGATACGAGACCTTCCAGAGAAACAGCGTTTGGTGCTGTCGCTGTATTATTACGAAGACTTGAATCTCAAAGAAATCGGAAAAGTGTTAGACGTCACTGAGTCTCGCGTGAGTCAGTTGCACACGCAAGCGATCATACGATTGAAATCTAAATTGCGTACCCAAATTGAAGATATTAATGGACTGACTCTATAGTTTCGATTTAGGCAGCCTTGGTAACACAGGCGAGTGCGGGTAATTGGTCTTCGCAGAGTTTTTTGAAGCTTTCTTCGTCGGCGGGCGTTTCAAATTTGAATCGAACTCCAATTCTAAACCCGAATTTTTTACCTGAGATGATGTGGTGCGATTCAATGTATTCCTGACACCAAATTACCGTACCTTTCACTGTTTTTTGAAAGGGTGCGGTTATTGAAATTTCTACTGGCTGATCTTGCTCAATTCTTCGATTGCAGAAAAATCCGAAACCTTTTTCACTCAAATCATTGATCATTAGACTGATCTGAGAGGTTTCTCCGCTATCTTGCAGTGTCTTGATGGTCGCGAGTGTTCGTCTTAGGTGAAATTTTGCCCGGTTTCTTTCGCGCTGAAATCTAGAGTTGCCGTTTTTTCCATTTGAGGCTTGCCACATACCATTCAGTCTACAAAATTGCGAATTCTTCGACAACTGTGTCAATAATGACTTGAATGACTCGGCTAAAAGCTCAACTCAGCTGATTTGATGGCAAAGTTGATTCTCAGGGCGTCGCTTGTTGTTTCAGTACTGGTAGGGGTGAGTGTCAGCATCTTGAAACTGCTCGGCAGAGAAAAGCCGGTGCCGAGTGATTTTGGCATTTGGGCCAAGCCTTGATTAGAGGTGGCGAGTTGCCTTCTAATTCCTTGGTAGACCTTGTTAGTGAATAGCTTTCGCCTTATCGATCTTTGATCAACGACAAGGCTGTCTAAGTCTACAGCAGTGACCGTGAAGTCAAGTGACCGGGCGGTGTTGCCTTCAGTTGGCGCGTCCGCAATCTTAGGGCTAATGTTCAGATCGACCGCGAAGCGAAGTGGATTTCTTACAGCGATCGCCTGGGTGCCTGTGACTGTTTTTTCTATTTCAACGTGTAGCTTCAGTTCGCCAGATGAAGGTGGTGCAAAAAACTGAGGTGTTCCACTGAGCTTGAGTTCTTCACCCCCGTCGGTGGGGTCAGTAGAGTCGCGTTGAGAGTCGAGCGAAAATTGGTGTAAAAATCCGCGGTTGTACGAGTAAGCGAGAAGTTGATTAATCACAGCTAATTTGAGTTCTACTCTGGCGTCAGACGCATTGTCTCGGGTAGGTTTCGGTGATTGAGCGATTGGTGTTGAGGTGTCGGAGTTGTGATTGTGAAGTGCGTGGCCTTCGATCGCTGGCTCGCCCGGTGCGAGAGGGTCTTCGATCTGAACTGTTGAGGCCAGTCGTAGGTCTCGGTTGACGAGGCTTAGTTCAGACAGTTTTGCTGACAATTGTAGCTCAGTGTTTTCTTGCGGGCCTGCAAGTTCGTTTGTTTTGGGGGCGCCGATTGGGGTCATCTTAACTGTGCTGGCTAATGCCTTCAGCGTTGAAGCTAATATTTTCTCGTTGGCGATTTTCTCAAGTTCGCTCGAGAAACGTGTCTCTATCGCATTCGCCAAGAATACTTGAAATGATTTCACCAGTTTTGGTTTCATCTTCGTGAGCTCAGTTTCAAGGTGGTTTTGATTGAGTGCGTAGCGCTGTCCGTTGATTGAGACAGACACTTTTGGTAAAATGAGTGGGCTTTGATAGCTAAGGGCCAGCGAGACCTCATCAAAGTTTGTGTTGAGTGAAGTGATTTCTATTTTTGGTATTCCTGCACTGGTTAAAGAAAGCACTATTTGGGCATCGAGAGTTACAGGCTGCGAATGGGGTTGTGACGAAAGTTTGATGTCGTCGATTCCAAATTCACCCAGAAACGCGTTATTGAGATCTCGCGCTCGCACTGATGAAACTTGGGCAGAAAGGGCCGAAATTTGCGAGTGCAGATTGATGACAACGGCACCCAGGTTGGATTCGTGATTCGATTGGCAGTGTGCTAGGTAGGCCAGTGTTTTTTCTTCGTCTAGGTTGATTTCAAGCGAATCAATCTTGACTGAGACCCCGAGGTTATCGGCAAATGCCTCAATCAGTGGGTTTTTCAAACTGAACCCGGTTAGCCAATGTTGCAACAGGTCTCGCAGGTTACCCAGTGTCATCTTTTGGCTTTGTAGTCGAATCGGTAATAAATTGAGGTCAATGGCCTGAGTGCTCAGGTAATGAAATGAGTTCAGGTGAATGGATTCAACCGAGTTTGGCGACAATTTCATCAGCTCTAGAGTCATCGGAAATAACGTTGATTGCCCTTTTTCTGTGAGCTCTATGGCCAATCCGTTTTCTATCGATGTACCCGATGCGTACGAGTGGGCGAGCGAAAGGGAGCCTGCAAAAAAGACGGCAGTCAAGGCGACAATTTTGCTGAGGCTGCCGCCGGCGTGATTATTGACTGATTTTTTTTGATTAATCTTCATAGTCTATTTTCCAGTTGTATGAGTGCTTTGCTGTTCATCGTTTGAACGTCTTCAAAGTGTTGATCAAAGATCAAATAGCCATTTCGATGTGCCGAGACTTGGTCAATTTTGACGTTAAGTCCTGCAATGTTTTTAATGAGCCCGATGTCTTTTCCCAAAAAAGTGGGTGTGGTTGCTAGGTCGCGGTTGATTGCGAGAAGCTTCGTTTGTAGCCCTGAGGCAACTTGGTCTTCAAAAAATGGAGCTCTCAAGAAGCCACTGGGAATAGCGCTGTTAGCGGCGTCAATTCTATCGAGCACTATATTAAAGCCCAGGTGATTTTCGGTTGGTCGTACTTTTGCCCAGGCCTTAATTTGAATGTGGTAAGGGCTATGAAGTGCCATGGTTTCTTTGAATCCAACGGTTTCTTGTTCAACAAAGAGATTCAGTGCAATTTCGTCGGTATGCCCTGATTCGGCTTCGAACCGAGGAGGGGTGACTAATTTTAATGGAACCCCGCTTTTCAGTCTGAACGTGCCAAGTTGCCCTCGGTCGTGGTTGAGTTTGACGAAACGGTTGATCACATCAATGTTCAGAAGGGTAGCAAAGTCGGTTTGGTCGTTTGACACCTGATTCAGGGGCGGTGTTTGGGGTTCACCTAGCCACGGCCACGGAGTATTTGGGGCAAGCGGATCAACCATATCAGCGGCAAAGACCACGCTAAGGTCATGAGCTTCGTTAATGACTCGCTCGAGCGTGAGGTTAAGAAAAATGGGGTTTTTTTCGGACTTTGTTAAGGAATTCAGTGGTACTCTTTGTTCGAACGAACGCGATAGGTACTTTGATACTCCGGCTTGTAACAGGTTTGGAAGTTTGAGTTGCAACCCATTTGAAAGCTTGGTGACGAGTGATTCAATGATCGCATCTTTGTGTAGCCGAATTACTTTATCGAGGTCGCCGGTATTTAAGGTTGAAGATGAAGTTCCGACTCGAACAACAACTTTCGGAAGTTCAAGCTTGCCACGATAATTTGATTGAAATTTGGCCTCTGATAAATTCTGCGAAATGTCTTGAACTGAAAAAGTAATGAGGCCATCGCGGTTGATGAGAACCTTACCCCGACATTCAATTTCAATTTTTGGCGATTCCGGCGAGGTCTCAATTGTGAGCTCTCGCATCGTTGATTTTCCTAAGAAGGCATTGTTGAGGTCGCGAAAAGTAAATTGGTTGACTGCAATTCTAACTTTACTAGTCCGAATATTAAGTGCGATCGCAACTTCGCTTTCGCCCGCATTGAATTGGCTTAGTTCGGGCGGAGTTTCTAATTCGATTTTCAGGTCTTCGAATTGATAACTCAATCCGCTTAGGTTGATTTGTGGCCAGGGTGATTTTAGGTGAAACCCGACTAACCACTGTTCTAATGTGCGTCGAATAGTCTTAAACGCAGTTTTGTATTTTTTATATTCAACTGGTAAATTTTCGATTTGAATCGGTTCAGGAGTTTTCCATTCAATTTGTTCAATATATCCCTGATCAAGACCAACGGCACCTGACTCGAGTGAGTGAGCAAGGGCTGTGCGGCTTTCGGCTTCGATTGCGCGTTTCACTGTCCGAAGGGCCTGTTCTTTTATTTTATTCAGTCCGAGAGAAGAAAAGTGTAAGCTCAGGGCGTGACTTATCGGTAATTCAGAAGGCCGAACGGCTTCATGACTGGCGTCGGCGAAAACCGACTTTGCTTGATGCGACAACAAGCAGACCGAAACGAGCGCGACTGTTTTTGCGACTAACCCCTTCATTTGACCTCCCCCTAAAAAAGAGCATTGAAACAAGAGTCTCGATGTCTGGTGGTGGTATAGGTGATTTAGGTGTGGTGAGTCAATTAACTATGACGCCATGCGTTTAGCTGTTGCAGCTGATGCAAAATAGATTTTTTACCAGTGATATTGAAGGGCTGTATTGAGTTTGGCTTGCACGGCTGGAAGGTCTAGGTCAGAGCGAGTCACTAGGTTAATCGGAAACCGTGACAGGCCCTTTTCTTGGCACTGCCCGGTGGCGAGCTGACTGAGGTCTGAGAGATTGTAGCAAAGTCCAGACGGGGCGACCGAGAGATTGGGTGCGCTAATCTGCATCGCCATTTCTGCGTTTGAATTCCAAGCGAATCCCTTGTTGTTCGGGTCTTCTTCACTGGCGTTACTCGCCCATGAAAAAGCCAGGCTTCGGTGTGCGGGAGTGAGCTTCATGATCAAATAGCTAAAACCTTGTTCGCCCTGTTTTCGAATTTGCACCAAAGAAACCTGAACTTCAGGAACCGTTTCTCGGGTCACGAGCGTGAGGCTTTGCGTGCCTGAATTGCCGGCCTTGGTTGCGAAGAGAGTGCTAATCGAAGTGGCTTTGTATCCGAAAAGGATTTGAGTGGTCGATTCTGAATTAGTGTAACGGCAACTCACGTTGAGTTTGGGCTGAAAATCGTGCAGTAAACTGATGAACGGTTGCAATTCTGAGCCCTCTTTCGTGAGGCAATCACGCAATTTAGGATCTTCTCTGAACTGAGAATGGGTGCGCTCAATTTGATCGAGAATTTTTGTGACTCCATGGTCGGGGTCGCTGAAAATTTTGAGTTTGATTTTCTCAATGATGGGATTTGCGACTGATTTTGTCGAATCATCGAAAGTTGGACCTGACTGCTTTAACTCGTTGTGGAGAGGGGCAGCTGAAAAGCCGATGGCCGCCACTCGATTTGAGTCAGATTTTTGACAACCGAAGAAACTTAGGCTCAGACTAAGATAAATTAGCGCAATGAGTGAGAAAACTTTCAATGGGGCAATCCTTCCTTTTTTCGGCATCTTGCTTGCGTCAAGCAATCATAAAGAGATAAAATCAACCCCATCATGCCAGGTCAATTGCAAAGTTCAGTTTTGAGGTCGATTCTGTGTTTGGCGTGCCTCTTTATGTGTTTCGGGTTGTGCTTTGGCTGCTCATCGTCGAGTAAGACTGAAGAAAAAGAAAAAATTGCAGAAGAGGTGAGTCAAGAAGTCGAGGTGGGCCGAAACGTTGCGGCGCGGCTAATTGGTCGGTTTTCTCTCGAAGAGTCGAGTTCTGAGTGGGTCAAGTACGTCAATTTGATGGGGGCTCTCGTTGCGACTGAGTTTGGGCGCAGTGAACTCAAGTTTCATTTTGCGATCTTGAAAAGCCCAGACATTAACGCATTCGCGGCCCCCGGTGGCTATTTGTTCGTCACGAAAGGCCTACTCAAAGAGCTAAAATCTGAGGCAGAACTGGTTGCCATTCTGGCGCACGAAGTGGGACATGTGAATGAAAAGCACGTCTACAATAAAATCCAGCCCAAGAATAGAGAACGCGGATTTACCTATGTTTTTGCCAGACTTCTGTCGTTTGGCGCGGCTGATTTGAGCGGTGCTATTCAAGAGGCCGCCACCCAAGGAATGGAATTGTTGGTTGAAAAAGGCTTAGATCCTAAGGCAGAATTTGAAGCAGATGAAGCGGGCGTCGTTTTTGCGTCTACGCTTGGCTACGACCCACGCGGTCTTTCTCGGTTTTTGGGGCGTACGACCGAGGCTGCTCATGATTTTCCGAAAACCCACCCAGCGGGAAAAGAACGCGAAAAACTGCTAGCTGAAATCTTGAAAAAAAATAAACTCGTTGAACGGTACTTAGCCATAAAAGAAGGCGCACGTTTTGAAGTGACTCAGAAAAAACGTTTTGACGAGGTCGTTTTGTCGACAAAAAAATTGGACTCAACCGTCTGGTAGAGCATAATGATGACATCAATGAAAACCTTAGCGTTGCTTGAACTCCATCTTCAGTTTGTCTTTTGCATCGTCGTGATGGGGCTGGTCGTATCGCCAGTTGTTTTGGGCGATAACTTTCATTATCGAAATACCTTGATGGGTGATCGTGCGGCGGCCCTTGGCGGAGCGTTTGTTGCCATAGCTGATGACCCGAGCGGCGCTTTTTACAATCCTGCCGGTATGTGCTTGAGTACTGAAAATTATTTTAGCTTGTCAGTGAATGCGTTTCAGACAGGTTCAGAGACTTATAAGAATGTCTTTGCTGGAAAGAACTACTCTTACAAATCGGGTTCACTCATGCCATCGATGTTTGGATTTACCTCGTCATTGGGTAAAGGCAAGAAAATGGCGTTTACGATTTTTGTAAAAGACTACGAAATTATCGATCAAAACGACACGATCACTGAAATCACAGCGATTACTGATCGAACTTATGGCATCAGCCGACAGCTCGCTTTCGAGACTTCAACTTATTATTTGGGACCAAGCTATTCATTTCAGCTCAATAGTGCCTCGTCACTTGGAGCAAGTCTCTTTACCGTGTTTCATCAACACCGCACGGTTGATTTGCAGTTTCAGACCTTCAACCCTGCCGGTACGGGTAAATATTCTTTTCAAAATGTGTATATCAATCGCCACAATATTTCACTGTTGCCAAAAGTAGGTACCATTTTCGCACCCACCCAAAAATTGAGTATTGGTGCGGCGGTTTCAAAGCCCTTTTATTTATCGAGTGGAGGTCGGTATCGAATTCAGCGAACCAGCACTGATGCTGCGACCGGATTGCCCGTGGCAATGACTGGTGCTGAAGATAACGATGTTGATATTTTAGAAAGTAGTACGCTCACGTTGCGTCTCTTAGGACCCTGGGAATTTGATACCGGAGTTGCTTATTTTTGGAGCGACCGAACTCTTTTTTCGGCCGACTTTATTTTCTATACCGACGATCCGAAATTTCAAGATAACGTGACCGTGCCAACTTACAACTGGTCGGTGGGCGCTGAAACTTATTTGAATGATCGCCTACCGATTCGTTTGGGCCTGTTTTCTAACAATCCCAATATACCAGCGGTCAAAGCAGGTCTAAAAAATCAGCTGCCGTATGTTAAGCTGTTGGGAATTTCTGGCGGAATCAGCTTCTTAAGCCCCGGAAGTTCAGTTTCTATTACTTCTGTGTACTCATTTGGTTCGGGTCAAGGTCAGGTAGTTTCTAATAGCACTGCCGTTCAAGAAGTGAGTAAATCAAATCTTGCGGTGATGCTCTCTGGGTCTTATCAGATGTAAAGGTCGGGTATAAGGCCGCCCACAGCTTTTTTGCTCTATGCAAGGCTGTGGCCAGTAAGAAAACGAATTGTTAATTTACAGAAAAATCCTCTATCTATTCATTTATCTGCGAAAATCTCGGGTAAAGTCAGGGGTGACACACATTGTGCTGAGGCGTTAGACCGGGTTAACCTAGATGAATGAAGTATTTTGTTTGTATACTTATCGTTGCCTTTATTTCAATTGCCAGTGTGTTCTCGGCTGAAAAAGAAACCAGCCTTCTCTACGTTAAGGCCTCTGGCGCAACGCTTAGAGATAGACCCGTCTTAGTCGGGCCTGGCGTTCAGGTGAAAGCTGGAGAAGCCGTTGAGAATTTGGGCTACTGTGATGGTGAGAAAAAGCGATTTTATAAGGTGAAGTTGGCCGGAGAAGTCGCAGAGAAAGAGCCGGCGTTAGCAAAAAAAGATTCGAAAGAACCGAAAGAAGGCTGCATTTCTGCGCTGTTCGTGAGTCATGATCCGATTGTGAGTTCTGATGAAGTGGCGCAATTGGGCAAATCTCCCGAAGACATCAAATCGGCAAGAGCTCGTTTTAGAAAAGGTGCCGCAACCATGGGCGTTCGGGGCTTACGTTCGGGCGTGCGCTCAAGCGATGTGGGCAACCGAGTTCCTGCTGATTACAAGTCACTTGAGCGAGTTGAGCGCTATCAGACTGCTGATGTAGGCGCATTGAAGGCGTCATTGCCCCCTAGAGTGCAGTGAGAGTTCGGTAAATATTTTCTACGATTGAGTCTACCCACAGTTTGAGTCTATGATTGCAGCATGTCGGCATTCGTCAGTCACTTAAGATTCAGACCCTTGAGGTTCATTTCAGCTTTTTCGACTCTCTTTATTTGCGGGTGTGCGCATTACCAAAGTCCAATCACTCACCTCGAATCTCCTGAAACCGCAAAAAAAGGTAGGCCTGGGCGATTAGAGCTGATTGGTGGTTATCTTTCTACCAGTCTCGATGTTGAGCCTGTAAGTAAAACAAAAATGGTGAGCGGAGTCGCCACGACTGAGATCACTGCAAACAGCTCAGAGCCTGGATTTATGACCGGCTATCTTTTTCCGATTATCGATCAACTTGAAATCGGTTTTCGAATGATTCCGATGGGGCCGTTGACGTTGAGAGGAAAATATCAATTCACAGGCCCCACAGAAGACGAGGCAGTCTCTGGAGATTTTTCGATGGCGGCAGTCTTGGGTACCGGTTTGCTTTTTGGATCATGGACTGGGGTATCGACTACACTTTTTTCGTTCGATGTTGCGCTGCCTGTTGGCTACCGTATTTTTAATCGCCACTTGGTGTTTCTCACGCCCTTCTTTAATCTGACGAGCCTATCGGGCGCAGCCGCCGTTTCGTGTTCGCGCTACGGTGCGGGGTTGGGTTATCAATACACCTTTGAAAATTTCTTTTTCAGAGCCGAAGTGCCGTATGCTGCCGGGTCGCTAGTGGGCACGGCCACCGGAACCATCGGTAGCATTTTTCCGGGTGCGATGATTGGATTAAACTTATGAACTCAGAGCTTGAAAAACAAAAACGCTTACCCGATCTCTACGGCATTTCGTATTCACCTTGGACTGAAAAGGCCCGTTGGGGCCTTGATCTTCTGGGTATGCCCTATCGCTATCGCGAACACACGGTGATGCTTGACGAAGTGTTCTTGGCTTTCAAAATGAAAATGCCAATCACTCAATTGACGGTGCCCGCATTCAAAGACGGTGGCGTGCGGCTGTGTAATTCGATTGATATTGTTAAATATGCGAGTGACTTGAAGTCGGGGGAGGCTACGGTGGCGGGCGTGACCGTGGGTGGAGTTGTTTATCCGGGCACAAATGCGAACGCCGACTCTGGGGTTTGCCTATTTCCCGAAGGTGAGTTCGCTGAAATCAAGCATTTCAATGCACTCAGTGAAATGATTCTTGATGCTGAGCGCGCACTGGTGATGCACGCTGTATTGGCTGATCGCCAGGCGCAAGCTGATAGCTTGCCTGAGTACATTCCTCATTCAATGCGCAAGCACATGACAGGTTTGTCGCGTTTGGGGATTCGCTTCTTAGATGAAGCGTTTCAAGTGAATAGAAAGACTGCAAAGCAATATCACGATTACCTTTTTCAAGGTTTGGTTTCGCTGCGTTCAGCTCTAAGAAAAAAGCGCGGAGACTACCTTTTGGGCGAACTTTCTTATGCCGATGTCTGTCTTGCGGTCGCGCTGCAGGGGGTACTTCCGGTGGCTGACGAGTTTATTCGCCTGAAGCCATCGATTCGTCAGGCTTGGACTCGGCCCGAATTCGCCGTCGAATTTAGAGACCTCATTGAGTGGCGCGATCAGTTGTACAAGACAGTGAGATTTAAACCAGGCATTGTCAGCTAGCCAGCCATGGCCATAAAGCCGGGCGTGACCAATTAACCGGGCATGGTCATTGGGCTGGGCGGGCCCAATCAATCAGGAGTGGGCGTTTGAGGTTTGCCCCAGTGTAGTCGGGTGCAACCGTCTGTTGATCTATTGGTAGAACGTTTCAGTGCAAAATTTTGTGTGAGAGTTCTTTTTGAATGCGGCTAATTTGATCAATGGGGTTATGGTTAGTCGGTTGGTGATTGGGTAATGCGAAATAATTTGCAATCGGATTGGGTCTGAGGGGGGTTTGCGGCTTTTGACTGTCACCAATTGCGTTCGCATAGATTTTGCTTAATGCCCCATTCGATGAAGTGTTTAAAAAATTTCAAGGCCCCTAATTTTCGTACAGTAACGATTGCCATTCTGACAATGGCTGAGGCGAGCAGTTTTTTGGCCGCCTTGGTTAGTGAGGCAGTGGCCGAAGCGTTTTCAGTCAATGCACACCAGGCTTTAGTTTTGCACGAGCATAACTTACTCAAGTTCAAGTCGGGGCTGAGAATGTCGACCGATGAGATAGAGAAAAAAGCTGATGAAGAGCTGACTAAGCTTTCAGTTCAGATAGATTCCGGCGACGCCTATCTCAAGTCAACTCAACAGCCAGGAATTGAACCGAAGGTAAGGCAAGAGATCATTGCCCAAAAAGCCAATCAATGGGTTGCGACCCAGCTCTTTCAAAGACTGATCGACGCTGAGGCGCGAGCCGCAGGACTAGACCTAAAACTCAGTGAAGCCCGAGTCGATTTCGTGGTGAGATCGTTACTCGTTCGTGGATCCTTGTCGATTTCGACTTTTTCAGAAAAAGTGGCAGCAGTGAACCGCTTCGAAGTGAAGAAAACGACAGGTAGGGTGAGTGAAGGCCCGATTTTTCGGTCAGAACTGAACTTCTTAGATAAAGCTTATCGGTCTGAGTCTAGCACTGGCAAGAATGAGCGCAGTGGGCAGGCAGAAATGAAGGCTGCTTTGTCTCAGTCTGATGCTGAGTTATTCAAAGACCTTTATCCTTTGTGGAAGGGGCACAGTTTTGTGGTGCGAGATCTCGATTGGAATGACTCTCATGGAGGGCTTAGTCAAATGGTTGAAGACCTCAGTCATGAGGTTTTGGCAGGAAGATTTTGGTCAGAGCGCGTATCGCTAGACCTAAAAGTGAGCGATTTTGGAAGCGATCAAGAAAGTGAAGTCTCGGCCCTTGATCAGTTGCGATCACAGGTGCGCGCTCAATTAGAGAAACTCTATTTTCGCAAAGTTCGTTCGGTGGTTTGGTCTTCAATTGTTTTCAAAATTCTGGGTATTAACCTCAAGCGAGCGATGGGGGTCGACCTCGAGCCGATTTTTGCGGCGAAGCCAGAAGATGAATTGAAACTCTGGGGCCAAATTGCGAAAGCCATTAACCCAAGGTCAGGAGCTCTTGAAATTCCAGAGCTCAGAGTCAGTGGGGCTTTACGGTTTGAATTCTTGAAAACCTACGAAGAGGCGCTTCACGAAGCTGAATCAAAGCTCTTGTCTCAGTTTGAGCAAAGCCTCAAAGAGGCGACCGATGTCAATTCGGCGACCGATGTCAAGCCGGAGACCAATGCTCATTTATCGAATGCCTTGAAAGATTTTGCTACTTTGAAAGATGAAGCTGCAGCCCAGCTGCCTCGACAGGTTTTTGATGCTGTTGTCGAAAAATACCGATCGAAGGTGATGGCGAGTGACTCAAAAACCGACCCAAAACCAGAGTTTAATGCCGAGCTGGTGATAAGAAAATTTGAGATAGCCAGCGATCTATTGCCAGGTAGTCGCTTTCACCCAGAGATTAAGGCGCTTGATCGCGACGAGTTTTCTCGAAGTGAGGTAGCTTTATTGCAAAGCTCTTACACTCAATCTGATCTCAATCAGCAGGCTGCCTTCGAAAACAAGAACCGTGCTTTTTTTGAGCAAAAAGCTCCCGAACTCAATGATTGGGGTAAGCTTTTTTCATTGACCAATATTGAAGACAAGAAATTTGGAATCAATCGACGATTTTTTTACACTGCTCCATTCTTCGATGATCAAGACGCGCAGACGCAAATACGTATTTTACTGATTACCGCCGACTATGAAATGGGTTCGAATTATGTAAAATCACTGATGCCCAATTGGAAGTGGACCCCCTGGAAAGTGGGCTCTTATGGGTTTTACCATCCAGCGGTGAAGCGATTTATTACTGAAATGCTTTCTTCAAATCAAAAAGAAGAACAATTTGGCTCGGTGATTGAACAGTTTTTCGCGAAATCTGGAGCTCTCGAAGATGACAGCTCTAAAATGATTCACATCGAATATGGCGACGAGTCGGCTCGCCAATGGATCGATGTTGAGATTGATCCGAAAGCTCTCACTCCGTCGGTGCATTTCTCCGAAGCGATGAACGGACCAGGTGAGCAGGTGAGCAGGTGAGCAGGTGAGCAGGTGAGCTCCGCAAGTCTGACATTGATCTCACTGTTCCGGGTTGGTACCGACCCGTCTGAGCCCGATGGTCGTCAGCTATATTGAGTAGGCAGCCACATAGAAAAGGCGGCTTTTTTCAATGAGCTAACCTTATAAATGAACACAAGTTGGTCTCAAAATCGGCCGCCAATTTTTGAGTAGGCTTGTTGTAAATTGTGAGTCTTGCACAAAACTCTCAGATTTGAAAAATCATTCGAGCCATTGAGTGCCAGAGGCACTTCGTGATCGATTTCAAGCGCGTGAATCGAAGTGCAACGCCTGCCTTTATGGCTATATTCGCACCTTCCTTCAGCTTTTTTGAAAACTTTTCGGCGAAGGTGAACTGAAAGATAGGTTCTTTTTCCTCGGGGCGGACAACTTAGTTTTCTTGCCAAGATTTTCTCCAAGTCTGTCCCCAATTCTGTCCCCAAATTTGAGCCAAATTTCGAGCCCGAAGTAGAGCCATCCGTAACCGCCACACTGGCGGTGATTGATGTGATGCGCGCAGATTGAGAGTTCTCCTCTGTTAAATGGGGTGAGTGAGGGCCTTGATTTTCCGAGCCTTGTTCGGCTCCTTGTTCGGCTCTAACTTCGAATTTTTGAATGGATTTCGACCTTTTTGCCGACTCCTGCTTTTGAATGGGCTCTGGTCTTTGTAGTCGTTCACTCGACTGCCCTGGCGAGGGACTGAATTTGAGACTTTGACTGCTCGATGAGAGGCGATCGGGGCCGGGGTTGGTCCCATTTTTACTTTGTAGTTGGGTCAGGATCTGACTGGCAAGGTAGTCGGTGAGTTCGGCCAGGCTAGCATTCGGTATTTTGTGGGCTATCAGCCCCTTAATTTTTTGGAGTTTCTGAAAGACATCATTGCTAACCACGAACTTGAGTTGATGGTCTTTTTCTTCAGAAACGATTCGAGTGTTCTCTTTTGGTCGACTTTGAGGAGATATCTTGTAGAGTTTCGCCTGAAGATCTCTTTGCGATAGTCCAAACGCCGAGTCGACAAGTTCACCTGCGTCTACGATGGGAAGGGGGGGCGCATCAGTCTTAGAGGCTCCCACTGAAATCCGATTTTTCTTTTCTGATATGAGAAAAGATTGAATGGTGGCTGCGTTTACTAGCGATAGCTGCCCTGTTTCCATTGCTGACTTTGTCGTTTCTTTTTTTTCTGGGGGTAAGTCTTGAACGAGTCGCATCGCCTGAATTCTTCTTTGTGCCGAGCCCTCGCTTAGGTGTAAATACTTGGTGCAAAATTCCCACATTGAGCTGAATCCAATTTCGGCAAAGAGCCTTCTGTTTTGGATTTCTTCAAGGTGAGAGATCAGCAAAACTGTCACTCGGCGCTCTTCTGCGGCCAACCCTTTAGTGCGTGACAAAAGTTGCTCTGCATCGAGTGACATTAGGTTCTGGGTAGAACGATAGTCTGAACAGTAAATCTTCATAATATAATTTCTTTCTCCAATTTCTGTACTACTGAAGAGTGGGTTTCGACAATAAGTGGCGAATGCCTAATATCAAAAAATCAGCCTATTTCAAGTGATTTTGTGAAGTTAATGGTATTTTATTTCAGATTTTTTTCCGAGCCCAAATGATTTCATAAATAGAAAATATTTGAGATCGGCTAGGTTTTTTTTCCCGAGAGTCAGTTAAGTTTGGCATTGTCGAACATTCATTTGTGATGTGCCGTTCGACTTTTTGCAAATACAGTCTCACCGCCACGACGATAGCTTCACCGCCACGACGATAGCTTCACCGCCACGACGATAGCTTCACCGCAACTCGCGATGGTTCACTCACTCGCCAACGGTCGAAAACGCATTTTTCAAATCTTGTATGATGTCTTTCGGATCTTCAATTCCCACCGACAAGCGAATCAATCCGTCAGTGATTCCGCAGTCGGCCTGGTTCTCTTCGTCGAGCTCAGAGTGAGTCATGGTTTTTGGGTGTTCGATTAACGTTTCGGTTCCGCCCAATGAAACAGCCAGTTTGCAAATCTTAGTGCGATTCAAAATTTCAAATGCGCGTTCTTTGCCTCCGATGACTTCAAAGCTAATGAGTGACCCATCACCAGACGTTTGTTTGCGCCGAATCTTGTCTTGAATCGAGCCTTTTTTGAAAAGCCCTGGGTAGAACACCCGAGAAACCTCTTTATTGCTCTGCAAGAACGCGGCAACTTTCTGGGCGTTGGCCTGCTGGGTTCTCATGCGAACTTCGAGCGTCTCTAAACTTCGCATCATGAGCCAACAAGTGAACGTTTCGGCCATCGAGCCTAAGAAACTTCGGTAGGTTTTGATGTCTGAAATGAATTTTGAAGATCCGATTGCTGCGCCGGCGATCAGGTCACTGTGGCCTCCGATAAATTTGGTGGCTGAATACAGCGAAACGTCTGCGCCGTGAAGTAACGGCTGTTGAAACACGGGCCCTAACATGGTGTTATCGACCATGTACACGATTTCGCGGTTCAGCTTTTTCTCTAAAACTTTGCGAGCTTTATCAATCGCACCGATGTCAACCATTTGAAGGGTAGGGTTAGACGGAGTCTCAACGTAAATGACCCGCAACCGAGGATCACGCAGCGCTTCGATTGCTTTGACTGGGTCTTGAGACGGTAAAATGGGCAGAGGATGAATGTTGAACTGCGGCAAAATGTGCTGAAAAAAGTGATCGGTGCCACCATAGATCGGCTGGGTATAGGCGACGACGTCGCCCGGGCGGCAAAAAGCCAAAATTGAGGTTGAGATGGCCGCCATGCCGCTAGCGAATGCCGCAGCTGCGTCGGCTTTTTCCCAAATGGCGAGCCTGCGCTCAAGAATTTCGAGTTCTGGGTTATTCAGTCTACTATAGATTAGCCCAGGGGTCTTTTTGGCCTCTTTTTTACCTAGGGCTACCTTGAAAAACTCTTCTCCGTCTTCGGCCTTCTTGAACAAAAAAGTGCTGGTTAAGAATAGCGGGGGTTTTACCGAACCCTCTGACCACCAAGGGTTGTATCCATAGCCCAACATTTGGGTCGAAGGCGAAAGTTCTGGATCAGGTTTTTCAACCTGCTGCACGGCCGACTTTGCGGCCACTGTTGCGGTTTTCGGCTGTTTTAAGGTAGATTTTTTTGTCGATTTTTTAGAAGTTTTGTTGGGTTTAGCCATTTGTGTTTTCCTGTCGGTGCTCTATTGGTACTTTGATAAGAGACGGTACTGAATACAGTACGCCTATCATTTTACAGTGTCAAAACAGAGTCTTGCTTTTTTCTTAGGTTAAGGCCATGTTGGCGATAATTACCGGGGCTAAAATTTTGGGGCTTTTTTAGAAAAAAGGGGTTCTCTATTTTTATGAAATCAAATCAATTAGGCGTAGCACTCAGTGCACGCAGTGCAATGGCAACGATGACTTTGGGCTTGGCGTTTGCCGGCCTTTCGTTCGGTCTCACAGGCTGTTCGGGCGGCTCTGAAGCCTCAAAGAATGTCACGTATTTTAACTTAGGTGGAGAGCCTTCGACGCTCAATCCGATCACGTCACAAGACCTTTATGCGAGTAACGTTCAAAATTACATCATGGAGTCATTGATGACTCGCAATGATGACACTTACGCGTGGGAACCTCAGCTCGCCAGTGCTTTCGAGATTTCGCCTGATGGTAAGGTGTTCACTTTCAAGCTTCGTCCAGGTGTCAAATGGCATGATGGTAAACCTTTGACGGTTGAAGACGTCAAATTTAGCTTCGACGTGATTTTTGATCCCAAATTTCCAACTGCTCATTTAAGACCCTTTTACGAAGGGTTGGAGAAAGTTGAAATCGTCGACGCCAACACAGTCAGATTCACGGCCAAAGAAACTTATTTCAAAAACTTTGAATCGGCCGCAGGTCTCACGATTGTGCCCAAGCACATTTACGGTGACGTAGAAAAAGGGCCGAAGATCAGTAAAGAACTGGTCGGATCAGGACCTTACATTCTTGATAAGAATGAAAAAGGTAAACGCATCGTCTTGAAAAAGAACGCCACCTGGTGGGGTAGTTCGGTCCCTTATTACAAAGACCAGTGGAAGTTGGAGCAAATCGTTCTTCGATTCGTACAAGACCCGACAGTCGCACTTGAAATGTTAAAAAAAGGTGAGCTCGATTACGAAGGTTTCACACCTGAGCAATACGAAGAAAAAGCAAAGGGCCCTGAATGGGGAACCAAAGTATTCAAAGTGAAAACCCAGAACCTTTCGACTAAATCTTATGGCTTCATTGGTTGGAATTTCAAGAACCCTCTATTCACCGATAAGCGTGTGAGACTTGCGCTTTATCACCTCGTTAACCGAGAGTTGATGATTCAAAAGTTCAGATACGGCATGTCGCTGCCTGCGACTGGCCCATGGTATCAACAGAGCGATTACGCCTCGAAAACTGTTCAGCCAGTGCCTTATGATCCGAAAAAAGCGCTCGCGATGTTCAAAGAAGCCGGTTGGATTGATACCGATAAAGACGGCGTTCTTGATCACGTGATTGACGGCAAGAAAACGCCGATGAAATTCACAATCATTACGGCCAATCAAGATTTCATGAAATATCTCACGATTTTCAAAGAAGACGCCAAGCAAGTCGGTGTTGACATTGAACTCAAATATGTCGAGTGGAATAGTTTCACGAAACTACTTGATGAACGAAAATTCGACGCAGTCAATTTGGGTTGGGGTGGGGGGTCAGTTGACAATGATCCTAAACAGATCTGGCACTCAGCGAGTGCGACTCCCAGCGGCTCTAATTTCATCGATTACAAAAACCCTGCGGTTGATAAGTTGATCGATGAAGCGAGAACCAAGATGAAAAAAGAAGAGCGTCTACCGATATTGCAAAAGGTCTATGAACTCATCGCAGCTGATGCTCCGTACGCCTTCTTGTTTAACGACAAAGATGTGCTCTATGGTCACACCGCTCGCATGAAAAAACCAAAAGACAGCTTCAAATACTCTATCGGCACCAGTTATTGGTGGTTAGGTCAGTAATTCATGGTGCTTTACATTTTTAAACGGTTGCTAATGATGATCCCGACTCTGTTCGGGATCACATTAGTGGTCTTTCTCATCATCAATTTAGCGCCGGGTAGCCCCATTGAGCAAAAACTTCAGTCCATGCGCTTTGGTGGCGGTATGTCTGAAGTTAAAGGCACCGGGGGCATGGACAAGTCTTCAAACCAAGGCGTTTCAAACGAAGTGATGGAGGCCTTAAAAAAGCAGTATGGCTTTGATAAGCCCATGCACGTTCGCTACGTGATTTGGCTAAAGAACCTAGCAACCCTCGATTTTGGAAATAGCTTCAAATACGAAGAGCCCGTGACTTCGGTCATCGCTTCGAAGTTTCCGGTTTCGCTGCAGTTTGGACTGACTTCGCTGATCTTGGCCTACCTCATCTCAATTCCACTCGGCATTAAGATGGCGATGAAAGAGGGGCAGGCATTTGACTTAGCTGCGAGTTTCTGGCTCTTTGTGGCGTATTCAATTCCGCCATTCATGCTGGGCATTTTGCTGATCGTATTTTTTGCGGGAGGCAGTTTTCTCGATATTTTTCCAACCGGAGGGGTGTCGTCAGACAATTACGACTTGCTTTCAACCGGTGGTAAAATCTGGAATCGCATTCATCACTTCATCTTACCGCTAACGTGCTACACGTTGGGCTCGTTCACAACGCTCACGATGTTGATGAAAAATTCGATTCTCGAAGAAATTCGTAAAGATTATATTCGAACTGCCCGAGCTAAAGGCCTCGACGATCGCGCTGTGTACTTGAAGCACGCGCTTCGAAATGCGTTGATTCCGCTTGCGACTGGGTTGGGTTCGTTCGTGACGGTTTTCTTTTCAGGATCGTTACTCATTGAACAAGTCTTTCAACTCGATGGCATTGGGCTCATGAGTTACACGAGTGTCTTAGCGCGCGATTATAATCTCATTATGGGGTCGATCACGATTCAGAGTTTTCTGTTCTTGTTCGGAAACTTGATTAGCGATCTTTGCTACGTCGTTGTTGACCCGAGGATTGATTTTTCATGATTGAGAAGCTTTTTAGAAATGACGTCAGCCTGAGGCGCTACCGAAAATTCAAGAAACAAAAACGTTCGGTGATCTCGTTTTGGTTACTGATGATTTGTGTTTTTTTCAGTTTCACGGCTGAAATTTGGAGCAATAGCAAACCGCTTTACCTCTCTTTCGGCGGTCGCAGTTATTTTCCGGTTTTTGTTTTCTACCACCCCTCTGAGCTCGGCATTAATGATCGCATGACGATGGATTACCGCGGTTTAGAATTGAAATCCGGTGAGTTTGCTTTTTGGCCAATTAACCGGTGGGATCCGTTCGAAAGCAATAAGCTCGTAGCAAAGTACCCTTCGCCGCCGGCGCATGAGAATATTTTTGGTACCGATGACCGCGGGCGCGATATTTTTGCGCGACTTTTGTACGGGTTTCGTTACTCATTCATCTATGCCGTGATCGTCTGGATGCTCACCGTGACCTTCGCAATCTCGATCGGCGGGGTGATGGGCTATAGTGGGGGTTGGGTTGATCTCATCGGCCAGCGCGCCATCGAAGTGTTGAGTACTATTCCGATCTTATTTTTGCTCATCATCTTAGTTTCAATTTTTGATCCGACACTTTGGATGCTCATTGTTTTGACTAGCAGCTTCAGTTGGATTGGGCTCAGTTACTACGTGAGAGGCGAGTTCTTGAAAAACCGCAAGATGGATTTCGTTGAAGCGGCACGATCGATCGGTGGCAAGCCCGCAAGGTTGATCTTTAAACACATTTTACCGAACTCGCTAATTCCGGTCATCACGTTTTCGCCATTCATCATTTCAAGTCAGATCTTGGGCCTGGCCGCTCTTGATTACCTTGGGTTTGGCCTCAGGCCTCCGACTCCCAGCTGGGGTGAGCTACTGAACCAGGCTCAGAAAACCTTCACCATCGCTTGGTGGCTGGCAGTGTTTCCGGGCGCAGCGCTCATCATTACTTTGAACTTATTTACCTTTGTAGGTGACGGAGTTCGTAATGCGGTTGATCCGAAAAAAGGCTAGGCTACTGACGCTGAACTTAAGTACCGCAATTCATGAGGTGACGGCGATGACTATGGCGATCATGAATATCAAGATGACGACGACCATCAGTCGAAAGACTCCACTTTGCGAGACTTTGTTTTGCGCGGTGATCTTGCTGGGGTGGTTGATGAGTTTCGCCGAGCTTCATGCGGGCGAGTTGAGCTGCACCCATTACACAGATGTCGGAGCCGTTGCCTGGCTTCCCGCTAAGAGTTTACCCGAATCCAGTGGCCTCGCCATTTCTCGGGCACTCCCTGACCGCTGGTACCATGTGAATGATTCAGGTGGAGGCCCTTATTTCTATTTTTCTGATTCTTCGGGTGGGGGATTGCAGAAGGTTGAAGTGGCTGACTGGAAAGCGAGAGATCCCGAAGACCTCACGATGATGCCAAACTGCGAGGGTTCGAATGCCTGCCTAGTGATCGGTGACATCGGCGACAATAAACTAAAGCGCGATCACTTATCGCTCATTTTTATTTTAGAGAAAACCGACTTCGGCCGAGCGCCGGTAGAGGCAAAACTTCACCTTAAGCTTACGTATCCAGACCGACCCCACAATGCCGAGTCGCTGGCGTATGGACTAGACGGAAATTTTTACCTTCTCACGAAAGAAATAGATCAATCGGCGGCGGTGCCTCGGACGACAGCGCCGCCACCGGTTCATTTGGCGCCGTCGCCTCAGGTTCATTTCTTATTTAAAATTGATGGAAGTGTCGTTCGCAAACAACTCGCATCGGGGGCGACAGATGCGAAACTTGAGCTAGTGAAAGTGGCTGAGATTGATACTGCTCGAATTTTAGGGGGTGGGGTGAGGTCATTTTCTGAAGCCCACTCAGACGATGTCGAGTCTAACCCATCGGCATTCGACTTCTTACCGACATCGATAGATTTTAATCCGATCACCGGTGACCTTCTTTTATTAACCTACAGCCATGCGATCATTATCGATTGGGTGAGTCTGATCTACGAGCCTTCGCAATGGCGATCTCAGATCGTTGAATTGCCCCGACTATTTCAGCAAGAGTCTGTTGCTTGGGCTATTGACGGCCAGTCGTTTTACTTTGGTTCTGAAGCTGAAAAGGGTGCGAAATTGAGCCCTATTCGTCAGATGAGGTGTGATCAGTACTAAAATCTCGTCAGAAATTTGGCTGATCGATTGAGTCAGATCACGTTTTTTTTTAGTTTTGCCCTTTTTTTTCGATTTTTTTCATTTTTGTAGGTATCGATTCATTTTGCTTTCAATGTGTTGTCGAAAATTGCCGAACCGTTATTGATGAAGTTGCGTTCGAAGCTCTTACTCACAATCAGCGTTGCGACGTCCTTGCCGGTGCTCATATTGGGCACGTTGGGATACCTGCGCTCGCGAGATAAGCTTGAGCAAAGTGCGCTTGATCACCTGCGGCTCGTGTCAGGCTACACCTACAACGCCATTCAAGGAAACCTGAATCGGCTCACCATGCGAACGAACGAGTTTGCTTCTGATCGTGAGGTGGTTTCGGCGCTGAAGGTTTCGTTGGCGAATCCTAAGGCGGTGAAGCCCACTACGATTCAATCTTTTTTGTCAGAGCACTTGGTGCAGACCAAGCTTTATTTAGATCAATACTTGATGATTGTTGACGTCGTTGATCTGAGTGGTCGAATTGTGGCTTCGACTGATCCGAATCGTCACGAGATGCGTTTTGAAGAAACTAGTTTCATGGAAATCGATCCGCCACTCACCTTAATTGGTGAGATCAATCGTCAGTGGGTTGAGCAAGGGTCGACTCAAAACTGGGTTGATCAGTTTAGTATCGCGTCTCCGGTTTTTGAAAGAAACGGCCAGAATCATTTGGGCTGGGTGGTGAACCACTTCGACGCCAAGGTTTTTGAGAGAAACGTCGCTGGCCAAGACATTCCGGGTGCAGAAAGGCAGGTTCTAGCGGTCAATGTCGATTCACTCGAATCTTACTTGGTCAATCAAGACGGCGAGGTAGTACTCGGCAATCTAGTCAATCGTGAATCAGAGACGGTTGAGGTTAACACCGACACCCAAGGTGTGCGTGCTTGTTTAGACGGCGGCCAAAGTACCAGCGGTCGTTGGTTGAATCCTCGGGGAGAGCCGGTGATCGGGTCTGCTGAGTGTTTTGAGTTCGGTGGATTTCGTTGGGCGTTTCTCACTGAACAAGATGAAAAAGTAGCCATAGCGAATATTGATCGTGAAGTTTCAAACATCATTGTGGGTGCGCTCGCCTCTCTTGCAGTGGCACTTGTGGTAGCCGCTTACTTAGCCGAATCGTTCACTCTGCGAATTGTGAGACTCAAGAAACTAGCTGAAAATTTCTCAAAAGGCCTTCGAAACACGAAAGACGAAGACTGGGTGAGTCCAGATGAAATCGGTGAGCTGAGCGATGCGTTTCATCAAATGGCCAATCAAGTTGACGAAAGAACGCAGGCGTTAGAAAAAGCGAATAATGACATTCAAGCCGCAATGCGGGTAAAACAAGATTTCTTAGCCACCGTGAGCCATGACATTCGCACTCCGCTCAATGCGATCATTGGTACGGCAGATCTTCTTAGATCAGTAAAATCTGACGCTGAACGCGATAAATACTTAGAAATTCAGTCGAGAGCTTCAGAGAACCTCTTGATCTTGGTCAATGACATTTTAGATTACTCAAAAATGGAATCTGGCCAGTTACAGATCGAAATGATTCCGTTTAACCTAGAAGAAGTTTTGCAATCGAGTCTTGAGATCGTGAGCGAAAAAGCAAAATCAAAAGGGCTAGGGCTTAATTTACGGTATCCGGCCGATACGGTTTTTCAACCCGTTGCCCGGCATTGGAAGGGCGATCCCAATCGCATCAGTCAAATCGTTTTGAATTTAATCGGCAATGCGGTCAAATTCACCGCCTCAGGTTCGGTTGAACTCATCGTCGAGCCATTTCGTGCCGGAAATCTGGTTCATTTTTATGTTAAAGACAGCGGAATCGGCATCTCAAAAGACAAGCAAGAAACTATATTTGAAGCGTTTTCTCAGGCAGATGCCTCAATTGCGAGAAAATTTGGAGGCTCCGGTTTGGGTCTTTCGATTTGCAAAAAATTGGCGATTTTGATGGGTGGTCGGGTTTGGGTTCAAAGTGAACTGGGCAAGGGCAGCGAGTTTCATGTCGAGTTGAAATTAGAACCAAGTAACAAACTTCAACCGAAACCAAAAGCCAAAGCAGAAGTCTACACGTTTGATTTTCCTCTTACTATTTTACTCGTTGAAGATGACGCCGATTCTCGATTTCTCATTCAAGCGTACCTCAAAGATACTCCGCACCGCTTGACGATTGCTGAAAATGGTTTTGAAGGGGTCGAAAAATATAGCCAAGCTTCTGGCTTTGACGTCGTCTGCCTCGATACGCAGATGCCAGTGATGAACGGCTACGAAGCGGCCGCAGCCATTCGCGCCCACGAGAAAGAAAAAGGTTGGGTTCCATCGACCATCATTTCAATGAGTGCAAATTCTTTCACGACTGATATTCGACAAGCCTTAGATGCCGGAGCCAACACCTACCTGAGCAAGCCCGTGAAACGTCGAGCGCTGCTTGAAAAACTGGCTGAACTCAAGCCTAGAAATGTAGGAATTGAAAAAAGAGCGACCGATCTCGACGCCGAAAAATCCACAGTCGTGATCGCGCTAAAGCGCGCGGCTTGAGGTTGGTGGGGGCACCGCCACCGCCGATCGTTCACCGCCACCGCGGCGGCGAAATCACGGTGACATTATTCGTTTTTTATGGTAAAAACGAATAATGTATACCCGTTTTTATAAGACCATGAAAAGTAACAGTTTTTTTGTGTTTGGACCGAGGGCGACTGGTAAAACCACCTGGTTAAAAGCTCAATTTCCTGAAGCCCAATACATCGATTTGCTAAATTCTGAAGTGGCCCTTCGCCTGAAAAGTATGCCTTCTCGTTTGGTCGGTATGATTGAAAACGATCGTAAAATCGTGGTGATTGATGAAATTCAAAAGATACCTGAGCTCTTAGATGAAGTTCATCGGTTGATTGAAGAAAAGAAGATCGTTTTTGCGCTCACGGGTTCAAGTGCTCGAAAGTTAAAACGCGGCGGAGCAAATTTACTCGGCGGCCGAGCCATTCAAACATTTTTTCATCCACTCACTTGCTGGGAAATGCAAAGTGATTTTTCTCTCGCGAACGCTCTCAGGTGGGGCATGCTGCCCAAAGCGTGGCCTGAACCTAGTTGCCGTGCTTCGAAAGTGGGCGACCTCAATGCGCCAAACGTACCAAACCATCAAAATTCCCAATCACGAAAAGACGTTTTGGCGAATTGGAGCCCAAACGATTTTCTTTCAACTTATGTTTATACTTACTTAAAAGAAGAAGTTTTGGCCGAAGGTCTGACTCGAAATGGCCAGGCTTTTTCTCGTTTTCTTGAAGTCATGAGTTTTTCTCAAGCGCAGCCGATCACGCTGGCAAATATTGCAAAAGATACCGGGGTAGATCCCAAAGTGGTTTCTCTCTATCTTGAAATACTAGAAGATTTATTACTCGGATTTAGACTTCCCGTATTTTCTCACAAAGCTAAGCGCAAGATGACAGCCCATCCTAAATTTCTTTACTTTGATACCGGCGTGTTTCGCACTCTACGCCCGAAGGGGCCATTAGATCTTGAATCTGAATTGGATGGTCCAGCACTTGAGACTCTGTGGTTTAGTCACTATTTAGCGCTGGGTGAGTTTCATCGTTTTGAGCAAAAACTTTATTTTTGGAGAAGTGCTGCGCAACTAGAAGTTGATTTTGTCAGTTATGGACCTTTAGGGCTTTTTGCGTTTGAAATGATGCGCAGTTCGATCGTGAGGCACGATGATTTGATGGCGCTAAAAGAGTTCAAAAAAGATTATCCTGTTGCCAAGACATTTCTATTATACGGTGGCCTCGAAGAAACTTTGATTGATGGAATTCAAGTGATTCCTTACGGGGCGGGCCTGATGCGTTTACCTGAGTTGCTGGGGTTGCCCGGATTTGAGCAACGAAAAATGAGTTGATCGCCTAGAACTGTCACAGTCACCGCCGATCGTGCACAGCCACCGCCGATAGTTCACAGCCACAGTGGCGGTAACATTTAGCCTCTTTTATGCCACGCGATCGTCTTTTTTAACGCCTCGTCAAACGAAGTCCACTCGGCGAGGCCAGTCTTGGCCCGAGTGACTGCGGTTGAAGGCACATAGCAAGAAGGCTGGGCGCCAGCCTCTGGTTTTTTGGCCACCGCGTAACTCACGCCGCAAGCAGCCGCTACTCGTGAAGCGATTGCCTCGATACTTTGACTGGCTTCAGAGCCGACGTGATAGGCAAACCCGGCGTCACCTCGCGCAAGCAAGTACCAAAGCCAAGCAGTCAAATCGCTCATGTACAAATACGATCGTCGAGCAGTGCCATCGCCGTTCACCCGAATCGTCTCACCTTTTAATCCGTCAGAAATAAAGTTCCCAACGGCAAAGTGGGCATTGAGGGGCAAGTGTGGACCTAAAAAAGCAAAGCAGCGTGCAATGACCGCAGTCAATTGGCCCGCCGGCAATTTCAATGAACCCTGAGCTGCCTCGCCCGAATAAAGCGTGCAAAGCAATTCAGCGTAACGTTTTGCTTCGCCGTAGGCTGAATTTCGATCGAGTGGGTTGGGTGAGGTTCGGCAATTTTCTTCAAAGTGAGCCGCGCCAGGAGTGGGGCTGCCGTAGACTGCGCCACTGCTGATGTAAAGCAGACGGGACGTACCCACGGTCTGTGCGTATTCAAGCACGGATTGAGTGCCATCAACGACCGTCGAAATCATCTCTATGGTCTCGGTCGCCTGAAATCCCACGTCGGTCGAGGTCGCGGCGTGTATAATGAAATCAGCACGAAATCGCGCACAAAAATCACTAGACCCAAACGTGCGAATATCACCGTCCAGAAAGCTGAGTCCTTCGCGATTTTTCAAATGAGGCATTTCGCTCAAAAACTTCTGCGAATTTCGTGTGAGCACGCAAAGCTCGGTGCCTAGCCGCAAGCGCTCATTGAGGTTGACAAAGCTTTCACACAGCCACTTGCCAAAAAAACCGGTGCCGCCTGTTAAGAAAATGCGCTTACCTCGGTATTCGTTCCAAAATTTTTGATCAAAGCGCGACTGAATGTCGAAGAGGTCTTGAGGGTCAATGGACTTAGTTGGGGATTTAGTTGGGGGTTTATTTGGCGTCAGAGGGTTGGTCATAGTTAGGTACTCGGCAGAGCGTTCATTTGGCGTTTACTTGGCATTGCTTTGAAACTTTGGATAGTTGATATCATCGCAAATCAGCTCAGCCCAAGTCAATTGAGGTTTTCGGCTGGTGCCCTTGTTTCTGAAGTAGCCGATGTTAAAAACAACGCGACCGAAAAAATGTCAATTATTTCAGCTAATTACATTTTACATTGCGAATTTAGAGAAGGGCGACAAGGGGGGGGGTAGATAGAGTAATTTATACCAAGGTGTAAAACACTATTGAGTAATTTATACCTTGGTGTAAATTACAAGTATATGCGTAATCGTTATTTGCAAGAGTTCATCAAAGCCGACCTAGAGAAAAAAATGGTCTTGTTAGCGGGGCCGCGCCAGGTGGGTAAGACATTTCTTTCAAAGCAAATTTGTCCGCCCGCTCAGACTTGTTACTTAAATTATGATGTTTCGAAGCATCGAACGAGATTATTAAAACAAGAATTTGGACCTGAAAAATTTTGGATTTTTGACGAAATTCATAAATTCAAACGTTGGAAAAATTATCTCAAGGGGGTTTTTGACGAGCACCGTGATCAGCATTCGATATTGGTTACGGGCAGCGCGCGACTTGATCTATTTCGCAAAGCCGGAGATTCCCTGCAGGGACGGTATTTTTTTTATCGGCTTAATCCGCTGTCGGTTAATGAGCTGGGTATTTCGAATCGCAAAGAGATGCGAGAGCTTTTCGATCTCTCAGGATTTCCAGAGCCTTTTTTTTCGAGTTCGAAGAAAGAAGCTAATCGCTGGACACAAGATTATACCGCGAGGGTTCTGCAAGAAGACGTGCGAAACGTCGAGAGGGTCTTCGATTTGGCGCTACTTGAACAGTTGATTCACCGACTGCCCGACTGTGTCGGTGCGCCACTTTCAATCAATGCTTTGCGAGAAGACCTGCAGTTAAATCATAAGACGGTCACGCGGTGGGTAGACCTATTAGAACGCTTCTATCTGATTTTTAGAGTGCTGCCATTTGGTTCTCCAAAAATTAAGGCAGTCAAAAAAGAACAAAAACATTATCATTTTGACTGGAATGTGATCAAGCCCCCTGGTGCTCGATTTGAAAATTTCATTGCCGTGCACCTGTTAAAACATGTACATTTTTTGAGAGATACTGAAGGCCGAGCGCTTGAATTACGGTACCTCAGATTCATTGATGGCCGTGAGGTCGACTTTGTGATTGTTGAAGAGAGTCGGCCCATTTTGGCAGTAGAGTGCAAGTTTGGAGACTCTGAGGTTCAGCCGGCGCTTCGTAGCCTAAAGAACAAGTTTCCCGAATTGGATTGCTGGCAAATTCACTTTGACGGGTCAAAAGACTATGTTTCGTCTGAAGGTATTCGCGTCGCCCCTGCGTTGACCTTACTCAAAACCCTCGCTGTTTGAATTTCAGTGTGACACCCGTTCAATCGTTTTTGTCAGGGTCTTAACTGCACTCGGCCACGAGTAGTGAGTAGTCACATAGGTGCGTCCTTTTTCGCCAAGGCCCTTCTTTGATTCAATCGGGTCACGGGTCAGCTCAAGTAGCCGGTCGCAGAAATCTTCGGCTTCAAGAAAGCTATAGCCGCCGCCACTTTTTTCAATCGTCGCTTGCAGTACTTCGCACTTGCGGTTCACCAGTACAGGTGTGCCGACGGTAAAAGACTCAAGCACCGAAAGCGACAGGCTTTCAAATTGTGAAGGCAGCACCGTAGTTACCGCGTTCTTGAGTAGCAACCATTTCTCTTCTTCAGTGACTTTTCCTAGAATTTGAATATTAGGATGAGGGTCAGGAAAAAAATGCTGAGTACCGGCGAAGATCAATTTGAGCCGGGTGGTTTTGTATTTCCAGCAGAAGTAAGCAAAACAACCGTAAAGGTGATCGCACCCTTTGTTTTTATCGATACGCCCTAAGTAGAGCAGGTAAGCGGTTTTTTCTTTCAACAAGTCTTTAATCGCCTGAGAAATACCCTGAGTAGTCGGCAGTGAAGGCGACTGAATTGAGCTCTCATTGTGCAGAATTTCTGAGAGTTGCTGTTCTAGCAGTTGAGGGTCGGGTCCGTCGACGCCGACTGAAAGTATCATTGAACTTTTTTCTGAACCTATTTGGCCTTGCTTCAATCGCGAAAACCGCGACTCGACGAATTCTCGCTCTTTTTCAGTGAGAAAAAGTATCTCTCTGGCCTGCGCAAAAAGTTTATCAAATAGCTTCAGATAGATAGTGACTTCATCGTGAGCCGTGGGTATTAAGATTGATTTTTCTTTCACTAAAGGTAGAGCAAAAAGAGTTGTGGCGTAAAGGTAGGTGACAAAAATAAAAGCATCGTAATCGTCTTTTTTCTCGGTGATCGATTTCATCAAAAGCGATGAATAGGGGCCTTGCTCTTTGGCCCATTTCAGTTCGAGTTCGGTTGACGGTGGGGGCGAGTCGTGTGCGAAAAGAGAATCAGAAATGCGATTAAAAAAAGTTTCACAGCGCGGAAAATCAACCGCATACCGCCTCACGGTGACTGCACCATCGAGGGTTTCTCCCGATGGCAATTCATTTTCCCAGGTCTGATAGTTGCGTGCGCAAGTGGTGAACACGTCAACTTGAGTGTCGGTCATCGTGGCGAGCTTATCGGCCAGTTGCCTAGCTAACGATTCGGCACCACCTATAATTTCTGCACCATAGCGGTGCACCACAAAGGCTACTTTCATGGCGCCTGGCCCTCAACGCGTTGACCTGTAGAGTGGTTAGGGCCGCTAAAATCGCCCACAGCGAAGTGTTTGTGAAGCACTGATCTTAGTTTCGTGCTTAACTCTGAACTTGAGAAATAGGTGAGCCGCTCTTTCTGCCCGGCTAAGACCTGAGTACGAATCTCGCCAGCATTGGTCACGACCAAGTGACAGAGCTCGGCTAGTTCTGGAAAATTTTTTTGATTGAAAACAATACCCGAGCCGCTCAGTGTTTCGGCCACACCTGGCGCAGCGTAGGCCAAAATAGGAATGTCAAATCGCATGGCTTCGAGAAGCGGTACACCAAACCCCTCGTGTTCGCTCATAGAGACAAAGAGGTGAGTATTGCGGTAAATGGCAAGTAGTTGAGCTTGTGAAATGTATCCGGTGAACCACACCCGGTGATCAATGCCGAGGTCGCAAGCCAGACGCCTCAGGTCGGCAAAGTAGTTTTCAGGGTTGGGTTTTCCGACTAAAATGAGTCGTGAGTTAACGTTAATGTGGCGGTGGTACCAGGCAAAAAGTCTGATGACGTCTTCTTGGCATTTATTAGGAGCGATTCTGCCGGTGAATAAGAAATTAACCGCGCCGTCTGCGAGGGCTCGCGAAGTCGGTTCATCTTCTGAAATTTCGAGCCATTGGTTTTCGTCGAGAAAAATGGGCGCCAAATCAACGTCGCATCGTGCAAAAGGACGTAACTCTCGAGCATTGAATTCTGAGACGGTCAATAAAAAGTCAGACAGCCGCACCACCGATTCGAGTTGGTTTCGCCCGAACTCAAGTTGACCGTGAATGATTTGGGCGGTCAGGTCTGTTTTCTGATAAGGAGCAAAAAAATGAGCCGGTGTGATATTTTGGTAAAGAATACCGCGTTTTGCGACCATCGCGTTTTTGAAGGTATGGATGACGGTTTCGCTGCCAATGGTGTAATGAAAAATGAGCGAGTCGTCTGAACTCGGTCGGTATTCTTGAATCGGGCGACACCAGTCATGGGCATCTGGCGACATGAACTCGGCATAGAGTTGGCTCTGAAGGCCCAGAGCCTCGAGCTCACGCTTTACTGACAGCGCAAATTGGCTTGCTGCATCGCCAGGCGAGAAGCCAACGAGAATTTGATCGACTCGTGGTAGTTTAGGGTTTGACGTCGCAATTTGCATTTTCAAACGCTCGGGTAATCTCTTGACTCAGGTTTTCGCTGCGCTTCGCAGCCAATTCTTCAAGCCGCTCTAATGACTCGAGAAGTCTCAGGTTGAACTCTTTTTGTTCGTCAATGTGCCTCAATATGAGCTTTCTCACGAAATTTTTCAGAAAATAGGTGAGTTTCGCTTTTAGGCCAGGGCCGGGGGCCGCAAGAACTCCGTACTGGTTTAAACTTTTTTTCAATTGATTGATGTGGTCTCTGATTGCTCGTCGTTCGTTCAGAAAAGTAGTTTCTTCAAGCGAATTCAAATTGAGCTTTCTTGACTGGGCAGCAAGATACGTCTGCTGGTTAAGCTGAGTCGTATCGATGTCTCGATTCTTGCTTGAAAGTAGCTTAAGATTTTCATTACCCTGGTCGTTCAATTCATTTCTCCGAGTACTTCTTTTCTAGACACAATTCACAATCGCTGTCTAGAAAAGAGTGGTTTGGGTTCATTTGATTTTCTTGCGGAATCACTCGTAGATTGGTTTAGGTTTGCCCAACAACGACCTTAGGTTGTTAGCCAAATCAAAACCCTGCCCGGCCGAATTTCGGCTGGACCGCGTGCTTGAAATATGATCATTGTCTAGGCCTAAAACCTGAGACTACCGAGTCACGAAAGAGGATTGATAATGACCAGTCAGAACGCCGAAAAAGACCATGAATTGCAGATGAGGGCCAAGGTAATTGAGGCGTCGCGTCAGTACTTTCGAGAGACTCAAAAACCAAAGGTGTTTGAGCCTGGCAAGAGTTATGTGCCCGTGACCGCGAAATTGCTCGATGAAGAAGACTTGGCTGCACTCGTTGATTCGTCACTCGATCTTTGGTTAACCGCGGGCCGATTTTCTTGCGAATTTGAAGCGAAATTTCCGAAACACTTTGGTCGTGAGACTGGGGCTTTGATTGTCAATAGTGGTTCGAGTGCAAATCTCGTGGCTGTATCAAGCCTTGGCGCTCCCATGATGAAAGACCAGAAGATGAATCCGATTGAGCGGGGTTCAGAGGTGATCACGGCCGCTGCTGGATTTCCTACTACGGTTAATCCGATCATCCAAAACGGGTGGGTGCCCGTTTTTGTTGACGTTGAGCTTTCAACCCTCAATGCGACGATTGCTTCGATTCAGGCCGCAAAAACGTCGAAGACTCGCGCGGTGGTTTTAGCGCACACTTTGGGTAATCCCTACGATGCAGCGACACTGGCCGACTGGTGCGAAAAAGAAGGGTTGTACTTGGTTGAAGATTGTTGCGATGCACTCGGTGCTTCAATCAAGAATCTCGACGGAGAGTACAAACCCGCCGGTTATTATGGTCACTATGCGACCACGAGTTTTTACCCGGCTCACCACATCACGATGGGTGAGGGGGGGGCAGTCATTTCTCGAAATGGTCGGCTCAAGCGTGTCGCCGAGAGTGTGCGTGACTGGGGGCGTGATTGTTGGTGCGAACCCGGTAAAGACAACACTTGCTCGCGCAGGTACGATTGGACTTTGGGGCAGCTACCTTGTGGCTACGATCACAAATACACTTATTCAAATATTGGATACAATTTAAAAGCCACTGACATGCAAGCCGCGATTGGTTTGTCGCAATTGAAGAAGTTAGATCGGTTTGTAGCGGCCCGAAGAGAAAATTACAAAAAAATCCTCAAGGCCATTCAGTCTTCACCGATCTTAAGCGAGCATTTGTCACCGGTGACTGCCACCCCGAACACTCAGCCTAGTTGGTTTGGGTTTGCGATGCATGTATCTGAGGCGATTCATCGCGAAAAACTGGTGAGCTACCTAGAAACTCACAAAGTGGGCACGAGACTACTCTTTGGTGGCAATTTAACGAAGCAGCCGGCCTATCAGGGCGTCAACTACCGAGTGTCGGGTAGCTTAGAGAATACCGACCGAATCATGAATAAAACGTTTTGGGTGGGGGTGCACCCTGTGCTTGACGATGCGCGAATTCAGTACATGATTGAGCAGTTAGAAAAAGGCTTGAAGGAGCAATTGAAATGACAAACTCACCAAATAGGGCGACGAGCGCTTCGGCGACCCCATCGACCAACTCAAAACCCATGAAAGGCATTGTTCTCGCGGGCGGTAGCGGCACCAGACTTTATCCGTTGACCAAGTGCCTGAGTAAGCAATTGCTTCCGGTTTACGATAAGCCAACCATTTACTATCCGCTTTCAACTCTGATGTTAGGGGGAATTCAAGATATTTTGATCATCAGCACTCCTCGCGATTTGCCCATGATTGAAGCGCTCTTGGGTGACGGAAGCGAATTGGGTTTGAGAATTTCGTATAAAGCGCAGCCTAAGCCCGAAGGCATCGCTCAGGCGTTTTTACTCGGTGCTGATTTTTTAGCGGGCTCACCTTGTTGTTTGATTTTGGGCGATAACATTTTCTATGGCCAAGATTTGGCGACTTTGATGAAGCGCTCGACGAAGCTTGAAAGTGGCGCTCACGTTTTTGGTTACCGAGTGAATGACCCCGAACGCTACGGAGTGGTTGAGTTTGATAAAACCGGCAAGGCTCTTTCGCTTGAAGAAAAACCTAAACAACCCAAATCTCATTGGGCAGTGCCAGGGCTTTATTTTTACGACGACACCGTGGTCGATGTCACGAGAAACTTGAAGCCTTCGGCCAGAGGCGAACTTGAAATTACCGATCTCAATCGTCATTATTTAAATAATGGCAAATTACAAGTCACCCAACTGGGGCGTGGCACGGCGTGGTTAGACAGCGGCACCTACGATTCGCTCTTGCAGGCTTCGCAGTTCGTGCAGACGATTGAACAACGACAAGGCCTCAAAATTGCCTGCCTTGAAGAAATTGCTTTTCAAGAAGGCTTTATCGATTCTAAGGGCTTAAGTCGCTTGATTGATGTTTATGGCAAGACTTCGTACGGCGACTACTTAAAGCGAGTTCTCGAAGGAAACCTCTAATGCGTGAGCTGTTTTGTGTTGGCAAGAAATTCTTGGTCTACAACCTCGTTTCTCGCAACCTAAAAATCAAGTACCGCCGTTCGATCTTTGGTGTGTTTTGGACTCTTCTCAATCCCATGGGGAGTGCGCTAACTTACTATTTTGTTTTCAAGGTAGTCTTTCACATTCAGATTCCTCACTACCTGGTTTTTATTTTAACCGGCGTGTTTCCTTGGACCTTCTTTGCTCAAAGTGTCACCGAAGGAATGGAATCGCTGGTCGGAAATTTTGGACTCATCTCCAAAATACCGATTCCTTTTCAGATATTTCCGATGGTCGGAACGCTCACCAATTTTGTGACCCTCTTGCTTGCAACTCCCGTTTTGCTAGGTGCCATGCTCTTCACTCAGTCTCAGTTCGGATGGGCGATTTTTCTGGCCCCCTTGTTGCTGTTGGGGCTTTTTGTGATTACGTTTTGCATTTCTACCATTCTGTCGGTGGGGTTCATTTTTTTCAGAGACTTGAGACACCTGATCACCATCGTGATGCAACTTTGGTTTTACGCGACCCCGGTGATTTACAGCGAAACGATGATGCCTGAGAAGTACCGCTGGGTGTTCTTCGTCAATCCGGTGGGAAGTTATTTTATCGCTCTACGAAGAGTCGTGATCGATGGGGCGATTCCGACTCTCAATACTGGCCTTTGCATTGTGGGTTGGACTTTAGCATTCTTATTGTTGGCCCTTTTTGTGAGTCGTAAAAGCAAGCAAGGGTTGGTTGAAAATATATGACCACCGCAATTAAAGTCGATCACGTATCGAAGAGTTTTCAATTTTGGAGCGAGCGCCCTTCGTCGGTAAAAGAGATTCTCGTTAACTTAACCCATGGCAAGTTTAAGATCGGTAAGACCGAGAAGTTTTTTGCGCTGAAAAATATTTCGTTCGAGATACCCAAAGGGCAGTTTGTCGGGCTCATGGGCCGCAATGGGGCGGGTAAGAGTACCCTTTTTAAACTGATTAGTGGCATTTACCAGCCGACCGAAGGGTCGATCACGGTGTCAGAGCAGATCGCCCCGCTCATTGAACTGGGTGCGGGGTTTCATCCAGATTTATCAGGTTATGAAAATATTTTTCTCAACGCGGCCATTCTTGGCTTTGGTAAAGCCAGAACTGACGAGGCCTTGCCGGCCATCTTAGCGTTTGCCGAGTTGGGCGATAAAATTCACATGCCAGTGAAAAACTATTCGAGCGGAATGTTGGTTCGTCTCGGGTTTTCAATCGCAACCCACCTCACTGCACCTATCTTACTCATTGACGAAGTGCTGGCTGTTGGCGATCAGTCCTTTCAAAAAAAATGTCTCGAGAAAATTCATTCGTTACATAAAGAAGGTCGAACGATTTTGCTGATCACTCACGACCCCGGTTCTATTGCTAAGCATTGCCAGCGCTGTTTAGTGATCGACAATCAGCAGCTGGTCTTTGATGGTGCGCCAGCCGAAGGCGCTGCTTGGTATTCGGCGCACGTGTGATACCATCTCAATTAAGTCCGTAACCTTCGTGGTCGGTCAGTTCGTTACCCCATTCGCTTTGATAGGGTTTTCAAAAAGTGTTCGGCAGGAATCACTTCAATTCGACCATGCCGAAAATGGCGTTCACCACCCTGACAAAGATAGCCTATTTATGACTTATGAAAAAAACCAGTCACCATACCTCAAGCTTAAGCTCTTTAATTCGCTGATACTCGCGTCGGTTTCGTGTGATGAGTTTACCGTCATGAACAATCGCCGTCGCGGCAATTAAGAGGTCATTGGCGCCGATCACGGTGCCGCGTCGTTCAAGATCGGCCCGAATCGTTCCATATTTCTTTGCAGTCGCCTCATCAAAAGAAACTGTAGGCAAACCCTGTAAAAATGTCCTAAGTTTCATTTCGGCCTTTTCGGGTGATGACGACTTTTCTGCTCCCACCCAGAGCTCAGCCACCACAACGCTCGATAATTTAAAACTAGCCAGCGGCAACTCACTCAGTCTAGCCTCTAATGCCGGTTCTTTACCTCTTAAGATGGCAATACAAATATCGGTGTCCAAGAATATCATCATGCCCAGTCATCCTTCTTGCTGAGACTTCGCCGCACGGGTTGCCGTTTGGGAATTTCCCAGTCATCAACGCCTGGATGAGAGCGCAGTTCAGTAAAGAGCTGATCCCAGCTTTTTGCATGAAGTAGGCTCTCGGCTTCTTCTCGAAGAATGCGTCTAGCCCACTCAGCGGCGGCAAGCCCCATTTTTCGTGCTGCGGCCTGAAAGAGTTGGTGATCTTTGGGGGAGGCAGGAATCTGAAAACGCTTACTCATACTCATGAGTATGAGTATGACAGAGTCACTCGACTGAAGCAAAACCTAAAAATAAGGCAGTAATTAGCCACTACTGCACATTTTAATGGTGTAAAATATACCAAAATGGTCTAAAATAGGGTCATGTACCGTCATGCCAGCGTTTTTCTCAAACAATGGATCGAAGACAGTCGCCGTAAACCCCTCATCATTCGAGGGGCACGTCAGGTTGGCAAATCAACGCTTGTGCGCAATTTTGCCAGCGAACACAGTTTACGTCTACTCGAAGTGAACCTCGACAAGGTTGCGATAACAACACCGAGCCTTAAACAAAGTTTTTCGACCAACGACACCAAGCGTATTCTTTCAGATTTGTCGGTGCTTTTGAAAACTGAAATTCATCCCAAGAAAGACCTGATCTTTTTTGACGAAATTCAGGCTATTCCACAAGCCTATGCTGCTTTGAGGTATTTTTTTGAAGATTCTCCCCAATACCAGGTAGTGGCTGCCGGCAGTCTCTTAGAGGTGACCTTGGCCGAGCAAGAGGTTTCAATGCCGGTCGGTCGCGTTCAGTTTTTATCACTGGGGCCCATGACTTTTTTTGAATTCTTAGAGGCTTGTAACGAGATACAAGCACTGAAGGCACTCGGTGAGTTTTCACTCAATAGTCGAAAAAAGACTGTTGAAGAGTTTTCAGAGGTTCTTCATTCAAGAATGCTTGAACGCTACACTGAATACCTGTGGGTGGGAGGAATGCCCGAGGTAGTCTCAGAGTTTGTCAATTCACCGAGTCCACGAACGCAGGCTACGCTTTTAAAAATTGCTCAACTCAAATCGGCGATTATTGAAACCTATCGAAATGATTTTGGTAAATACCGAAGGCGTTATCCTCACGAGCGCCTAGAGCGAATTTTTAATTACGCCAGTCAGAATGTCGGGACCAAAGTAAAATATTCAAATCTATCGCGAGACGATGCAGCGCGAGACCTCAAGCCAGGAGTCGACCTTCTCGAGCGGGCCCGAATCTTAAAGCGTATCTTTCACACGGCAGCTACCACGATTCCGCTCGCGGCTACCCAAGATGAGTCGATCTATAAATTTCTATTTCTAGATACCGGTCTCGTCATGGCAAGCTTAGGACTTTCAATCAAGGAGTTACAAAATCGTGACTCGCTCAATTCGGCATTTCTTGGTCAAATCACCGAACAGTTTGTGGGGCAGCAGCTTCTGGCATCACTCGTTGACCCTTTGCATGGCCTTTTTTATTGGATTAGAGAAGGTAAGGCCGGTAACGCTGAAGTCGACTACGTGCTGCAAAAAGCGAGTCGAATCATCGTCGTTGAATGCAAAGCGGGAATCAGGGGCACTCACCGATCGTTAACTCAATTCATGTTGAAACGAAAAGATGCGATCGCGATTCGACTGAGTCTCAACCCTCCTTCTCGGCAGCGAATTCAGGCGACCACCGCAGATCAGAAAAAAGTCGATTTTGAACTGATCTCGCTACCACTCTATTTTGCTGAGCGGGTTATTGACTTGGTCGATTGATTAGATTGACGTTAAATAGTGGTAGGCGTAAAAATCGGGTCAGATACTGAAAGAAACGAAAACAAACAACCTCCCGACGGGTGGGCATTGGGTAACGATTCATGGCAGACATATCTTCATCAAATGAAGTGAAGTTTTTCATTACTTTGTGGGTGCTATTGGTTGCTGGCCTATTTGGCAGTCTTTCAGGGATGGCGAGCACCGCACTCACCTGTATTGATACCCCTGCGTCACTAGAAGAAAAGCATCTCATGTGTTTAAAGAATAGCGTTGTCACTCAGGGTCTGAGAGCGAATCTTGATCGTATTCTAAAAAAAAGAAAGAACTGCCCTGATTGTGCGCCCTCTTTTGAGAGTGAATCAAATTACGCGCCACTTTTTGAGTGTCATTTTATCACACTTTCACTAGCTCGTAATCCTTTTGGGGGGTATTGGGCTCAGATTACCTACCAAGAAAGTACCGAAAGAATATACAAAGTTTGGCTTTATCCGGTCAACTCCAGGGGAAAAGATGACATTTTCGAGATTAGAGATTTTGAGGCAGTGGTGCCAAGGCAGCAAACGAAACATTTCATGAAAGTACTATCTGCATCTGGATTTTCGAAGTATGGATTGTGATGTGTGAGTTTGGCCAAAAGAAAAATCTGCAATGGTCGTCGGCAATGTTGCGCTTGGGCTGACGTCAGGCTTTTAGTCGCGTCGCGAACAGGCTTCGGTAGAAATCAATAGGGTACTCTGTGTTTTTACCGAATGCCTCGCCCAGTTTTTTTGAAGCAGCTGGGGTAACCTAAAAAGCGATGAAACGATAAACTGATGCCCTTGATTTGGCTATTTTCATGCGACTGTAGCGGTTTTAACCGAAATTATTGGCGGATTGAGGCTGCTACTCTGGGGTTGAAAAAATTGGGTCGAGTTTATATTTTCTTCCGTAAGAAAATTTCTTGTTCTTGGATTCCTTCGGCCTTTTTTCTCTCAAAGGCAGCCTTACTGTAACTTGGATTTGGAAGTTTCTTTCTCATTCCCATCTGGGTAAGGAGTTCTTCTAGTGAGACGCCGAGAGCGCCGAGGCTCAGGCTCGCCAGAGCTTTTATCGCTCTGGTGTCGCCGGTGCAAAAACGGTGATCGTCAAAAATTTTTTTAGAAACAAGATAGGGTTCAAGATTGATGGGTACGCGCTGACTTTTATAGTTTTCGTAAAAAAAGACCTCGGAGTGCAAGATAATCGATGTGATGCGCACCTCGTATTGAGCGACGAGGGCGTCCCAAAAACCGCCCGCAAACGCGTCAATAATGACGTTTGCATCAAGAATTACTAAGCGAGATTTCATGGGTGCCAACTTCTGCGAGGCCGAAATGCTTGAGATAACCCGTCAATGTCGACAAAGGCTGCTTGAGAATCTTAGCGAGGCGACCACGACTAATCTCGCCGTTTTCGTACGCGAGATAGGCGAGCCGTACAAAACGATTGCTGAAATAGCTTTGTATTTGTGATTCGGCTCGATTTTCGCGATCCAATGCGCGCAGCTTGTCATCAGCGAGAGCTTCTTTTGCGGCTTCTCGTTTGATGATTGACAGATTTGCCATTCGCCAGAGGAGGGCTTCTAGTGAGACGCCAAATTGTCGCGCAATTGCAATGATTCCTGCCTCGCTCAGTTTGTCATCTCTCGCAATAGCGTTCGTCTCGCGACGCAGCGGCTCGGTCGGAACCAGTAATCCGGCTGCGAAGGCGTTGGCGAGTTTTTCGTTGTGTTCGCAGAGGCGCTTGTCGGTGGTTACTGAATGAAGAAGTGGGTCATTCCAGGTAACAATGTGAAATAATTCGTGGGCTATACTGAAATGCTGTCTCCAGATAGGTTCTTTCGGGCTGATGATAATGCAGGAGCCGTATTCGGAGACGCTCGAAGCCGCCGAGGCGTTTTCGTCGAGCTCATTGAAAAATAATTTTAAACCGTATTTTTCTTCAAGAGTTTTAACCAAAGAGGTCGCAGGGTAGTCGCCAAGGTCTAGTTCGGCGCGAACTTCTTCAGCTAGAGAGTAGGCGTCTTTGTACTTAAACGTGCTGAGGTCGATCTCTTTGTGGGGTAATTTTCTGAACCCACTTGAATTCACCGAATTGAGATTTTCAACAAACTTGTAGTCTTTGCAAAGGCCAATAAACTCAGCCTCGATCCTTTCGTGATTTGCGGGCTGTTGGCGCCATAAAACAACAGGACGTGAAAATCTCTCTGGGGCAGCCGGAAAAAATGCTGCAATTTCCATTCGGAGCACGGCTGAAATTCTAGCGAGCTCCCATGCCTTAATTTCTCGTTCACCGTTTTCAATTTGACCAAGCGTTTGCCGGTCCCATCCTAATTTCGAATTCTGAACTAGCTCATCCTGGGTTAGCTTTTGCCGATTTCGCTCTTCCTTGATGCGCCGGCCGATGACTTCTTTCACTAACGCCTCCTTAATACTTCAACACATCTTATTTATCTTGTAAGTTGCTATAGCAAGATAAATACACATATGAGATCAAATATAGTCACATTATCTCAATTTGCGCAAGAAAATATTGCATAAGTGATGTAAATAACTGAATTGATTGCAATCTATTCAAACAGCGCCACTTTAGCCGGGATTACCGGATACTGATCGATTGAGTGTGCCCGTCTTTGCGGCAATTCTACAGCAACCAAAAGTAAGGAATGAGAAATAGGCTTTCGCTGCGAGCAATTGCGGTTTCACCGGCGTATGCGATCACGCATTTGAATTCGGGCGATTGTTTCAGAAATGCTTGTGCCGATGCTAAAGTTTTAGGTCGCAATTCTTTGTCTAAAGTAGCTAGTATGCCGACCTTTACGTCTTTTGAGTCAAAAACTAGCGGAATTTCGACGTCATGCTTAGTGCGGTATTGATAGATTCGGCCATTTTGTTCGGGTCGATAGTGAAATTCTTGTCTGAGGTTGGCAAAAAGGCAACGAATGATGTCTTGTGGTTGACTGAAGGTGTTGCGAGTTAGCCAAGTAGCAAAACCTTGATCTTCAAAAAAATAAGTAGGCTTGGTGAGGTCGCCGGTTGAGTTAATTATTCTGATCAAAAAAAGACTCTCGTAGGCAAAAAGTAGCTTCTTTATGGTGATCGCAGAAATTTGAGTGGTTTTGACGGCGGTCCCTATTTCAAATGGGGCTCCTTGGTTCTTGGCGACAAACGTGAGTAGATCTCGCAAGGCTTGATAGGGCAGGCTGGTATTTTGAATCAACCTCAAGTCTCTATTGAGTAGGGTATCGATTTGAGTTTCCCAGCGTAGGGCGCGAACTGATTGCGATCGAAAAAAGCAGATTCCTGGGAGGCCGCCCGTGAGTAAATAAGATTCAAACTCTGCAGTAGTGGCGACCGACTTTTTTGCGAAAAGCGCACTGAGCGTTTCTTGCTTTCTTGTCTGAGTGATCGCTTGAAGTAGGGTGGGAAGTGGTCGATTTGAGGCTTCGGCATGAGTGAAAGGCAGCACCTCTATCGCGACGATTCTACCCGTTAACGATTCGCGAATGGCTTTTCGGCTGGTAAAACGCACCGAGCCCGATAAAAGAAACTGTCCTGTTTTTTTTGAGGTTCTCACCCACTCTTTGAGTGCCGGAAAAAGACGTGGCGAGAGCTGTGCTTCGTCAATCGCGAACCGAACCCCTCTGTTTGAAATAAATAATTCGGGGTCTGCCTCGAGCTCGCGCAACGTAGTTTCTTTGTCTAGCGTTCGATAGTCATTACACTTCTTTTCAAGAACCGTGGTTTTACCGACTTGTCGTTGACCGAGAACGCCAACGATGGGTGAGTGGCTTAGCGCTTTTTCTACTAAAACTTCTGCATATCGGGTTCTGATGTGTGGCATGGTTGCCTATTAGTATTGAATAGCCTTCGGTATAAATCAATAGGACACTATGTGTTTTTACCGAAGGCCTCGGCCCGTTTTTGAGGGCAGCGAAGAGAGTTCAGCACGGCACCTTCAAAGGTGAGCCAGAGTATGAGGTGAGCTTTGACAACAAAACTGACTTCAATCGTTTTGTTCGAAACATCCCGGTGCTCTCGGCAATCATTGCGTTTCGCCCTCGATCGATTTACGAACTCGCCAAGATGATGAATACTGACGTATCAAACCTAAATAAGGTGATGCAGGTTTTCGAAGAGATTGGTGTGGTTAAGATTAAGACCTCACAGGTATCAACTAAACCACTGCAGTCTTCTTAAATTCAAACCCAAACATCAGCTTCGCTTTGCAAGCTGCCGCAATTCGACCGAGTAGGGCCAGAGACGGCACCCTAGAATCAGTTCCTGATTCAATCCGGCTCACCACTGCTTGGGTGGTATCCGCTTGTTCAGCCAGTTCAACTTGAGTTAGCCCTGCATGAATGCGAGCATTTCTCACTGCCATAGCGATTTCTGTTTTGACCCGTTCTTCTTCAAAGTAAATTCTGACCTCTGGGTCCTTCAGTAGTTTCTCGACAAAGGGTCGAGCTGGCCGATACGATTTTTTCTTTTTCATAACCCTAAAACCTCCTTCATACGCTTTTCAGCGAGATCGAGTTCCTTTAATGGTGTCTTTTGAGAAGATTTCTTGAAGGCATGAAGCCAAACCATCTCCTCACCAGAAACCATGACATAGGCCACTCGGTAGCCGCCACCTTGCGCTGAAAACTTCACTTCCCAAAGTTTGCCACGCAAGGGCTTGAACTGGACACGGGAGTAGCCAAATCCGTGCCTCTCAATTCCGTCGATCATTTCTGCAAATCGGGCTTGATCCGACTTTTGCAGGGTTTCAATGAAGTCTTCAACCGGGGACCGACCAGACGCAGTTTCATAGAAGTGAATCAACATGTCTGCTTCAGTATACCCAATTGGAGATATTAAGTCCAGAGGGAACAAAATGTCTGCATTTTGAGCTAGAGGAAGTAAAATCATTCAATCTAATTTCTGTCATAATATCAGCGGTTTATGCTTCGCTATAAAAGGAGAGAACACGAAATTCGAACTGCATCTACCCCGGTGTGCCCTCTGGGGTCGTTCGTCGTGATGATCACGCATTGAGCTTGATGCCAAGATGGCCCCGCAAAAGGATAGGGTAGACAACAGACGATCCGCTCTCATCTCAACACCGAGCGAGCGATTGCAGTGATCGCGAGACGCTATTCAAATAGCGCCACATTAGCCGGGATTACCGCCATTCTGTCGTTTAGTATTCGCGCCTGTTTTGCCTCTTTGGCGATAAAAAGTACCGAGCTGTTGGCAAACGTTTTCAAAAAGCTCTGTGCCCCCATCAGTGATCTGTGTGAAATCTCGTCAGTCATTAGAGGAACAATTCCTAAAATTCGGTTAGGTGTTTGAATGGCCAGCGGCAGCCGTACTCCAGAACGTGTTTGGTAGGCAAAAAATCGGGATTGAGACCCCTGTTGATAGTCAAACTGTAATCTGAGATTACGGTAAATGAGACCCTCCCACTGTTTTTCTAAAAGCTCATCGTCGTTGCTGCGTTGTTGATCGGCCAACCATCGCCATTCAGCCTGATCTTCGAATAAGTAAGTCCATTGGGTTCTCTCTGCCTGAATTCGAAAGGCTCTAATCACAAAGACTGCCTCTAGAGCATACAGCAGTTTTTTTTGTGTGATTGGCGATATCCCGGTTTTTGACTTGAGTAAGGAAAAATTGACCGGTGCGCCTTCGTTTTTGGCGAGCTCACCGACAAATTCTAAAATTTGCCGATAAGGCAGTTTAAACGAGTAGACGGTTCGAATGTCTCGATCAAGAATCGTGTAGAGTTGTTCTTCAATGTGCCTCATTCGGGCTTTAGGCTCTCGAATGAAACAAACCCCTGGTAAGCCCCCTGCCTCTAGATACTGATCGATTAGCTTGAGTCTCTCGTGATTTTGTCGTGCGCTTAAATTGAATTGTTCAATTCTTCTAAAGTTGTGGGTGTTGGCGAGGTCGAGAACGACCGAGGGTAGTGGCAGTCTGGCCAGTTCGGCGACCCCAAAGGGCAACATTTCAATGTTCACGATTCGCCCGGTCAGCGATTCTCTGATTGCACTTCGGCTGGTGAAGCGCACCGATCCTGACATGTAAAATTGTCCCGGCCTCTTATGTGTGCGAACCCATTCTTTCAAGGCCGGAAACAATTCAGGCGCCAGCTGACATTCGTCGATCACTACAGCCCCGCCTTTGGCATTTTCAGCCACGAACTCTGGTGCTGATAGCCTTGCTCTTGATAAAACGGCGGGATCATCTAGAGTGAAGTACTGTTTTCCGACCTGACTGAGAAAGGTGGTCTTACCCACCTGTCGGTGGCCCAGAACGCCAATGAGTGGCGAATGATTGATGGTTTTTTCAAATATTTCGGCAACATGTCGAGGGCGCTCGTGTGGCATATTAATGTCAATTTTAGCAGAGTCTGTAGATATTGATAGTCAAATTATCTGATTTTGCAGACTCTGTAAAATCAGATAATAGAGGTGTCAACCCATAAAGGCTAGGCTCCTACTTTGTTCTGACTGGTTTGAAAAGCTAGGTTAAAGGTGGATGGGATTTCAATTGCACTCAGCACTTTAGCGAGGCCGACCATTTTGCCGCCGATTACTTTAGCGAAATTATTCGATCAACTCGATTTTCTAAACTTTTGTTGTCTGCTTTCTTGAAGTGAAACCGCGGTTAAGCTACCTGTGAAAAATGCTCTCGCAACTAGATCAAAAGAGATCATTTTCTGGCCGCCGGGTTTTAGTCACTGGAGGTCTGGGCTTTATTGGCAGTAATTTGGTAATTCGCTTGGCTGAGTTGGGTGCAAAAGTAATCGTAATTGATTGCCGCCTTCCGTATGCCGGGGCCAATGACTATAACGTCAAGCCCGTACGGCATCAGGTCGAAGTGATTATTGGCGATATCGCTAATCGCTACTTATTGAAAAAATGGGCAGCCGATGTTGACATCATTTTTAATTTAGCCAGTACGCTAGGATTTGATAGTGATTCGAGTGTGCCCTTTGAAACACAGAGGGCACTTTGCCAGGCTCATTCTGAATTTTTTAACGGGTGTAGAAACTCGAATAATAAGCCAAAAATTTTTTACGCTGCATCGGTTGCGCAGCCAGGAAGAGCCTACAAAAGACCGGTCTTCAAAATTCCTGCCCTGCCGAGTGCCAGCAGAAGGGTGGGAGTCGATCAAACTGCGACTGAAGCCTATCATAGGCTTTGTTGGGGGCTTGCCAGTGATGGTAAGCTATCGGTATTGCGATTGGGAAGCGTCTACGGGCCCCGGCATCAGATGCAGCACCCTCATCTTGCTGTACCCAATTGGTTTTTGAGGCGCTTGATCGATGGTGATTCTATTTTAGTACCTCGATCGGGTCAGCGATTTCTTGATCTACTGTATGTTGATGATGCTGTAGATGCCTTGATCTTGGCTGCGCTGTCAGATGCGACACGATCTGAGGCTTTTAATGTGAGCGGTACACAGATTGAATTGAGAGACTTGGCCGAGTTGATTGTTAAACTCAACGGTTCTGGCAAAATTGAAAGAGCTGAACAGTCAAAAAAATCAAAACAACTCGATGTGGCCAGATGGCTAGTGAGTAATCACCAAGTTGAATCTGAATTAGGCTGGAAGGCCAAGACGAGCCTTGAAAAAGGATTTTCGACCACGCTAGATTACTATCGAAAAAATCAGGCCTGGTATTGGTTGAAAAGTGAATAGGCAGTCTAGAGGTTTTTCATTCTCAGCAGCAAATTTGGGCGATCAAGGCAGATTTTTGGGGTTGAGTTTAAGAAGGTTGCGGTCAAAATCGAATACCAATTAAGCAACCGCCTGCCGAATTCTTATGGGTACTATCGACGCCATGCCTTTTGGTATTCTTCTTAAGTTCAGGCGATCGCACTGGTCAGCAACACCCTTCTCTTCGAATCGACTGGTAACCAAAACTGATTGAGCTGCTATATTGAGTTGTTTAATCACATCTAGGCCGGTCTGCTGATAGCCGAGTAATTCGTAGTCAGCAAGAAACAGAGTTTCTCTTGATCTCGGAATCTGATGCACCCAATTTTCGATTTCTTGAGGAGTTGAGAAGTGAACGACCTCAATGCCATTTGACATCAAATCCAGATCGTTGAAACGCTGATCCCAGACTCCGTGAATCGATGAATCATCATCGAGAACGGCCACGACACTGTTTGGTAAAAGGCACAGTTCTGACACAAACCAAGCAGGGGGAGCGGCCTTAGGTAGGCTAATTTTCACTAAAGTACCCTTATCTATTTCAGATTCGATTTCTAACGTGCCACCCCAGGTCTCAACAGATGTTCTCGCGTGATAAAGACCAAGACCGTTGCCTCCTGTCTTACCATGACTTACTCCTCGCTGACCTAGTTTAGCTAAAAGTTCAGGTGGAATTCCTTTTCCCGAATCGCCGATCTGAATTTCGACGTGTTTGCCCGCGTCGAGGAGTGCTACGGTCACTGCTCCTCGATCTCCGACGGCTTCGATTGAATTATTACATAGGTTTGAAATAACTCGTTTAAACTCTGATGGCTGAATGCTTGCGAATAAGCCATAAGATGACGAATCCAGTCTAGCATCAATTTGAATTTCGATTTTCGATCGGTACTGCATCCTCTTTTCTGTGATTAGCATTTCGATCAAAGATGAGATGAGATTATTCGATAGAGGCTCCGCACCTGTGGTGATGGTGGTAATCGCTCCCGATGCCATGGCTGTGATTTCGCGATTTTTCTCAAGCAAATTGTTCGCAATGTCTTTGATTCGATTAATTGCGGTTCGCACCAATAGGCGCTGCGATTCTGGTAGAGTCGCTAAACCAGTCATCACACTGTCTAGGGCCGCCAAGGGCGATCTGATGTCGTGTGCGACTTGACCAGCGATATCGCCAAGGGCTGATTTCTTTGCATCGTTACGCATCTTGATTTTGGCTGCATCAAGTTCGGCCGCAATTAGCGCTTTAGAATTTTTCTCGAGTTCGAGCATTTTTTCTTTGAGCAAAATATTATTCAAAAGTGCATCGTGCTTGGTCGCATTGCTTTTGGCAACCACTAGGCCGAAAATAATTCCGACCACCACCCAGCTAAAGTTATCGACAAAATGTCCTAGAGGAAGCGTGAGCGCCCGATCTTTAGTGAGAAGTGGCATCAGCACAAATCCGAGTGCTATTGGAAGGTATTTCTTGTGCCAGTCACTCAATGACCCTTTGTACCCAAGGGCGAGCAAGAGAAAGCAAACCCCGGTGAAGCTATAAAATTCTTTTTGTGAGGCACCTTCGAGTATACCGTGAGATGATTGAATGGCTAGGCAAAGCATGAAGTAGAGAGTTTCTACGTTTTTGAGTTTGATTGGCTTCAGTGCTAGGGTTGCCACAAGTAAAAAACCGATCACGACCGCTGCTATTCGACTTCCTATTAACCAATAAAACCAGGAAACGTTCTGGTAGCTCATAGCACTCAGGACAAAAAGAATCCAGCCGATGGTTAAAAGGGCAATCGGAATAATTTTATCGAGGTTCGCTTTAAATGGCTGAGTATTTGCTTCAAAAAGGTGACTGGATACCATATTTTACCTCGAGTTTTTGGGTGCTGTACACTAGCGATCTGTCTGGAATATCTTGGCGTATAACTGTATTCGCCCCAACTACGGCGCTATCACCGATCGTGACCCCACTTGGTACCGTCACATTCATTTGCAGCCCGGCCTTTTTTCCGATAATCAGCGGTTTGTAAAATCTTCTCAGTCGTTTGCCTTCGGAATTGACAAAAAAGTGGCCGTCGTCGTCAATGAGATTGACGTTCCAAGACACACTGGCGTCTTGCCCAAAGTGAATCTTTCGGCCGCAAAGAATGGTACAATCGTGCGCGATATGGTTGCCTCCATCAAATATGACTGTTGCGCCTGCTCTTATTTTGATTGTGCTCCCTGGCGCGATGAACACATTGCCTTTACAAATCAGTTTTGAGCCTTCTTCCAAAATCAAAACTGTGCGATCGCGGGTCGCGTACGGATAGTTCTTGGGGAGTGGTAGTCCAAGCTGAAAGGTGCCCTTCTCTACAATAATTTCCGAAGTCTTTTTTTGGAAAATATCAACGCCCTTACCAAAGAGAACTCTGGAATCGGCTCCTAATTGTGCTTTTCTGACGGCGTTAAATTTTCTAAAAAATCTAACCACAATTGCTTCCCTTTAATTCATCGAGAAGAGTCTTCAAGAAAGACTGACGGTCAGGGAAAGCGTGGGTTTGGTTTAATTCTCTGTATTTTGGAGGGGTTGAAAAAAATTCCAAAAACTGGCGAGTTTGTTCAGCAGGCACTTCAGCGTCGTTCGACGCTTGAATTACTACTAGCTGGCCTGGCTTAAGGTTAAGAGAACCCGCAATTCCACTAAGTTTGTACTGATTGCGAACTGCATCAAGATCAGCAAGAATGGCTTCTAACCCTTGGACACCGAACAAAGAGGGGGGGGCGGACAGGAAAGGCTTAACGATTTCGGCTAACGTACTGTTATCTGGCAGTGCGGTTAATGGCGAAGCCAGAACCAGTTTACCCAATTTCGAACCGACTTCGTTCGCTGCAATGATAGCAACTAGACCACCGAAGCTGTGCCCAAATAGGTGCACAGTTTTGTATTTTTCTGTTACCCGCCTGGTGAGTTGCAGAGCCTCTTCGATTGCAGAGGTAAAACTAAAGCTCCCATCTAATTTACCCAGGCCCCTATAGTGAAGCAGGTAGGTATCGGCTTTGAATTGGTCGCTAAATATTTCAGCTACGTCTTCATTTTTTACATTTCCTGGAAACCCATGAAAAAAAATGTATGCCTGGTTTGTACTAGAAGCCGATATACAGCTGGTGACTTCACTTTCCGCCACGTAGGTATTGGTGCAACTTGACGATGACATGACGTCTCCAGAGAGAAATAGGCCGACAATAGAAAAAACTAAAATTGGCGCCAAAATTAAGAAGTGATTAAGTGCCTTTGTCGACATCGTTGATTACCCGCAGTGCATGCGTAAAAAATCGTCCTGAAAATAAGAAAAACGACATGGCAAACGACATCATTGGCACCAGCGCTATCAATCTTGTAGCCCATTTAGATTTGGCTTTTTCCATTGTTCTATTCCCCCAAGGGTACAAACCCCCAATTACCTAAAAAGACGGTGACCTCCTGTTTTGCCCCTAGAAAGCCACCGTAGTCGCAGCTGTTTAATGTGATTTATTACATAGGTCAAGAATAAAATTTAAGCAATCGCCCCTCAAATTCCTGTGTGAGTGTTAATCGGAGGCGCCTGACCACTTCATGGTTAATGAGGCTTCTGAAAAAAGCCTTCGACGCTTGTCTTTAACTGGTTCTCTACTTGGCGGCATCAATGCAATAATGGTAACTACACGACCGCAATCTTCTTAAATTCAAACCCAAACATCAGCTTCGCTTTGCAAGCTGCCGCAATTCGAGCGAGTAGGGCCAGAGACGGCACCCTAGAATCCGTTCCTGATTCAATCCGGCTCACCACTGCTTGGGTGGTATCCCCATGTCAATACGCTTTGGGATTGAAAACGCCACTGCGTTTTTAGGGCGCTGTCGTTGGGCCTGGTCCGGACCCTGCTTTTTTATAGAGGATATAACCTCTATAAACTATTAGTTATTATTGGTTATATCCTTTAATTCTTGATTCCGGTGTCATCTCGGGGGTATAATGAAGCTATGTTTGAACGATTCAAAGCGCATCAGTTACTCGACGAATGGCGAGCTCGGGCCAAGGTTAAGCTTGAAGAAAGTGTCAGTCGAATGCAGCCTTTAAGTTTTCCGAGTAACCAAACCCCTGTGGCGCTCATTGGAGTAAGAAGGAGTGGTAAGACCACCCAGGCAATTCAATTGAGTCAAAAAGTTGATTCTAGTTTTCGCAAAGACTTGTCGTCTTCGTTTGATGATGTGATTTACATGAACTTCGAAGATCCCGCCTTTTACTTAGATCCCGATGTGAGAAACCTTGAACTGCTGGTTGATGTGCACCGTGAGGCAAGTGGCAAACTGCCTCGAGTTGTCGTGTTCGACGAGATTCAGAATATTCCGGGTTGGGAAAAATGGGTGCGAAAAATTTCAGAAATGAAATTATTTCAGCTGGTGATTACCGGCTCTTCGGCGAAAATGTTGAGTCAAGAGCTAGCGACCTCTATCGCTGCTCGAACTCGAGGTAAAACGATTTGGCCGCTCTCGTTTAATGAATTTCTTGAATTCAACCAGGCGAACCCAAAAGTCGCAATCGAGTACCTTCATTGGCTCAAAAAATATACTGATTGGGGGGCGTTTCCTGAGGTAGTTTTGACTAAGAGCGATGAGGAAAAAAGAGAAATTCTACTTCAATATTACAACGATATCATGATCAAAGATATCATGAGTCGCGGTGAAATCAGAAATACCCGGGCTTTAGAATTACTCATACGGCATCACTTCTTAAATGTCGCCAAGCACTCGAGTGCCAATGCCCTTAAGAAGGCTTACGGCCTGAGTATTGATCTCATTCATGAATACTTGAGGCTAGCAGAAAATGCTTTTCTCTTGTTTCAAGTCGAGCGGTATCATCGCAATTTGAAGGTGCAGTCGAGAGATACTAAAAAGATTTACGCAATCGATACCGGCTTAAGAAATGTCAATAGCACGTCAGCAAGTGAAGACAGCGGGCACCTTCTCGAAAATCTGGTCTACATTGAATTGCGCCGACGATTTCAAAAGATTTTTTATTTTAAAGAAAAAAAAGAATGTGACTTCATCGTCGTCGATAAAATTCACCCGATTGAGGCAATTCAGGTCACCGATTCCGATCTTGACTCCCCCGAGCTTTTTGCAAGAGAGACCGAAGGGCTCGTCGAGGCACTAACGGCTTGTAAACTGACGAGTGGTACTTTGATCACGCGTAATCGCGAAGAAACGCTAGTCATCGATAAGAAGACCTTGCGTTTGATTCCTGCCTATCGATGGTTGGTGCCGGCCACGACCACTTCGATTTAAATCGCGCTTCACTAAGTCCCTAAATGCGTAAGCGCAGGGTAAGGTCCCATTCTTGGGCGGCTCGAGCTTGAGTGCGGCCAATGCCATAAAATGGTGTGACAATATAGCAAAAATACCATATTATTGATTAGTGAAATGGGAAGTCAATGTCGCCAAGCGAGCATGTCGGTAGCCGTGAAGACGCCCCTTGTTAAGATTCAGGTTAACGAGGGTAAGAAGCGTAAGCTTTATCTTGTGTCCAAAGATGCCGCTCATGCAGTCGAAGCCCTCCTTGGCCGGCTTGACGAAAGTGAGGGGGGTGGATCTATTCCAGCTACCGAACTTTTCCCCGACCTCAAGGACTCACAGAAAACGCCGGGTATAGCTTTGCGTGGTGTTCGTCTGCGTCTCGGGCTTACTCAGAAGCAGATGTCTGAGAAGACTGGTATCCGCAAGTTCTACCCCATCTAGCCTTTGGCTAAATCTCTGCGATTCTAGGTAGAGACAAACCAACCAAGGAGGGTTGCCAATGAAGACCAAGTTAGAATCGAAGTCTAGTGAAAAAACTCGTGAATTGTGGCAGA
>CAITVN010000071.1 GCA_903895855.1 Oligoflexia bacterium | reverse complement strand
TCTGCATTCGCTTGCCCACTCAAGGTGAGGGCTAATGCTGCTAGAGTGCTGTTGATGATTACGTTTGCGATCTTCATTTTCTACTTTTCTTTCTGCTCGAAGGCTATTTTTCAGGCTGCTGCTGGGTGACCTCTCAGTCGCCAGAAGTTGCGCACTGTTGTCGTTTATCTCTCTTGAAAGCCTTGTATCGCAGAACTTAACGCAATGCACGATCTTTTGCTTCAAAGTGTAGCAACTTTGCTACGACAGAGACAGAAGACGAAATTATCAATAATTTTAGCTAATTACAGTTAAGCGTGGCGATTACCACAATAGCTCGTGGCATTTGGCTTGGGCCGGGGCAGCAGAGTGGAGCGGGTCTGCACTGAGTTTTTTATCGAGCAGCGGCTGTTGACAGGTGCTGGGGGAGCAGCGGCTGTACAACCAGGACCCCCGGCTAGTTTTTGAATCGATCAAAACAGTTCTAAACCTGAACCCTAACTCTTCGAGGTTACCCTGAACCCTCTCACTTTTTGTAGACTTTCACTTTCTGAATGAACTCATTTTGGCAAGACCGAGTACCTCAATCGCGGCGAAACCGTTGTGATTTTTGCACAGCAATTTTAGATTCGAACATTCATTCGATCCCCCCAGGGCCAGTGGATACGCATGATCGATTTCAAGTTGATAACGAGAGCTGCAGCGGCGCCCCTGATGCACATACTCACACCTCCCATTGGCCTTGTTCCACACTTGCTGTTTCATTGCCGTCGGTAGAGCCACGCGAATTCCAACTGGCAACGTTTTCGCAGCGGTGTGAACCAAATTATTTTCATCTGGTTTTGTCATATTTTGCGGCTGCAGCCCCTTAGCTTTTTCGAGTTTGGTGAGATGGTTTGTCACCAAAAGCTCGATGAGTTCTGCGAGAGTAGCATTGGGATGCGAATGACTGAGAAGCTCTTTTAGTCGTTCGACTTTCTTGAATAGCTCTTCTGAAATACTAAATTTTAGTTCTCGCACGGTCGGAGATAAGACTCTTGTTCTCTCAGGCTTGGGCAGCTCAGGCGATAATTTGAAGAGCATTTGATCGCACTCACTTTGTGACTTATTTTCGGCGTTCTTAGCGATCGCCTTTTTCTCTTCAATCGTTTTTGCCATACCAAGTTTTTTTGTGGCCTGAAAATGGGATTGAAGTTTTGCGGCGTTACTCAGCGATAAAGAACCCTCTTCATAGGCTTGCCGAGTATCAGGCAAATCTTGCATCAAACGCATTGTTTGAATTCTTCTCTGCGCGGCGCCTTCGCTTATGCCCAATTCTTTTGTCACAAATTCGAACAGACTCGAGTAGCCCAGTTTCAAAAAAAGAAGCCTTTGATTGATCTCAGTCAAGTGGTCAATGAGTTTTGCGGTGATTCGCCTTTCTTCGCTTACAATAATTTTTGTTTCGCTCAATAACTGATCTGAAGTGAGTGCTTTTAAATTCATGACGACTTCATATCACAGCTTTTCAAATGACGGTTTTAGAGAAGAGTGGCTCGAGTTTTCGAGTAGTCTTCAGACGCACGCAAAACGGCAGGGTGACCCCACTGATGAAGCAGAGATTCAAAAACTACAAAACATGCGAGATATCGGCCTATAATGGCTGCCAGGTGTCTTTAAAATCAGTCAACAAAAAACGATCGGTTGTAAAAAAGTATTCGCTGAATTTGCGTCCTAAGTTCCACTCACAGCACACCAGCTGCGCACGCCTTCGAATCTGAAATACTGACCTCAAGACTGAAATTCATGGTAAAGGGCGCCACTAAACACTAAACACCAGACCCTAACCAAAATCAAAAGCCCAGCCCACTCCGATAAATACCGAAGGAAAAAACCGAGTGACACCTCGAATCGACTGCACTCCGGTTTCAACCTGCGAACGAATGCTTGCCTTGGCCTCTTCAAAACTTTGCTCAGCGGCTGGATCAAGCGGAATAAAATTCGTGATAGCCCCCCCAACGGCAACAGTAGAACTCGGAACCATCAAGTAACTTGCACCCACTCCAGCGTTGAAAAAAATTCCACTCGAAAATAGAAAATCCCACCCGACGGCAAACTGCACAACGGGTTGCGTGAAGCGAACGGTTCCGGTCATCGCTCCCGCCGTACTTCCACCGGTCGATTCATTTCTGAGATCACCCACTAGACTCCCAGAGGCATTCAAAGAAGCGTAACCAGTTTGAACAAAGAAATTTCCATTCCAAGGAAACACTTTCGCAAAAAAAGAATACTGCGAAAGCGAATAACTCGCCGAAGGCACGATCTCATAGGGCCCACCCGAGGTCATCGTCAGTGGCATTGAAGAGAGTTTCACAGCCCGATTGACAAGCGCATTTATCGGTAAAGCGCCAAATCCCATACCAAGAACGACAGACCGAAATCCTTGGTAAGTAAACTGAACTCCGAGAAGTTCAGGAAGCCCACCGACAAAGTTGACGCCTGCAGTTCTATTCGGACGCTCGTCTGCCTGAACTGGGGCGTGCGTTGAACCAAGCCCAAAGAGAGCCAAAAGCGCCAAAGGCATACTTCGAGTTTTTATCAGTCTCAGGTCGTCTTTAGTCATCGCGCTTTGATTATGGCGAACTTAAAGAAAAAGTAACAGCGACTATTTAGTTGAGCGGATCTTGCTCTAGAAAGGTTTCAATTTCAGAGGCCAAAACCAACTTGCCCTTGCCCACTCCGGGGCAAAATGCTTTCACTTCTGTGTTCCAAGTCTTAGCATTCATATTTTCTGGCCAGAATGGCCAAGTACGACACTGAGTCGGTCTCGCCGCATAGACCGAACACTTTCGATCTTTCAAGAACCGACAATCGGCTTTAGGATTTTTCAAGTGAAAGAAATCGCCGATTTTTTCGCAGTAACGCCGCGTAAATGACAAAGTAGAAATTTTGAAAAATTTGGCAAACCGCCTGCGATCAACAAGCGTCACATAGACAAATCCATGAGAGCCGCGTGACGTGCAGCAATTGCCAGTACTTTGACACTCGAATCGAATTCCGGCTTTCCAAAAAGGTTCTGACGCACTTTTCGTTAAGTTGATTTGCTTAATTGTTGGAGCCATTGAGTACACGACCTTGCTTGTTTACTATCAGTAACTGATGACCCGTTGCAAGCTTCGTCAATCAGATCTAGACTCGACGGCATGAGCAATCACGTAAGCATTGAAATCAACGAAAAGATCTACGAAGTGAGCAAAGAATTAACCTTGCTTCAAGCACTCGATTTACTCAAAATCGAAGTGCCCAGGCTTTGCTACGACCCGAGGTTAAAATCGAGTTCTTCTTGTCGACTTTGCGAGGTCGAAGACCTCAGCACCCATCGCAATGTCTGTGCGTGCGCGACGCCGGTACGTGAAGGTCTAAAAGTAGCCACCCACACAGCGTCTTTAGAAAAATTTCGAAAACACTTACTCACCGAAATGTCGAGACGCTACCCCAACTCTGAAGAGGCCGACTCACTGAGTAGTTCGTTTCAAGGATATTTGAAAAAATATGCGGTGACTCCCGATTGGGATCGCGATTCTTCTACTCAACTCCCTCAACCCCCTGAGTTCCCGCCATACAAAGACTTCACCCATCCCTACATTCGCATCGACATGAGTCGATGTATTCTCTGTTACCGATGTGTGCACATTTGCCAAGACCTTCAAGGCCAAGATGTGTGGAAGGTCTTTAATCGGGGCGCTCGAAATGTCGTTTTACCCCAGTTTGAAAATTCACTTCTCGAAAGCGATTGCGTGAGTTGTGGTGCCTGCGCTGACACTTGCCCTTCGGGAGCACTCGAAGACCACTCAGTTCTCGCAAAAGGCAAACCTGATCAATTTACCATCACCACTTGCTCTTATTGTGGAACCGGCTGCGAGCTCAGTGTCGGGGTCAACACGCAATCGAGTGTTCCATCGATCACGCAAATCAAGCCGGTATTAGGCTCACCTGTAAGCCGCGGACACACCTGCGTGAAGGGCCGATACTCATCTGAATTTGTCGATTCTCCTGATCGCATTCTTTCTCCGATGATTCGAAAAAATGGCAAATGGAATCAAGTGACCTGGAATGAGGCCATCGAAGCTACCGCTCGAGCCCTTTCAGAAACCAAGCAAACGTTTGGTCCAGATTTTATTGGCGTCTTAGGTTCAGCTCGCGCCACCAACGAAGAATCTTACCTCGCCCACAAATTTGCCCGCATTGCTGCCGAGACTAATAATGTCGATTGTTGTGCGCGCGTTTGCCACGCGCCAAGCGCAGCAGGGCTTGCTGCCGTTTTCGGAACCGGTGCCGCGACCAATTCATTTGCTGATATTGAGCGAGCTGGTGCCTTCTTAATCGTAGGCACGAACACCACCGAAGCTCACCCCATATTGGGGGCCCGAATTCGCCAACAGGTTCGCAAAGGCGTTGAACTCGTCGTGATTGACCCCAGAAAAACTGAATTGGCTCGACTCGCAACGGTTCATTTGGCACTCAAGCCGGGTACCAATATACCCATGCTCCTCACCTTGGCCCATGTACTCATCGATCGCAATTGGGTTGACTTAGACTTTATTTCGAAGCGAACCGAAGGGTTCGACGAATTTAAGAAATCAATTAACGAGTGGACACCCCAAAAAGGTGCGATGGTTTGTGACGTAGCCGAGGCCGATATCATTCGAGCGGCCGAGATCTATGGCACTCGAAACCCTGCCATGTGCATGCACGGGCTTGGAGTCACTGAACACATTCAAGGCACTGATGGCGTAAAAATTCTCGCTTACCTTGCGATGCTTACCGGCAATATCGGCAAAGTCGGTTCTGGAGTGAATCCACTTCGTGGGCAAAACAACGTTCAAGGCACAGGTGTCATGGGCTGTGAGCCCAATAAGCTGACGGGTTCTCAAAAAATTGAAACTTCAAGAGCGCTGCACGAAAAAATCTGGGGCACTGAAATTCCAACCACTGTCGGAAAAACTTGGATGCAGATGATGGATGCTGCAGCAGCAGACGAGCTGAAGTCTTTGCTCGTGATCGGCTACGATGTTCTACTCAGCAATCCAAAAATGAGCGACACCCGGCGAGCCCTTTCAAAACTGAAAGATGTGATTGTCGTCGATCTTTTTTTAAATGAGACGGCAAAAGATTTTGGAACGATTTTTCTACCTGTGGCGAGTAGTTTTGAAAAAGATGGCACATTCATGAACGGCGAACGACGCATTCAGCGCGTGCGCGCAGCCATTCAACCTCGTGGCGACACAAAAACAGATTCAGAAATACTCTGTCTCATTGCTGAAAAAATGGGGTACTCGCGTTTCTTTCAAACCTCAGATGCCAACACCCTGTGGAATGAAGTGCGAAGTCTTTGGCCAGCGGTGAATGGCATTACTTACTCTCGACTAGAAAACCAGGGCCTGATTTGGCCATGTCCTCATGAGACACACCCAGGTACTGAGGTGTTACACCAAGATAGTTTTCCGATAGGCCCAAGGGCACACTTTGAGCCTATCGCGTTTCGACCTTCAAGCGAAAAACCGAGCCAAGAGTATCCGTTCATTCTGATCACTGGGCGTTCACTCTTTTATTTTAACGCCAACACAATGACTGGGCCCAGTTCTAATGAACTGATTGAGCCGGTCAATCAAGTTCACATTCACCCACTCGATGCCGACAGGCTCAACATTAAGAACAGGCAAAACCTCATCATCAAGAGTCAGCACGGCCAGTTTGAAGCTCCTGCCCGAATTACTGATTCGGTTAGGCCAGGTGAGCTGTTCTCGACGTTTCACGCGATAGCCGCTCGAGTAAACGAAGTCACTGGTCGAGGTCGCGACCCTGTCACTCACACACCTGAGTACAAGGTCACTGCGGTAAGCGTACAGTTTTGACCGAGAGTGACCTTTCAAATTCAATGGATTGAATTCCGGTTCTTTCTCTTAATTGGCGATTAGATTCAGATACCTACTGCTCCAAACTGAGCTCAGGCGTTTGTGCATCACCCACAATCGTTTTGTCGATAGAAGATGCTTTGACCATTATTTTAAAGCGAGAACCGACTGACTCGGCCAAAATCGAATTCAGCTGAATCAAATAGTCAGTGCCGGATATTCCCTCTGCGATCAAGGTAGATAGGCCGTTTTTTACGAGGTAAACGCTATAATTCAGCGGATTTCCTTCATCAGGATTCTTCACCAACCATTTAACAGACACGGTTTCATTTTTTTTCCAACGGCTCTTCAAGGGCGAAATTTCTACTTCGGGTTTTTCAAACCGATGCAACAATTCACCAAAGGCTTTACCCACCACGGGCACACCTTCTACCATTCCCGTCACGCCGATACTACCTTCCCAAAAAGATCCCTTCAGCGGCAATTGCACCATCTGCTCAAGCAGGTCAGGAGTGAGTTTCAAATCGACTCCGAGCTCTGGAACTTTGAGATCCCAGCCCATAGAAATCGTTTGACCAGAAACCGGATCACGCCAATAGCGTGTTCGCTTAAAATCGCGTTTCACCACATGACGAGCCTCACCATTTGGGTAAATGATTTCAACTGAGCCATAGTCTTCGCTCAACGGTAGGTGAAACTCGCGATCGTAGATATTACTAATCATGAGCTCGATGCCGTTATTTAGCTGTATGCAGAACCACTCGTAGGTTTCAAACGCATGACCCACTTGAAACGGCGATACGACGAACGGCCCCCACTGGTGGTCGATCCATCCTTGACCACTCACTTTTTCTTTTTTTCCCAAATACTCAAGTTCGCCGAAAACTTCTAAACTGGTCAGAGAATAGTAATAAGTGTGACCACTGCTTCCCACCGCCTGATACCCATCACCCGCCACCATCAACGGTTTTTTATTTGAGCGTAGCTGAACGTCAAGATTCATTTTGTCGTAATGGGTTTGAATTTCATACTCAAACGGAACCCCATTTCCGGCGTTGTCACGCTGGGTTCGAAAAATATCAGTGCCGTACTTCGTCGTGTGAGTCAGATCAAGGTGCCCGAACGCGGCGTCTAGATTTCCAAGTGCAGCGCCCGACGTGTGAGTGTTTTTATCGAGATTCGTGACGGTAAAAAGACGAATCTGATTATTGAAATGTGTGACTAAAACAGCGTAGCGATCACCCGAGGTTTGGCCTTTCAGGTGCATCACTGAATACCACCATTCCATATTAACCAGGCCCTGATGCCTTCCTTCGTCGTCAGGAAACACTATTTGAGATTTGGGATCTTGATAAGGATAATGCTTCCAGTCGCTAGCGAACAGGGGCTGCACCACGGCAAGCATCGCAGTAAACACCACAAAACAACTACCTAACAAATTCAGGCGCATAGACCACTCTCCTACTGGCAAGGTTTGCGCTGATTAGAGAGAACAACAAGCCTAAAAATAATGATGCGATGCGTTATCTTCTGTGGTATAACCCGCTCATGAAACTACTTGTCATGGCTATGCTACTGATTGCTTCACTCATGAGTTTCGCCTGCCAAACTGACCCTACCAGTGGCGGCATTGAAAGCCTCAATAGTGATCGGCACTTTCTAGAAATCGAAGGAACAATTGTCGCCGAAATTTTCGAGGCGACTGGTGGCGCCCAAATCGACGCCTCTCATTTCGAGCCGATCACACTCAATCTCGGCACTGGAGTCTCGCAAACGATCTTAGATAGTTTGAGTCACCTCTCTGAGAACACGCACCAATCAGGTCGAGTCATCGGGTGCGATTTCGAAATGCGAGCAATGGCTGAGCTCGATTTTTTTGAAGCACTCATCACCGAAATCTCATTTCCTGCCATGGATAACTCTTCAAAAAATTCTGGAGATTCTGGCAACTCAGACAATTCGGGCACCGGTGGATCTACTACGGGTCCCGATAAAAAATTAGGCGGCCTCAAGATCACCTTAAACCCTAAAAAGACTGCGATTAAACAGCTCACACCTGACGCTCAACTCACCAGAAATATCAAAGCTGTAGGCGACATCTCAAAACCACTACCCAATTCCTATTTTCGACTCAGTATCGAAGGCATCAAAGAAGCTACTGCGCTGGTAGAAAAAATGGATCCGTTAACGATAAAAATCGATCCGAACACCAAAACGTTAAAGCTTTCAAATCTAGTCTTCGCTTTGCCTGAAACCAACGCGCAAGAATTTAGCCAATGGTCAGCCATTTCGAGGCGCGGGCAAATTGAGTACCTTGACTCGAACGGCGACACCATTTATTCAGTCACTATTGAAAATATCGGAATATTCAACCTAACCACTGACGGCGTCGAAGACCACTCTGATGGAATTCGTCGAGTAAAAGTGGAGTGCTACATTGAAGGGTTGAAGATAGATTTTCCCGGCGCCTAAGTTTGCGACCTACTCGCCTCGTGCTTTCAGATTTTCACTTTATCGAAAGTTTTCAGCAAACGTCTGGCTCCATCTAAATCGCCGAAGCTAATGGCGATCGAAAGTGCCCTCACTCGATGGGCAGGCAAAACATTGGGATGTTCATGATCATAAGCAAACACGGCCTTGGCTTGATTCGAAAGGTCGCGCGTTGCTAGGTCGCCAGAGCCCCAAGTGGTCAGCCCAATTAGAGCAATCAAAATCACAAATACGCTGACTGGATAGTTTGATTTCGTTTTCATGATGAGGCTTACCTCGCTTTCTTAACTCAATAGAAGAGCAAGCGAGAGACCAACCCGAGGGTACGCTAACCACTGATAATCAGGGCAACTCACCACTTAAGATGCTGCCAGTGCGTCTGAGTAGACCTAGTGTGAATTCTTTCTTGAGACGAGAAAGCGAATCTCAGGTATTTCTGCTGACCTCGGCTTCTACTAGGCTTACCATCGGCAAATTGTGCCGATTTCAGGCACCGCCAAATTCATTCATACTGTTCGATGAAAACACCAAGAAGGAATCTTATGAAACTGACAGAAGCATTAGAGACTACCCTGGTTGGGTTACTTTCACCAGGCGACGAAACGTGGCCTAGCAGCCACAGAAACCCGATCTCTCGATTTTTGCTAGTTACCACAAGTCTCATGACTCTACTCACCAGCTGCTCACCTCACTCGTCGTCGCCACCAACGAGCAAATCACCAAAGGCCTCTCAATCGAAAGCTCAGCTCGGTGCTGCCACGGCAGAGACTCTTTTATTCGCCAATAGCGAGGTTTTTCCCGAATTTTTTAAGCTTTCGTGTGAAACACTCAGTGAGATGAAAATCAGGCAAGCGCAATGTCTCGGTGCCAAAGGTGACGGATTTACTGACGACACCGCGATTTTTCAAGGTCATCTTTCGAAGAACAATGGTGAACTCTTACTGATTCCTGAAGGGGTGTACATCATCAGTTCACCTCTATTTGCGCAGTCGCCAGCTATTTTAGGGCGCAATGCAGTACTAAAGTTTTCAGATCAAGCGGGCCCGGGACTCTCTCACATGCTTCGTGTGCACTACGGCGCCACCATACAATCAGTTCAATTTGACGCAAATTATCGAGCCACCCAGGGCTTAGTGACTTATAAAAGTCATCTTTCGAATTTTCAAAATCTCAAAGTGAGTCACTCTCAAGGCGTCGGGGTTCACTTCGACTACACACACCTAACCAGGGTAGAAAACCTGGTTTCGGAGGAGAATCTCGCGGATGGTGTCTGGGTTGAGAGTGGAAACGGAATGCTTTTCGACAACCTCACGTCTCAAAGAAATGCAGGAGCAGGACTGGTCAGTGCTGCGACCACCAGTTCAACAGACCTCCCCACATCAGGAGGATTTCAGTTACAGGGCGGAAAAATAGTTGAAAACAAACAAGAGGCAATCAGACTCGACAGTACAAACTCGATCACCCTAGTAAAAGGAATGGAATTCGACGCCTACGCAGATCGACCGTCGCTTAGAATGTCAGGCACCTCTAACGCTCACATTATAGAAAACCGGTTTTTATCGAAGGAAAAAAGAGTAGATGCCCCGTTCATCACGATGGACGAAAAGACTATGAATAACCATGTAGTGAACAATACTTTCGAAGACGAAACCGGAGACGAACCCTTCAATGGTTTAGGGCCAGAAATCGCCCTTTCTTTAGCAAGAAATCATTGGGTGATCGGAAATCTCAAAAAAAGACTCGCGCTTGTTGACCCAGCCCGAGTCACAGGGATTAATCGCAACACCGTCATTCAAGGGTCACTAGCTGACTTCTTTACAGTGATACGCAATCACTACCCAGTCGTCTCGACACCGCCGTCACTAGCGTTTCTTCTTGCTCCTCCTAAACACCCGAGCTGGAAAAAAGGCGATATGATTTTCGCAACTGAACCGAGCGACACGACTGCCGGATGGATCTGCGAAAAGAGTGATCAGTCAGGAGATTGCACATGGAAACTTTTCTAAAAGGCCTACTTCTATCGAGCTTATCGCTGATGGTCTGCAACAATTGGGAAGCCATGGCTGCACCTGCTCCTGCACCATCGGCTGCGGCATGCGCAGAGACAAAATCAAAAAATATCTTTTGGGTTGACTGTTACGGCGCAATCGCAGGCGACACAAACGATGACAGCGCTGCTATCGAAGAGGCAATTCAAGAGTCTCATAAAGTGCCCGCTGCAGTCGTACTATTTACTGCAGGAAAATACCTCGTTTCGCGCCCTATCAACGGGACAGGAGCCCACCTCTCTGGATTGCCGGCAGCGAGCGCAACTGGGCGAGGAAGTATCATCAGCGTTATGCCAAACCTGGCACTGCCAATCACAGCGGTCATTGAGGTCAAGGGAAGGCCCGCCCTTATCGATAACCTCAAGATTTTGGCAGAGTCTCGGGCCGAGACTGCAATTACCCTCTCTGACATTCCAGGGCCCTTAACCGTACTGAAATCACTGCAACTCGGCGGAGCACTACGGGCGGGGTTGAGAGTGCAACGGGTTCTCGGACTGAGTCTGCTAGGAGTCTTCATTGTGAGTTCTGGTAAAATGGGCTTTGAATTTAGAGAATCGGGCCAGGTTTACGGAAGAGACCTCAGCACCCAGTCAAATCAAGCTTGGGGGTTCTGGATCGAGGGTGACTACCCAACCTCTGTTGTAGACGGTAGCGATACGAACTTCCTGGCTGGCTATCATTTCGTTCATGGAGACATCGAAAAGAATCTGAACGGAGCCATTTATATCTTAAATGTTCGAAGAAAAAGTGAACTTGAGTATTTCTGGATAGAAAACGGTGGCACACCCGTCATAGTTGACTCGAGTCAAAACCTTCGCCTCTCGCATATGCGTGCAGTCGGTGCAGTCGTCATGAATCCGCCAAATTACGTGATGCGAGTTATTGGAAATACGACGAACTGCATTTTCGAGCACCTCTCTTTTCTCGGTAGCTCAATCCCAATCCTACCCACCGACACGGCCTTACAAAAGAAACAAAAAAACGATCGTTACATAGATCATCACCAAGTTAAGATTGATCCTCTGGCCCATGACAATTTGTTCTATGGAATTTCACATGCTACCACCAACTTTGCGACGAATATTCAAATTCAACCCGAATCGAGAAATACGGCCCTAAGCGGAGTGCTCTATACGTTGCCCTCAAACATTCAACTCAATGCGGGGTTACTTCAGTGGCTTGACCACAAGCCAATCGATCAATTGGGGTGGCCAGGCGATGTCATCTTTGTGAATCAAGAAATGCTCGCGTGCCCGAAAACATCATACAACACTCCCGAATTGGGCTGTAAATGGCAACCTCATTAGCGGGACAGAACAGACAGATCGCAAGATTACCTTTTCTGACGCAAACACAGAAGCACTAGAGCCTTCAACCGGCACATTCACTGCACCGCTCTAGCCAGACGAGCGTTTCGAAATGAGCGGTGTGTGGGAACATGTCAAAGAGCTGCACGCGTTTGACCCGGTAATCTTTCGCTAATTTCAAGAGATCAGCAGCCAACGTCTGAATCGAGCAGCTCGAGTAAATCAAGTGCTTTGGCCGAAAATCTTTAATCAATAAACCCACTTCACCCAAGCCCCTTTTGGGGGGATTCACCAAAATCAGATCAGGGTTGAATTCATCAATTTCTTCTTTTGCAGTGGTGGCATCGGCCTGCTTAAACTGAAGGTGATGCAGACCCAGTGTCGCGGCGGTTTCGTTTGCGGCTCTCACCGCGTCTGCATTGATCTCAATGCCAAAAAGTGCTGATGCACTTGGGGCGGCAAAAAAACTAAACGCCCCTTGCCCACAAAAAAGCTCAAGCGCTTTACCGACTGGGTTTTTTTGACCACGATCAAAGGCTTCTGCGATCCAGCGACCAGCGGTCTGATAAAGGGCGGTTGCGACTTCAACATTAGTCTGAACAAATGCCTGAGGCGCGAGTTTGAGCTGAAGCAATCCCAGTTGATGGTGAATGAACTTTCGCGCGGTCAAAAAAATCTCTTCGGGGCCTTCTAAGATTGCATGCGCAATAGGCTGAAGATTAGCCGAAACACACGTCAGCGCAGGAAACTTAAGCTGCAGCTCGGGCAATAATTTTTTGAGACGTGAAATGCATTCTTGTGAACGAAGAACAAACCTCAGATACATTTCGCCCGACAGCGGCGAATAAAAGGCAATCATACCCTTCAACTCACCCACCCTGGCTTCAATCTGATAAGGAACCAGGTTAAACCTTCGAATAAAGTCTGGCAGAGCAGCCCAAAGTTCATTCAGTTTCGGATGATGAATGGGGCAAGCCAAAAGCTCTCGCCCCTTATCAAGGTATCCGACTTCGCCCTGAATTCCGATCACAGGCTGCTGCACAGTTCCCGTGACCACCATTTTGGCGCGGTTACGAAAGCCTTGCTGACTAGACTCACACGAGGGCTCAAGCGAAAAGGCGCCCAGAAAATTCAAAGCACTGAGAATGACCTGCTCTTTGGCCCTAACTTGATCGCAGTAATCTTGCTCGATCAACTGGCAAGAACGGCACGCATTCGAATTGTAATAACGACATAAAAGACCCATTTGAAGCGCAATTGTCGCACAGATGAACGAACGATGACAAGCGTCGCCTCACCTGCTAGAAAATCAAAATCTCTGAGAATAAGCCAATTAGTCGGAAAACGAACCAAAGAAGCGCCCAAAGACGCGCAGGTGCCCTGAGTTTTAGCCGGCGGCCTATGGATTTGGGAGCTTCAGTTGAAATACCTTGGAACTACAGGCATGCGCTCGGCACGAGATTCTATTTCTACCTTTGCGCCCAACACGAGTGCGATTGCTGTATTTGACTGAGTGAGGCATAGGCGTGCTTTGTCGCTCAGGGTATCGTTTTCGAGCGGCTTGTCAGTCTCGAGTACTATTTTGATTCCCTCTTCACGGCAAATCGATTCAGCTTGTGTCGATGCAGAACTCGGCGGCTCGACTGGCTTCACTTCATTGGCCTGAAGTTGATAGTTCGTTTTCATTTCGAGATCTTCATCACTGTTTGAGGCGAAGCTGTTTACTGAACTCAATGTCAGAGCTGCAATCGTCACCGAGACAAATACCGCGAGTCGGGTTCCCGGCAATGAGACAAGGTTAGAAAGAGTTTGTGTATTTGAAATTCGGCTGCTGAGATTTGTCGTCATAATTATTCCTTTTGGTTGTATCGAGAACTGAGGCCGGTTTTACAGTATATGACCAATAAGGTCAACTTAATTAGGTAAAGTTCATTTCGGTTTTCGTGTTGTCTGTAGCCATTTCGGGCTCATTTGAGTGACGATTTTAGTGCAAACGGACGTGCGCTAATCTGGATAAGGGGAAAGATTATCAGTTCGAGTTCCCACTAAAGAATTTTTTAATGTCCGCCCATTTTTGGTTAAAATTTGTAAGTAATTCGGTAACGTGTTGCCTCATTGAAAAATGCCGGTGAACGCTCTTAAGCAGCTTGGGTTAGCTGATCTTGACTAAAAAGATCGTAAAATTCCTTCAATTTCTTCTCCAGAC
>CAITVN010000070.1 GCA_903895855.1 Oligoflexia bacterium | reverse complement strand
TTTTGTCAAATGGTAATCGGGCGATGCGAACAAAACTAGGTGGAGGAGTGGTCTTTTTATTGATTAAATCCTGTGAATTCGATTTGTTACGAAGTGGGGGCTAGTCGATGACTTCACCAGCCCAAAGTCTCGCCAGAAATTCTTTCCAAGGTAGAGCGTAGGTCTTTTTTCCAGAGCCAATATCAATAACGCGAGCGAGCGGGTCATTAGAAATAATGTAGAAATCTTCAACTATTTTTTCTTCGGCGAGGGCGTTCAGTCCTCGTAAGTGCCGGTCGGTGATTCTCTGAGTAGCCTTAACCTCTATGGCTACTTGCCTTCCTATCAGAAAGTCGACTTCGAATTGATTCTTCGATCGCCAAAACGTCAGTTCTTTTTTGATTCTTCGATAAGAAATGAAGGCGCGCAATTCATGTAAGATAAAAGCTTCAAACGAGGAGCCGTAGAGGTCTGAATTGCGATCTAAAGTACCCGTTCCTAGTAAAGTGTGACGAACTCCATTATCAAATAGATAGAATTTTCCTGTCGAAATGGCTTTTCTCTTTTTTGTCTCTAGAAACGGTTCAAGAATGTGCCCGAGTAGTGTGTCTTGTAAAATCTGAAAATGTGATTTCAGAGTCGTTTCTGGTATTGCTGCGTCGCTTGCCATTTGTGCGAAATTGATGAGTTCGCCTGAGCTCAATGCCGCTACTTTAAGAAAACGAGAAAAAGCTGATAGATTTCGAAGGCGGCACTCGATTTCGATTTCTTCTTTAAGATAGGTAGCAACGTAGCTATCGAGGTCATCCTCTGGACTTTCACTAATCCAAACGGCGGGCAGGGTTCCAAATCTGAGTGCTCGTTCTATGTTAAAAGCTGGAATTTCGGCAGTTGTGAGTGGGAGTAGTTCTGCCCTCCAGGCTCGACCGGCCAGCATGTTGGCGCCTTCTCTCTTGAGTTTTCTTGCGCTACTGCCTGTGAGTAAAAAATGGATTCCAGTTGCTTCAATGAGACGGTGAGCTTCGTCTAAGAGCGAAGGAATTTTTTGAACTTCGTCGATGATGACAAGTTTTACGCCCTTTTGTACTGCAATCATCTCTTCAAGTATCGAAGGGTTTCGGAGAAGTTCGGTATAGGTTGTGGATTTGAGAAGATCGATCATCAGGCAGTGTGGGTCAAGCACTTGTGAGCGAATCAGGGTGGTCTTACCGGTAGCGCGTGGGCCAAAAAAAAGAATCGACTTTTTTGAAACTAATGAACGAAGGTCGAGTTGCCTTGAAAATGGGGAAACCATATCAACCACTCTACGGTTGATTATCTGGATAATCAACCGTAGAGTGGTTGATATGGTTTTATCTAATAAATTCGGTATCTTATCGCCTGACGGAGTATCTCTAATGCGGCCTCAGCAGCCAGCCATTGGTGGGTTTCTCGAATACTTCTTGATAAGCGATTTTTCGGGCCTTTGAGTAAAAGTCGCTTCGATTTGGCCGGCTCGTTTGATTTGAGGGGTAGTCTTTGTCTGCTGGCGATTGAAATCCAGACCTCACCGTCGGTAGCTGGCCCGAGTCGGCCCGTGATACCCAGACTTAAGTTGGCAGCTTTTGTTTTTTTGAGCGCAGTTTTCGCCAAATGTTCTGAAATTTCTTTTGAGACCCCATCGGGCGCCCTGGTGAAGATTGATTTTTTTAGCCCAAGCCAAGCCGTTTTTGATTCTTTTTGATAAACGACAAATGAGCCTGCAAACACTTGTGAAATGCCAGGTGTTTGAATCAGAAGAGCAGCGATGAGTCCGCCGGTGCAACTCTCGGCCAGTACAAGATGAGTCGAAGTCTCAAGAAGCTTCTGCGCGACTTTACCTGCCAAGACTTTTGTTTGAGCTTGAATCTGAAGGCGAGTGCGACCTGGCTTCATAGTGATTATTCTCGTGCCAAAGCATCAAAAGCCTGGGGCATCTGAGTGGGGCGGCCTTCTTCGTTCACCAAAACGACTTTGACTTCACCTTCGAAAACTTGCTTGTCTTGTCTAAAGATTTTTTGATGCACTACAAAGTGAGTGCGAAACTTTTCAAGAGTCTGAGTTTCAATTCTTAGAGTATCGCCAATATAAGTCGGTTTTAAATACTTGGCTTTCAATTCGGCGATAACCGGCCACGTTTTCCATTCATTGAGTTTTTCACGGGTAATTCCCTCAGCGGCCAAACAAAGCCAGCGTGCGTGCTCCATGTATGAAATGTAGGTAGCGTGATTGACGTGTCCAAAACTATCAAGCTCGTAACCCCGGACGTGTATTTCTGTGGTATAGACCTTTGCCATAGTCTCGGCATCATCGTATGCGTCATGACTAATTGCAACTTTAAGGTGAAACCAAGCTTGGCAGCCCTGAACTCAACTGTTATGAAACATAGGTATATGCGCTCATCGGGTGTGAAAGAAACTCTTAAGCGAAAGTTCAACTTTCGTTGGGAAGTTTTAGACGTTATTATTGGTGGTAAATCGACGATTGACTCTGTCACAGGCTTCTATATTCCGACTCTTGAAGCGGCTGAGCATTTTATTCGAAATTACGGCTTTGATTTAGAAAATCCGATTGAAAAGGCCCACGTTCAGGGTCATTTCTATGAGGCCTTGCATTTCATCAAGAGGTATTTTTTGTTTCCCGACAATAGTGAAGGGGCAAGACTAGAAATACCCAAGCGCATTCACGACCTCACGGATGTGCGCGAGCTGTTCTTGATGGCCTGTTACCGCGCACCTAATCAGCTTGAAGACTCTCATGGTACGAACCTGAGAAATTGGGCCTGTAGCGTGCTGAAGGTCATGCACACGGTGGCCCATCTTGACCAAGATTTGCGTGCCCCTTATTTTCCTGAAGTGCAGAAGCAAATACTAGATCGATTTTATAAACATGTGCGTCGTGATGAAACTGGAAAGCTGTATTTAGGCGATCGTGACACCGACCCTAATCGCGTCGATTTGGTTGCGTTTGAAACCAAGCCAAAAAAATCTCGTGACTCAACTTTGATTAAATTGCTTCATAAGCCCGAAAACGTGGCTGAAGATATTTTTGATCGAGTGGGGTTGCGTTTTGTGACCCCCACTCGTTTGGGTGCGCTACAGGTGATCAAGTATTTGAAAGATCAAATGATCATTATTTCGCCGAATATTAAACCTTCTCGATCGAGAAATAGCTTGATCAATATGGACGAATTTAAAGTACAGCTGGCCGATTTTTTGGCTCATCAAGAGGCCAATTTGTCTAGGGTGTTGCCTCAGAAGTTACCTGAATTGTTAAATGAACAGATGATCAACAAGCTTGAGGCCGCAGCTATCGCGCAGGTCGTGAGTCCCGAAAATCCGCATTCGAGCGAATTTTATCGGGCCATTCAGTTTACCGGACGGCAGCTCATTAAGTTAAAAAATCCTCTTTACGAAGATTTGAGAAACCTGAAGGTAGTCTCGAAGTCTAAAGTTTTAGATGACGACTTGCAAAAAGCCCTTGATCGAATTGATTTGAAACACCTGCAGAAAGAGGTCCGATTTTTCTACCCGTTTGAGGTTCAGGTGGTTGACGAAGCGAGTGCCCATGAAAACGAACGAGGGGTGAGCGCGCACGGCGAGTACAAACGAGCTCAATTGCAGACAGCGATGAAGCGGGTTTTAGGAGTGCTCATGGCTAGGCAGGAAGGAACTTGACCCCAGTGTTGGTGCCACATTCTTCAGAAAAGAATGTCGTCTTGATTGGTACCGGGCTTGCGCCTTTGATCGCAAGTCAGATTTTGATTGAAGAAGGTTTCACTGTTAAAATCTTAAACCCTGACTCAGTTTTTTTTAAGGAAAACTCAGAGTGGGCATTTGATCCGGTTCTTCCGACAAGTTTCGATGCACTCGCGGGTAACTGGAATACTGACTCTATCGTCGCCTCGACGCATGCGATTTTGAGCCCCTATTTTCCTGGAGCTCTGGGTAAGACATCTAATCGTGTACTGCCCGAATTGAAGGCTGAACCTGTCGATCGCTTAGCCCCCTGGATTCGCGCAAGGCGCAGGCTGTGGCTCGAATCGAGAGACTCGGTTTCAGAACAGTGGCGAAATCTCGAAGAATACTTTGTGAGTAGGGCGGCGCAGGGCAAACAAGTTAACCTACTTGAAGGTTTTCAAGCTGTTGCGAAATTTCCTGGTTTTTCAGGAGAAAAACAGGGAAACCTAATTGAACAGTTTGATTACTTCAGTGGGGTGATGGTCGAAGAATCGAGCGATGTTGATGCTTCTCGGTACCGCCAAGGAATCGTAGACTACCTCATCGAAAAAATAGGGAGCGGGTCTTTTTTCTCAAACTGTTCACAAATGGAGTTCGATAAGAAATTTTTTCGATTTACGAGTAACCAAACAGTTAACCACTGGCCACTCGATTCGATTGCAGGGTTTTTTTGTTTTTGGACGCCACGTTTAGATCAGTGGATCAGGTCAATAATTCTAGCTGGGGCGAAGCATGAGAAAGCTTCTCTTCCTGAAATCAGGCTTTGGGAGCGTTGGTCGCTGATTTCTCGAGACAAAATTGTACCTGACACCATCGCTTCAATTGACGATTTGATTGTGATGGCTGAAGCCGAGGGGGCTCCTGATCAAAAATCGCCTCTGTTACAGGTCTATCGCAATTGTGGTCTTGAGCAATCCGATTGGGATCGTGTTGTCAGTCAAGAATCGTTTGACGGCTTGTTGCGGCTTTTTCACGACACTTTATTCTGGGACCGTTTCTCAATTCGGTCGTGCCAGGTTTTAAGGTTGATGGATTGGGAGAATTCTAAAATACTCGGCGCTGCCCCGCTCTTAGGTGGCCCTCCAAAATTAAAGCTGATTCGGTCTTGTGATGGGGCGTTGGTGAGTGTTGTAAAAAGTGTCGAAAGGCAGATAACAGAAATTTTACGAGAATCACTTCGAGAGACACTTACATGAAAAATACTTGGGTTAGGCATGCCAAACTTGACGTGATCATTGCTGCTGGCCCTAGAGTCAGATCCTGGCCGACTCCTGGTGCTCGATTGGTTTCGAGTATTTGCTCAGAGTTTGGGTTGACTTGTGGTCTCGTTGGCGGCGAAGACCTGCATTCACGAGGATTGATTTCGACGCCGGGTTCGGGTGGTATTCTTCTCGCCGAAGATCCTCAAAAGAGAATTCATCGATTTCAAGCTCGTGCCGTTGTCCGAGTGGTAAAAGATGCTAAGATCGGCCTACCGTTTGAGGGATCGTGGAATGGTGGCGTGATTCCCATTGAGTCGGCTCGCAGTCTTTGGCGTTCGCAGAGTATTCGATTTGATAGTGGTGCGATTATCATAGGCGTGAATAATGAATCGCTGAGGTTTGGAATTGAACTACTTGAGAATAAGGTTTCATCAGTAGTGTGGGTAGATAGCCAGTTGCAGAGCTGGGAAGTGCTACGGCGGTACGCTCTCATTTTGGGTGGACGTTTCAAAACAGGAATTCCAAAAAGCATTCGAGACAAAGGCCCACAGTTGCGGGAATTCAGAGTCGCGAATGATGAAGGCGTTGAAATCTTAGAGAGTTCTTGGGTCATTTCTGCTGCCGAGTCAAAATTGAAAATTGATGGATTTCGAGAATATCCTCCTGGCTCACTTCTTTTTGAATTGATTCATGCAGCCGAGCTGAGCCGAACTGAGGCACCAGACAGTTGGTTATTAGAAGAAGAAAATTCGAGAATATTGGCTGCAAAAGTCGTCAAAAATCTCTTAGTCGATTTGGGTGGGCGCCGCGAATTTCTCGATAACTCGGTAAGAAAGGCCAAATCAAAATTGAAGGCGGCCAATCGGTTTCGTGAGAATGCGGTGTCTTTGAAATTTGAAGGAAAATGGCTAGCTAGAGAGTCTCTTGCGCAAATCAAAGAATTTTCTGGAGTTCCTAAAACTCTGTTTAAAACTCAGACGGTCGCCAGCCTCGAGTGCTTTGAGTCGATACCCTGCCGCGAGTGTGAGAAAATTTGCCCAGAACAGGCCATTCAGATTTCGCCAGATCGCGATCGATTTGAACTGAACGAAAATCGATGTACCGGTTGCGGCCATTGTGTGCAAGTTTGCCCGGCCGGGGTTGTATCAATGGTCAGAGAAAGTGACACCGGGCAGTTCACTTCGGTGACCCTGAAATATCCAGAGTCGAGTGATCTCATTGTGGGTGATTTTGTTGTGGGTGTGAATCGGCAGGGCGCTGCTTTGGGCCAAGTGAGAGTTTCGGCAAGAGGCCCTCAAGAGCAGGGTCAGAGTTGGGTACAAGTTGAAGTGCCAGAACACCTTTTTTGGGAATTGAGAGGCATTCGTAAAATAGTAGACCCAACCGTCGAACTGCATGTGACTCGACCTGAGTTTTCAAAGGTTGAAATTTTTCTCAACGGTGAGAGGCGCCTAGCTCGCGAGAAGGCGACCGTTCAAGATGCGCTTTTCGAAATGGCGAGAGCCAGATCAGAAGATCAGTTGAGGTGTAATGACGGAAGTTGCGGGCTTTGCGATATTGAAGTTGATGGCCTGAAGCGCCGGGCATGTCAGACAGCCGTTCGCAGGGGCATGCAACTGAAAGTCGGTTCGCCGCTTCACTGGAAAGAAATCAGTCGAGCAGAAATTTTTTGTCCTTGCCAAGGCATCGAGAAAAATGAGTTCATCCAGGCCGTTAAGTTGAATCTTCACCGTTCGGCTGAAGACATTGTGAAAGAGCAGGGTGTCGGATCTGGGCGCTGTCACGGAACATTCTGTTACGACAGTGTGAGAAAAATTCTAAAATCTGAAGGCGTTGACGATTCTCAATGGATTGACTGGTCGTTTCCTTGGATGGACTGGACGACTTCTTTAGGGCGAGGGTGAGTTTTTAGCTTCAAGTAGAGGTGTAGGCCCAAAAGTACGGCGAATGACTTCCAAGAGCGAATCACCGGCACTTGATCTAAAAAGCTGAGACCTTCTCTGGTGAAGAGTGAAACACCGATTAATGCGACAAAAGAAGCAATCTGATTTTGAAGGTGCCTATTTTTTTCAGGGTCAGATCGAGGCGTAAAAAAAGCTTCATTCATCAGAGATGAAAAAAATGGAAACGAAAATAGAAAGGTTTGATACCAAGATAAGGGGTGAACGCAAGGCACTAAAGCGAGCAACCCGATGAATAGCTCTTGGGGTGGCAACCGTATTTTTCTAAATCTCACAATCAACCAAGAACCAAGCGATACCGCCACAATCACTCCCAATACTGAAATGATGAGGTACCTCTGATCGATTGATAACTGGCTCGAAAGTGTGGGGTTTATTTTCAGTAAAAGTCGAAAAATATCGGCTGGAATTCCTTGATTTTGAAAAGTGAGGTCGGGAGGAATTTGATTTTTTGCCGCCCTCATCCATTCAAAGAAAACTTGTGAATAAGTTGATGGGGTAACAACCGCGAGCAGTGATGAAGTCAGGGTGACCCACAAAAGGAGTGTCGAAAAAAGGAAGCGGCGGGTAGCTAGCTGACGAATCACAATGACGAAAGGCAATGCTGTCGTGATTTTCGCTGTGATCAAAGTGAAGCTAAGTGATTGCGCGAGTGATGTCTTGATAGTTGGCGATCTGTTTAGGCTCGAATAGAGAAATAAACAAAGTGCGACTTGCTGCAAAATCATTTGCCCCGAAATCGAGTGTTTAGCAAATAAGGGAAACATCACCGTTAGGGTTAATAAAAGAGCACCCCAATGAATGAATGATCGTCTCAACCAATTGATGGTGTATAGTAACGCGATCAGCGCTCCAACTGCCCAAGCGAGCTGAGAGTGCGAAGACTGTGAAAACCACGCTAGCGGAACAAAAAGGGGTACCACCCAAGGCGGGTATCTGATTGACCAACCGGGATTATCGGTAAAGTAAGGTGATTGGTGGTCATTCCACATAAGCCGCGCAGATTTTACAAAAACCTTAACATCGTATCCCACGTCAACTGTGTTGGTGATGGTGGCAACTGAGATCCAGACGAAAAAGAAGATTCCGACTGCGTAGGCAAGCCGACGCAATAAAATGTTCACCGAAGTCATGTATAATTCATTTTTTTGAGAAAATTCTCAATCTTGTGGTTAACAAGCTCTGGCAAATCCATTTGTGGACAATGGCTGCCGTGCCAAATCAACTCAAATTCACTATTGGGTATGAGTTGGTGAATGAGTTCTTGTTCGGGTATTGGAATGACCTTGTCGTGTTCGCCCGCGATCACGAGGGTTGGAATCGTGACTGAGTGAAGCCAAGGAGTTTCATCGAGAGTGTCGTAGTTCTCAATCAAATAGAGCAAGATTCGAGGATCCATTTCGGCGATTTGGCTTACGTAAAGATCAATGTCTTCTTTTGGCGTCAGGTGCGGATTGAATCCGCCCATGCTAATCATACTCTTTACCAGAGGATTTGCCTGCATCTTCCAGGCAGTGGTCATGATGCCGGGAAGGGCCTCGTAGGTTTTTCTCGCTAACTTGAAAACCGACTGAAAAACATTACTTTCGAACATGGTTTCAAGAGGTCGTTTGGCGGTTCCGTTGGCTAGCACCATTCCTGCCACCCGGTGAGGCTGCTGTCTGAAAAACTCGAGTACAACATTAACACCCATGCTATGGCCTAAAAGCACTGCGTCTTTGATGCCGAGTTCGTCCATCATGATTCCGAGGTCGCGGGCGATGTTCTCAACCGTTAGACTTTTGAGGTCATGAGGAACCTCTGAATTGTGATGTCCGCGGTAATCAAACCAAATTGAACGATAATTTTCGTGAAAGTGGTCTATTTGATAGGTCCAGTGAAGACTCGAACAGACTAAGCCATAGCAAAAAATGAGCGGCTTGCCCTTACCTTCGATGCTGTAGAATATTTTTGTTCCGTCGAATGACTTAAAGTACCCGTGGGTCACCGGGGGCCGTTCACCTGACTTCAATTTTTCAGAAAGGCTTTTTCGTCGACTTCCTTCAGGGCGGGGCTTGAGCGGTGAAAAAATTTCCATAAACTTAAGATCGACTCTATCCTGGCTTACGCGCTTTGACAAGCAAACCGAGGTCGAGATACAACAGTTAAACGATGACTACAGTACCCCTTGCGCCTTTTGCAATTGAAGCACGCGGATTAGAAAAACGGTTCCAAAATGGGGTAGTTGCGGTGAAAGGTCTCGATCTACTCATTTCACCCGGTGAGTCAGTTGCGTTTTTGGGCCCCAATGGAGCCGGCAAGAGTACTACGATCAAGATGCTCTGTGGTATTTTGAGGCCTGACAAGGGCAGTGTTAAAGTCAAGGGGCATGCTGCTGGAACTTCTCTGGCCAATCGAAACCTCGGAATTGTTTTCGGAGCCCGGTCGCAATTGTTTTTTCACATGAGCGTTGAGCAGTCATTGCTACTTCAGGCTGAAACTTATTTCGTACCACCCAAAGACCAAGTCGCTCGCATGAACAAGTTGGCCGTACAGTTTGAGGCGAAAGACCTACTTAAGATGAGGGTGCGAGAGCTGAGTTTGGGGCAGCGCATGCGGTGTGAGTTGATAGCTAGCCTCATTCACCAGCCCGAAATTATACTTTTAGATGAACCAACTATTGGCCTCGATCTTCAAGCAAAACACCACCTTCGTGAACGGCTGCGCGAGTGGCAGAAACAGTTCGGAACCACGATCTTACTGACGAGTCATGACATCAGTGACGTAGAAGTGCTTTGTGACCGGTGCGTGCTAGTTCAGGCCGGTGAAAAGGCTTATGACGGCCCGCTTTCGCAAGTAAAAGGTGATTTGAAAGATGTGAGGCGAGTGAAGCTTCTTCTTTCGCGGGCTCGTTCAAATTTCGAGGCTGAACAAGCGCGAGTGGTCACTCATTTCGCGGGAAAAATGAAACTGAGCGATCAAGTGCTCGGCGAGTTTGAATTGCAGTACGAGTTCAATTTGAAAGAGGTTGCTCTTTCTGATGTGCTTTCGACGATCGCGAGTTATTTTGGAGAATCGTTAGAAGACGTGCACTTGGCCGGTGTTAGTCTAGAAGAAGTGATTAGAGCCCAGATGGTGGTGAAGTAACATGTCGAGTGCTCGGTACTATTTTAAGCTCGCTTGGTTTCGTTTTCGTGAACCCTTCACTGACTGGAAGTCAACTCTCGTTGGGCACATTTTGTTTGTATTTTTTGTTTGGTTTTTGAGTTGGATGTGGCTTCGGTTTTCAGCGAAAAATACCCAGTTTACCTTTCAAACCATACTGCTTTACGTAGGGGTTACGGAATTGCTTTTTTTGACGTTCTTACGAGCGAGATCGATTCAAGACGGCACCGAAGATTTTGCATTATTTTTGGCGAGGCCTCGTTCTTGGATTTTACGAGAACTTTTTTCGCATGTCGGAATCGCTGGTGGAGCACGGTTGTTTTACCTGTTAATTTTGGTAGTGATTACTCCATTTTTTGGGATTCCTATTCTTCCGTCTTTAGGGTTTTTTGCCAGAACTTTGGGTCTGATTATTTTATTGGCCCCGGCTCAGGCTTTGATAAGTACGCTTTTCAGTGCCCTTTTATTGAATTTTTCACAGACGCGGTATTTCATTCTTCCCATCAGTAAAATTTTTCTCTCGCTCGGCGGCGTCTTTGGTCCTGTTTCTGATTTTGGAGAGCCTTATCGTAGTATTTTTTTGAACTTGCCCGGTTCAGATCTTTTTTTTCAAGCAGCTCACATCGCTATTTTTGGTCATCCGTTTGAGCAAAGCTTTGCTGAGTGGTTTCTTAGAATTTTGGTGATCTGCCTTGGCTTGTACCTGTGCGCATTGTTTTTTTATCTCAGGGGCAGGCGCCGTTTTGAAGCTTGGGGGGGCTAAATGAGATTTTGGCGAAGTTTACGCTTAATTTTGACTGCAAATCGATTTCATTTCATGGCTCATTGGTCGACTCCCGCTCATTTCTGGGCAGGCGTGATTGGAATGTTCGTCAATAATTTTTTAGCGTTGTTCGGGGTTTGGGCGATGCTTTTTGCGGGTAAGCCCGAATTGGCGGTTCAGTGCGATGCCTATCTGGTTCTCAATTTGTTGACTATGCTCACTTTTGGACTTTTACACGTATTTTTGGGTGGACTCACCGAGCTCGACAAGCAAGTGGTTGATGGCGGTCTGGATTCGGTTTTGGTTTCATCACGAAATCCCTTGTTGATGATGTCGATCACGCAGTCACACCTCCCTTCTTGGGGTGATGTGCTGATGGGTGGGGTGGGGCTTGTCATTTTAGGTGTTCGAGGTGGCTTTGTTTTTTCTTTTGAATTGTTGTTGATGGTTATTTGTTCGTTCATCGGGTTTGCCTGTGTTTTTACGCTTCTGGGCTGCGTGCCCTTTTGGTTTTCAAGGCCAGAGAGGCTCAATCCTGTGCTCATCAATGTGGTTCTCGCTTTTAATACCTACCCGGCTCTTCTCGATTACCCGAACCGCTTTCGGTGGTTTTTGGTACTCGGTCCCGTTGCGGTGGTTGGGCTCATTCCCACTGAATTTTTGTCGCACCCGAGTTTGTCGGTGCTGGCACTTGAGGTTCTCGGTGTAGTCATGGTCGTGAGTCTCACACTGGTTTTATTTTCATTGGGCTTGAAGCGTTACCAGAGTACGCCCATGATTTCTTTGCGAAGGGGGGCGTGATGAGGTTTCGTTCAATAGTAGGTGCTCTGTTTTTCGTCATTTTCTTGAATGCCTGTTCGAGTGCGCCGAAAAAAATTCCGCAAAGTCCGTTCGAAAAAATGAAGCTGCCTACGGTTGACGTGAATGAGTCGGTTGGTTTTACGTCACGGGGGTGTTTGCTTGGCGGCGAAAAAATTGAAGATGAAGGAACTGGCTACACGCGAGTTCGGCTGAACCGAAATCGTGGTTACGGAAATAAAAACTTGATCGAACTTTTACACAAGTTTGGGCTGTTTTCGGCTGAAAAATTGAACAGAAAGGTGATTTTCAGCGATTTGAGTTTGCCTCGGGGGGGGCCGTTTTCATCAGACCACGCTAGCCATCAAACGGGGTTAGATGTCGATGTCTGGTACGATACGTTGACAGCTCAAGAAAAACTTTCGGTTGACGACAAAGAAACGAGAGTCGTTACCGATTTAGGTTTATCGCCAAAAGAACTAAAGCGCGAAAATTGGAATGAGGCTCTGCACCCTGCTCTCTTGAAGTGGTTATCTCAAGCCAATGAGGTTGAAAGAGTGTTTGTGGGCGCAGTCATTAAGCGAGAATTGTGCGAAAAATTTCGGGGTGAAGGCTGGTTAACAAAAATTCGAATTTGGTATGGGCATACTGATCACTTTCATGTGCGGCTGCATTGCCCAGCCGCAAGCGGCGAGTGTGAGAAGCCAAAGCAGGTCTTGCCCGTTTCGGCCGATATCAACGCGAAGGGTTTGAGTGATGAGGTCACCGGCTGTGACAATCAGCTGAGCTGGTGGTTTACCGATGAGGCCTTGGTGAAGAAAAGTGAACCGCCAACCGGTGCGAGTGAAAAAGGTTGGGAATTTTCAAAGTACCCACCACGCTGTCAGAATCTTCTCAAGGAACTAGAATTGCTGGGTGAGGTTCGGCGTGACTGAATTTAAGTTGTTTCGTCTGAGTCATTTAAACTCATTGAACCGGGCGACCCCGTCTCGTCGGTTTGTGCTGTGTCTAGCCGAAGAGGCGGTGAGTAAGGGCATTGGTGAGCAGGCGGGCGGTCATTTGAATATTAGGACCCAGTCGTCAATTCTCGCAAGGCAATGTAGTCTCAAGGCGCTAGAGCAGTTGCAGGGGGTCTTGGTTTCACTCTCAGAAGTGATCACTGATGCCGATGGAGTACCTACTTGGCCAAAGCCTTATTTGGGTTCACTCAGCCACACTTACCTGTGTGATGAATCTAAAATTGTAGCGGTGGCGCTCATGGCTGAGAGCTCGTCAGAGATTCACGGTGTCGGAGTCGATATTGAGACAAAATCGCCGCGAGCGTTCACGGTGAGAAAAAAAATTCTAACCCCAGGTGAACTCGATTGGGTTGAACGGAGTGAAGAAAGGGCGACCCGTCTATTTGGCGCGAAAGAGGCGATCTATAAGGCGGTATTTCCAACTGTGCGACGGTTTTTCGGATTTCATGAGGCCGAACTTCAGTCGGTGAACGATCGGGGCCATTGGACTTGTGAGCCTTACAGGCACCTAGATATGGGTGAATTTAAATTGATTCCGCGAGAAGCACTCACTTGGCCGTCTGATGCGCCGCAGACCCTCGAAACGCTCTGGCTTGATATCGAGGGTTTTTCAGTTTCAATTGCCTTGTGGTAGCTTCTGATACTGCACTTTGCATTCGTAGCTACCTCGCAATGACTCAAAACTAGCACCGCAAGCGACGGACTCCTGCAACCGGATGGGTCCTCCGATAGGTTCAGGTATTTTAATTCCTAATTATTTTGAAGCAAACGTCCTGTTTTCGCGGGCTATTGTCGCCTCCTGCGACGCCCGAGTTCAAAATAATTAGGAATTAAAATACCTGAACCTATCGGAGGTGCAGGTGAGGCAGGAGCCGATCCGTTCGATTGCGGTGCTAGTTTTGAGTCATTGCGAGGTAGCTACTTGAATTCGATTCGATGTGCCCGTTCAGTGACCTCGAGTTCAGAGGGTCCCAATTTTTGCATTTCTTTGACCGATTCAAGCTCAGTGAGATTAAAGTGCAAATCCCAACGTTCTGCTAACTCTTTTTGAGTGATCGAGAAAGGGGGGCCATTTTTGAGTGACTGATCGTATTCAATGGTGATGAGAAGGCCTGAGACTGGTCGGGGAGATGTTCGAACCAACGAGGTGAGGTGATCGAGGTAACGCTGCCTGAGATCGAGCGGCAATGCAATGTAAGCCGCGCGGTCATAGATCGATAATGCACTTGGAGCCCCGCCGTTTTGAAAAGTCAGGTCAGCGCTGTTGACGGTAAAAAAATCCCCACAAACGAGTTTGATGCGATCGGTTTCAAAGAACCTCAAGCCGCGCTCAGTGTCAAATTTCTCTGAAGGGGTTCCGAGTTCGGGATTTTCTGCCCAAAAATCTCGACACGCTTTTTCGGTCAATTCAACTCCGACCACCCACTGGCCTTGTTGCCAAAGCCAGAGCAAATCCTTGCTTTTTCCACAAAGAGGTACCAAGACTCGCTTAGGCAAAGCTTTTTCAAAATGCTTGAATAAATAGTCGTTTACCTTAGGTTGATGAAATCCGATTTCATTATTTTGCCAACGGCTTTGCCAGAAGTTGTGGTCCATGACTGTATTTTAGGCATTTTTTCTAAAAGTCTGCAAGCGGCAGAAAAAAACAACGGCAGGATTGTCTTCTGTGGTTCAACGCAATAGAAAGAATCAATGAGTTATTTACACGGATACTCCAAAGACGAACAAAAACGACTATTAGATCAGGCAAGGTTCTTAGAGTCTTTGGTCTTTGAGAAAGTTGATTTCTTAAGGTGCCGACATATCCTAGAAATTGGTTGCGGAGTGGGAGCCCAGTCGAAAATTTTGCTTTCGAGGTACCCCCAACTTCAGCTGACTTCAGTTGACTTGTCAGATGCTCAGATTGAGGCGGCCAAAGCTACTCTTTCGTCAGAATTGAAAGAGGGTCGGGTTCACCTTCAGCAAGGTTCGGTTTATGAGTTGCCGTTTCACGAAGGCCAGTTCGATGGTTTATTCATTTGTTGGTTTCTTGAGCACGTACCAGATTCCCTTAAAGCCCTCAAAGAATTGCATCGGTGCTTGAGTGCGGGCGCGAGAGTGCATTTGGCTGAAGTGTATAACACTCCGCTGAGTTGTTTTCCGCATTCAGTGATCATCGAAGAGTACTGGGCGAAATTTAATCGACTTCAACAAACGCTGGGGGGTGACCCCTATATCGGTATTCGATTGCGACGGCTTCTTCACGATGCGGGATTTCAGCCAATCACAGCGCAAATTCACACGATTTGCCTTGACGGGGTGCTCGGTGCGAATGCAATCCCTGAGCTTAAAGGTAATCAGTTCGAGCGATTTTCTGCCTTAGAACTCAAAAATCAGTTTCTCGACTACTGGGTTGAGACGCTGCTCAGCGGTCTTGGGCAATTATTTGAACATCAGATTCAGTTTTCGTTTGGTCGCACCCACCAAGAGGTTGAGGCGGCAGTGCGGGGTGAGTTCACGAAACTAAAAAATGATTCTGGGTCGATTTTTCATTTTTCGTATGCAACCGCCGCTGCCTTAAAATAGGGTATGACCTAGAAGATGTTAATTGAGAGATTATTAGAGAGGCTATTGAAATGAATTTAGTTTTGTCATTGATTCGTCGTTTATTAGGATTGCTTGTGCTCGCTTATGAAGTGATTTTTTCGGCTAGACCCACCGTCACTCGTTCTACCGAAGAACAGGCGCGAGTCGATGCGATGACGAGAAATTGGCAGCTGTATCAGTTTCCGGGGTGCCCTTTTTGTTTTAAAGTTCGTCAAGCTATCAGGCGAATGGGGTTGAAAATTGACTTGGTCAACGCCTCACCAGGTACACCAAAAGCAGAAGAATTGGTTGAAGGTGGTGGCGAACTTCAGACCCCTTGCTTGAAAATTACCGACCCGACGACTCAAGCGGCTCGGTGGTTGTACGAATCAGATGACATCATTGCTTTTTTAGAGAAACAAGTCGCTCCGGTGCTGGCTAGTTAAGTGAAAAAACTCATTCAAGGCATTGTCGATTTTCGTCGTAATGTTCGCGAAGGGTATCGCGAGGCCTTCGGTAAACTCGCCACAGGCCAGTCGCCCGATACCCTGTTTATTGCTTGCTCTGACAGTCGGGTGGTACCCAATACTTTTGCGTCGACTGATCCGGGTGATCTTTTTGTTTTGAGAAACATCGGCAATCTGGTGCCGCCGTGTGACGGACACGGAGTTTCATTGAGTGACGAGTCAGAGGCCGCAGCCATTGAGTTTTCAACCCAAATTTTAAGTGTGACCGATATTATTGTCTGCGGGCATTCTGAGTGTGGCGCGATGCTCGCGATATGCGATGGACGCGAGAGAGTTCAGCTCCCTAATCTGAAGAGTTGGTTGAGACACGGAGAAACTGCCTTAGCGAGCTTACAGAGAGGGCAGGCTCCAGATCATACACTCGCAAGGCATAACCAGTTGTCACAACTCAATGTCTTGAGCCAAATTGAGAATATCAAGTCTTACCCCTCGGTAAAAAAACGGATGAGCGAAGGTAATCTCCAGCTTCACGCCTGGTGGTTTGATATCGCCAGAGCCGATGTCTATGCCTACGAAGAAGAACTCAAGCGCTTTGTTTTGATTGACGAGGTCGAAGCTAAAAGGCTGTTAGATAGATTATAAACTTGAGCTTTAGGTATTACGAAGTTTTTAGCCGCTCAAACTGAAAGGTTCCTTCGCGCTCGAAGTAGCGCCTAAGCGGCAGATGATTAGCTGCCGTCAATTCTGGATCGTTTTTCAATAAAATAGCAGCGTCGTCGCGGGCCTCGAGTAACCAGTTGCGATCGCGCACCAATTGAGCAAGTTTAAATGGTAGTCCGCCTGATTGTCGGGTGCCTAAAAATTCTCCGGGGCCACGAAGTTCGAGGTCGGCCTCTGCAATCTCAAACCCATCGTTTGTTTTTTCTAAAACATCGAGTCGCATTTGAGAGACTTCTGCCGGTCGGTCGTGGGTCGTGAATAAAAAGCAATACGATGCGTGCGCGCCGCGTCCTACGCGCCCACGCAATTGGTGCAGCTGCGACAACCCAAATCGCTCGGCATGATTGATGGCCATGATACTCGCGTTAGCCACGTCTACCCCGACCTCAACGACTGTTGTAGAAACGAGTAAGTGGGCGCGACCCGATTTGAATTCTTCCATCGCGAGCGCTTTTTCTTCAGATTTCTGCTGGCCATGTAAGAGGGCAACTTTAAAATCACTATAGCGTGCCTGCAATTCTTCGGCTTCTTTGATGGCTGATTTTAAGTGCGTAAACCCTTCAGCTTCGCTGTCGTTGACTAATGGATAAATAAAGTAGGCCTGTCGTCCTTTTTGTAATTCTTGTTTGATCCACTCGTGGGCTTTTTCGCGCTGAGAAGACCGTATCACCCTCGTCACAATCGGAGTTCTTCCTGGCGGCTTTTCTTTAATCGTAGAGACCGCGAGGTCGCCGTATGCGGTGAGCGCTAAAGTTCGAGGAATGGGTGTTGCGGTCAAGATGAGGGTGTGTGGGTTGAGAGGTTTATCGTCTTTACCGATTCGAATTCCTTTTTGTCTGAGGGCTCGTCGCTGATCAACTCCGAACCGGTGTTGTTCATCGATTAAAATATAATTCAGCGATTTGAAAACGACCGGCTCTTCGATCAAGGCGTGAGTGCCGATCAAGATCAGGGGGTCACCGCGGGTAAGGCGATCAACTATCCGAGCGTGCTCTTTCGCTGACGTGCGGCCCGTGAGTAATTCAAACTGCAGTGCGTGGCCCAGAAGTGCTCTACCATTCTTTAGGTGCTGCTCAGCCAGAATTTCAGTCGGAGCCATGAGGGCCACTTGCCCACCTTCTGCAGTAATGGCTGAAGCTGTTAGAAACGCGACCGCCGTTTTGCCTGAACCCACGTCACCTTGAATGAGTCGGTTCATGGGGTGTGATTGTTTGAGGTCGTCGAGCGTTTCTTTGATGGCCTTTTTTTGGTCGCCGGTTAATTCAAAGGGCAGAGTTTTTGAAAGATCCCAACACGCTTTGACTCCGCGTTCGTCAGTGATGGTTTCTGCAAGCTGTTTTTCCATTCGTAGGCGCTGCTTGAGAACCAGAAACTCAAATTTAAAAAATTCGTCATAGACTAGCCGGTGATGAAAGGGCGAATTGAACGATTCGAATGCTTGAAGGTCAGTTTTTTCGGGCGGAAAGTGAAGTGCCCTTACTGCTTCGGGTAGGGTCGGTAAGTTGAGGCGTTTTAAAATTTCAAGGGGTAAGTCTTCGGTGAGGTGGTGTGAAAACCGAGTGACCGCATCCCATAAAATTTTACGAAGGGTGCGAGTCGGAATGCCTTCGATCTCGACGTAAATCGGCACGATTCGCCCATAATTTTCAGACTCAGGCGCAGAGGCTTGGGATTCAGGACTCGCAGGACCCGAAAAACTCACCTCAGGGTGAACCATCTCAGGGTAAAGTTGAAAAAACTTGATCGCCCCTGTGACGGTCAGGGGGCGGTCTTTGAAAAATTGTTCAGCCATTCCCTTTGGGGCATGAAACCATTTGAGAGCGAGAACTCCGGTGCCATCTGAGATGCGCACGTCGAGTATCGATTTTCCGTATCGGGTCGGAATTTTTCTTTGTGAAATGACTCGCCCAGAAACGGTCACTACGGCAGAGGTCTCTGGTGCAGGCCCTGGGCTTGAAGCGCCTTCTGAAACTTTCAACTCAAAGCCTTTTTCTGCTGTCTTGTCAGCGAGGGCTTTGAGGTCGACTATTTTGTGAACTTGGCTGCGGTCTTGGTAGGCGCGTGGAAAAAAGAAAAGTAAGTCTTTAATGGTAGAAATATTGCGCGATTGAAACATCATCGAAAGGCGGGGACCCACACCTTTTACGAATTGAATAGGAGTGTCTAAACCCCCTGCTGATGTTGGCTTATTTGTAGCTGACACTGATAACGTTGTAGCTAATGTTCCCTTTTGGAGCATTGACCACAACGTCGTCTCCTTCGCGTTTAGTAATTAAGGCTCTAGCAATGGGTGAGGTGATTCCCACTTTGCCGTTCTTGATATCGGCTTCGTCAACCCCAACGATTTGATAAGTGATTTTCTTGCCACTTTCTTCTTCTTCGAGTTCTACCGTTGCACCGAAGACAATGGCTTCGGTGGTGATGGTTGATGGGTCAATGACTTTTGATCTGGCAAGTCTATCGTTGATGTGTTGAATGCGCCCCTCAATGAAGCTTTGTCTTTCTTTTGCCGCTGAATAATCAGCATTTTCAGATAGGTCGCCGTGCCCTCTGGCAATTTCAATGGCTTTGACAATCGTCGGTCGATCGACACTCATCAGTCGCTTTAGTTCTTCGTCTAGCAGCTTTTTGCCAAGAACGGTCATCGGAACCTTTTCATCACTCATAATGCGCCTGACCTTAGCCTTTTGACCGGGGCGAAATCAAGTGGTCTTTAGAGGCCTATGAATGGTAAGACCGTAAAAATGAATCCTCAAGAGCAGCCACCAAAGCCCCCGAAGCAAAAAGATCGCTCAGCGCTCAAGCAACCGGGTATTTGCCTTCAAGATTCGAGCATTGTGGTGGCTGAGAAGCCTGAGGGGTGGGTCATTTACTCGAACGAGCCCCATGAGATCAATCACTCTAGCCTGCAACACTGGGTGCAGAATAAAATGGGGATTCGCCTGTTTCCGGTACATAGAATCGATAAAGACACTCACGGACTGGTTTTATTTGCACGCTCTTCGAAAATCGCCTCGCTGGTAATTGATGGTTTTCGCCGCCGTGCGATGCAAAAGACCTATCTCACTTGGGTCTGGGGCGAGGTGCCTTTGAAGGGGCGGTTCACCGACCCTTTGAAGAAAAACAAATCGAAAGACAAAGAGCCTGCGGTCACTGAATTTGCGCGTGATCGGGTGATTGATTTGCCTGCAGGTCGCATTTCAGCGGTGAGTGTGTTTCCGAAAACTGGGCGATATCATCAAATTCGTCGGCATTTCGCCATGCATGGGTTTCCGATTGTAGGTGATGTGAAATACGGAAGCGAAGACCAAGATAGACGTCTGTCGAGCGAGCTTTCGCTTGCCCTCATTGCCAAGCGCCTCGAATTTGTTCACCCAGTGACGAAAAAAAATGTGGTGGTAGAGGCTAAAATTCCGAAAGAGTTGCAGCGATTATTTAGTCGATAAAGCCAAAGCTGTCGTTGTCAGTCTACTGATGAAACGGAGTCTGCTTTGCCAAAACTACTCAAGAACTGAGAAAAAGGGTTCCTGTCAGCCGGAGGCGTCCTCACAAATAGAGGTTAAATCGGAACTCGATTTTTTAGAGACCAACATCGTGTTGTCGCCCGCCATGTCGCATCGTTCGACGCGGGAGCTCTAAAAAATCGAGTTCCGATTTAACCTCTATTTGTGAGGGGCAGGTCAGGCATGGAGCCGCCCCTTTTCTCAGTTCTTGAGTAGTTTTGGCAAAGCAGACTCCGTTTCATCTGAAGGGCCGTCAGCTCTAGCTAGCGATAATGACCGAGAAGTTTCGTTCTCACTTCGCTTGCTGATTCGCCTGAAAATGGGGTTTTGAAGATTGAACTCCAATCGGCCCATTTTTGATTTTCTATTACCCAGGCTTGTGTGGCGAGGTCTGCGATTTCGCCTGTTTGGTGGGCAACTAGCAACACAACGCGGCCTTCTGCCTTCCACGCGTTAATCAGCCCCCTTGCGGCATCAATGGCTCGAAGGTCTAAGCCGTCAAGAGGTTCGTCTAAGAAGAGAATCGATTTTTTTGAAAAATGGGCAGAAAGCCACATGATTTTTCGCCGCTCGCCTTGGCTCATGCGACCTAGGTATTTTTTCCAGACGTCATTTAATCGAAGTTCGTTGACCCATTTCAGGTCTGCTTCGCCATAAGAACTCGCCCATTCTTCACCTGTAATAAACTTAGGCAACGTGAGGTACTCTGAAAGGTAAAACACAGAACTAGCTGGGGTCACGGTTCGGCCGTCGAAAAAAAGATCGCCCTGAGTGTCAGCCAAGAGGCCCGAACAGGCTTGTAAAAAAGTAGATTTACCAAGGCCGTTGGGTGCGAGAAGTAGGTGCAAGCCAGGCTCGAAACTCACGCGATCTTGCTCAGTATCGAGATCGAAAAAGAGGCGGCTCTGCCGTGCAACCTTGAAATTTTTAAACGAGAGTGTCTTCATCGATGGGTGCAATGCTCCGTAGGCGGTTGAGGGTGACGGCTTCAAATCGGTGATACAAGTAGAGGCAGAAAAGTAAACTGACAGGCATCGCAAAACACAGAAGTCCAGCTAAAGTGCCTGAAACGAGGCTGATTGAATTGACGAGAAATGGCCGGCCTGAGTCGCCCTCGAGCGCAACACCAGCGCTCATTAGGCTGGCTCCTAATACGCCAGAGGCGAGAGACCCGATGATGGCGAGTGAGACCGACTGCCCTTGTACAATCCAAAGTGTCACGACGAGTATCGTCGCCAAGATTGCGGTGATCAATTGGACTTTTAAGAGCCCTCGAAGAAGCTCTTTGGCTCCGACAAGCGCCGAGCGCTGTAAGGTGATTTGTTCCCAGGGTTTTAAATTAAATAGGCTCACTTGAATGGGTAACTGAGCCAAAATCACCCAGATTTGAAAGCTGTGTGAATTCAAGAAAGCTCCGGTAATTACGGTGACAAAAATAACCGCGAGAACAGAAACTTTTCGCAATTCATTGACGCAGAAAAAAGTTGAAAGTGGGGCGTGTGCCTTGACTAAGTAGCGGTTGGCTTGTTTGAACGAGAAATTGCTCAAAAAAGAGTGAAAAAGCCATGAAATGATCACAAATGAATTAGTGAGTAACCAAGAGTTAAGAAGCGATGGTTCTTTCTTGGTTATCCATTGAAAAATCGGCTGAAATAAGACGGCACCCGCGAGCGAGTAGATCGACCCCAGAAGGGTCCATAAAATGATGTACTCTTTAAGCCACCGGTAAAGGTTCAGCCATTTCAGTTTTGTCGTCACCATGGTTAGACGCAATGTTAGCTGAGCGACTGCGAAACTTCTAGTTTTGCGACAACCGGCTAGAAACGGTCTATTTAAAGGTAATGCGACGCGTCTAAGTAAAAGCATTGCGTCAACTTGAGTGTCGAATTTTGGTGCCGTCGAAAAATAGGCCAATAACTGCTAATATACTGTGCATGTTTCAACTGGTGATAATCGATTTCGTTGAATTTCTTAATCCCGAATCTGTGATACGAACCAACTCGAATCTTTTTTAAAGGGGTAGTTTTTATGAAATTTCGTCATTTGGTACGGGCAGCGGGTGTGGTTGGGTTAACTGTCATTGGCTCTCTGGTTTTATCGAGCTGCGGTTCTTCAGAGCCTACTGGCGCAGGTGATCCTGGGCAAACAGGCCTTGGCAAAACTGGAGCAGAGGCGAGTGGCGGAGGCGAATCGTCGGCAGAGTGCGGTGTTGTTTTTGAACAGTCTGCTGTCGATGCGTATCAGGCATCATCAGAAGTCGATGGTCGCTATTTGGCGAATCCATTGGGTGGAGTGTGGCGATGTTCAAGCAGTCAAACGATCAATGGAGTCAGTTCTTCGAGCGAGCTCAATGGTTATAGCACTCTTTTGGTGACTCCAGCCCTCAAATCAACTGGAACTATTGAAGTTACGCAACTCGGAAATCGCAACACAGAGTCGATGACCCTGCACGCAGATTCTGTTTCTTTTACAGAAGATGAGCGCGCTAATTTGGCAGCACAGCTCAAGGCTCGAAAAAGTTACGATAGAGTGACCTCACTTTTTCTCAGTCGCTTTTCAGCCCTGTACGCATTGGTGCCTGGGGTGCCCAGGTATTCAGCCGTGAGTTCTCAGATCAAAGAGGGCGAAAAAATGGTTCCGGCGATCGAAATTTTGACCCGCGCTAAGTCAGGCGCAGAACGCGCTCAATTTGTCGAAAATTTTCAAGCTGGTAAAGTGCCACTTGTTTTGTTTGGGCAGAACCCATTAGGCTCTCCAAGCGGTGTCTTTCAAATTACCACCATTTATTCTGAAAATTCTTCAGAAGTGAGTGCGATTCGGCAGGTTACTTTTGAGTCGGGCATTCAAACTCTTTGGGCTCGAATACCAGGGGGGGTTTACGGCGATGATTTCTTGAGAGTTGAGCTCGTCGATTCAGTAACGCGAAACCTTGATTACCAGAATGCCAGTAGGTCTGGCATTGAGGTTCGTAAAGCTTTCTCTGTCATCGTTGAATTTGCAGAACCGTACTGGAATGCGAATCACACTAATTTGGCGTATGCTGACGCTTTGATTTCTTACCTTGAGTTTCTCGCTCACGCGGAACCGTCGAAAGAAACTCAACCTTATCTTGAAAAACTGCAAAAAATTGGACCTCTGATGAATGGTTCGAATGCGGCTTTGTTGACTGAACTCAATGAGCTGGTTTTGCAGCCGAAATACACACCTGAGCAAGAAGCCGCGATTGTTGATTTTGCCACTGGTTTGAAAAAAGAATATGGCTATCAGTCGGCGTGGGCTGAATCGAAAAATCTTTTTAACAAAGTGGGTAGAGACCCAGCAAAACTGCTCTTGACCGCCAACTTTGCCAAGTGGCTCAAGTCATCTGAAGGCGGTGGAGTTTCTGCGAGTGAGTCGATGACCCGAGCTATGAAGATTATCGGAGACAAACAAGCGTCTTCAGAGACGGTGGCCGCATACAAAGGGCTCTTGATTTGGTTTCAGTCGACTTCGGGACCCGGTTACAGCAGTTACAATGCCACCAACGAAACTGAAAAATATCTATTTAGTTTGAATCTCGGCGTTGAGAGAATTGAACTTTTGAAAGCGACCTACGCTTGGGCTGTCAGTTCAGCTGGGCCCGATCAATCGTCATATATTGGCCTAAATTTGGCTGAACAGTATGTGGTCAAGAGAATGCTTTCGAGAGAGTCGATTCAGTTGGTGCGTACGATTTTTGCTTGGTGCAAGGGCCCTAGCGGTCCAGATCTTTCGTCGTACAACGCACTTCAAAAAGCTGAGTCTTATGTTTTTGAAAAACAGGCAACAGAAGCCAAGCTCGGTCAGTTGAGAGCACTGTTCAGTCTCTATCGTAAGACAATGTCATCGTACTCGGCTCTAGAACGGGCTGAAAAAGAGGCTCTCCTGTAGTTGTGTTGCTGTCCTGTTCTGTCTATTCGATAGAGCACTCGGCCGAAAACAAGACCAAGCCAAACAGATCTCATCTTGAGAGAGTTGATGTCGTTCGGTAAAGCTGTACCCACGACCTCTCTCAATTTTATCTGAAGTAGCAGTTAACTAAGGTGACTAGCAAAAGCGCTAACTTGGCGAAAACAATGAGAATCCAAGTTTTGTGCTTAAGTTTTTCTAGCTCTATCCGATATAAATAATAGCTTGGTCGGCTATTTTTCATAAGGATCACCTCCTTTCTTGTAAGAGATTGGAGGTAGGTCCGTCTACTTTCTGCCTGGCTTGGCAGAATCTACTCAAAGCAATTTAGATACCGACGAGGGCTTTGGTTTTCTCTACAAAGTTGCGATAGAAAATTTTTTCCGGGCGTGATCACTCGGTGGATTGCTCGGCCGAAAATAAGACCAAGCCAAACAGTTCTCATCTTGAGAAAGTTGATGTCGTTGGGTAAAGCTGTACCCACGACCTCTCTCAATTTTATCTGAAGTAGCAGTTAACTAAGGTGACTAGCAAAAGCGCTAACTTGGCGAAAACAATGAGAATCCAAGTTTTGTGCTTAAGTTTTTCTAGTTCTATCCGATACAAATAATAGCTTCTTCGGCTATTTTTCATAAGGATCACCTCCTTTCTTGTCAGAGATTGGAGGTAGGTCCGTCTACTTTCTGTCTGGCTTGGCAGAATCTACTCAAAGCAATTTAGATGCCGACGAAAAATCTATTTCGCCTGAAATTGTTTTCCGACGAACGACTCGAGTCTGGCGCTCAGTTTTGACCACTGTGTGAATTCACCGTCTATAGGGCCGAGGTCAGTGACGGTGGTTAAAAATTCACTCCAGAGCTCGTCGTTCAGTACGGCTTTTCTTAACGGAGCTTCTAGCCCCGGGTAAGTGTTCTGAAAAAAAGTTTTCCAGTTAAATAGACGGCCGGGGTCGACCTTGCCGCGAAACCCCGCAATGTGTTCGTGGCCAACCACGCGATTGGGGTCTTGAAGTATCGAAAAGCGATTTTTGAGTGCGAGGGTCAATTGGTAAAGCGACTGAATTTGTGGTTCAGGAAACTCAATCAAGTTGCCGTTTAAGTTGACCAGCTCGACCCCAATCGAAAGTTTGTTCAGCGATTCGTACCGGGTTTCACCAAGGGTGAAATGACTCGTTCCGGCATGGGCAGCCCTCAAGATCGGAGAAGTGAGAAAGGGTTGGTCGCCGCCCAGATCGTAAAGGTCGCCATTGGTATCAACAATGAAGTGGGTGCAGACTCCACGTGCTTTATCGTGAAAGATTCTGAGGGTTTCTGCGAGATCACAGGCCGAGTAATGAATGACCAGAAACTCAACGTTGATTTCTTCAGCGGTGAAGTTAGGTGAAAATTCTTTTTTCATTACGATTTTCTGGTGAGCCGAGTTTTTCGCGTGTGTCATGTTAACTCAGATTTAACCATGACCAAGCCAGCAGATCAAATAAACAGAATGAATAGAAGGCTCAGTTCGAAAACAAATTGGCAAAATAGGCCATTATTAGATAAGTCAGCACTATGATAACCAGGCGTTTGGCATTTGTTTTAGTGATTGTCTTTATACTTTTCTTGATGCTTTTCGAAACGCTTGCAATGGCGCAGGTTGATCATCAGCTGAGCGTTGCTCTAGACCCACACAGTCATCACATTGAGGTGATTGATCGCATGAAACTGAGCTCACTCGCAGTCGGCGAGTTTGATTTCTTCTTACACGATGGCCTTCACCCGAAAGTCTTGAACGAAACTATGCTGTTGATCGAAGGCGATCTCGTTGCTGGGGCACCCGTGCCTTTACGATCTTATCGCGTGTTGCCGTTATCGTTGCCCTTAGCTCTGACGTCGACTGACTTAGGTACGCAGTTTCAAGTACAGTACTACGGAGAGATTTACCATCCGGGGGCTGAATTGCCTGAAGGCGGCCTGTCAGATACTCCGGGCCTCATTGACGATCAAGGTGTGTACCTGACTTCGAGTAGTTATTGGTATCCAACTGTAGACGATGAGATGATCACTTTCGATTTAAGCGTGAGGTTCGCGAGCCCTGCTTGGTCTTCAGTTTCGCAAGGTAGGCGTGAGACAAGTTCGCATTCTGGCAACGGGTCTGACCGATGGATTTCGTTAGAGCCACAAGATGAAATCACTTTGATGGCGTATGCCTTCACCGTTTATGAAAAAATGAGTAACGGTCTTTTATCGTCAGTTTATTTGCGAACTCCCGATGAGGCTCTTGCTCAAAAGTACTTAGATGTGACGGCCCATTACGTTGAAATGTACAGCCGTTTACTTGGGGCTTACGCCTATCCCAAATTTTCGGCCGTCGAAAATTTCTGGGAGACCGGTTACGGACTGCCTTCTTACACGCTTCTTGGACCTTCGGTGATTCGGTTGCCATTCATTCTCACGTCTTCGTACCCTCATGAAATTTTGCACAACTGGTGGGGAAACGGAGTCTTTGTTGATTATGACCAGGGCAATTGGTGTGAGGGGTTGACGGCCTATCTGGCAGATTTCTACCTATCTGAACTTTTAGGTAAGGGTGCTGAGTACCGTCGAAACTCATTGCAGAAATTTCGAGACTCGGTGAATGCCTCAAATGATTTTTCGTTGCGCGAATTTCGAGAGCGACACGGAATGTCGTCTTCGGCCATTGGTTATGATAAAGCGCTGATGGTCAATCACATGATGCGTGCCTTTCTTGGTGATGATCGATTCTTTAAGGGACTTCGTTTATTTTACAAAAATTTTCTTTTCAAAAAGGCCTCTTGGAAAAACTTAGCGGATAGTTTTAAGTCAGTGGCAACTGAGTCAGAAGCTGCGGCTATCGATCGGTACTATTTGCAGTGGCTCTATCGAACGGGTGCTCCTGATTTGCGGTTAGAGTCAGCTCAAGCTACCAAAGAAGGCGATCGGGCCTTTGTTACGGCAGTACTCACCCAAGCAGAGCTCGACTTGCCCTTTGAATTGAACGTGCCCGTCGAGCTACGCCAAGAAAATTCTGCAGGCCAGGCGCAGGTGGTGAAGCAATCGATTCTAGTCAGAGCGGCAAAAGCCGGGTTCCAGATTGAAGTTCCGCATGGCTTTGATTTGAGTCGCGAGATTGAGCTTCGGGTTGACTCTGAGTTTAATGTTTTTCGCCGATTAGATCGTCTCGAAATTCCTCCGGCGGTTTCTCAAATTTTTGGAAGTTCAAAGGTAACTTTCGTTCTGCCTTCGAAAGTGAGTGAGACAGAGCGGGCAGCGATGGTTGACGTGGCAAAAGCTTGGGCTGCTCTAGTTGAAACGGCTGATGTTGAAATCAAGGTCGACACCGAGTTGAACGAAATTCCAAAAGATCGGTCAGTTTTAGTCATGGGTTGGACAAATAAATATTTGGGAGCCGTCCTTGATCAGTCGCTCATGTTACCCATAAAAGTGAGTGACGCTTCTTTTTTTCTCGATGGTGTCGAGTTCTCGCGGGCAAGATCGAGCGCCGCCTGGGTCACTCGCATTTCAAAAGACAGTGAATTTGCCTTAGGATTTGTCGGTTTCAAATCGATCGCTTCAATTAAGCCAATCGGCAGAAAACTTTCTCACTATGGTAAAGCAAGCTATGTTGCCTTTGATGGCGACGAGGCCGTGATGTCTAAACAAGGCAGTTGGCAAGCGACTCAGTCGCCGTTAAACCTTAAGGTTCTTGTTCATGACTCGCTCAAAGCTGGGCCTCGCTAAGATCGATTCGAGCCAATGGTTGAGTTGTGAATAGTGAGACAGATCAGAAAACACCGGTGTCGCGCGCTTAAATTGCCTAAAAAGTGGAAACAAGTGAATGTCGGCGAGAGTGATAGATTGACCGATTAAGAAATTTCCTTGAGACTCACTGAGTTCAGTCTCAATTTTTCTTAGGTGCGAGTTGAGCCGAACGCGTAGCTGGGCAAACTCTTCGCTAGTCAAATTCTTGAGCTCATATTTATAGAGGTCTAAGTCGGGCTTGAAGATTTGGTCGCACCAGTAGGTGAGAAGTCTAACTTTGGCTCGATCACCGGCATCTTTTGGCATGAGCGGTTTGTCGGTGAAAGTCTCGTCGACGAATTCAGTGATGATCGACGATTCGTAAATGGCCATTGAGTGGGGTGATGACTCACTGGGAGCCCAGTGAGCTATTAAAAGAGGCACTCTTGCTTGTGGATGTGCCTCGAGAAGTTCTTTAGAGAATTCAGAAAGATTTTCTTCGATGACCGTGTACTCAATTTGCTTTTCTTCGAGTGTCATTCTCACTCTCATAGCAAATGGGCAGCGGCGATAAGAGTGTAAGGTTAGAGTGGGATTGCTCATTTAAACTACTCAGCTTGTTAAACTAAAGTCAGCTCGCGAATTTCAGATGGCAATTCTGGCCCAGCCGGCGTAGCCAGTGGCCCCGCTGGTGTAGTAAGTGTACTCGCCGCCAAATTTCAGAGCGAAAAGTGAGAATTGACCGCCAATCATTAAACGAGGTGCGATGACTGAAATGCCTGCACTGTTTCCAGCAGAAGTGAAATCGAGAGTCGGAGTGCCAGAGAACAGGTTGGCAGAGCTCAGACCGGTAGCAGTCGTAGAGGCGGTCATGGTTCCGGTTGAGTCACCGAGTAGTTTCGAAGTGCCAAAGTTGAGGTCAGCTCCGAACCCTGTCGAGAAAGTCATGAAACTAAGAAGTGTGGCACTGGTTGAAATTTCAACCGGAACCCAAAAAGTGCTCGTTTTAGAAGAGAGCGTGTAATTCATATCGAACGCAACAGTTTCAGTGCCACTAGTACTGCTTTGGGTGAGGCTCGAAGTTAAAGCGATCGTATTTGATGAGTAGTTGAATCCCGAGGCTACGTGTAAGCCGTTCCATCTGGCCAGGAATGAAGTTCCCACTCCTGGTACAATAGCGTACTGGGCATCTAAACCAAAATTAGTCATAGAAAGATTAACGACGCTGATTGCTTGAGAAAAAGTGAAAAAATGAGCGTAAAGGCTAAGGCGGCTACCTTGAATCGGGCCAATTGAGCCAATTCCTAATTTATTGGCCTTGATTCCGATAACCACTGATCCTTGGCCTGCGGCGCCTGCGCTAGGCATGGCGTTAGCCGATGAACTAAAATTGAATGTACCCGATTGATTGAATTGGCCGCCCGTGGTGATTGAGGTGACCGAGAAGTCAGAAGCTCGGTCAACGAATAAAGACGAGTCAGGAGACGCACCCGCTTTGGCGAAGTGGGTGGTCAACCCTGTGCGAAGGGTTTCGCTTAAGATTCCATCATTGATGGTTGCTTCAAGCGCGTCTGCGATCGTGCCGAACGAATCATAGACCGCCAATTCAGCCGCATTCGTTTTATCAAGACCGGTCGTGCGACTCTTGATGCTGAAAACTCCGACGGCTTGGGCTGGTGAATTGGCGACGAAAAAGCTGATTAGGCCAACTGCGAGAGAGAGTTCGGTTGCGGGTCTGTATTTTTTCAATTTCATTTAAAAAGAATGACCGATGATCAGGGGTCTGTAAATAAAAAACCGACTCACTGCCAATGCGTAAAGTGTGTGAAAGCATTGCAAAACCAGGACTCTTGCACTACGAGTGATCTCGGGGGGGCTTTATGGAGCGATCAACTCCACACCATCCACGGCAAGATCGAAATGCCCGCTTTCTGGATGTGAGCCCGGTCTACTGGAGCAAGCAAAATACCGCGATTCGATTTGAGCGTTTTCATTGCACCCAGTACCGATTTTTCATAGTGCCCCCAGGGGCCGCGACTCGTGTCTGCAAGTGGTACAATTCGAACAGGCGTGTCTTCAAAAATAAAATCTACAGGCGTGCCTTTTGCACTTTTGAAATATCGCAGAAAAAAGGGCTTTCCGATGCTTTCATGAACTGAAAAGAGCTCATTGAGTACGGTGAGGCGAGCCAATGAGAGCGTCGCACCTTCGCCACGGGTGTCTTTCATGAGATAATTTGCAAAACCGGAGTCGGTGGGTAGCCAAGCATCTTTACCGGTTCCGAGTTCATGACACCGTATTCTTCTCATGAGAAAGATACTTTCGAATGCCGTGAGGTAGTTGTTGAGTTTACGAGATGAAGATCCGCCAAAGTGGGCAGAGGTAGGCAGCTCGCCCTCACGCAGTGCGCGGCCAATTTTCTCAAGCAGAGCAAAAGCAAAGTCGGCCTCGAATTTCTTGCCCATGAAGCGCGACAAATCGCGCAGCACACTGGTGTTGAGCCAGCCCTCGAAGAAGGTTTCAACTTGAGAAGGATCACGCAGAAACATGGGCACTGGCATCCCGCCCCGAATCATGGCTCTCGAAAAATCTTCGAGCGACACTCGCGGCTTCATACCGTTTTTAATTTCGATTGTGGGCTTATCGGGCGGTGGCATTTCGAGGGCTTCACTCAGCGTGAGCGGAAAAAGTTGGCAGGTGCCTATTCTGCCGGTTAAAGACTCTCGAATATCGGCACCTTCAGAAAACGAAACGGATCCAGTGACAAAGTACTGTCCGGGTTTCTTGTTTTTATGAACGAGGTACTTGAGAGCGTCAAAAAGCTTGGGCACTTTCTGAATTTCATCAATGAGTGCGGGCGTTTCGAGCTTAGACAAAAAAGAAACAGCAGAATTCTCGGCATCGCTTCGGGTCGAGTCGTGATCGAGCGACGCGACAGAGTGAAAGCGAATCTGTTTTTCGAGGAGGGTAGTTTTGCCGACCTGGCGCATTCCCGTGACGCCAACAATGGGCCAAAATGTCGAAAGTTTTTGAAGGCGCGTTTGAAGGTGTCGTGGGCGAAAATGTGGCATTTTTAGTAATATACTACCAATATTAGATCAAGAGAAGCACAATATGGGTAGTATATTAAGAAATTCTACTGTCACGACAAGAAGATCAGCTTTATCGCCAGCAGGGTCGCCACCACACCCAAGGCCACTCGCACAAAGCGTGTCGCGTGTTTCGAGTCGGGGCGGCTAGTGAGTCGAGCGCCGAAGTAGGCGCCGACGGTTACTGCAATGGCCATCGTGATGCCCTCGGGCCAATGAACAAAACCCTGTGACGCATACGAAATTAACGAGGTGCCGGCAGAAACCGTGTTCGCAAACTTAGAGGCGGCGAGAGCTTGTAAAAGCGGGAGTTTCACAATAAACAGCAACGACAAGAGCATGAACGTTCCGCCGCCAGGGCCCCAGAGACCGTCATAAAATCCGACGGCTACGCCAGACGTGATGACCAAAACTAAAGAAACCCAGCCAGTCTTCGATTTTGGGTGCAAGGTTCCAATCCACAGGTCTTTTTTCCAAACGACCCAAAGTAGAAGTGGACACGACAAGAGCAAAAAGATCTTAAAAAAGTGAGGTGGAATAAAGGGCGAAAGTCGGCTGCCTAAAAATGCTCCGATCGAGATGCAAACGGTGAACACTAGGCTTTGCTTGATTTGAAAGTGACCTCTGCGCGCGTAAACCCAAAGTGCGACCGCAGCGGCCATGGTTCCGACAATTTTATTGGTGCCGATCGCATGGGGGCCAAGGCCTAAAACAAAACCCAAGGAAGGCAGTGAAATCAAACCGCCGCCACCGGCGATCGAGTCGATAAAGCCGGTCACTAGGCCCGCGATGAGCAAGAGTACCGATGTGAGAAGTTGCATCGCCCCGTTTTACAATAGTTTGAGTGTGAAAGTCATCGCAGAACTGGGCTTGATTAGAGAAACGAGTGTTTGCGGCGCCAAGGGTAACAACCTAGCGCTTGTGACCAGGTCGAGTTCGCGCGGTTTTATTTATTAAATAACCGATATGAAAGAATAAAGTTTGGATTTGTCTAACACCCTATGGTACATGGCTGAAAACCATTTTTTTATCGATTCGTGTCTGAAAGGCCAATGTGAACTCATTTAATCAATTTAAGTTACCGGAAGTACTCAATAAATCTCTGAAAGGCATGGGCTTTCTTGAGCCGACTCCGATTCAGGTCAAAGCGGTGCCGTTGGGCCTTGAGGGCAAAGACATTCTCGCGACCGCGCAAACCGGTACTGGCAAAACGGCTGCTTTTTGTCTGCCAATCGCAGTCAAGTTACTTGAAAATCCTGCTGCAACTGCGTTGGTTCTTGCCCCAACACGTGAGCTGGCGCTGCAGATCGACGAGTTTTGGAGAAAACTTACTCAGCACGCACATGACCTTCGGTCGGCTGTCATTATCGGTGGAGCTTCATTTTTTAATCAGAATAAGGCCATTGCCAGAAGGCCTCGCATGATCATTGCGACTCCTGGGCGATTGCTTGATCACCTCGGTCGAGGCAATATCAGCCTTTCAAACGTAGCGGCTTTTACGCTAGACGAAGCCGATCGCATGCTTGACATGGGGTTCGCTCCTCAGCTCAACGAGATTGTTTCACTCTTGCCAAGGCAGCGACAGAATTTCTTGTTTTCTGCCACCTGGGATAAAACTCTAGACGATTTGTGTAAAAAAGTTCTTTTTTCTCCGGTTCGCATCGCCGTTGGTACCACTTCGCAGGCTGCCGGCACGATTTCACAATCGATTGTGCCAACCACGGTGAAAGATAAGAACGAAGCCCTTCTCAATGAACTGAATGATCGTAAGGGTCTGATTCTGATTTTTGCCCGGACTCAGGTTCGAACTGACCGCGTTTCGAAATTTTTGACCTCTTATGGTATTGATGTGGGTCGAATTCACGGTGGTCGCACGCAGAGTCAGAGAAATTTAGCTCTCAAAGGTTTTAAGGCCGGCAAACCTCAAATCATGGTTGCCACCGACATCGCCTCACGGGGCATTGATGTCGTTGATATTGCCCATGTGATTAATTACGACTTGCCGCAGTTACCAGAAGATTACATTCACCGTATTGGCCGCACGGGGCGAAATGGTGCAGTGGGTGAGGCGATTTCGTTTGTTCTGCCTGAAGACAGAGAGCAATGGCGCGAGATTCTTCGTTTGTTGAAAAAGACGGGGTCTGCTGAACCTAAAGTTCGTTCACAAGAAGGAATGGCGGCAAAGCGGCCAGCCAATCAGCAGCCGAGTCAGCCTTCGGTCATACAGACCGGTAGTCGTCCTGTGATCTCTCAAGTGAAGTCACCAGTTCTGGTGGCGGCACCATCGCCTGTGAGGGCTGCCATCGAGCCAGCTCATCCGAGATCTCGACCCAAGCCGCAGAGTGAAGGTCGGGGCGGGCCACGGCCAGAAGTGAAGCGACAGCACCGGCCAGGTCCGGTTCAAGCGAAGGTTCGACCAGCGTTTGCTGAGCGAAGCCTTGATAGAGATGACGCGATCGACTCGGCTCAGTTCTAGTTTTAATTGCCAGTTAAGCGTTGAGGCAAAATCGAATTATTCTGAACGGCTATTCGATGGCCTGTTCTTTGCAAAAATCACGACAATCTTTTGTTGATGGCGAAGTCAGTGGGCAAACTATTTTGCTGCATGAAGTCTATCGGCATTTAAAAGAATGGAGCAACCGTGAAGAAAAAGCAAAGCAAGCAAATGATAGAAGCGAAGCGCCTAAAAATATTGGAGACGTTGACTGCAAAACGCGCAGCAATCAAGAAAACCGAAAGTCAGATTGAGAAAGCTGAACGCGGTGAATTTAGTTTGGTAGAAGGTAAAGGCATCGGGCACATTCAGTTAGACGCCTCTGATTCTGGAACTGATGAATTAGTACGTGCACTTAGCGCTGAACTAGCAAAATCAGAAATCAGAGAAATCCAAGAAATAGAGAGCGCCATGAACCGCTTAGAGCGAGGCGTGTACGGTGAGTGTGAGGGGTGCGGCGATTCGATTTCAACGGCAAGACTTAAGGCGATCCCAGAGACTCGTTTTTGCATTGAATGTAAAGAGGCCATGGAGGTGCAATCTAGACGAATTCACCGGCCAAATATTCGTGATGAGATGGCGGGTTTTGCGAACCGAGACTCCTATGCACGGGGCGGCTACCGCTGAGGTCTAACCTTGGTTTGTACCGAATTTTCCACGTAAGGTATGAGGTGTTTTACCAATTCTGTCACTGCGAGAGAGGTTTTTTTCTTGTCTGGATACACAATTGAGTAAACCGACTTTTCGGCCTTCCACTCTGAAAAAATCTGAACCAACTCGCCGGCGATCAATTCGTCTTGGCAAATAAATTCTGGCAGCAGAGCGACTCCAGCGCCGGCCTTGGCTAGCTCTTTGGCCATCTGTAGGGTGCTAGCACGTAGGCATTGAACGGGGTTGAGCTTGAGTTTGTTACCCTTGTGATTGACCAGGGTCCAAGGCATGGCTTCACCGTCTGGTGTGTAGACGATCCCGGGAAGTTGGTTGAGGTCTTGAAGGCGCACAGAGTGGGAGCTCGAATGAAGGTCTTCTTTTAGGTTTTGGAAATTTGAGAAATTTGAGAAATTTGGTGAAACGAAGAGTGAGAATTCGGTGTCACCGAGTTTTCGTGATTTCAGGTTTGAGTTTTCAAGGGGCCCGGTGCGAATGGCAATGTCGATTCGATCGCTGACGAAATCGAGCACACGATCGTCGAGCAAGATATCGACAGTCACTCTTGGAAATTTTTGACTGAAAGTCGCTAGAGCCTCTGGCAATAAGACCAGTCCCAAAATACTAGGAGCGGTTAAGCGTATCGATCCTTGAATTTCGTGAGAGGCTCCAAAGACTTCTTGGGTCGCTCGATCAATATGCGCAAAAGATGGCTGAATCTCGTTAAAGAGTTGTTCACCGGCCCGGTTGAGTTTTACTTTGCGGGTGGTTCTTAAGACCAGAGAAGTGCCGAGTCTTTCTTCTAAGTTCAAGATCTTGCGACTGATGGTCGATTTCTGGCATTTTAGTTTTCTCGCTGCCCCTGAAAAACTCTTGGTTTCAGCGAGGGCGACAAATGCGGCCAATTCAGAATAATCTGTCATGCTCTGATTGTTGCATAATAAGAACAATGTGTCGATATTATTGCATATAGGCAACACACGGATTTGGTGGCATGATGAGAGTCAGTTTCAAGATTAACCAACCGTTCGAAAGGAACATGACTATGAAGATCGAAAAATCAGTTTTGGCAGCGAGAATCGTTTTAGGCCTAATTTTTACCGTTTTTGGGCTCAATGGTTTCTTAAATTTCTTGCCCATGCCTCCGATGCCGGGAGCAGCCGGGGCTTTTGCCGGCGCCATGGCGGCCACTGGCTATTTGTTTCCGTTCATCAAGTCAGTTGAGGTCATAACAGGCCTCATGATTCTCACAGGCATTCAGTTGCCGTTTGCTTTGATACTTTTGGCACCGGTGGCAATCAATATTTTCTTGTTTCACCTCATTCTTGTTGGCCCTTCTACTATCGGCATGGCGGTCGTGATTCTAGCGTTGATGATTTTCTTAGCTTACAAAAACAAAGAAAATTACCGCGGTATTTTTAAGAAGTAGATTTTGACGTGAAATTAGGAAAAGAGGTTAGAAATGAAAACACCTGAATCTGACCGATTTGTTTTGAGGCGTTCAAAAGACCGTGGTCACTTCAATCACGGTTGGTTGAAGACCTACCACACCTTTTCGTTTGGTGAGTACCATGATGAAGAGCAAATGGGGTTTGCCTATCTGCGAGTAATCAATGAAGACTGGATTGAAGGCGGCGAAGGCTTCCCAACTCATGGTCACAAAGACATGGAAATTGTCACTTACGTCATCGAAGGCGCCATCGAGCACCGTGATTCGACGGGGGCACAAGGAATCATCAAGCCCGGTGAAGTTCAAAAAATGAGCGCCGGTAGTGGTATTCGGCATTCTGAGTTCAATGCTCTCAAAGATCAGTCGACCCACTTGTATCAAATTTGGTTTCTGCCAAATAAGGCCTCGATCAAACCGAAATATGAGCAAGTCGATTTTACTTCGCAACTCGATTCGGGTGAGCCCACGCTTTTGGTCTCGCCAACGGCACGTGATGGACTCGTTCACATTCACCAAAATGTTGAGTTGTCTGCAAAACGCTGGAAAAAGAAGCCTGAGGCGAAGGCCTCAAACGATACTTGGTTGATCGAATCTGAGCCCAGTGACTACCTCTGGATTCAAGCGGTTAAAGGCCAAATCAAAGTGAGTGGCGATGTCAGTCAGATTTCGATTTCGCAAGGTGACGGTTTGGCGGTCATGCCCGCAAATGATGAAGAACTCGAAAGTGAGCAAGGCACCGAGGTGGTGCTCTCGGCTGAGCCAGGGGCTGAAGTCTTAGTGTTTCGCATGTGGCAGTGACACCAATGAAATGGGTATCATTGAGGTCGGGTGATCTTTATTCGTAGCCGAGGGTCACTTTTTCTTGAAGAGCGCCTCAGCCGCGGCTTTCATCACATCTTTTGCGGTCGCTACATTACCAGTAGGCGTTTGTGACGGCTTGAAATAGTCGCAAAAGTTTGAGCGTTCTTTATCGACTACGCGATCAGCAGAAGTTTCGCGGCAGTCATTGTTGATGCCGCGCTCATAGTGAACGCAAGCCTTACAAGCTCGCGTGTCGCGACCACAGTGAGGGCAGCGGTCTTGCCTGCCAAAGTCAAGGTGAGTGAGTGGTTTCGAACAATGCCAACAAAATCCATTTGCTAAACTCATAGGTGACTGACCTCTTGCCGGTTCCATTCTTTCTCTTCAATTGCTTGCACCATTGCACGCGCTGACGAAAGCACTGTGCTGTACGGAATTTTTCTTTCTAAAGCTGCCCGTCTAATCGAAAGGCTGTCTTTAATCGCTTTGTCATCAGAGGTGGTGTTGATGACCAACTGAAATTTGCCTTCTCGAATCGCCTGAACACAGTCGGGGGGGCCTTCTTGAAATTTATTGATCGCTTGAGCGGCGAGGCCATGCGATTTTAAGTAGGCAGAGGTTCCGTGGGTAGCCCAAAGTTCAAAGCCCAAATGAGCGAGTTTTTTTGCCAGGGGTAGCATCTCGGCTTTGTCACGATCGCGAATTGATAAGAAAACTTTGCCTGATTGCGGCAGTGGCATTCCGCTCGCGATCATCGCTTTAGCGAACGCACCAGCAAAGGTCGGCGCTCGACCCATCACTTCGCCTGTTGATTTCATTTCTGGGCCTAACAACACATCAACGCCGGGAAATTTTGAAAACGGAAACACAGGGGCTTTGACAAAGTAGGCCCGAAGTTTCGTGTCAAAATCACTCGTGATGCCCAGGGCAGAGAATTTTTTTCCGACCATGAGTTCTGCGGCGATTTTAGCCAAGGGTGCCCCAACGGCCTTGCTGACAAACGGTACTGTACGCGAGGCTCGAGGGTTCACTTCAAGTAAAAAAATGTGATCACCTTGAACGGCAAATTGAGCGTTCATGAGGCCCACCACATTCAGGCGTTTTGCTAACTCGCGTGAATACGTACGAATGCGATCTTGCACGGATTGTGACAAAGAAACCGCTGGCAGCGAACACGCGCTGTCACCTGAGTGAATACCCGCTTCTTCAATGTGCTCCATGAGTCCGCCGATAAAAGTAGTGTCACCGTCAGAAAGCGCATCGACGTCGACTTCTGTGGCTTTGTCTAGAAAACGATCGATCAAAACCGGGTGCTCACCACTGACCTGTAGGGCTTCGTCGATCCATTTTTTCAGTGACGTTTCGTTGCGAACGATGCGCATGGCTTTACCGCCCAAAACATACGAAGGCCTAACCACAACCGGAAACCCAATTTCTTTTGCGTTTGTAATCGCTTCAACCCGGCTAAACGCCCGAGTCGCTGGTGGCGTTTCTAATCCGAGCGGTCGAAGCGATTTTAGTAGCTCATCACAGCGCTCGCGGTTTTCGGCGATATCAATGCTTTCGGTTGAGGTGCCTAAAATTTTGATGCCCGCGCGCTCAAGAGCTTTTGCCAGCTTTAAAGGCGTTTGGCCACCGAACTGAACGATCACTCCCATAGGTTTTTCTACTCTGGCAATATTGATCACGTGTTCGGGTGTGAGTGGTTCGAAATAAAGTTTGTCGCTCATGTCGAAATCGGTACTGACTGTTTCAGGATTTGAGTTGACCATGATGGTGTCAAACCCCAGTTTGCGTAGAGCCATTGAAGCGTGCACACAGCAATAATCAAATTCAATGCCTTGGCCGATTCGATTGGGGCCCCCGCCAAGAATCATGACTTTGGGTTTGGTGCTCACAATCGATTCATCGGTACCGCGATACGAACTGTAAAGATAAGGTGTCTTGGCTTCGAATTCAGCGGCGCAGGTGTCTACGCTCAAGAATGCGGCATGAATGCTGTGTTTTTCTCTCTCAAGTCTGACGAGTTCTTCGTTTACTTTGAAAATGCCAGCGAGTGCGCGATCAGTGAAGCCCATGAACTTCGCCTCTTTAAGGGCAGAGGCAGATAGGGGCCAAGAAATGCCCTTCCATGATTGCTCTTTCACAATGAATCGTGACAGTCGTTCGAGAAACCAAATGTCGATGCCTGACTTTTTTGAAAGCTCACCGACTGAAGCGCCTGCTCTCATGGCGTCGGCGATCGCCCAAATGCGATAAGCCGAGGGCTTTGTGATGAGGTCTTCACTTGCCTTGAGGGGTTTTCTAAATCCAGGCGCTAACCAGCCGACTTCGACCTCTAAACCAGCCAGCGCTTTTGAAAATGACTCATCAAACGTGCGGCCAATCGCCATCACTTCGCCCACGCTTTTCATTTGAGTCGTGAGCAAGGCTTCGGTTGGTCTAAATTTATCAAAGTCAAATCGCGGAATCTTAGTCACTACATAATCGATACTGGGTTCAAAACTCGCTAGCGTAGTCTGCGTGATATCATTCTTGAGTTCATCGAGTGCATAGCCGACAGCCAGCTTCGCCGCCACGCGCGCAATCGGAAACCCAGTTGCCTTAGAAGCCAGTGCGCTTGAGCGCGAAACCCGAGGGTTCATCTCGATCACGATGATTCGGCCATTGGCGGGATTGATCGCAAACTGAATGTTTGAACCACCCGTATCGACTCCGATAGCGCGAATGATCTTGATGGCCTGGTCTCTGAGGCGTTGATACTCAAAATCGGTCAGAGTCTGGGCTGGTGCCACGGTAATGCTGTCACCGGTGTGAATGCCCATCGGGTCGAAGTTCTCAATTGAACACACAATGATGACATTGTCTTTTTGATCTCTCACGACTTCGAGTTCAAATTCTTTCCAACCCAGTAAACTTTCTTCGACTAAGCAATCGTGATTGGGCGAAAGAAAAAGAGCACGCTCGAGTTTGGTAAAAAATTCTTCTTCGGTGAAAGCCGCACCACCACCCTCGCCACCTAGCGTGAACGACGGGCGCAAAATGATGGGCAATCCAAATTCTTTGACTGCGCTCTTGGCATCTTCTTGGTTTCGCACGACTCGAGACCTGGCGCTTTCAATGCCGATAGAATCCATGATCGTTTTGAATGTTTCTCGATCTTCAGCTCGGTGAATGACTTCGGGCTTCGCTCCTAAGATCTCGACGTTGTATTTTTCAAGAATGCCCGCTTTGTGTAGAGCCATGGTGAGGTTTAACGCGGTTTGCCCGCCCATGGTTGGTAAGAGGGCGTCGGGTTTTTCAATGGCAATGACGCGTTCAATGAATTCGACCGTCAAAGGTTCAATGTAAACGCGGTCTGCCATTTCTGGGTCAGTCATGATGGTGGCTGGGTTCGAATTGATGAGAATGACTCGGTAGCCTTCTTCTCGAAGAGCTTTGATTGCTTGGGTGCCCGAGTAATCGAATTCGCAGGCTTGTCCGATGACGATCGGGCCGCTGCCGATGAGTAGAATCGATTGAATGTCTAGGCGTTTTGGCATTCGTTCATTTCCTTTTGCTAATTCCTTTTAAAGTTCATCTCTAAAACAGTTCAAACGTGTGACTGATGCGAAGTTCGAGTGGGTCGTTCGGTCTCGCGTCGTTGTATAAAATAATGGCATTTTTCAAATGCTCTTCATTCTTGTTCATGAAATAAAAACCGTAACCAACGGCACTTGCGGCTAGGCCATAACCCACAAATCCTGCGGTATTTCTAATGATATTTCGGGTTTGGCCTTGTTCAGGTGTTGGATAAAAAGAGTTTGCAAAAAACCAGCCACCCAGACCAAGTGCAATGCCTGCAGTTGCGTAGTAGGCGGTCTTATTCAGTGATCTTCGATTAGTCTGATAAGTGTTGAGCTCAGCAACTGCGGGCTTTATGTCTTGAATGATTTCTCGTAAGCCTTCGCCGTCTTGTAGGTGATTAGAATCGCAACCGAGAAGTTTGCCTTTGTAAAGAATGCGCCTTAAACAGCGAAACGGCGGGTTTTCTGGCATCGGCTTGCCGAGTGTAGGGGGGGTACTAGGGGTCTGCGGAATTTCTTTGGTGTCGGGATCGAGGCTTTGCGCTTTCGTGGCCTTCTTAGGTTTCTGCTTCTTTTTAACTAGGTCGGGCGCTTTACTCGTTGAAGTTTTTGTAGAAGCTTCTGTTGATGTTTCTTCAATTTTGGCCTTTTCTGAACCACTGGCCGTCGTTGCGAAATTGAGTTGAAACGACAAAGCAATTGAAAGTAGGGTGCCAATGAGAGCGGGCGAACCCTTTGGAGCACGGGTAACGGTCTTCAAACGTGCTGACCTGGTTGACGCACCTGATTGATTTGATTCATTCAATTTCTTCGAATCATTCGACTTCGGCATTTCCCTCACCTAGACAAAGGCATATGCTGAGAGAAAAATTGGCGCAAGAAATCTTAGAAAATATAGAAAATTAAATGAAAAGATCGTTAATAAAATCGGTTAAAAAATCGTCAGCAACGATTGAAAATCGCTTGCCAAAATCAACACATTTAGAACTGAAAAAGGTGTTAGATTCTGCCCTGGCAACTTACCATAAGAAAAATTGGCTTTCGACTGACCCGGTTGAGTACGTTCATCGTTTTCGAAACCCTCATGATCAAGAGGCGGTAGCTCTTTTGGCTGCGGTCATTTCGTATGGAAATGTGAAACAAATAAGAGGTTCGATTGAACAATTGCTTGGTCGAATTGCGAGCCGATACGAGTCGCCCTCTGTTTTTATTCGCGCCATGGGTGACCCCAAGGGGCGAGAAATGGCAGAGTCAGTTCTCAGTGGTTTTGTGCATCGGTTCACCCGCGATTTTGAGATTGCGGCATGGGCAGCGGCTATCGCGCAGGCTTGGCAAACTCATCAAACCTTTGGGGCTTTTTTTTTGAAGGGCTTAGAGAGCCACGTGAACATTGAATCAGCGCAAATAGCCATGATTGATGAAATTCGAACAAAATCACCCCTGCTGAAGCGATCTTACTTATTGACCTCGCCAGCTGAGGCAAGCCCATGTAAGCGTTGGATGATGTTTTTGCGCTGGATGGGCCGTCACGATGAGATTGACCCCGGACTTTGGGCCGGCAAGCGGTTTACCGTGGCCGAGCTTGGCGGAAAAGTTCTCAGACCTTCACAGCTCGTGATGCCGCTCGATACCCATACCGGTAGACTGAGTCAGCAACTTCAAATGACCCAAAGAAAATCGTTGAATTGGAAGGCGGCCCTTGAAGTGACCGACTGTTTGAAGCAATTTGATGCGAATGATCCGATTAAATACGATTTCGCCCTCATGAGGGTCGGAATGATCGAGTCAGCGGCACCGAGGAAAAAGCGAGAAAGAAAAAACGAGAAAAATGAAAACCCTTGAAGCCATGCCGAATAAATCGCCAAAAGAAAAAGTTCTCATTGACCTCAGGCAAATCGACTCAAAATCGGGGGGCTTTTCGACTTATCAACGTTCACTTTTGACAGGATTGATGAGTCTTCGTGAGCAACAAGAGCTGAGGTACGAGCCGGTGCTTTTATTGAGTGCCCCTTTGGCCCCCACAGAGCCATTGTCAGATCAAGTTCGGGTTGCCGCATTCTCATCGGTCATTGCGAAGGCTAAACCCCTCAGTTTAGCCGAGTGGTTTGAGATTCCAAAGATCATAGCCACCCATCAGATAGCCCTTTACCACAGTACGACGTTTTCAAGTATTCCAGTGGGTTTGATGAAATCAGTCAAATGGATTACCACTTTGCACGATTTGAATCACTTGCACTATGGCTCACTTTTTCATCGCCTCTACTATCAGCTAGTGTTGAGACCGTTTGCACTTGGCGCATCAAAAGTAATGACGGTGTCAAAGTCGATTCAAAGTGAGTTGCAAGAATGGCTGAAGCTTTCGCCTGAACAGTTCAAGCTAGCTTATAACGCGATTGATTGGGTGAGTCGCTACGCTCACCCGGCTGAACAAGTGAGCAAACGGGTCTTGTCACAGTTTGGTCTGACTGAAGGTCGCTATTTTGTTTGTTTGGCGAATTCAAAGCCCCACAAAAATCTCGAATTTTTACTTGAAGCCTACCGAATGCATGCCCAGGGCGAAAAACCATGGCCCTTGGTTATTCTGGGGTCGAATCTGAAGCCCGTGAACCCTGTGAACGCTGATGTGCCTGAAAACTCTCGGCCTCAGGTCATTGCGGTTCCCTACCAAGAGTTAGAGAGTGCCTACGCTCTGGTGAAGCATTCGGCGGCGCTTTTCTCTCCTTCTCTTTATGAGGGGTTCGGGTTACCGCCCGTAGAGGCTTTGGTTTTGGGGGTTCCGGCAATCGCGGCTAAGATTGCTCCTCACCTTGAAAGTCTCGGAGCCTATGAAAATAGGGGAGTGAGCTTTAGAAACCCGCGCGAACTGTACGATTGGAGTGCGGCGTTCGCTGAAGTGACTTCAGGCAAGGTTTCGCGGCCAGATTCGCGAGTTGGACATGAGCTGTGTGAAAGATATTCAGCTATCGCCCTTGCGAGAACGGTCAATGCTAGTTATCAAGAGATATTAGACATTTCTGTCAGTCTGTAAATGTGTTCTGTAAATGGGTAAGGAAGAGTTAAAAATGAAGCACGTCATCATCACCGGCGGATCAGGATTTATCGGTTCACACCTCTGTGATCGGTTCTTGAAAGAAGGCTTTGCAGTCACTGCTATTGATAATTTGGTGACTGGCCGAGAGTCAAATATTAGCCAAGCTCAAAAATCGTCGGCCTTTCAGTTTATTCGCAAAGACATTTGCGAGCCTTTGAGCGAGCGAGAGATTCCTTTTCTTGAACGGTATGGCCTCAGTGGTTTGCTGCATTTTGCTTGCCCGGCTAGTCCCATTGATTTTGAAAAAATACCGATGGAAATTTTGGCCGTCGATTCGATTGGTACGATGAATACGGTACCGCTCGCCATCAAGTACAAGGCTCGCTACTTGATCGCATCGACTTCAGAAATTTATGGTGACCCCCTTGAGCATCCTCAGAAAGAGACCTACTGGGGCAATGTGAATACCATCGGACCTCGTGCTTGTTACGATGAAACCAAGCGATTTGCTGAAGCTTACGTTTCGTCGGCTGCTCGCTGGAAGGGCTTGAATGCAGGCATTGTGAGAATTTTCAATACCTACGGTCCGAGAATGCGTCCTGATGATGGTAGAGTGGTGCCAGAGCTTTGCATGCAGGCACTTCGAGGTCAGACGTTTACGATTCATGGTACGGGCAAGCAGACGCGAAGTTTTTGTTTTGTTTCTGATCTGGTTGACGGAATTTTCAAGCTTTTTATGAGTACTGAGAAAGATCCGGTGAATATCGGAAACCCAGTTGAAAGAACGATGTTAGAGTTTGCTGAGGCCATATCTGAAGTGATGTCTCGCCAGTTTGCGATCAAGCACTTAGAGTCTAGGCCTGACGATCCGAGGCGTCGATGCCCCGATATTGGCCGAGCTCAAAGCATCTTAGGTTGGACCCCTAAGGTTGATTTGAAAGAGGGGCTGAAGCAAACGCTCGAGTATTTCAAATCTGAAATGTAATACTGAGTTATGGTAGGTCATCGCCCTCAACTTAAAGTAGCAGTGGTTCACGATTGGCTCACCGGCATGCGAGGCGGCGAGCTTTGTCTTGAGGCGATTTTAGAATTATTTCCAGGTGCCGACGTGTTCACTTTGATACATGTCAAAGGTTCAGTGAGTCAGACCATTGAGTCACATAAAGTGGTGAGTTCACCTTTGAATTCGATTCGCCATATCGAAAAATGGTACCGCCATTTCTTGCCAATACTTCCGTATTTTGCTGAATCTTTCAATCTGCGCGATTATGACTTGGTGATTTCGTCTTCACATTGTGTGGCAAAAGGAATCAGAAAATCGCCGAATGCTGTTCATTTGTCGTATGTCTATGCGCCCATGCGGTACATGTGGAATCGCTTTGATGAGTATTTTGGCAAGACCAAGAGTTCTTTTGTTACTCGTGCGGTGGCCAGTCTTGTTCGGCCTTTTTTACAGAGCTGGGATAGAGCCTCAAGTTCAGTTGAGAGAGTCGATGCTCTCTGCGGAATCAGTCATTTTATCGCAAGCGAAATTGAAGCTTATTATCAGAGGCCAGCCCAGGTGATTTTTCCCTTTGTTGAACTTGATCGATTCACCAAGAAAGGTTTATCAAAGACGCGCGATTCATTTTACCTCATGGTGGGCGCGTTTGCTCCCTATAAGCGAGTTGATTTGGCCATTGAGGTTTTTAATCGCTTGGGTTTGCAGCTGAAGATAGTCGGCGCCGGGCAAGATGAAAATCGTTTGAAGGCAATGGCCGGACCGAGTGTCGAGTTTCTGGGCTATCAAACTAACGAACAGATCGTTGAGTGGTATTCACGGTGTCGTGGATTTGTTTTTCCAGGGCTAGAAGATTTCGGAATCACTCCTTTAGAGGCCATGGCTAGTGGTGCACCAGTGATTGCATTTAAGGCAGGGGGCGTGTGCGACACGATTCCGTCTGATTGCGGGTTTGTTTTTGACGAACAGACTGCCTCGAGTTTAGAAACCGCCGTATTGGCCTGCGAGAAAGATCCCACTCGCTTTTCAGAAGCGCAGTTGCGCGAGGCTTCAGCTAGGTTTACAAAACAACGGTTTCAGTCTGTTTTTTCACACTGGGTGAAAACTGAGTGGGTAAGTAAGGGCAAAAGCGAGCACTTACTTGCTGATGTTATGATTGAGTCAGTTTGAGTGTGTCAAAAAACTGTCGAAAAAATTTCAATGCAATTTTAGGATGGCCCGGGTAAAATTTTGAAGTCAACCATGATGACTGAAGAAATTGACCCAGATTTTTTGAAGCCTTTTGTAGAGGGCACTTTGAATGCCATGAAAGTTTCGTGTGAAACTAATCTTTCAGCACGCGCTCCGTATTTTGAGGGTTCAAAACCCCAACCTGGGTTTGATATCATCGGTGTGATTGCCCAATGAGAGTCGAGGATTTGTGTTCGAGCTAGACACGGTAATATTGATTGTAGACGACATGAACACGATGAGAAGAATGCTGCGGCGTAGCCTCACACAGATTGGTTTTTCTCAATTTATTGAAGCCTCAGATGGGGTTGACGCCTGGGCGGCCTTGAATCAACCTGACGCTCGGATTGGTGTCGTATTTTCAGATTGGAATATGCCACGACAAAATGGAATTGACCTTTTAAAAAGGGTGAGGGCCGATGAAAAATTTCGAGAACTTCCTTTTATCATGGTTACGGCTGAGTTTGAGGCTCATCAAGTCAGAGAAGCGATACATGCCGGAGCGAGCAATTACATCGGAAAACCGTTTGGTCTCGAAACATTGAGAGACAGGCTAAGCCAAGTTTATGCGAAAACTCGCGTAGTTCTGGAGTGAAAACCTAAACCAGCTTAATCATTTTCAAAAGCTGCTCACTGCGTTCAGTGAGTTCTTCTTGCGACAATTCCATCAGGCGGTGCAGGCTGAAGTCTTCAACTGTGAAGCTGGCCATTACACAGCCAGCAAGCACGGCTCGTCGAAGCGTTTGTTCCCATTTTTCTGAATCATTCTTGATCCAGTCTCTGGTGGCTCCGGCTCTTGCCAGGTAGCCCAAGAATGCGCCCGCGAAGCTATCGCCAGCGCCAGTCGGATCAACAACTTTTTCAACCGGAAATGCCGGAGCAATAAAGGTTCCGAGCTCGGTGAAAAGCATCGCACCGTATTCGCCACGCTTGATGATGACCACTTTCGGGCCTAAGTTGCGAATGTACTTGGCTGCTCTAATAATGTTTTTATCACCCGACAGTAAATACGCTTCGCCTTCGTTGACCGAAAGAATGTCAACGCGCGCTAAGGTTTCTTTGAGTTCTTCGAGTTTACTGGTGATCCAAAAATTCATGCTATCGCAAGCGACTAGTTGGGCGTTTTCAACTTGGTTCAACACCGATTTTTGAAGGGTTGGGTCAATATTCGCCAAGAAAACATAGCTGGCTTTACGGTGCTGTTCTTTTAGCTTTGGGTCAAATTCGGCGAAGACATTGAGAGCGGTTGACAGCGTCTTTGCTTCGTTAAGGTTGTGGTCATAGGTGCCAACCCAATGAAAAGTCTTGCCCGGGGCGATTTGAACTCCGGTAACATCGATGCCTCTGCGTGAAAGCCATTCAAGGTGAGTTTTCGGAAAATCGTCTCCAACTACGGCGACAATCTGCACAGTCGTATAAAATGAAGCTGCAGTTGAGAAATAGTTCACAGAGCCGCCGAGAACCGACCCGGCTTTACCTGCCGGAGTCTCGATTGTGTCAAAAGCCATGGAACCTACTGTTAAAATCGAATTTTTTTCTTTCACCGACTCGTTAAGCCAGAGATGCGAAAAATAGTCAACTACTAACTACGACTCAGAGTAAATCCTAGTACGAAATAAATTTTGGGTCTTTGAAGCCTTTTTTGGCTGATTTTTTCGTAATTTCAGTTGGCTTTTGCTTGGGCAAATTGCTCAATTTTTCGACTAACGATTCGAGTCCAGGCCAGCCAGATCCCAGGGTGCTCCACGCTAGTTCTTGATTGTTCAATGGCCCAAGGCCTTTGATGGGTAGTTGGCTTTCGCCGATCTGAAAAGCAGCAATTCCGTTGGGCCCGACTTCGACGAGCTGCCCTTGATGAGCTGACCACCACCATTCTTGAACGGCTTGAATAGTCATAGGTAGCGACCTTTCGATTTTTGCGAGGGTTTTAGGATCTGAGATTTTCTTGCACCCATAACTCAGCAAAACCGCCGATTGCAGGTCACTCGTCGGATGATGTGATTGAATCCATCGAGTGATTGAATTTTGTTCACTCATCTGGGCCGCCCAGATGACTGAGATTCCGGCAAGAATCGTTACAACGATCGATTGAATGATTTTTTGATTGGAGGTTGATTTGAGGGCTGTAGCCGCCTGGAGTCTGATATTTCTGATATATCTAAGGATGCGTTTGCCCTTTTCAAGAAGCCCCGGCGCTCTTGATTTTGGTTCGAGAAGAGATTCGCCGTTAAAAGTGCACTCAGAGAAAGTAAGGTTATCCATAAAGTTCCTTCAATAATTGCCTGCCCAGAGCGCTTGCCAAGAGCGAAAGAGAGTCTGCTTGTTTGCGAGAATTTTTGCCGCCGAGTAGCGGTGGCCTTGGCGTAAATAAAGCTGCATGCCTTTTTCTTCATAAGTCCTCATGAGTGGGGTTTCTTCGAGTGGTGTCGCACCCAAAGCATCGGGTGGAAGTTGCGTGTAGGGTAGCGACGGAAAGGGTTTTGAAATATCAATGGTGAGGTTGCAACCCACTCTGACAAGCCAGCCGAATTGTTTCTCGCGCCATTGAATGATTTTTAGTTCTTGATAGATCTTTAGTCCGTCGAGAGCGAGTTGAAGTGCGGGTAACAATTCTGGGGCGAGGGGGGTACTTACAACTATGCTCGCTCGCGTGGCCTTGATTTTTCGATTGCTAGACTCAAGGTCTTCAATCAGGTTTTTTGCGTCTAATGCGTACTTCTGAACGCACCGGTCAAGCGATAGTTGCGTGGCAATTTCGGCGCGCCAGTGTTTCATGAGAGTAAATAAAGATAGAGCCGTACCAACAAATACCGTGAGTAGAGAAATTGAAAATAAAGTCACTGACCCGCGCTCGGTGCGTATTTTTATTTCCATTGCTCATTTCCAGTCTTCGAGGGTGTAGAAGGCCTGCGAGTAAACTCGTGTGCCGCAGGCCGCTTTGGCGAGAAAGCCACCTGGTATTTTTGAGCCACTCACCGTGCCACTTAAAGTACTGAGTAAATGGCGCGGTAACCCCTTAGAGGTTTCGGTTTCAGCTCTAATGCGTCGATGCCCATACTCAAAGACGGCCACCTCACATTGAAAATTTTTCCATTGAGTGAGTAACGTGTCTGCAAAACCGAGAAAGACCGCAGTCAAGAGGGTCACCGCTAAAAGAGTTTCAATCATGGCTTGGCCTTTCTCGGTTCGCATTTTTGGTTCACTCAAATCTGATCTTGTCGATGTGGCTATTTGCGGTAACAAATTTGCGTTTGATGGTGCCACCCATCGTCTGCACTCCGGCCACTGAGATGAGTGCAATCAAGATCAGTAACACGAGGTACTCAGTCAGGCCTTGGCCCGATTCATTGTTGATGATCGCTTTCTTAAACATAGACAGGTCTCCTTATTTGTATCGAAGTACTCTGTGCAAAAGAGCGGCCAGTGTTTTGGGCTAGAATTTGATTGGGTTGCGACCGAACTTCGACCTACCGTTCAGAATTGAGATCACATTGAGGTCAGAAAATGAGAATGGGCGTGACAGACGGCGGGGCTAAGGGCATAGAAAAAATAATGGATAGCTCAGGGAACGCTTCGACTTTTACTATCGAGCAAGGCGAGTGGATGTGGCTAACGATGCATGCCGACAGTGACCGAATCATCGTGATTGATCAGACCTTAGATTTGAAGGTCGTTGTCAAAGCTGTGATTGACGACGAAGTCTCAAAGATGGCGCAGTGGTTAGACGCCAATCTCGTGGCTAAACCTACGTTTGTTCAAGTTGAGCAGTGGAATGAGAACCCCAAAAAGAAATTTCGGTTTTCAATCGTGCAGCCCTACGTACTGGTTCAAGAGATGCCAGAAATGTTGCATTAGGGGCTGACGACTTACGGTGAGCGTCGAAAAATTGGCGGTTTAGGTTGCCCTTGAAATTAATAAAGGCCTTGGAAAATTCAGGGTTTGACGCCTAGTCCCTTAAGCCACTACAATTGAAAATTGGATGGAAACAAAAGCCAGACTTTTCGTTTACGATCGAAAAGAAATGTGGGTCTTGATGTCTCTTGGGGCAATCGTCGCGATTTTCGCGTTTACCCTGGGTGTGCATATGGGAAAACGTGTGGCAACGCCAGCGAACCCGCTCAACGAAGTTCACCAAGCTGGCCCTGAGTCTGGGGGTGCCCACACGCTGGGGCAAGACGCTAAGCCAGTGCCAACGGCGCCTGACTTGGTTCCTAACCGGCAGGAGTTGACTGAGCAAGGGTTGGGGGTGAACCAGGCCGCAGAAGATTCTTTAAGCCAAGCGTTGCACGGTGAAGTGGTAAAAACGGGAATAAAACTAGATCGAAACCTACCGGTTGATCTGCCGAGTCAGACTAAGGCAGAGACAAAATCGCAGCCTAAGCCAGAAGCGAGTGTAGCGGCTACAGATCACACCGTTCAAAATGTAGCCGAAGCCGAGGGTGTATTACCATCACCGGCAACCCCAGAGGCTCACAAAGCTGAGGCGAAAAAGCACGTGAGTTTTACGATTCAAGTTGGCTCTCATTCGACAGAAGACGAAGCTAAAGCGCAAATGGACGAAATCAATATTCACGGAGTAAAAGCCACAATGAAGGTCGTCGATTTGAAGGCGAAAGGTAAGTGGTTTCGCGTGTATGTCGGCGAATATTCGAGTCAGTTAAAGGCCGATGAGATGGGCGCTTCGTTGAAAAAACAAAAAATTATCGAGTCTTATATTGTGAGCAAAGACACGGGTAGTAAAGAGACCACTAATTCCCATTAATCTGGACTCCTAATTTGGCCTGAGGTAAATCTGGCCATCATGAATTCTAATCAATTGCATCTCGTCGTGATGGCAGGTGGTAGTGGCACTCGATTTTGGCCTAAGAGCACTCAGAAAACTCCCAAACAACTCTTAGCTTTTGGGCGCGATTCAACAAAAACATTGCTAACCCAAACCATGACCCGCTTTGATCATTTAGTAGATCGCAAAAACCGCTGGATTGTGACTACGGGGCAACTATCTCTCGCCGTGCGCGAGCAAGTTGGCGATTCAGTGCATATTCTTGCTGAGCCTCAGGGGCGAAATACGGCGCCTTGTGTTTTTTGGAGTGCGAAGGAAGTTTTAAAGAAAGATCCGAATGCAGTCATGTTGGTGATGCCGTCAGATCATTTTATCAAGAATGAGGCCGCATTTTTAGAGACCATTGGCGAGGCAGCGGCCTGGGCATCAAAAACCGGAGATTTAGTAACCCTCGGGGTGAAGCCTGACCGCGCAGAGACTGGTTATGGTTATCTCAAGTTAGGAAAAAGTATTGAGGGTCGCCGGGCGATACCGTTAGCGGCATTTGTTGAGAAACCGAATCGAGAGCGGGCCGAAGAGTTCTTGCGAGCCGGAAACTATTTGTGGAACGGCGGAATGTTTGTCTGGCGAGCAGATGCGATTTTAAAAGCGTTCAATCAGTACATGCCAGAACTTGAAAAAGTGTGGGCAGAATCTCAGGGTAGCGTCGAAAAGGCTTACCCAAAAATGACAGCGACTTCGATTGATTATGGCGTCATGGAAAAAGCAGAAAATGTCGTAGCCTTTGAGCTCAACTGTGGTTGGGATGACTTGGGTAGCTGGACTTCGCTTGAAACCTTGGCCCATGAACTAGATACGAAACGGCCTGAGGGCGTTGTTGGCCAGGGGCAGGTGGTCGGAATCGATTCGACGGGCAATATCGTCGATGCTCCAGGTCAAAAAGTCGCGCTGATGGGTGTGAACAACCTCATTGTCGTTCGCGCGGGCGAAGTGATATTAGTCGCTGATAAGAATCGCGCGCAAGACATCAAGTTGATGGTTCAAGAGTTTAAAATTAAATTTCCGGACCTCATATGAAACCCACGTCGCGAGTTGTCGACATCACAGATTCAGTGACAATTCAGCGGCGCATAGCAGCAGCTCAGGGCAAAACCGAATGCGATGGACTTATTGAAAATATTCGATACCTCGATGTGTTCTCGTCTCAGTGGCGAATGGGTTCAATTGGTTTCATTGACGGGGTCATCGTGGGTACTGAATCAGGTTTGAAAGCCAAACGAAAATGGAATGGCCGCGGTCGAGCCTTGGTACCTGGGTTTATCGATTCGCATGTACACATTGAAAGTTCATTGATGGCGCCACTGACGTTTGATCGAGAGGTCTTGCGCAAAGGAACGACCACCGCGATTTGCGACCCCCATGAGATCGCCAATGTGCAAGGTGTCTCTGGAATTGAAATTTTTCTCGACGCAGCAGAAGTGGCAAAGTCAGACCTTTGGATTCAATTGAGCAGTTGTGTGCCGGCCACTCACATGGAAACCAATGGCGGCGGATCGATCACGGCGTCTGATCTCTTGAAACTTAGAGGTAGATCAAGAGCTCTCGGACTAGCTGAGATGATGAATTTTCCGGGTGTCTTGAATGCATCGCCCGATGTTATCGAGAAGTTAGTGGCGTTTGGCGATACTCTCATCGATGGCCACTGCCCAGGCTTGAGTGGCAATGCTCTCAGTGCCTACATTGCTGCCGGCATTTCAAGTTGCCACGAGTCGACCAGTGCTCCTGAGGCTACTGAAAAAATCGCTAAAGGAATGTCAGTTTGGATTCGAGAAGGCAGTGTTGCCAAAGACTGCGATGCTTTGGTTTCAATTCTCAATCTGGCGACGGGGGTTTCGGTAGGGTTTTGCACAGACGATCGAAATCCGCTCGACATTCACGAGCAAGGGCATGTTGACTATTTGTTGCGAAAAGCGATTGCGGCAGGAGTTTCGCCTGAAGTGGTGTTTCGGTCGGCGTCATTAACTCCGGCTCGGCATTATGGTCTGAAGAGAGTGGGGGCGATTGCCCCGGGCTATCAAGCTGATTTAGTCATGCTCGATGACGTGAGATCGGTTGAGGTCGGAGACGTATTTAAACGAGGACAACTCGTTTCTGAGTTCGATTCTGATACCCAGTCAACCGATGCTCTCAGAAAAACTGTGAAAAATTCAGTTCAAGCCGTTGCGCCGGCTGATGGTGATCTACAATGGCCTACAGGGGCCGTCAAAGTGATTGGAGTTCGCCCAGGGCAGATTGTGACCGATCACTTCACGAGTCACTCTTTGAATCAACCCACCCGTGCGGCAAACGATCTGGGTGTTCATTACCTTTCAGTTTTGGCTCGCTATGGAACAGGTGCCAAGCCGGCACTTGGTTTTGTGCAGGGTTTTGGTGAACGTTTTCGTGGCGCTATTGGTTCAAGCGTAGGTCATGACAGTCATAATTTAATTGTAGCGGCATTTGCAAAAAAATCGATGCAGGTCGCTTTCTCGGCATTGATTGACCTTCAAGGTGGATTTGTCGTGGTCGATGAAAGTGGCAAGCTCATTGCTAAACTGTCCTTGCCATTTGGTGGGTTAATGACCTTCGAAACTCCAGAACAAATTTCTACGGCGCTCAAGTCACTGAGGGCGGCTAGTCGCTCAGTGGGATGTGAATTGGCTGAGCCATTTTTGCAGCTAGCGTTTTTGAGTTTACCTGTGATTCCAAGTTTGAAATTGACTGACCGAGGGCTAGTCGATGTGAATCGATTTGAAATTGTGAGTTTAACTGAATAGAGGAAATAACTATGAGCCATGACTTTCATTTTGAAGAAACTGCAATCAAGCTTAGCCGTGCACACCGAGAAGTTGAACACCATTTGCCGGGCGAGCCAACCAGTCGACAACCGGTACACACCGTTTATGGTGGAGCTCACCTTTTCAAATCAGATACCGCAAAAAAAGTGGGCGATTTGGCCATTCGACAGCTTCAAGAGTTTGCGCCTGATGCAAAAACGTTCACACGAGCTTTGGGGCTCGAGTGGTCTGAAGAATTTTCGAAAATGATTTATGCTCGGGTCTTAGAAAAATTGGGGCGCGAGCCGATCGAAGACTACCGAATTGATTTTGAAGACGGGTATGGCTATCGAAAAGATGAAGAAGAAGATGGGCATGCGGTTCAAGCTGCCCATGAAGTGTCTAAGGGGTTGGCAGCTTCATCGTTACCGCCGTTTATTGGAATTCGAGTAAAGGCTTTTACAGACGAACTTTTTCCGCGCGCGTCGAGAACGCTTGGGTTATTTTTGTCGACGCTTTCAAAGGCAACCGGAGGTAAACTACCTTCGGGATTTGTGGTGACCTTACCGAAGGTCACTCATTCTCAAGAAGTTTCTGCCTTGGTTGATGTGCTTGAGCATTACGAAACTCTTTACCATTTTGAACATCCGATTGCGATTGAGCTGATGGTTGAAACACCACAGGCGCTATTCGATGTCGATGGCGTTTTGAATCTACCTAAGTTTGTTGATGCGGCAAGAAAGCGGTGCCGTGGAGCTCATTTTGGTACTTACGATTATACGGCGCTTTGCAATATTACTGCAGATTATCAGCGGGTGACTCACCCGGCGTGTGATTTTGCGAAAAATATCATGCAGGTTTCATTGAACGGCACGGGGTTGATGCTTTCTGATGGGGCGACGACGTTCATGCCGATTCCGCCCAAGAAGGCAAAACCGGGAGAAGTTTTGAGCGAGGCCGATGCGCGCTTTAACCGTGAGACGGTTTCGAAAGCCTGGAAAATGCATTACGAAAACGTGCGCTATGCTCTTGAGCGGGGTTACTATCAAGGTTGGGACTTGCATCCTGGGCAACTGGCGATTCGCTATGCCGCACTTTACAGTTTTTTCTTAGAGGGGTTAGCTGGCTCGACCTCGAGACTGAAAAATTTTGTCGACAAGGCTGCGCAAGCTACCCTGGCGGGAAACCACTTTGATGATGCAGCCACCGGCCAAGGTTTGCTGAATTTCTTTTTGCGGGGCACTTCTTGTGGCGCCTTAACTGCTCTTGAGTTAAAAGAGTGTGGCCTGAGCATTGATGAGATTAAGACTCGGTCATTTCTTTCAATTGTTGAAGGTCGACGATAAAGAGCGCGTGCTTGACCGAATTTAAGGTCTCATAGAGGACTCTTGAGAGATTTCTTGCTCCGCCACTCTGAGTGGGTCAGGGTCTTTTGCAAAGACATTCCGCAGCCGAAGTATCAGCGTTTTTGTTTTTAAAAAATGGGACACAGAGGCACCACTCCTTTTTTGCTCCTCAAACTTCGTGTTTTCTTGCTTTCGGCATCCATGCCGCGCAAGAGTCGCAAAAAAGGAGTGGTGCCCTTGTGCCCTATCTTAAGAAACGTGCGCTGATACAAAGGCGAGGACGTTTTTGCAAAAGACCCCGACCCACTCAGAGAGCGGAGCAAAATACTCTCAATGATTCTAATGAGCACTTAGGTCAGTCAAGCACACAGTCAGATCAACGTTCGAGGCCTAGATGCCGACTCTCGGCGCAAACCAACAGCGTGGTCTTGAGGCAAACGCATCTTTCGAGTAGGTGTAACAGCTCGATGCTTGCGATTGTTTTTCGGCCTCGAGGCTGTCGCCACCTTCTGGTGTTTCTTTGCCTGGAATTTCTTTTTGAAGATCGAGCATGTTGTCGCACAACGCTCCGTTAAAATAGGTGTCTAAGCGACATTGTGCCTTTGGATGCTCGTGGTTCGTTGCCGTCACGATTTTTGGATCGGGTTTTTCAAATGCCGGTGCACCACTGTAGCCGAGGGCCGCGAGCAAGTTGGCAAGCGATAATCCACCAACCGATGAGCGGTAGCAGAGGTTTTGTTCTGCTTCAGTTGCATAAGCGCGGTCACAAGAAGTTCGAACCAGTTCAGGAGCAGTAGCCCGGAAGGTTGCATTGACTTCGAGGTCGTTGCCCCAAATACCTTTAGCACAGGTTTCAGTGGCAAAGTAATCGGCTTGGCCTTCGTCAGCAAACCACACATCGGCTTCCATTGGAAACCCACCCAGGTGGTGACCCACTTCATGACAAACGACGAGTTGAAAGCCGTCGAGGGTAATTTCTTTTCGACGGGCTAAGCCGCCGAACATTTGGACTGTCCATAAGTTGCCTTCTTGCTCGGCGTAAGCGTTGACTGTCGGGTCTTTCCAATTGTTGACCACCGTGAGTTCACCGCCATGTATTTTCGCTAGCGGGGCATAAAAATCGAGCACCACCTTTGAGAGATCTGCAAATTGCTGCTCGGTCATGTTGGCTAAGCGGTCTTGTGAGTCTTCTAGCCAGAGTGAGTTTTCTGGCAATATTTGAGCAAAAGACTGTGAACTTGCGAGCATGAGAGTGAGTAAAGGCAAAGCGTGGGTAAAGCGCATTGAAAGGTGAGTCATCGAGGGGGGGGCTCCTTTATGGTGGTTTAATAAACAATAACTATATATATTATAGGATTTACTGCCAATTCCAATCGGCCTAAAGGTGCCCAGTAGCGGGCAATGGTGGGTGCGGCAGAAATTGCCCCGCCCCTACTTTCGATTGCTCGCTTTCTGATTATTGACGTCCAAAATACTATGCATGACCTTATGCATTCTAAAAAAATGCATGAACGCACTCGACTTGATTTGGGTTTCAATGAGTTCGGTTGAAGTCGCTTTGAGTGCGGTCGCTACATTGAGTTTGACTAGTTCTTCGAACTCGTCACCACGAAAGGGTTCTTTTTTGGTTAGCACCGTTTCTTTCTTTAAGATTTCTCCTACGTTCACTGTTGCCACCCCAGTTTCAGCGTTGAGGGTGTAGTTGTGCAAATACTTCGCAATCGTTGCAGTGACGACAAAACCACGCGGTGATAGATTTTGCCTCTTTGAGGGTTCAAGTAAATTTTGATCGTTATAGTAGGCGACAAACTGCTCTAACAGTGCGAGATTCGAGACCAGAATTTTGCCGTCTTCACCACCAGCAATCGTGATGCCACATTGGTTGAAGACATCTAACAGCGCAGTGAGCTTCGCCACCGGTACATTCATGATTTGATTGCCATAGCGATGGTACAGCGACTCTTTGATCTCGACTTGATTGCCCGATTGCGAGCCATTTTTTGCGGCGACCAAAATGAGCGCGCTTGAGCCTTTTAGCACATCAGACGGAGTGAGAAAGACGTATTGCAGCTCGCGCGCTCCGTCTTTATCTGCGTATGACATTGAGGTTTGAGCATTTTCTAGCTGGCGAATTCTGGTGCTGGCAGCCCTGAGTCTACCAACAATCGTTTTCATCAATATTTTGAGCCAGTCAGGCAGTTTATCCATCGTGCCCTGAAAAGCCGGGCCAGTGACTTCGACGAGCTCGCCTTCAGTGAGTGCTTCGGCCGATGCTGAACGTGGGTTGCCATCGAGAAACGCTAGCTCACCGAGAACTGAGCCTGCACGAAGGGTGTCGATTTCAATGCAGGATTCGGCCTTCTTTTTGAAGACTCGAATCATGCCTGATTTGATGAAGTACATGGCTCGCGAAGTATCACCCTCACTAAAAATGAGTTCACCTTTTTTTAGTTTCCTGGTTTGGGGCAAGAGAGTGGCTTGAGGTGTGGGGCTAGCCGCCCCAGCAGCGCTAGCTGCTGGCGACTTGGGCACCGCTTGAAGAGGTTTTGCTGGTTGTGGTGAACTCATTTAGAATGCATCTCCCAACTTCCATCCCAGTCTTTAGCTGGTGGATTAGCTTTGAACTCTGCGCAACGCTCGATGTACATTTGGGCGCAGCCGTCGGCGAGTCCGGTTTCGGCAAAGTGTAACTCAGCCGCTTTTTTAAACTCAGTAATGGCAGTGTCCCAGTTTTGTTCGAGGTAAAAGCGTCTCGCTTTTTCAAATTGGCCAACAGTGGATTCGTTCAATGGGTAGTCAAGAATGTGAATGAGCTCGACGGCGATTTTCTTGCCTTTGACTTTGACGAAATCAAGCACGCGATACGCTGGTGGCGTTAGATTAACCGCCTTGATGGCGTCGAGAGTAAACCGCGTGGTGAGAATTGAAGCATAGTAAGCCTTGGTGAGACCTTCTAACCGAGACGCTAAGTTCACGTGATCACCGATGACTGTGTATTCAAAAATTCGGTCAGACCCCATGTTGCCCACACTCACCGAGCCAGAATTGATGCCCACACCCACTGAGACGTCGACGTCGTATTCTTTCAGGTATCGCGCGTGGTTGGCCTTGAGCGTTTGTTGCATTTTGATTGCGGCCAAGCAAGAGTTCATAGCGTGTTCGGGTTGAATGAGTGGCGCACCCCAAAATGCCATGACCGCATCACCAATGTATTTATCGAGTGTGCCTTTGTTATCAAAAACAATGTCAGTCATGATGCCCAGATAGTCGTTTAAGAAGGTCGAGAGTCTTTTGGCATCCATTTTCTCAGAAAATGTTGTGAAACTACGAATGTCAGAGAACATGATGGTCAGGTCTCGGCGCTCTCCACCCACGGTCAATTTCGTCGGATCTTTCAAAATTGAATCGACAATGTCAGGAGCCACGTACTTAGAAAAGGCACCGCGAATGAATTTTTTATTTCTCTCTTCAAGTACATATTTCATCGCGAGTGTGAACACAAACATGCTGGTCAGTTCAATGTAAAGTAAACTGGTGTTCCAGTTTATTTTGAATTTGCTAAAAAGAACGTAGAAGTCACCGAACGTGAAGCCGCTCATGACGAAGACAAAAACGAGTAGGGCCGGCACCGATTCGAGCCGGCTGATGGCCAGCGCGAAAAAAATCGCTCCGATTGTCATGAGAATGAGCAAGATCCACTCAGGCGCTGATTTCGATTCGCCGAGTAACCAATCACCTGCTAAAAGGTTGTCTAAAATATTGGCGTGTCCTTCGACTCCTGGAACATTTGAGTCAAACGGAAATGCTCGCATGTCAAAGGCACCGAGTGCGCTCAATCCGACGAGCACGTAAGCATCTTTTAAGATGGTCAGGCCTTCAAGGCGCGGCACAGAAGCGAGAGCTCGCCCCTTTGATACGGTGTATTCTTTGCTGTCTTCCATCACATCGAGTGCGCTGACATATTGAAAAGTGTAGCCAGGGCCACGAAAGTTGATCTCCATCGCTCCCAGTTCGGTGGTTTCAATGATTTTTCCGGATCCAGTGAATCGAATTTTTGCGACTTTGTTTTCAGCGGTGCGTTCGAGTTCGAGTTTTTCGTTGAGACCGACTTTTGCCATCGCAAGGGCTAGTGAAGGAAACGCTTGGTTTTGAGCGGTCGTCACTAAGTTTGTTCGCCTCGTGATGCCATCGTTGTCTTGCCAAGTATTGAAGTAGCCGGCGTGCAACGCTTCTTTCGAGAACAGCGGAATATTGGCGATAAAATTGAGATTCGTTATGAGGTGTGCTTTGGTTTGGTCAAAAATCGTGGGACCCACAAATTGCTCATAGCTGAAACGATCGAGCTCTTCAGGCAATTCAGAAACTCTTGTTTTGTCGCTGATTGGACATTCGTCACCATTGTCGAGTGCGGGAATACAGCTGTTTTCACTTGTCCAACCGAGAACCACATTATTCTTCGTAGATTTAATCACCGTCGCCAATTGATTGTCGGTTTCTAGGTCAGGAATAAACTGATCAAGTTTATGTTCTTGTAAGATGCCTCTGAGCTCTTCAGACACTCTTTTGTCGGGTTCTGAGAACACCATATCTAGGCCAATGACCTTTGCCCCGGCCTGGTGAATGCGATCGATAAGGTAGGCGGTCTTGTCACGGTGCCAGGGCCAACGCCCGAAAGCTTCAAGTGAAGGGCTGTCGATTTCAACGATAACCACTCGATTTTTTGGAGTTTCTGGACCACGCACATTAAATTTTAGGTCGGTCACCTTGCCCTGCAATGACCTGAGTTTTGGAAAAAGCCAGTTCCTCGAAAAGGGGCTTTCTAAGAGACCTTGGCTGCCCCAGTGTACGATGAGAAAGCCATACGTAGCCGCGGCGATAATAGGTAGCTGAAGAATCCATAGTTTCTTTTTCATAAGTTCTCTATTCACGTAACGGAACCTGGGGTAAAATCTTAAGAAGATGAGTAAGGATTTGAGAGTTCTTATCGCCGACGACATGCCCGCCGTGAGAATGATTCTTCGCGACATGCTCGAAAAAATTGGTCTTGCCACTGTAGATGAGGCGGAAGACGGTGAAATCGCGTGGGAAATGCTGAAATCGTCTTATTTGAACCCAGCCGAGCGCGGTTTTACTTTAGTCATTGCCGATTGGGACATGCCGGGGATGACCGGTGGTGAACTGTTACGAGCAGCCCGTGGGTTCGGACCCACAAAGGTCATTCCGTTTCTCTTATGTACATCATTGGCCGGACAGAAGTACCTAGATCAAGCGGTCTCATACGGAGCTAGTGATTATATTGTGAAACCATTTAATATTTCGATCCTGGAACAGAAGATTAAGTACTTGCTGAATCTTTGAGTGTGACTCTTTTGAGAGGCAACGTGCGCAGTTTGGCGGCGGTTATTCTCGGTACTGCCTGAATTCAAAACCACGATTTTCAAAACTGTCGGGTTTCGATTGGTCACCGGTGGTTTTTGCCCAATCGTTCGACGGCCATTCATTTGCCGGTAGTCGATCAATCGTTCGACTTGATGAAGTTGATTCGAATGCCGGCTGGCCCTTTTGAGCTAGATTAGGGGTTTGATTGTGCGAGGCGAGCGCAAAAAAGATGGCGCCTCCCATTCCACAAAGAAATCCCAGCCAGTAATACTGAGAAGACTCAGACCCTCTAGGTGAGCCGGCGTTCAAGTCGTACTGCCTTAGCAGTTCATTGGTCGATTCATTGTATTTTTGAAGTCTTGCGATGGCATCGAGACTATTATTTCTGTCCATACAATGACCTATCGGCAATTTCTTGGCGAAACTTGAGTTTCTTGCTAAGAAAATGACACTATGACAATCGAGGTGGGTGTTTCAAAGGTAGAAGTTAGGGCTCTCAGAAACGATTCGAAACGTGATCTCAATGAATTCATTGATGTTCTCTGGAAAATTTGTGATCAAAAAACGTACCCCCAATGGGTGCCTCCGCTTCGACTTGGGGTCTTAGACGCTCTTGATGTTAAGAAAAATCCGTTCTATCGGCGGGCAAAACTTCAGCTCTACATTGCCTATCGAGGCGGTCAAGCTGTGGGTAGAATTGCCGCCATCGAGAGTGAAACTAACAATGAGTTTCACAATGAAAAGGTGGGCTTTTACGGATTTTTTGAGTGTGAAAATAATGAGCAAACCGCGAGTGAGCTTTTTCGAGTCGCCTCAGAGTGGTGTGCCAGTCGTGGTTTGACTGCGATGCGTGGGCCCATGAATCCATCGATTAACCATGAATGTGGGCTTCTCGTGCGCGGTCAGTCGCAGCATCCTACTGTCATGACTACTTGGAATCCAAAGTATTACCAAGAATTGCATGAAAAGTGCGGTCTGGTTGGTGTGAAAGATCTCGTGGCTTACTACATTGCCGTAGACAAGCAAGCAGCACTGCCGCCGCGCGTGAAATCTCACGTTGAGAATCTGCAAAAAAATTCACAATTCAAATTTCGCGAATTGGACCTCAAAAAGTTTGATAGTGAAGTTGAGATTTGTTTCGGTCTTTATCAAAGTGCTTGGGAGAAAAATTGGGGTTTCGTGCCGATGTTGCGTGATGAATTCATTCACATGGCGAAAGACATGAAGTTGATTCTCGATCCGCGTTTTGCTTTGATTGCCGAGGTTGATGGCAAGCCCGCAGGGTTTATGCTTTGCCTTCCGGACATCAATCACCTGTTAAAGCGCATTCCGTCGGGCAGACTTTTTCCGTTTGGACTACTCACTCTCTTATTGGGCAGGCGTTTCTTGAAAACCGTTCGAGTCGTCACTTTGGGAGTTAAGCCTGAGTTTCGAGGTTCAGGCATTTTTGCGCTCTTTACCCATGAGGCGTTCAGGCGTGCTCGGGAATATGGAATTGTGGGCGGCGATGCCAGTTGGATTCTTGAAGACAATGTCGAGATGAATAAGCCATGGCAAGATTTGGGCGCACCGCTTTATCGGCGTTGGCGCATTTATGAAAAACCGGTCGCGCAGACTGTTCCGCAGCTTGTTTAGCGATACTGGGTAGTTACGGTCAGTAGGTAGGAGTTGGCTAAGTTTTTGATGGTCTTTTGTTGGCGAGGCCGTAGCCAATTGAAGCGATTGAAGACAGCCAGAATATCCAGAAAGCTGGATTTGAGATTGTGTGAAAATCAATACCCGGAATATCTAGGCCTTGAATGAACAACTTTGAGCCGATCGTAGTGATGAGCAAATAGGCGGTCATTTCGAGATTTGGAAAACGCTCGAGTAGCTTGATGAACGCTGCTGCGGCTACGCGCATCATAATGATGCCCAGAATTCCGCCGATAAATACGACGGCCAGTTTTTGGGTAACGGCAACAGCCGCTAGAATAGAGTCAACCGCAAAAGCAATGTCAGTGAGTTCAATCAAGATGACTGTTTTCCAGAAAGAGTGGTTTACCTTTTTCTCGTGTGCCTCGGTGCCTTTTGAGATGTGTTTGAGTTTTTCATAGAAGAATTTGAGCGCGATAAACAAGAGGTAGGCGCCGCCCAGTATTTTTACCCAGGCAAACTGCATGAGACGAGTGATAAAAAATAGAGAAATGAACCGAAAACCGACAGCGCCAACTAAGCCATAAGTAAGCGCGCGTTTTTGAAGTTTGGGGGGCAGATCTTTGGCCAGCAAAGCCAGAGCAATGGCATTATCAATTGACAAGATGCCTTCAAGAAAAATTAGAAATCCGATGACGCCGAGGTCTTTCATTTCGATCATTGAGCGTGGACAATGCCTTGAGTCTGTAGGGTTTCTCAACTCAAAAATTAGGGGCTAAAGTGTTCGCTTGCCTCTTCGGTAGCGAGGGGCGGGTGATTTTCTTCGGCTGAATCGTCTAATTTGATTTTTCTGATTGCATCAGGCGCGTTCGTTTGATAACGGAAGAAACCTCAATTGAATCAATAAAGTGAGTCATTAGCTCAGTCGGTAGAGCATCACACTTTTAATGTGAGGGTCGATGGTTCGAATCCATCATGACTCACCACTTTATTGATTCAACAATCCCTCATTTTGGCCATAATATCGTATCACCCTCTAAAGGAGCCTTTACGTCTGGGTCGCTACTCTTGACTGGTGCGAGGCCGGTAACCAAGGCTGGAATGCGATAGCGCGACCCCATGTGGTCGTCGACCACTTCATGCCCGACTCGATCCTTGACACTTGAGGGTATTCTTCTTCACACTCTCTTAGAGAAGGGGGCTCGTTTGTTCATGAAACTGCACAAAATTTCTATGAAATGGGCTTTTTTTGTTTTTTTTCTACCCACAGTGGCTTTCACAGATTCTGAGATTCGATTGACCCGAGAGTCGAGCGTGGGTGGGGTTGATTCAACTCAAATTTTATCGCTTCGATGCGCCGAAAATGAAATTAAGAGCAACCAGCAGGCCGTTTGTAAAATTTATCGCTTCAATGGAGCTTCGACCGAGAAGGTTCGTGAGGTTAACGTGGTTGAGGCCGATGAGTTTTTGAAAAAGAGTTTCGACCTGCTTTCGCCGTTTGCCGGTAGTGACCAAGAGTCTCACTCTCGCTTGCATTGGTTGCTCAGTTTTCAAGGAAAAAAGCTTGAAGGAATGGGTACTTCAAAAGATCCAGCTAAGAAACAAGAACTTCTTCAGTCGCTGATGTGGATTGAAGGAAGACTTGTGGGTGGATTTGAAAAATGAGCTTTTTTATTTCGATTACCCTGTTGTTGATGTTTGGTACCGGCCACGTGATGGCTTCTGACCTGTGCGAGGAGCCAGCCAAAACGATTTGTTCAGCGCCTAAATCATCAGCGCCTGTCACTGAAGAAACGATACGGGACGAAGCGTCGAAGGTTTTGGGGGCGAAGGGCTTGAAAACCATTTATTCAAAGCATGGAGTTTCTCGGTCGGCAGTCAAGGAGTATAAAGAATACGTTAAAACAGTTTATACACTGTTATTAGATCACTTCGAGAAAAATGGAATTCCGAGGTCGGCAATTCAGGCCAAAATTGAGAGCATTAAAGAGCGAGTCGCAACTGATCTCATTGCTGGAAAAATGGGGTCTTCTGCGCATAGTTCAGGGCCGAAATCTAATCAGGCATTGGCAAAGCGAACGAAGAGTGCAAAAGTTTCTTTTTTTCCTACAAACGAAGCCGAGGCCGAGAGTTTTTTTGAGGATTGCGGTGTTGATGGTCTCACTTTTCAAGCTTACTACGCTGATGATCGCAATGTCATGACGCTTTGTCCGGGCTATCTTTTAAATGTCTTGAATAGCGGTGGGCTCGATTCGATGGAGATCGTGGTGGCCCACGAACTCACTCATGGGGTAGACGCTGGTCCTGGGGAACCCCAATTTGCTCGGTATGAAAAATTTGTTTCGTGTATCCAAAATAATTACGCAAATAATTTTGAGAAGATCGATCATGTGATTGAAGAGCTGGGTGATCCCGCCCAGGCTAGACTAGAAAAAAAAATGAACGAACTAAAGGCGGCACCGGGTGACCATGCGCTAGAAATCGTTCAAGTTGAGCTCATGATGAAGAACGCCAAAGGGCAGGTAAAAGATCTTAAAGCGACTCGTCAGTACCTCAGCAAGAAATTGCGGAGGAGCCCCCAAGAAGCTGAAACTCATTCTTGGGAGTTGATATCAGACTTGGGGGGAACCGAATCTCTAGTTGAACACCTAAGAACGTTGCCAAAAGAAAAACGAGCAATGGCCTTGAGTCAGTCGGCCAGAATGTTTTGTGGAGACAACGCTGATGCTATAAAGCTCATTAAGTATGGTCCTCTCAAAGATGATTCGAGTCATCCTCCCAGAGAATTTCGAATCAATCTTTTGATGAATAATCCAGAGGTGCGGTTGCTGATGGGATGCAAAAAGCTTGAGGCTCCTGGGCCTTGGTGTGCGGCGAGTGAGTCAAACGTAATGACGGCTCGTTGTACGCGAGAGACGGGTATCGAATTGGCATCACAGTGCGAAGACGCTCTGTACAAGAGGTTGCGATCGGCCGGTTGCCAACCTCGAGATCTCAGTTGTGATCCCGGAAACGGAACCGAAGTGGCCTGCTCGATCCATTCATCAAATTGCAAGCCTGCTTCGCGCGCCCCCGGTTCTTCGGATTCGGGAACTCTTTCTTGTGGAGTGGCCACGCCAGCAGAAGAGCTGAAAGTTCTTGGAATCCCTCTGCCAGCCGTGTGCATTCTGCCTGAGAAAGGTGAGCCTAAGTTTAAAAGACCCCAGGAAACTGATTCGGGAAACACGAGTTAACACTCAGGGCAACGCTGGCCGGGCTGGTGTTTCAGGGGGGAATAGTGACCTATTAATAGTTCGCATATCCACCGAGGCTCAGTTTCGGTTCATGTTGGCAAACAGTTGATCGATATCGGCTCGCGAAGCCAATCGACTTTTTTCTGAAAAACCGTAACCAAATTCTAGAGAGCCTTCGGCGAGTTTCGTCATGACGTGATCGGCGAAGGCATCGAGAGGGGCTCCGTCGTCGTGTAGGCCTTTGCCTCCGAGGTCGGTGTTCACTGAGGGTGGTATGATTTCAATCACTGAAATACCCGTATTGCGAAGCTGGTGGCGCAGGCTGAGCGTGAACGAGTGTAAGGCTGCTTTGGTCGCACAGTAAGTTGCCATGAATGAAATGGGTGAAAATGCGAGGCCCGAAGACACATTCACGATTGCGGGCGACGCCTGTGATTTTAAATGTGAAATAAACAAATGCGATAAGTGCATCGGAGCTTCGACATTCGTCGCCAGTTCGAGGCGATGACTTTGCCAGTTTTGCGGCTCAGTTAAAGGAGCTAGGCGGTTCTGAATGCCCGCATTATTGATGAGAATGTTGAGTTTTGGATACTCTTTCGTGACTCGTTCAAAAAGTGAAACGCGGTCGCTTTCTTTTGAAACGTCACACTGAATGGTATCGAGTTCGGGGCACACGCTCTTCGCTATTTCTAATTGTTCTTTGCGACGCCCGCAAATGACCACGTGGTTGCCCAGGTGAGAGAGGCGTTGTGCCAGGGCAAAACCAATGCCGCTGGCACCGCCGGTAATGAGTACGGTATTTTTGGATAGGTTCATTATGGCTAGTTATTTAGCTTTTTTGGCTTTTTTCTCAGCTTTTGGCGCGCCAGCTTTTGACACAACGCTAGTCGCAGTCATGGTGTATTGAATGGTGACCTTGTCGCCTTTTTTTAGGTCAGCGGGTGCTGTGGTAGTGGCGTCTTTTTGAATCTCCCACTTCTCGCTGCCTTTTTGAACGGTGATGCTAGTTTCATTCATGTCTAAGATCGGGCCAGTGACTTGATAAGTTTTCTTCGCGGCTTGAGCATTGACTGTGATGGCCAGGAATGAAAGGCAGATCGCTGAAAGTACGGTATTCTTGAAATTGAATTTCATGAGAGTCTCCTAAGTTGTTTGAGCTAGGTGAGTCTTCGCTCTTAAAGTTTATAAAAACTGCAGAATAATGCTGCCTGAGTATGCCTCAGGGTTTTTGAGTTTTCAATGAACTGATCGCTTCGACAATTAAAAAATCGCGGTAGATCGATTCGCTCGAGGTGAACATCGCCTTGAGCGGCAGTTGGGCTTTTGTTTTTAGCCGTTTCCAAATTGTTGTTTTGGTGCTCGACCCCAAATTCAATTTTTCGAAGTCGTCGGCCGAACAAAGAAGTGTTTTTCTAGCATCCAGGTTCTGGGTCACTGCTTCTGGAGAGTGCACGCGCAAAACCCGATGATCGATGGCTAGTTCTAACAAAGTGGCCTCGTGCCAGACGTTTTTATCGTAATCGATCATGAAAAATTCAGTCGACTGCGGCTGAGTTTTGAGCCATTCGCGCAAATCGTTCATGTCTTTTTCTCCGATCTGAACCGCTGACGCGTGAATGAGTCCTGCAATGAGTAAAAGACTCAAAATCACACCGCGAATGCGATTGGTAAATCCGAAAGCGAGCATTGACAGGGCTGACAAAAACCAAAGTAAAGTTATCCAGGGGTTTGACACTTGGCTTCGCATGAGAACAGCCGCGAGTGCCAAGCAGGCTATCGCAACCGTGCTTGCTGCGAATCTGAGTGATTTCTTTGCTATCGAAGTTTTTGCCAAACGAAACAGTCCCCAATCGGTCGTGAGGGCTATCATTGGTACGATCAAAATGAGGTAAGAGTGAACTCGGTACGGAAAAATACTGAAAAAAAGTGCCGGGAAGCTTATCCAGGCGAGTACCACTTTTCCGACTCGGTCTGTTCGTCTTTCTCGCCAAAGGGTGCGAATAGCCGGAAAACTAAAGAGCAAAGTAGGTAGACTCAAAGTGATGAGTCCAGACCAAAAGCCTACCAGCGTGCTGCTGTTGCCGCCCGATTTTCCGAACGTTTCTTGTAAAACGTACTGATCGTAAAAGCGCGACGAATCGACGGCGAGTATGTAGACGTACCACGAGAGGCCGCAGACCACACCGACGCCTAACGCAAGGTAAAGGTGTTTTTCAATGAAGAGCTCCCACTCGCCGGCAATAAAAAGGTAGAGAAAAAACCCGAGCACCCAAAAACCCGAATAGAGTGGGCTTTTGACAAGCGCCGAAAGACCAGCAACGAAGAACGCCAAGTAAAGTAAGTTTAGGTTTCGTTTGCCGTGTTCGCCGTCTAAGAATTTCAGACCCGCCCACCAAGAGGCTGCATAAAATAAGACGGTCCAAATTTCCATCTGGGCCGCGTAGGTGTAAGTGATGGCACCGAAACTGACCGCAAACCAAAGCCCCGTATTCAAGAACCAGCGGCGTTCTCGAAGGAGAAAAGCAATTTCACCCAAGAAGTACGAACTCATCACGAGTGCGATTAATGAAGGCAGGTAAGTTGCCCAGAGGTTGAGTCCAAATACCTTCCAGCTTGTGAGTAATGTCCAGTACAGAAATGGCGGCTTATTGTAATAGCTCTCGCCCCATAAGTAAGGCTTCAGCCACGAGTTTTGCTCGAGCATTTCTCGGGCTACCGAAACATAGAGTTTTTGATCGCCGGTGAACGGTATTGACCAAAAGCCCATCGTGCACCCAAAGATCAAAAAGATCAGAACGAGGTGATTCGGGTGTCGGTCAAATTGAAAAAAGCGTCTCACAAACGTTTCGTTGAAGTGGCTTAGCAGTCTCACTCTGATTTCTTAATCGATCGCTTCAAGAATCATGACGCTACCCAAACCGCCGGCTGCGCAAATTGAGATGAGTCCTAAACTCTTCTTGGCTTGCCTTAATTGATAGAGAGTTTGAAGAACCATGCGAGTGCCGGTAGCGCCGAATGGGTGACCAATCGGAATACTACCGCCGCTTTGATTGACTTTACTCATGTCAACGGTGCCGATGGCTGATTCAAGACCCAGTTTGTCTTTTGCAAATTCTTTTGATTCAATGGCCCTGAAGGTTGAAAGCACTTGGCCGGCAAACGCTTCGTGAAACTCTAAGATATCAAGGTCTGTCCATTTCACGCCGGCGCGTCTCAATGCGCCCGGAATCGCATAGGCGGGGCCAATGAGGAGAGGCTCTTTTTTAATGTCGACCCCGGCGGCGGCGTAACCACGAATCACACCGATGGGTTTTAAACCGAGTTCTCTTGCTCGAGATTCTCTCATGATCATGACTGCTGAAGCGCCGTCAGTGAGGGGGCTTGCATTGCCCGCAGTGATCGAACCGTCTTTGTAGAAAACGGGTTTAAGTTTTGCTAACTTTTCAAGCGAACTATCGCCTCGAACGTCAGTGTCTTTCGCAATGACTTTGCCATCGGGTGTGGCGACGGGTACGACGTGAGAGTTGAAAAAGCCAGATTCCCAAGCCTTATGAGCTTTCAAGTGACTATTGAGAGCGAATTGATCTTGCTCTTCTCGGCTCACTTTGAAGGTTCGGGTCATCAAATCACCCGATTGACCCATGGTCATTCCGGTAGTGGGTTCTTTGATGCCTGGAGCTTGGGGCATGAAATACTTCGGAGAAAAATGCGACGCCGCATTGATCGCACCCGGCAGGCCTTTTACTTTTTGTAAGCCCATGAAAAAATCGGTGGCTTCTTTACTAAACAGAGCTTGAACCGAACTGATCGATTCAACGCCGCCTGCGATGCCAATGTCTATTTGATCGGCAATGATTTTTGCGGTGATTCCGGCCACAGCTTCAAGTGAAGAGGCGCAGTAGCGATTGATGGTTGTGCAGGCAATTGATGAGGGAAGGCCCGAATCAAAAAGGGCTTCGCGCGCGATGTTGCTGCCTTCTGGTGGCGGGCTCACGATACCAAAGTAAACCTCGTCGATTAACTTAGGGTCGATTCCTGACTTCGCCACCGTCTCGCGAAGGGCGACTCCACCTAGGGTAGATGGGGGTAATTTTTGAAATACTGAACGCGCTCTGACGAACGGGGTTCTCGCACCGGTGACAACGACAATTCGATCTTGATTAGCCATGGTTTCAATTCTCCTAAGTTGTTAAAAGTGAAACAGAAAAACCCACTTTTGACAATGGCTAACCGCAGGCGCGAGGGGTGAATTCAATCGAGAATCAGTAGCCCGACGGGTCGAGTGCGTCGTAGGGGTCGGTTTCAGTGTTAGGTGCACCATCCGGCAGGGTGTCGCTGGGCACCATTAGGTCGATCGATCGGCGAGGGGCGGTTGAGTTGGTTTCTAAGAGCTGCTTGTCTTCAGGTCTTTTGAGCGAATCGAGTACGACTTGATATTCAGCTTTAATTTCTGAATTGATGGCATTTACTTTTCTAGAGTTGTTCGCATCTGTGGCTTTTTCCCAGAGTTTTCCGAGTTTAACGAGTCTCTCAAATTTCTCTTCTGATTGACGATGGTTCAGGTAGAAATGAGGATTTTCGTCTATGTATTTTCCATTTTCGAATTCAGGCGCCAGGTCTTGCATTTTCATGAGAAAGCTGACCGACGATTCAGGGCCGTCAATCATGACTTGGTTGTGGTCTTTGAGTACGCCAAGAAATCTGTCCCACTTTGCGATTTTCGCGGCCTTTCTAGCGATCTCTTTTGTGTTGGCGCTGAGGTGTGCAATGAGGGCCCTTTCTAGTTCAGTGTAATGATGTGTGATCAATTGACCCCAGTTTTTGGCAAAGTAGAGAGTTTCATCGTCTGAAAGGTGAAGGTAATTTTGCTGGCTCGTTACTTGACTCATGAGATCGCTGACTGTTTGCCCGTCGCCGATAGCTCGAGTCAGTATTCTTATGATACCTCTTAACGACGATTTTGTCTGCGCCGGCTCGCTCAACAGAATCGCACTGATAATGAGTTCAAATTCTGCGGTTTTCGGCATTCGCCTCTCGTTCAAATAAAGCGCTGCGACAGTTCTAGATATCAAATCAGAGTCAAAGAGTGGCTTTAATAGTGCGCTAATCACCGCCTCTTTGGTTATCGGCTCACTTCGGCTTGTGAGTTCACTCAAGGGTTCTTTGAGTTTTTCATTCCAGAGACTACGTTTCGTTTGCTTTAATTGGGTGTCTTGAAACACCTGAACCTGTTGGGTGAATAGTTCATTCTCACTGTCAGATGCGCTCGACTCGTATGCTTGGCTCTTGGCTTTAGTGAAGCTAGAGAAGTTTGAAATCTCTTGCGTTGATTCGACCTTGAATCTGATTATGCGAGATAAAGTGAGTTCTCGTTCGCTTGAATATTTAACGAAAAGAGCTAGACGTATGTCTGCGTAACTTTTGGGTACTTCGTTCATCCAAATTTTTCGCATCTGCTCGAAATCACCCACAGAGATGCCGAGGGCTTTAGCTTTCTTCGAAAAATTCTCGGTTTCAGGAGTTTTGTAGTGAGTTTCTAGAATGATCGAGATGCGTTCCATCAGTCTATTGAAAAATGCGGCCAGATCGTCGGGCTCTGCTGTGAGAAGGTAATCGAGAGCCTTCTTTGTTTGAGCTTTCGAGTAGATGGCTCGATTGCTCAGTTCGGCTCTGAGTGCTAGGTCGAAGATACTTGTCTCAACGAGTGGCCCCAGTTTTTGAAGGGTTCGAATTGCTTTTGAGTGAATCTGTTCTTGCGCTAGGTGAGGTGCATTCGTCTTGAAAAGAGCTAATTCTACTGCGGTTTCTATTTCGGTTTCACTCTGAATTCGCGGTGTGGTTGGCTTGTCTCGTTGCAAGAGCCAAACGAGCTCGGGGTCTTCAACGCGCGGTTGTGTTTCATACTGATTGATGGGTTTGCCATCGGTTTTGACGTTGAATAGGTGGGGCATTGAGCCGCGGCCCGACGCTTCGGCCGTCAGTTCAATTTTCAGGCGTTTTCTAATGCCGGCCATTTGCTTTGGGCTTAGGCCTTCAAGTAGCGCTTGTTCGAAAGTGACGCCGTTTTCGGCGATAAAATTGGCTTCAAGGCGAGAAGACAATCTTTGAATGACGATCGATTCATTAGAGTAATCAAGGCTGGGTCGGGTGGTTTGATAGAGTACGGATTCGATCTCGCGTTTGAGTTCGATACCCGTTTCTGAGCCTAAAATAAATCGAGCCATTCGATTGGCGATTTGTTCTGCTGCTGGGGGCGTTGCCGCAAATGAATTAGTAGTCGTCGAGAGATTCAGGGCAAGAAGCTGTGTCGTCACCGTGGAAAAGAAAATCAAACTCAATCGCGAAAATTGGCCCTCGGCCTTGCGGCTGATCATGGTTGCGCCCCCTCGATCAATTGGTTGGGGTTGGCTTCGGGATTCATGAAATATTCTCTGAGCTTCTGTTCTATCGGGTCGATTTTGCGATTGAAGCTCAAGTCGTTATTAATCACTCGATCAAAAACGGCTTTACGCTCATCTGCTGGTTGAGCTTCATAAGTCCAATAGGGTCGATAGACTTTCACGAGAGGCATGATTTCTTCGAATGGTACGACTGGTCTTAACACATGATTGTAATAGTTAGGGTCTCGTTCACGATATTCATTGATAAACTCAAGTAGATTATTTTTGTAGGTTTCACCGCTCTTGAGTAAAGTTTCAAAGTGCTGACGAATAAAAAGTTTGCGCGTAGATTTTGAGAAGGTGACAAATTTTTGGTGAATACTAGAGATGCTGTCGCTGGTGTAGGTGTCGCTGATGATGATGGGTGAGTGAAGCGTCGAAGATTTGAAGAGCAATCGAGACCTGCGAGCGTTAAACTCGAGCGCGGCCTCGGCGATTTCTTGCTGAGAGTTTGCGATTCGATAGAGCAACGCTTGACGAAGTGTCTCGTAGCTCTTGTTGACGGCGTTCGTGAAGGTTTTTGATGCTTTTAGTAGCTGATTTTGATCGATTGCCAGAGTTTGTGCTACCTGACGGATTTGCATGACTTGCTCAGTTAAACTCTTGCGCTCGTTCAGGTCTAATGCAGATGCGATTCGAAGAATGATTCGGTCTATTGCTTGTGACATGGGTTCTGGCGCGAGAAACGTGAAGTTCGCAATCACCGCGCGAAGGTCTTTTTGACTGACTGAAGGCTGATGACCGCTGGCCAATGATGTCACCCAGGCGATGTCTTCACGAAGAACCGAGCCCAAAAGTTTAGAATCAAGGGCTTCGAGTAGTGGGGGGGCGAAGGCTGGCGCTGAGTGGTCGACCACGGCCTGCCAGAGTTTTTGGTCGGCTTCGACTCTTTCTAGGGTTGAACGTTCAAATAAAAAGTGGGGTTTAACGGATTTTAGTTCAAGTTGAGACAACTGCGCACTTGAAACGCTGAGTACTTCAGAGGCTATTTTATTTTGAGTGGTCACCCATTGGTAATAGAGGGCTCTTTTGATTTCTTGTGTGTAGTTTTGACTGCCCTCGCGCCAGATTTTCGAGAGCGAAATGAATTGATCAGTACTCAACCCTAGAGTTGTAGCGGCCTTGTCTAGCTCGATCAACGTGCGATAGGTTTGAGGCTGCAAGAGAGTTTGTGAAATGCGCAAAATGACTTGATCAAGAAACTGGCTGAGTTCTTCGGTGTCACCGCGAATGATCTGATTGAGGTACTCAGTCACTTGTGATTCGGGTAGCGCACCCTTGGTATTGATTTGAGCCCGAATAAACGTGGGTAGCACTTTTGATTGAAGCTCACTTGATTGAAAAAGCCCCCGAAATTTGAGAGCCATTCGAAAATAGTTTTGTTCTGATTCGCTACTAAAGAAGTGTTCAGGTGAGATGTCTAAGAGCACTCGATCGAGTGCGCGGGTATTGATCATTTCAGCCAACTCGCCATTTGTTTTAGTTTGTAAGTCTAAGACAGCCTCGGGTTTTCGTGCTTTTCTCACTTTGAAGAGCTGTGGCATTGAGCCTAGGCCTTCGGTTTCAACCCCAAGTTCGAATTTGAGGCGTTGATGAATTGAGTTTAGCTGCTCGGTCGATAGGCCCGCTACTAGGCTTTCTTCAAAGGTGACTCCGAACTCTTCAATAAAGTGTGCTTCTAGAGAGTGTGAAAGCTGTTTCACGACTGTGGCCTCGATCGCTGGAGTGAGAGCTTGGCTGAGTGATTTTTCAAGGGTCGAGGTCAACTCTGCCCTTAAATTTTGTGCGAGTTCTGAGTTCAAAATAAATTCGGTTAGTTTACCAGCGGGTGGCGCTGCGTAGACGATGGGAATTGTGGCGCTGCTCGCTGCCGCGATAGCAATGGTGATCGCGAGCGCCATATCCCGAAGCGTGTGCAATGCTTTAGTTGGCCTGGGGTACTGAGTTAGTGTTGAGGCTGTTTTTGTAGGAGTTGGGGCCATAATTAGAGTTGACTACCTTAACCTGAGTATAATGATCTACTTACGATGGTGGCATTCCGGTCTCTTGCCTCGTGGGTCTCGCCCCAACTGGCGCAACTTGAAGCACTTTAATAGACGGGAATTCTTTTCTTAGTTAACTATTTGAATAGATAGAGTAAAGTTGAGAGATTCTAGACTAGTTAGAGAGAAGATTGCATTCGGGGACCGACGTTCTCATGAAATGAGTGGTTTTAATTGCCTTTCTTTTTAGCCAAGTACTGGATATAATTAAACCCAATATGAAACGTGATTTTTCAAATTTTCTCGACCAATGGAAACAAGTCAAACCTGGGCTCAAGCGAAAACCATTGATCATTCGAGGAGCCCGCCAGGTCGGTAAAACCACACTGATCGAAAACTGGGGTAGAGAAAATTTCAAAAAAGTACACACCGTGAATTTCGAAAAATCGGCTGAATTGCGGGAGCTATTTCGAGAGACTGATCTTTCTCAAGTCATACTTTTGCTGGAGATTCATTTCAAAGAAAAACTCGACGTTGGTAACGACTTACTCTTTCTCGACGAAATTCAGGCGTGCCCCGAGGCGCTTCCTTTACTGCGGTCGTTTTACGAGAATTTGCCTGCTCTAGCCGTCATCGCCACAGGATCTTTGCTCGATTTCACATTAAAGAAACACGATTTTTCAATGCCTGTTGGTCGAGTAGAATTTGCGTATTTAGGTCCGATGAATTATCGAGAATTTTTGTTAGCAGTGGGCGAAGAAAAATTGGTTGAATACTTGGATCACTGGAAATTAGACCAATCGTTCCCCCATTTGGTTCACGAAAAATGCCTCGATCTTCTGAAAAAGTACGCACTCATTGGCGGCATGCCCGAAGCTATTCTGACCTGGCAGCACACGCATTCGTTGCTCGAAGTTCAAAAAATTCAGCAGTCTTTGTTATCTACTTTCGAAGCTGATTTTTCGAAATATGCAAGTCACGCAAAAATCGGTCGTGTGCAGCAACTTTTTATGCGCTTGCCCCAAAGGGTTGGGCAAAAGACCGTTTTTTCAAAACTCTGTCCTGATGAGCGCTCGCGCGATCTCAGTGCCGCATATGAGCTTTTGAAACTCGCCAGGGTAATTACTCAGGTTCTTCATAGCTCGTGCAATGGCATTCCGCTCGGCGCTGAAGTTGATCAGAAATTTTTTAAAACACTTTTTTTGGATATTGGTTTGGTGTCTAGGGCACTGAAACTCGATCTTTCTCATTTTAATGACGTGGCAGAGGTGACGCTGGTTCATCAAGGTGTGGTGAGTGAACAGTTTGTGGGACAAGAACTTCTGAGTTCGCTGCCAGAATTTGAGCCACCCGAGTTGCATTACTGGGCGAGAGAAGAAAAGTCATCATCAGCTGAAGTTGATTATGTCATTCAACAGGGCAGTTGGGTTGTGCCAGTAGAAGTGAAGTCAGGTAAGACAGGTCGACTTCGGTCACTCCATCTTTTTCTAAGCGAAAAGAAGCGGCAGTTTGGACTAAGGTTCAATAGTGAGCCACCGTCTTATCTTAAAAATAACGAGTTCGAACTTCTCTCGCTCCCTCTCTACATGGCTGGGTGGGCGCGAAAAATTAGCGCCGCGAAGCTTGTGCCGCCTACTTAGCGCTATCAAACTAGTGATACATGACTAGAAAAAATTAAAACCAATGCCGGCTTGAAAGTACGGACTACCAAAATTCGTTTGGCCTTGGTCATCGGCTATTTTTTCATTGTTTAATCGGTATCCACCTTCGAGGTAAAGATTGAATTGTGAGCCGATTTCATACTCGATTCGCGAATAAGCGTTCACGTTTACCGAGGGTGACCCATCATGGGTGCTGACGCCTACGTCAGTGCTGATTCCACCGATCCACCATTTGATGTTGCTACAGGCAGAGTCGCTGCCACATTCGAATTGGGCCCATAAGCCAGCGGCGAGTTCGGCGCGAGCGACGGCGATGCCCATTTGAGTGTCTGACTGACCTTCGAGTATTTTTGAAAACTGAAAGCCCACGGCGTTAGCTGCGATGCGAATGATGGGTTCTAAAAATTTTCCGGTTTCGTTAAATTGGCATTCAGCACCGGCTGGGCAAAAGTAATCAGAGTTGTCGTACTCTATGCCCGCTAGGTAAATATGAAATGAGTGCGCGAGTTTGCGATCTAAATCGCGATCGTAATTGAATGGTAAGGCGACTAGACTTGCTGTATTTAGCCAAGTTGCGATTTGGGTGCCATCGAATACCATCGCGGCACCTGAGATGGATGCGCGAGAGATTTTGGTGTCAGAGTTGGTGTCGATACCCAAGGTTACTTCGATCGGCAAAATTTTATCGATGACGTTAGGTAAGCCCGAGTCACTCAGGTCGATTTGTTCGCCAAAGCTCACTAAGAACCGAACCTTCGTTTTTTGGGTCGCTTCGTAGCCGGCGCCGAACTCGAAAATACGGTCTCCGCCTGCGTCGCCAGAGTTCATGTTTAACTTCACTGGCTCGGCCAAGGCACTCAACGAGTGAATGAGGGCGATTAAACTAAAACTTAAGGCAAGTTTCGTATTCGTTTTCATGGGCTCAGGTATTACTATACTTATAGAGTGTATTTATCTTATTTGTTTGGCATCTAATATTTCGGAAGTTCTTCAAGCAAGAATTTAGCCCAAGGTATGACTGTGATTGAGTCGTCGAGATCGTCGCGGTAAGCGTGATCGGCGGTGCAAATCAGATAAAGGGGCAGTTTTGGGTAGTCTTTTCTTAGAATTCTTAAATTTCGAAAATGCTCTGGCGACGGTTTGTTGAAACTCTTGATTTCGGCAGCAAACAGGGGCGTCTTTGCTCGAGCGGCTAACAGATCGACTTCGGCGTTTTCTACTTGGGTTCGCCATGAAAACAGTTGAATGTCTCTGGCATCGTAGTCAACCCGAGCGCGAACTTCATTGATTAGCCATTGCTCAAAGAGTTTGCCGCGAAGTGAGGGATCTAAAGGATCTAACAGTCGCGACAAAAGAGCACAAGTGACGCCATTATCAAAAAAATAAAATTTGGGGTGTGAGGCCAGTTGACTGCGTTTGCTTTCTGACCAGCTCATGAGGCGAAATCCAATGAGGGTGTCTTCTAAGATTTCGAAATAGTTTTGGGTTGTTTTTGGTGATTGCCCACAACTACGGCCGATTTTTGAAAGATTCAAAACTTCGGTGAAACTCTGGGCTGCGACGTCGAGAAAGTGTGAAAATTGAGCTAGGCTTCTCGTGAGGCCTTCGGTTTGAATCTCTTCTTTCAAGTAGGTGTCGACATAGGTGCGCAAAATTTCTCTCTTGAGATCGGTTTCTTTTTCGAAGACTCCGGGAAGCGTTCCAAATTGAAGCAATTCATTGAGGTCAAGATGGGCTAACGATGAAATTTCAGGAAAAATGAACGGATACATGCGTTTCGAAAGCGCGCGACCCGCAAGCAGGTTGACAGCATTTCGTTTCAATTTTCTTGCGCTTGATCCGGTGAGAATGAACTGTGAGCCGGGTAATTCTTCAATCAGTGCGTGAACCTCGTCGAGAAGGGCGGGCACTTTCTGGATCTCATCAATGATGACTGTCATGCCTATTTGGTCTTTTGGGCGGCCATGAAAACGAAAGAGTGCTTCTTTTCGAAAGAGTCCGGGATCTTTCGAATATTTCAAATACTCTGAAGTGAGTAGCAGGTTGATATTCCAGGCGGTCGGAAACTTAGCTTTGACAAAACTGGTTTTGCCAGTTTGCCTGGGCCCCAAGATTAAATAGGATGAGTCATTACGGGTAGTTAAGTATCTTGAAATCATGTTACAATAATTGTATCATTTCTTGTAACTCAAATACAAGATCTCTGTATTGTAGCCCTACTATCGAGTTATTCTTTTTAATAACAAATACTTATCAAACAACCCCCTTCCCGCAGACCTGACGTCGATAAACGATTTCAGTAGTCAGTAGATAGACTCGACAGATTCTAGAAAATTGCCAAAACGGTAAGTTCTTTTAACTGACTAGACCGGTTAGTTTTAGATCATTAAAAAGTTAGCCTAAGAAATCAGTTGAGGTAATTATCTATGAACCTTTGGAACACCCGTTTGAGTATTCGAAGTGCATTGTTATTAACGCTTGGAATGAGTGCTATGGCGGCCTCTGTTTTTGCTGCTACACCTGGCGCCAATCAAGGTTACATTTGCAGTCTTCAGACTGCGCCAAGCAATCCCTGTGACTCGATTGAAAAGGTGAGACGAGAGTTGCCCACTGAATTTCGCGACGACATGAGCACTGAACAAAAGGCCAGTTATCAAGCAGCTTGGAAGAACTACCAGGCTGTGCGCGAAGCCTGCGAAAAATGGACAGAAGAATTCGTGCCGGGCCCGCGCAGAGGCCTGATTGGGTCAACCGTTTTAGTCTCGACAAATTCAGACTCTGAAACGCTCATTCAAAATCCTCCTTTTTTGGCGGTAGACAGTGAAAATACCCACGTTCACAAACGTGAAGACAGTTACACAGATGTTTGCATCAACTACAGAGATAACGTTCCAGAGTCGACTGTCGATATCGACCGTTACTTCAATTTGATTGATGTCGATTTCAAGAGACATTATTCGATCGAAATGAAAACCGGCACTCAAGCGTTTTTGAAGGTCGAAGTCTCGCAGCGCCAATATGATCATTGGGATTTTGGCCGAGTTTTCACGAGCTCAGGCTGGTCAGAGCCAAAGACTTATTCATACGTGTTGAACTGTAAACCGGCTTCAAAAGAAGAACTCAACGCTGAAGCCAATCGAATCAGTGCGACAGTTGAAATTCCGGCTTTGTATCGGCCTTGTAACTAAAACCTGGCGAAGTGGGTTGCCATTTCGGCTATTTGACCAACCACCAGCAAATCGCCGCGACAAAACCAGAGGCCGGAATTGTGAATATCCACGCCCAGACAATGCGGCCAGCGACACCCCAGCGAATGGCTGAGAGCTTAGTCACTGCGCCGACGCCGATGATTGATCCGGTAATGGTGTGAGTGGTTGATACCGGAATGCCAAGGCTCGTAGCGAAAAATAAAGTGAGTGCACCGCCGGTTTCAGCGCAAAATCCGCCGATCGGTTTTAGCTTGGTGATTTTCATGCCCATCGTTTTGACAATACGCCAGCCCCCAAAAAGAGTGCCTAGCCCCATCGCAGCCTGGCAGCTAATGACAACCCAAAACGGTACATGAAACGAGCCTTTCAACATGCCGCTAGAAAAAAGCAAAACGGCGATAATGCCCATGGTTTTTTGCGCATCGTTGCCACCGTGGCCCAGGCTGTAAAGCGAAGCCGAAACTAACTGCATTCGGCGCCCCCAGCGATCAACCTTTCTGGGTGTCGATCGGTAGAATAGTAGCGACACGAGTACCATCAAGACGAACGCCAACGCGAAGCCGATTAGGGGTGATGCGATAATCGAAATGCTGATTTTTAAAAAACCCGGAGCATTCAGTGAATGAACGCCAGCTTTGGCGACCGCGGCACCGGCGAGTCCTCCAATGAGTGCGTGCGAAGAACTCGAGGGAATTCCGAAATACCAAGTTACGACATCCCAAAAAATAGCGCCAATCAGAGCCGCGAGAATCACTAGCGGGTCAACAATCGCAGGGTCAATGATGCCTTTGCCGATGGTATTGGCCACGTTGAGTCCGAAAAATAAGAAGGCAATAAAGTTAAAAAATGCTGCCCAAGCCACGGCATGTTGTGGCTTCAGCACTCGTGTTGAAACGACAGTGGCGATTGAGTTTGCGGCGTCATGAAACCCATTCATGAAGTCAAAGGCCAAGGCGATCGCGATAATGAAATAAATTAACATCGGATTAAACGTCACTGGGTAGCCCCCTTTTTGTGAGCAACAGACAATCAGCCGTACTCAACCACAATACTTTCAATGATATTGGCCACGTCTTCGCAACGGTCGGTCACGGTTTCTAAGAGTTCGTAGACTTCTTTGAGTTTAATCAATTGACGAATGTCTTGTTCTTCTTTGAATAACTTCGCGACCCCTGATCTTAAAGCATGATCGGCATCGTTTTCGAGGCGGTTGATTTCGACGCATGATTTCACAATGCTCGCGCCTTGCTTAGAAACGTTAGGCAGCTCGCGTACAATTTTTTGAATGACGAGCGCGGCTTGTAAAACGGTTTCACCGAGCGCTTTAAAAATGTCATTCGATTCAGTGATTTCATACAGGTGTAGTCTTGAGGCGGCTGCGTCAATGAAATCGATCACATCATCTAATCGAGAAATCAGTTGATGAATGTCTTCGCGGTCAAGCGGCGTGATGAAGGTCTTGTGTAAGAGCTCAACCGTACGGTGAGTCACTTCGTCAGCTTTGTGTTCAAGGTCTTTAATTTGTCGGGCGTGTTTTTCTGCATGTGACAGGTCTTGAAGCATAGCGCGAAACTCAGTCGCGGCTTCGACGATCAGATCGCCAATGGCGTTAAAAAGATCAAAAAACTTTCTATCTTGCGTAAGAATTGAACCTAACATTGAGACTCTCCGTTTCGCATTGATTCTTTGGTTCGCACCCTAAATCAACGAAACGCTCTATGCGAGAAGAAAACTCACAAATCTTACAGTGAAGCGCTGCATTGCTACTTACCAAGAGCCCCCGAGGTTGAATTGGTACGACTGAATGGTCTTTAGTGAGTCGTCGATTTGGTTCCATGCGGTTTCGTTGGTGTAAGTGAAGCCGAGGTTCACGTGTGATCCACTGATATTATCAAGAGAAGTGGTGTTGGCGAATTCGACGACGCCAACTGAAGAGGTATCGACTAATCGGTTACCGCCCATTTCGTCAGATAGAAACATATCTTTGGTTCGTAGTTGAACAGAAATTTCGTTCGTGTTGTGAAGTTGGCCGGCAGCCCCCAGAGAGAACCCCAGGCGAAGCATTCCTTGAATGGGCGTTAAGCTCACGATGCCAGAGATCGGACCAAATTGAACCTTGCCGAAATCGGCTTCGAGAAATTTTACATTCCCTTCGATTTCGACAGTTTTTGCTACGTGTCCAGCGACTTCGGCCAAAGCAATTTTAGCGACGGTTTTTTCGATTTTAACTCTGGGGTCGATTGATTTTTCAAAGCCAATCGGCAGCATGGTCAGTTCAAAAATTGAGTCGACTGCATTTTTTTCGGCGTCTGCGCTACCAATCGAACGAAAGTAATAAAGGCCTGCGATAGTGACATCGTAGTTTTGGCGAATCAGTTCTTTTTTTGCGTTATCGACTTGAATGGAGACATCGATTCCCGGTTTTAGAGGCAAAAACACGCCTTGGGCTAAGTCGCGCGGCCCGGCCAAGCCAAGCTCTCTGATGATGAGGGTGACTCCGGTTTGAAATTTGATGGTTTCACCGGCTTGGTCTTGGTTATCAAAGAAGTAGCCGGTAGATCCGCGAATCGTGAGTGGGGTGAGGCGAATCGAGTCTGAACTTCTCGTGATGCCGTCGCCGATTCTGATGGCTGAATCGTGGTATCCGAAGTCTAGGGTTGAAATGCTGATGATGTCGCGTTGAGATGAGAACCTCGAGACCGATGAGGGCTCTTCGGCAAGGGCAAAGGTGGCGCTGATGCTGATGGCATTCAGAAGGCTCAGAGAAATTAGGTTAAAAGCGTTGATTTTCGGCCGAGTTGATTTGATCGAATTTGTTTTCACGAGAGTGGTTTCCTTAGTCTATTGAGTACCCGGTAGCCGCGAAGTTAGGGGTTTATATTCGTGGCACTTGGGGTTAAATGGAGTTTCTGCGAGTAAGAAACGAACTCGGTTCTTGGGTGATCCACATAATGCCCCTTTTGAATACTTTTGCTAAAGTTTAGTGTCTCAAACCATACGACATTCACCTGTTTTGACTGGTGTCGCCAGATTTATAATTGATCTCACAAAGACAATCACGTCTGAACAACACTTCAAAAAGGAGACTTTTCAAATGAAAATTCAATCACTCGTCGTACTGAGTTCGATCATCGCCATGGCATCAATTAGTGCAGCTCAAGCAGCGCGCATTCGCGGGGCATCGCTTGATGGCGTCGCCGTCTGTACTTTTGATTCTACTTGCCCAAATGAGGTCTTTGGTTCGCTCACTTTGATGGCTGACAACCGCTATGCCTGCGCTAAGCGCATGGCTCACAAGAAATTTGCGGCTGTCTTATTGGAGTCTGGCTCAGGCAAAGAAGTGTTTTCTGGCGCGCTAGGCGAGGTCAGTTTTTCAGACAAAGGCGTGAGCTTTGTTTCAAAAACTGATGAAGGAAAAATTCGTTTTTCGACCGATGCTGCCATCAAAAAAGGCTCTGTTGACATGGGCGACGGCCCTTGCACTCTCAAATGTGAGCCGATTGAAGTGTTGTACGAGTGCGGTAGGTAAACCAAGACTGCTGTATTGGCCGAGTTGAATCTAAATTGCCACCCTTTCGATAGTAAAATGTAACTAAAAGGGTGGTAATTTTGAAAACCAATGAGGTGCCTATGATAATGGTCCTCTCAACTCGCTTAACCCATTTGGGCTGGGTTGCTGATTTCGTCACGCGCTTCGTGACGCGTATTTTCGCGGTCGACAGTCATGCAATCACCTTGAATGGTCAAAATACGACCAAACTTCAGCTTTTTTCGAACCTGATCAAGAATATGTCGGCGCCTAGAATGGAGCATGGCCTAAAGTAACCCGTCGTAAAATTAAAAATAATTTCTATTTTACGACGGGTTGTTAAATTGGAATCGCGAATTACAGGAATCGCGAATTTATTTTAGAAAAACCGCCCCGCATCCGAAAAGTTGACAGTTACTTTTTTAACCAACCCTATTTTATGGAGACTTTTTAGATGAAAACAAACGGCATCAAATTTGGAGTGATCTTAGGCGCATGCTTTCTTTTTTCAACGGTAGCAGTCAGTTTTGAGATTCCCGGTGTTCTAAACCCCGGTGACTTCGAGCTTAGCCTTTTTAAGAGGTATATGGGCAACCTTGAAAAAGGCGCCGGATCACCGCACCAGCTCGCTTCGTGGGTGAAGGTGATTCTTGCCAAGCATTACGACTCTGACTGGTCAAAGGTGAAGTATGATTTCTCGGGTAATCAACCTGCTGATAATGCGACCACCGATTGTACGGTCATCTACTTCAATAATCAGGCTATGGTGAGTGCCTTAGATAAACTCCCCACTGAGTTTACGCTTACCAATGAGCAGGTTCGCTGGCTATTGCATGAAGTTGGGCACACTGAACAATGCAAAAAAGATGGTAGTCGGGACGAGTTCGGTAGACGTTGGATAAGAGACGCAAAAAGTGCTTTAATGCGATCGAATGCTTGGTTAGATCCTTCTGATAATACCATGAATTCTATGATGAAAGAGATTCATGACAAGCAGGCCATGGAGAAGGCAACCGAAGACAAAGCTCTACGATTGATGGCTGAAAAAACAGTTTTGAATGAGCTAAAAGCCCATTTTGGCCCAAAGAAGTAGCGGGAGGCCGTACTTCGGTAGGAGGGCCTCCGAAACGCCGCCTAAGCGGGTAATCTCCACCCGAGTAAAAATGACGCAACGTGGTATTTATTACATTGACCAAAGTATGTAAAAAGGGTATTAGTATGCGTCGCGTCGAAGTAGATCGAATTGGTCTTCTTTTGACGGGATGGATAGTTACCCGGAGGTTACTTTGGTTCATTCGAATTTCGGTGCGAATTTTGGGGCAAATTTAGGTGCCAGTGTAGAGTCTAATGCGGCGGCAGAGGCTTCAGCTATTTCACTAGGATTGCGAAAAACCTCAAACAAACCAGTGGTTCAGCTCGAGTTGCTCAGTGAACTGAGTGCGAAACTTCAATCGTTGGTCGACTCAGATAACTTCTACTCTGAGGTCGTGAACTTGGTTCAAAAGAAGTTCAATTATTACGGAATTCACATCTGGACAGTCGTCGATAGCAGCGGCGTGCCCAGCCCGATGGCGACTTTGAGGGCCCATTCGGGGGTCTATCAAGATTACCTTAAAATTGGTCAAACCATGCTGCGTGATGCCGGCATCACCGGGCAAGTGATTCAAACTAAGAAAGCGGCTATTGTTAACGATGTTTCGAAAAATCCGCATTTTACCTCTCTTTCGATTCCGGTGAACACCAAATCGCAGCTTTCTGTGCCTGTGATTAAAGACGACATCGTTGTCGCGGTAATGGGCATTGAAAGCGATGAGCTCAACGCTTTTGGCCAAGATGACGTGCTCACTGCGACGACTGTGGCGTCACAAATTGCAGTCGCGAGCCAGAATCAGAGACTCTTTCAAGAAACCAAAGAGTTTAGCCGAAAACTTCAGACGGCAGTCGATGAAAAGACCAATGAACTGAGACAGGCCCAAGAACGAATTCTTGAACAACAACGGCTACTTCAAAAAGAAAATAAGGCATTAAAAACCCTCGTTAACCACGAATCAAAAGCTAACGATGTGGTTGGTCAGTCTCAGGCTATTTTATCGTTAATGACCATGGTCGATAAGATCGCACCGACAACTGCTACCGTTTTGGTTCAAGGTGAAAGCGGTACGGGTAAAGAGCTCGTCGCCCGCCGCCTACATGTGAAGAGCGAGCGCTCGAATCGTCCTTATGTGACCGTTAACTGCGGAGCGCTTCAAGAATCACTTTTAGAAAGCGAACTCTTTGGCCACGAAAAAGGGTCTTTCACCGGTGCGGTTAACCAGAAAATTGGACTTTGTGAAACCGCCGATGGTGGCACGCTGTTTTTAGATGAAATTGGCGAGATGTCGATTGGCATTCAGTCGAAGCTTCTCAGGTTCTTGCAAGAAGGCGAATTCTACCGAATCGGCGGAAAAAGGCCTATCAAAGTCGATGTTCGAGTCGTGAGTGCCACTAACCGCGACCTCGAAAAAGAAGTGAAAGAAAGCCGATTTCGTGAAGACCTTTTTTATCGTCTGAACACGATCACGCTGAGGGTGCCGCCACTGAGAAAGCGCAGCGAAGACATTCCGCTATTGGTTGATTTCTTTCTCAAAAGCTCGAGATTTGGGGGCAACGCTGCCCAGATTCGTTGGATTGACCCTCGAGTCATTGAAGTGTTTAAGAACTACGATTGGCCAGGCAATATTCGCGAGCTTCAAAATACATTAGAGCGTTTGAAAATTTTGGCTGACAATCAAGAAATTCGACTTGAAGACATTCCGTATGGCATTCGCATGCCGGTCTCAAAGGTTGGCAAGTCTGACTCGAGCGAATTACCGGTCGAAATGTCATTAGAAGAGGTCGAGAAAAACCACATTGTGCGAACCCTCGCTTTTCATAATGGCAATAAAACCCGCTCTGCTCATAGTTTGGGCATTACGATCAAGACTTTGTACAATAAGCTTCACCGTTACGGGCTGGTTAAGACGGCCGAGGCTGAGGTTTCGGGTGTCAATTCAACAAATAGCGCAGCAGGATGAGAAAACTACTTGTTGAACCGATGATCGAACTGTTTTACAGATAATTTGAGGTTACTGAATATGTCAACGAAAGCAAAAAAAGACACGAAGCCAGCTGCAACCAAAGCGATCGCAAAATCAGGCGCGCCAGCCAAAGAAAGTGCCAAAGAAGGTGCAAAGACAGCCAAAGGTAAAGGCGATGCAAAAGCCGGCGTGAAAGCCAAAGGCAAAGCTACCGATGACGAAGACGATTCAGACGACCTTTCTGATGAAGATCTAGACGACGAAAGCGACTCGGGCGAGATTGACCCCGTCGAAGCTGAACGAAAAGCAGAAGAGTCTGGCGAAAGCGCTGAAGTCGAAGAAGAAGACGATTTGGGAGATGCTGCCGCCTCGGGAGCAGGTGACGGAAATGCAGCTGCCTTAGCCGCTGCAACGACTGAAATGTCGGCGTCTTTTAAGAATTTTAGACACCACCCTGATATGGAAAATTTTTATCGATTCATTTTTGACAATGACCTTCGCATCGAAGCCCTCGCTATTATCGATGACATGATGAAGGACAAATGGTCAGGAGGAGTGCCTCCGGTTGCTCCGAAAAAGACTTCGTCAAAAGGGGCTCCTTCTGCGAAAGCAACTCGATAATTAAGCCTTAACCACTGGGGCAGACAATCCATGAAAGTCGATTCAAGAATTTCTCAATTAGCCTGTAATTTAGTTAAATTCAGCCTTGAGCTTAAAAAGGGTCAGATTCTTTACGTCGATATGGTGGGCCCCGATACTCGTGATTTGGGTCGAGAAATCATTCGAATTTCAACCGAAGTCGGAGCAATTCCGTACTGGAATTGTTCAGATGACCAGTTGTCCAAACCCTTCTTTGCAAACGCGAATGAGACTCAAGTGTTTGGGTTTTCAGTTTTTCACCAAGCGATCATGGAACGCGTTGACGCTTATGTTGGAATACGCGGGGCTTCAAATTCTTTTGATTTGAGCGATTTGAGCAGCGAGCAAAAAGCGTTTCGCCAAAACATTTACATGAGCCAAGTGCACATGAAAACTCGCTTAAAAAAGCGCTGGGTCGTTCTAAGATACCCCAATGCTGCGATGGCTCAAATGGCTAAGAAGAGCCAAGACGCTTTTGAAGATTTTTACTTCAAAGTGTGTAATCTCGATTACAGTAAAATGTCTGAGGCGATGGATCCGCTAGTGGCCTTGATGAGTCGCACCGATCGCGTGCGAATCGTTTCACCGGGTACCGATATCGAATTTTCGATCAAGAACATTCCGGTGGTTAAGTGTGACGGTAGAATCAATATTCCTGATGGCGAAGTGTTTACGGCACCCGTGAAGAATTCGATCAATGGCGTGATTCAGTACAACACCACTTCGCTCAATCAAGGGGTGCTCTTCAGAGACATTCGGCTTGTCGTCGAAAATGGTAAAATCGTGAAATTCTCTAGCCCAGAGAATCAAAAAGAGCTCGAAGAGATATTCAATACCGATCCGGGCGCACGCTATTTTGGTGAGTTCGCGATTGGGGTGAATCCGTTCATCACCGACCCCATGAACGACATTCTCTTTGATGAGAAAATCAAAGGCTCGATTCACCTAACACCAGGCAATAGTTACGATGATGCTGACAACGGCAATAAATCGGCTGTGCATTGGGATCTCGTGCTGATTCAAACCGAGGCGTACGGTGGCGGGCAAATCTATTTCGATGGAAAGCTTGTTCGAAACAACGGTGTCTTTTGTTTAGATGAGCTAAAGGGCCTAGATTCGCCCTTTTGACGATGCTAGCCCGTGCCCATAACTCGCCCTAGCCAGGGTTGAGAATTCTTTATCGGCACTCTTCAGGTCTTTGTAAAAAGACATTCCGCAGCCACAGGTTCGGCGTCAATTTTTTAAGAGATCAGAGTCGATATCACTCCATTTTGGCTCCTTAAACTTCCTGTTTTCTTGCTCTCGGCATCCGTGCCTCGCAAGAGTCGCAAAAATAGAGCGATATCGATTCTGATCTCTTAAAAAATTGACGTCGATACAAAGGCGAGGACGTCTTTGTCAAAGACCTGAAGAGTGCCGATAAAGAATTCTCAACTTACAGAGCTCGGGCCAGTTAAGTGAAGATCCAGGTAACGATTATTGAAATTTTGATTTTGTCTCGATCGCACCTAGTGGTAAGGGCTTGGTCATGACTAATCAAAACATGCCGATTTTAGAATTCGTTCTTAAGAATTATAAGAATTTCAACTCAAGGGCGACGCGCGATGCGACCCTTTCTTACTGGCGCCACATTGAAGGTGGCGGCAAGATGTTTTGGGCCGTGGCCGGTGCGATGTCATCAGCACAGATGGGCATTACGATGGCCCCCGCGATTCGCGCCGGCCTCATTCATGGCCTCTCGGTGACAGGTGCCAACCTTGAAGAGTCACTGTTTCGCTTAGTCGCCCATCACGGCTACAAAGATTTTCCAGAGTACCGTTATTTTACCAAAGACGATGACACCAAAATTCTAGAACAGAGAATGCGTCGAGTGACGGACACCAGCATTCCTGAAGATGAAGCTTTTCGAGCCGTAGAAAAGTACATTGTGCCAATGTGGACTCAAGCCACGGCGTCGAAGAGTCGTCACTTTTGGCATGAATATTTTTATGAGCTCATTCAAAAAATTGAGCCGAAACTCTACGAAGGAAATCCTGATGAATGTTGGTTGTTGGCAGCGGCTCGCGCTCAATTGCCAATGGTCGTGCCTGGATGTGAAGATTCAACTTTCGGAAACATCTTTGCCTCACACGTGAAAACCAATGAGTGCAGCGCTTCGATCGTGAAGTCAGGCATTGAGTACATGGGCGCACTTTATGACCAGTACCGCGAACTCTCGACCGGCAAAGGCGTGGGCTTCTTTCAAATTGGTGGTGGAATTGCAGGCGATTTCCCGATTTGCGTGGTGCCTTCCATTAAGTATGATTTGGGTGAGCCGGTGAAGCCCTGGTCGTATTTTTGCCAAATCTCTGATTCGACGACATCGTATGGTTCTTATTCGGGCGCAACTCCAAACGAGAAAATCACTTGGGACAAGCTTACTCGGGATACTCCGATGTTCGTGATTGAGTCAGATGCGACGATAGTCGTGCCTCTGATGCTCAGTGCTCTCATTGAGGCAAAACAAAACCCAACGGCTGCGAATGCACTGATTGCGAAGTACGCCGTCTGATACCTGACTTTTTTAGTTTTAATTTTCAAGTTTTATCGCATTCCTTGAGAGCGCGTTGCGGGGTTGTGCGATGAGTTACATTTGAATTGAGGGTTTCCCTGTGGCTATGTCATAGCGTGTTGAGTCGTGTGACTTGAAATGTGTCTCGGGGGGGACTCAATGACAAAACTCGCTTTTAGTCGCAATCGTTCGGCTCGTCTTGGGCTATTGATGGGGCTTCAGTTTTCAATTGTGCTCACTTCGGCATTGCTGATTAGTGGCTCAGATCTTGGTCGCCTAACCATTGCTCAGTCGGCTTTGGCGGGTGAGTACCAAGCGCTATTTAGTACTGAGACCGAAGGTCTCTTGAGGCTCTTGTTGAAATCTGATTCAGGCGCAAAATTTGCTCGCACGTTACTCGGGGCAAAGGTGACGCGCTTTAATAATCGTGCTCCTGAAGAAGTTCTTTTTACTTTGGCTCACCCTGAGAATCGAGCCCTCAGTCACGAGGTTCGGGTTCGCCTCGAAAAGCTAAACCGTGCGACCGTTTTAGAACTCAAACCCTTCTTACTGGATGGCGGCGTAGCACTGGATTCAGAAGCCCCTGCCAGCTCGGCGGTCAAAGATCAGCTAGAACGAATGGCGAGGGCGGTTTTTGGCTTTGACAAGAAATTATTTAAAATTCGTACGGCCGATGAGATTCGAAAAATGGATTTGGGCTTTGCCTTAGAGGAAGGAGTCGTTGATCAGCCTCAGTTCGCTTCTAGAACCATTGAGCTCACTGAACCACCTGTGGGGTTCAAGCGAGATGCGATCGACCAATTGCTGACTTGGGAAGAACAAGCCAATGTGAGAATTGCGAGAGAGACCACCCAAACGGTGAAAGTACCCGTTTATGCAATGAGTGTTGCCGACTTTGAGCTGATGAAAGGTTCAAAGTTGAGTGCGCATTTTGAGAAAATTCTCGTGCGAGACGGAAAAGTCATGCTGCCATTTCATCCGTATGTATCTGAAAATGTAATTCAAGAGTTACACGCACTAAAAGCTGATACCCAGTTTGTCGGCTATTGGCCCGGTAGAATGACGGCTTCTCGTTCAATTGTCATTTGGGACAAAAAAAGTGGAATTCTATTTTCTCTCAAAGCGCCGACAGATTTTCCGCATGCGACCACGTATCAGCCCGAAAAAGCTGAACTTCAAACTGACATCGCTGCGGCCGTTAAGCGATCTGATTATTTTCATAGTGTTGATTTAAAAATAGGATCAGATCCAAAGTTGGGGATGCTGAAAGAAATTTTCACTGCGGCTCATGTGGGATCTAAGAATGGAATTGTCATTCGCGAGATGACTCAATTGCAAGACGGTCACTTTTACCTGCCCGCAATGAGTATTCCGTTTGCGGGTCGTGACATCGCGAAATTGAATGGTGTCGCGTTCGATGAGTTTTGGGCGAAGGGGTACGCGCGGGTCATGGGGCGTTCAAAAGCGAAGCTTTTGTTGCGATACGGACTTCAGATGGAAACCCCCAATTGCCAAAATGTTTTGATTCAACTAGATCGCAACATGGTTCCGACTGGCAAATTGGTTTTTCGAGACATCAGTGATGCCTATTCAGTCAAGCCAGTGATGGAAGCGCTGGGTGAAACAAAAGCAATGAAGCAAGAAATCGCGATGGGTTATAAACCCATGAGCAAACTGAATGTCATGACCGAGAATTCATTCTGGAGACTCAATGAAGACCCTGTGCTAGGCGTGAATCGGGCAATCGTACAAAAGTGGGAGATCGAGCATGATCAAGCCTACATGGATGAAGTGCTTGATACTTTGGGATACGCCGAACTTGATCTCGTGCGCTTGCAGGTTCACACCATTGAAGACTTGCAGGAGGTATTGTTTAGCCAAGATGGTCTAGACCGTCTGAGAAATTTTAGGCTACTAGCTGAAAAAAATTGGTCGCAAAGAAAACCGTAGTACCTACCTATGTACTTGAAACTAACGGGCCAGAATTTAGCTATTTTTTAAGAGCCCGGCTCGCAGATCTCTTTGTTTGCTCCGCAACCATCCAGTTTTCTTGCTTTCGGCATCCATGCCTCGCAAGAGTCGC
>CAITVN010000069.1 GCA_903895855.1 Oligoflexia bacterium | reverse complement strand
GGCAGTCAATTGGTCGACCTTTGACAAGTCGTTAGACTCGCAAAAGACATTTGAAAATTTTTTCGTTAATCAAAGTTATCAATTTGCTCACGCCTCAGCGGCCTTTGTCGCCGATAATCCTGGTCGTTACTACAATCCTCTACTTATTTATGGCCCTCCGGAGTGGGGAAAAACCCATCTTTTGCACGCAATCGGAAATCATTACCTAAAGAAATGTCCCGAAAATCGAGTAGCCTGCATGTCTGGTCAAGATTTCTGTAAAGAGCTTACCGAGGCAAGCGAGCACGGTCTAATCGATCAATTTAGAAAAAAGTATCGTAAGAGTATTGATCTCTTGCTACTTGATGACATCGATTTCATTGCTGGCAAAAAAAGTGCAGAAGATGAATTCTTTCACATTTTTAATTACCTTCACCGCACCAAGCGCCAGATTGTCGCTACGGCTGGCTGGCCGCTCAGAGAAATCGAGGGGTTAGATAGGCGTTTGTGTACTCGTTTTGAGTGGGGGCTAATTGCTGATGTTGGGTCTTCAGAAGTTGAGCCTTGTGCTTCGAGGTTGAAGACCTTGGGTGTGCCTTTTACCGAACCCGAGAATTCGATATTCATGAGGTTGATCGCACAATATATCGATACTCCGGCAGATGAAGTCTTAGATAAAGTTTTCGAAAAAGATGAGTTCGGCTTTACTGACCTGCTTAAGGCCGCAGATCGGCGCTTAGAGGTAGTTCGGCTTGCTCAGAAATTTGAACAAAGGCCATCACAAAGTGGGGTGGCTCTTATTTTGGGTGCAAGGTTTAAGTGCCGGCTTGATAGTTTGTAGAAGGTCATGAGAGGGTTTAAAAATTTAGTGTTCGTTTCGTCAGGGAGATTGTTATGAGTTCAGTTCCAGTTCGATGCTTTGCTATTGGCGATATTCACGGTCATAGCAAAGCATTAGCTTCGCTGTTACAATTGTTGACCGAGAATGAAAAGATGCGTGATTCTGATTTACTCATTTTCTTAGGTGATTACGTTGATCGAGGGCCCGACGACTTGGGGGTGCTAGAAATGGTTAAAACTCTATCACAAAATAGACCTAATACGGTTGCCTTATTGGGAAATCACGATTCGTGGCGTACCTCGGGTACGGTGCCGCCAGAAATGGCACTCTGGTTAAGGCAGCTACCCCGCTATTATCGCTGGAAAAATTATTTTTTTTCTCATGCTCCTGTGTATCGGTTCCCTAATTCTGAGCTACTTGACCGCCTAGAGAGACGACATAGCGGAGAATTCTCGACTTTCGATGAAGCGGTGAAGTTGGGATACGATTTTCTGAACGCGTTTCAGGGGTTCTCATCTGAAGACCTTTTGAAAGAAGAGGGCGTTATTGGAGTATGCGGGCATGTCTATCATCACGAAAAAGTGGTCATATTTCCGGAACACTATATCAGTGTCGATAGCGGAGCCGGATTTGGCGGCTTGTTATCGGCAATTGTACTGCCAGAAATTTCGGTGATTTCGGTGACAGAGGCGGGCGCACCGGTATGATCTCAGTCCTACAAAAAGAAGAGTGAACCTAAATTTAAGTGGAGGCCCTGTGGTGAGTGAAGTGATGGCAGAGAAAAAGCGTGAGATTAAAATGGCCGTAAACATTCTTGAGGTCGTTTGCGAGCATACCGTGCTAAAAGAAGACGGAATGAACTACACTGGGCTTTGTCCATTTCATCGACAAAAAACGCCCTCATTTAGCGTGAGTGAGTCGGAACAGCGCTATCATTGTAGTGAATGTATGAGAGGAGGCGACGTGATCGACTTTTTGATGACGGTGTTTTCACTCAACTTAGAAGAGGCACTAGCTGAGCTTTCTAGACGGGTCGGTTCTGATGTTCTTTTAGAGTCGTCTAAGGAAATTTGCGAAGTTCAAGACAAGCTCACCGTGGCTCACAAGTTGAATCGGTTTGTTGCTTCGTACTACCATTCATGTTTGAAAAAATCAGGCCCTGCTGAAAGTTACCTTTTATCTCGAGGTGTGACGAGAGAAGTGATCGATAAATTTTATGTCGGCTGCACTCCGACAGGTGTAGGTGGCGTTTCGGCGGATTCGCCAGACTCTTTGGCAAAGCACCTGCGGGCAGCGAAAGCTCCGATTCAGCTCGCTGTTGAGCTAGGCCTGATTAGAAGGAGTCAGAGTCAGATAGACAATGTCGATGGTTTGGTTGATGTTTTTCGTGATCGGCTCATCTTTCCTATTTTCAATTGTCTAGACAAAGTTGCCGGTTTTGCGGGTCGAGCAATTCCTCTAAAGGGTGTGCTCACTGATATGGCAAGTCAGATTCCCAAATATCTCTCCTCGATCGAATCGATCGCATTTGCCAGAGAAGACATGGTCTTTGGCTTCTCACAGGCCAGAATGGGCATCAGAGATCGCGACGAAGTGATTCTAGTTGATGGCTTTTTTGATGTGCTCGTTATGCATGCGGCAGGATTTGAGAACGCCGTCGCCATTTGTGGAGCCCGTTTGACAAGAGAACATTGCGAACTATTCGGGCGAATTTGCACTCGAGTGACGATACTCACTGGCAATGAAAGCACTTTGAGTTCAATTGCTCCAGACGTGCCTGGCTTTATCCAAGAGAATGGACTGCGGATCTTGAAAATTTTGATTCCAGGGGGGCAAACTCCTGAAGAAGTT
>CAITVN010000068.1 GCA_903895855.1 Oligoflexia bacterium | reverse complement strand
CTTGATCAACAAGGCTTTGCAGACATTGTTCAATGTATTTCTCGTGGTTGTAAGTGACCACGCAAACACTAACCTTCGGAGTGCGGAGATTGATATTAAAATTGTTCATGCCTAAAAATTTTACTTCGCACTGACTGGCTAAATAGCGCTGTTGCCGCTAGCGTTATCGCTCCTATGGCTGACGTGTACAGTAGCATCTCGAATCGATCAGTCAGTTGTATGCGTATAAACGTGGCGAGAATGCCGACCGCGATTGGTGGCAACAAAATAGCTACCACATCCTGTCTTAGCCATTTCCAATGCAATCCAGGCTCTAATTTGTGATGCACATAGGCCAGCCAAGTTAATAAATAGATACCATTGATGCCTAGCCATACCCAGCCGGCACCGATACCGCCAAATTTTGATGCTGCGTAAACGATACAGGGGATCAGAAAAGTGACCATGACGGCATTTCCGATCAAGTGATAGCGCAGATTTCCTCTTGCATATTGCAGGTAATAAGGAAAGGCTGCAATGGCCAGGAAGCCATTGCCTATGGCGTAAAGTTTCACGATGGGTGCAGCATTTGTTGACAGCTCAGCATTACCACTCCATGCGAAAAGAATCGGTTCAGCGCAAATGACTAGAGTGATCGCCGCTGAGCCGGCTATGACGCTGACCCACTGGGTAGATTGCCGGTAGACCTTGATCAGTTCTGCTTGCTGACCTTCGGCATGCAGGCGTGCCATGCGCGGCATGATGGCCCCACTGATCGGGCCGCTGATGACCATGATGCCACTGGCAACTAACACAGCGAGGGTGAAGTAGCCGTATTCGGCCAAAGGCAGGATGCCAGACAGAACCAGCTTGTCAGTCTGCGTCACAAGCACCCACACCGAAGAGGTGAAAGCTATGGTGAGGGCGAACTTCAGCGTTGGTTTGACAGGACGAAATGACCACCCTATCGGCTGGTCCAGTGCACTTTTGTTGGGCAGCAGCAGCCGGCACAGAAGAAACAGACCTCCGACTTCAAAGCCGGCCACATATAACTGATGAATAAAGAATACCCTTGGCGTGTAGCCCCACAACCACATGCTGCCCAGCACGCCGACAAAACGCAGGGTAGCCATCAGCGCCGTGAAGCCGCTGAGACATACCAGCTTTTCGGCTCCGGTAACGACCCCACGGTACAGGCCGCTCATCCACCGAAGCGCCACACTGATGGCCATGATCTTCACGGCTAGTATCACATCCATTCGCAACAGGTTCTCCACTTTGAGCCAGCGGTTGGCGACTACATCGGACAACAACCAAAGCAGTCCGCCACCTAATAATGCAATTGCGCAAAAGATGACGCTGAGTGCACGGAACAAGCGTCGGTATTCCAGCGTCGACATGGCTCCGCCGTGGTAGCGCGCTGATTCACGGGCGATGGTTGGTGAGAGGCCCATATCCAGTAGATTGAACCAAGCTTGCAGCATTGCAAAGAAACCTACCAGCCCATAGGCTTCTGCGCCCATGTACTGAACGTACAAAGGGACAAGAACTATTCCGATCAGCGTGACATAAAGTTGACTGATGTAGTTTGCAAAAATATTGGTCTTCAGGGACATGGGCTTGACGCGGTTGATAAGAAGCCGCTTTTATTCAACTCCAGTATTCGTTGTGCTCAAGCAGCTCTAGGTAGTCTTCTCGCGTAACACCCACCATCACTTTATCGTGATACTGTCCGTTGCGATAGAACCAATTACGGCGCACCCCCTCGTGCTTCCATCCGCCTTTTTCCAGGTAAAACTTGATGGACCGGACGTTGTAGCTGATCATGTCACCGTCGAGCCGGTTCAGTCCAAGCTCCATAAAGGCGTAGCGCATGATGGTCATCAATGCATCTAGCGCATAACCTTTGCCGCGTAAATTGGCCTTGCCAATCAACATGCCGTGAAAAGCGTTTTTGTTTTTCCAGTCGATGTTGATTATGTTGGCCGTGCCAATGATGCCTTCGTCAGGGGTGTCAATACAAAACACATGGTCCGTCAGGTTGCCATCTTTGCGGCTTTTGACCCAGTCATCAGTAGACCTTGACGAGTACGGAAAATGCCAGCCGCCCAGCATGTTCCAGATCTCAGGGTCATTGCTCCAGCGGTGCAGGTCAGGTATGTCAGACAGTTCAGGTGCGCGCAGGGTGACAAGTTTGCCTTGGATATTCATGAAATGGCCTCAAGCGTTGGTGGGGATCAGAGCAGGTCAAAAATTCGACTCAGCGTGTCTTCGCTGTAGCGCTGGTCGCACGGTATTGGCAAGCATTGGCTGACAAGTTGCGCTTCAAAGCTATCTTGGCTAACGCGAGCCAGCACGTCTGGCCAATAGGTTGCAACGAAGATTCTGTTGCGGATGAGCGTGTTTTTGTGAACTGGGTGGTCAGGCAAGTACGGGTAACAATGCGGGCCGTCTACCTCAGCTGGCAGGGTTAGTGTGTTGGTTATATCAAGGTATTTGCGCAGGTAAGCAAAATTTCGGTTGCGGGCAGATCTGGCTGCTTCAAAATTCACAGACCGCAGTAGGCGGTGAGTGATAGTGGACATGCCGTGCGGCTCCATATTGTCCAAGCTGTGTTCGGCGTGCTTGAAGTCTTGGTAACCAGTCTCAGCTGTGCCGCCGAGGCGTTTGATCAGGTGCCACATGCGGCCCTCACTGCCAGTGTCTTGAATTTCTGGGAGTGGGACTGGGACCGCTGTTACCAGCAGGCCACCATCTGGTATGCCAAAGAATTTGCGCGGTGAGTAAATGCTTGCATAGCACTTATAAGGTTGCGTGTAAAAAGCCTGTGATAGGTCCAGAACAATTTGTGCGGGGTCAAAGCGCTGCAGCAGTGCAGCGCACTGCGCTGTGCAGATACCAAAGTAATTGACATACAGCAGCACGTCGCCCGGAATTAGGGTGACTTTGGTGTCAACTGCTAACTGGTCATCCAAGCTATAGAAACAGATTTCTTTTCCGGCGGCTGGAACCGGCGCCAGCATCGCGTCGCAAATGTAATATGGCATCCATACACGCTTAACGTTCGTAGACAGGCGCAGCAACGCCAATAAGGCTGCGCGGGCAGACTGATACGTCAACGCCTGCGGGTAGTGTGTGCCGCAGGTTTGCGACAACTCCAGCTCAAAATAGCCCCCAATCGCAGTATCCATCGTATTCATTGTTTCTTGTCTAAACGTGGGAACTGGCTTCCAGCATGGTCAAGACCTT
>CAITVN010000067.1 GCA_903895855.1 Oligoflexia bacterium | reverse complement strand
GCTGTCAGCACTCTCTTATTTAATCACAATTGATTTAATTTTTTCAGGATTTTCTGGACGATCTTGTGCACCTTTTGGAGCGCCTACTATTTTATTGACGATGTCCATACCCTTGGTCACTTCACCGAAAATTGTATGACGGCCATTAAGCCAAGGAGTTGGCGCTACCGTGATGAAAAACTGCGAACCGTTCGTATTCGGGCCGGCGTTCGCCATCGCCAAGATACCTGGCTTATCAAAATTATCTGATGGCGAGGTCTCGTCAGCAAACTGATAACCCGGACCACCGGTGCCAGTACCTAACGGGTCGCCACCTTGAACCATGAAATTCGGAATGATTCGATGAAAGATCGTTCCGTTATAAAGGGGGGCCTTTGATTTTTTGCCGGTATTGGGGTCTGTCCACTCTTTTTTGCCAGTGGCTAACCCTACAAAATTAGCAATCGTCAGAGGTGCCTTGTCTGGAAACAACTTCACCGTAATTTCACCGGCTGTGGTTTTGATGATCGCAACCGACCCCTTAGAAGCCTTAGCCTCTTTTACTGCATTCACTTTTTCGGTGACTTTTGCTTTCACTTTGGCTTTACCACCTTCGACATCAACGTTCTTTTCTACCGCTTTAGCTTCAACTTTTTTCTCGGCATCAATAGCCGTTTCTACGACTGTGCCTTTCACCGCACCTTTGGCCGCGTCTTTAGCGGCATCTTTAGCCGCTGCGCCACCAGCTTGGGCGGCTGCATCTTTAGCTGCGGCAGTACCCGCTTTTGCGGCGGCCTGAGCAGCAGCGTCTTTGGTCGCATCTTTGGCAGCAGCACCACCCGCCTGCGTGGCGGCGTTGCCGGCAGTCGTACCCACCGATTTTGCGGCACCTTTGATATCAAAAGCAAACGATTGAGACGCTAAAACTGCCGAGGCCACCAAGGCCAACAACTGAAACTTAAAACCGATTCTAGAATTTGATTTCACTGTCACTTTCTCCTGTCTTTCATTTAACTGCTCTTAGATAACTGCTATTATAATTCTACTTAACTGCTGTATAAATACGGTGAACATCGTCGTGGTCATCAATGGCATCTAAGAAATCAACCACTTCTTTTTTGTGCTCAACACTCAATTCAACTGGGTTTTTTGCGACATAACTCATTTCTGAGGTAGTCACAGTCCAACCACTCTTAATCAAGAACTTACTCACCGTATCGAGATCTTTGGTGTCGGCAAAAAATCGACCACCCACTCCAACCGGATGCAACTCGTCAACAGGTAATTTCTCTACATTCTGTGCGCCTGCCTCGATGGCGACGCCTTCGATATCCATCGTTGAGTCAGTGTGATTGGCTTCGACTACACCCCAGTGATCAAACATCCAAGTCACGCTACCAATTGAACCCAGTTGCCCTTTTCGAAACAAGACACGTATGTCTGCCGACGAGCGGTTTCGATTATCGGTCAAGCACTCGACAATGACGGGTACTTGATGTGGCGCAAATCCTTCAAACGTAATCGTTTCAAAATTAGCTGGATTATCATCAAGGCCAGCGCCTCGTTTAATCGCGCGGTCAATCGTATCGCGCGGAACCGATGCGCGACGCGCACCTTCTAAAGCCGCTCGTAGTCTGGCATTATTTTCTGGGCTTGGATCTCCCATTTTTGCCGCGACCATGATTTCTTTGATTAATTTTCCGACAACTGCGCCTTTTTTAGAGGCATTTGCTACCCTACCCGAATGTTTCCATTGTGCGCCCATAATGGCCACAATTTTTGTCCTTGCCCGTCTAAAGTGTCAAGAGAATAGAAGTAAAAACATCAGTCGACAGCCTACAATCGGTGTCTCTGAAACCGCGAAAGCGCTGTCATCGAAAACGCAATCGGGTACGAAGGGTAGTTCATGTAGATCACTCCAGGATGCCCGGTACCGACAGTAGAACCGTCAACCCAGAGTTTTTTGTCGTCAAATTGATCAACTAAGTATTCGGCAGCCCGTGTGGCCGAAACCGAATTAGCTCGACCCGCTTCGACAAGGGCTATTAATACCCATGCTGTCTGAGAAGGCGTACTCATACCAACCCCCGCGAAGTGGGTAACATCTTCGTACGACTTCGTGCCTTCACCAAATCCACCGTCAGCGTTCTGTATTTTTTCAAACCAATCAAGGGCCCTAGCGATCATCGGATCACTCACACTCACCCCCACTTTGATCAACCCAGTCACCACTGCCGGCGTCGCATAGACAGTATTAATGCCCCAGCGCCCCTGCCAACAAGGTTGGTGACTCTCTCGATTTGTTTTCAAGAACTCAATGGCGTCACGAACCGCTGCCGAATTGCTAACGGTGTAACCTTGAGATCCGAGCGCCTCTAAAATATGCCCCGTCACATCAGCCGAGCTGTCGTCAAAGAGATCGGCTGAATCTAAGAAAGGCGCAGCAAAATGCTTAAGTAACGCATTGCCATTATTGTTGCGATCAAACGCACCCCACCCGCCGTCGCTGTTTTGCATTGATAGCAAGAACTCGACGGCCTTTCTTCTTGCTGTCTTGGTTTCATCAAATGGATTCAAGAAGAGAATCATTTCTGCGGTGTCATCAGTATCTGGCGCATACTCGAAATCCCAGCCAAACGGCAGGCCACCATTTTTGACTTGCTTACTCACTAAGTAAGAAACTGCTTTTTCTAAGTCAGCTCTCGCAGTTTCGGGCACAGGCTGCGCGGCCGACACGGTTTTCACGGCTTCGAAGCTCGCGATACCTAAAAGCGCGGTGTCCCAATAACGACCGTCATCGAGTACCCCCTTGTACGCACTTTCATTCGAATCAAAGTACATCGACTCAATGAACGAAAGCCCCTTCTTTAGAGGCTTATGATAATTTCCAAAAACCGAAGCGTAATTAGGCATTTCACTCGAAAAATCCCAGATTGCCGCCATCGAAAGCCAGGTTGCGACAGTGTAAGCACCAAAGCTTCCGCGTGGACGCTGAAGCGAGACGATCTTGTCAATCAACAGCGAATCGCCCGAAAGCAAAGACGGAGAACTTCGTTCACCGATGTGCGGTTTTTTCTTCCAAAGTTCTAAGACTCGAAATCGTTCACCTAAGTTTTTAGAAACTTGGTGTTTTCGCAAATACGCAATCGGCATGATGTGCGGCCCCACCCATTGGGCAAAGTCGCCCACGTTAATTGGCGATTTTTCTAAAAAAATCACATATGGAATCTCTGGAATGCATTGCCAATCGGCGTTTTGAAAGAGCGCGAGTAACACCTTCGTGAAAGTCGAAGCGGCCTGCACGCCGCCGCGTGAAAGAATAAAAGCCTTCGCTCGGCTCAACACCAAACCGTCGGCATTTTCACCCATGCCTTTGAGAGCCGCATAGTTAATGATCGTGGCATTCAAATCTGAAGAGTCGCGGTTAGCATCGTTAATCGCAATCCAACTGCCATTCTCACTCTGAGTTTTTATAAGCAACTCGCGTAGCCATTTTTCGTCAAGCCGTGAGCCAGCTCGTGCGCCCATCCATTCGAGAAAAAGGTAATACTGAGACAGATAGTGGGTACCTAAGTATGAAGGGAGATTCCACGAGCCATCTTTCTCTTGAAGGCTACGCACTCTCACCGCGGCCTGACTCAAGACCGAGTTCACTTTCACGTTGAACGAGTCAGCGTGTACCAGCGACGCACCCCCACTCTCAAAAACGAGCCCAAACAATAGTAACGAAACCAAACTCAATCTAGACTTCATACGCCGCGCACCTCTTCTCATACAAGCCCAACCTAGACTTACTCTATCGTCCCATTAACTTCATCTGAAACTTCATCTGAGCTTTTTGCCCCATCTGAGCAATTTGGCAAAAATGCCTTCTGAGGCGACCACGATAGACGGTCTCCTC
>CAITVN010000066.1 GCA_903895855.1 Oligoflexia bacterium | reverse complement strand
CTAACAGTTTGATCGTAGATATTGGTACAGGCTGGGGTTGGCACTGGATAGAGGTCGCTAAGAATAACCCCGACAAAAAATTTCTTCTCATCGATTTTAGCCTGAATAACTTACTCATTTGTCGAAAGCTCATGCCCTTTAGCCAGTTTCCAAATGTTCTGTGTCTGCAGGCAGATGCCACTCATTTGCCCCTGACTGCTGGCATCTCACAACTCACTTGGAGCGTTCAGGTGCTGCAACACCTTCCGCCAGAAAAGCTGAAGTCAGCACTGAGAGAAATTAAACGCATTGCCGCTCACAATAGTTCAGCCTACCTTGTCTGGCTCAACACACCTCAATTGATTCGCTTTGCCTATTTTTTAAAGAAAAAACAGTACCACGTTCGGGGCCAGAGTCCGCAATTCTGGCTTGATCGATTCAATGGCGACACCTTGAAAATGCTAAAGCAAAACTTCAATAACGTAAGCGTCGACTTCTCTGAAATTGTTTTCCAACCTGAACTGGGATTTAGACCCACTAAAAATAAATATTACAAAATTGATCGAATCCTCTCAAAATTTCCGGGCGCTCGACTGATTGGGCGGCAAGCGGCGGCAATTGTGAGAGTAGAATAAGATCGCCGCAGGAGAATAATGATGAACATCAAAAAAGAAATTCAAATTGGAAATCGAATCCTTTCGCCAACTACTCCCTGTTTTATTATCGCAGAAGCGGGTGTCAATCATAACGGCAACCTTGACCTCGCCAAAAAATTAATTGACGTTGCGGCCGAATCTGGAGCGGATTGCGTTAAGTTTCAGACCTTCAAAGCACATAAGCTCAACACCAAGAAGGCACCAAAAAGTTCCTATCACCTAAAAAGCACTCCGAAGGATGATGAACAATCGTGGTTTGATTTATTGAGATCCCAAGAGATTTCTCACCAAATGCACCTCGATCTCATCAAACATTGCCAGGAGCGTAAGATTCTATTCTTGAGCACCCCTTACGATTCAGAATCAGCCGACCTACTTCACGAATTGGGTATTGCCGCCTTTAAGATCGCAAGTACTGACGCCAATAATATCCCATTACTGAGGCATATTGCGCGAAAGAATAGGCCCATTATCTTATCTACCGCAATGTGTACCATGAGCGAAGTGAGAGAATCGGTTGAAGCCATTTACAATGAGGGAAACTCGCAGCTCATTCTACTGCACTGTACCGCAAATTATCCAGCTGACATTGCCAACACAAACTTGCGAGCCATGAAGAGTCTTGAACGCGAATTTGATTGTATCGTGGGCTATTCAGATCATTGCCTGTCTTACCACAACCCAATTGCGGCCGTCGCACTTGGGGCCAAGGTAATCGAAAAGCATTTCACCCTGAGTCGGCACCTCCCAGGCCCCGACCATCAAGCCTCGCTCACTCCTGAACGGCTAAAAGACATGATCGAAGATGTTCGCCTCGTTGAAAGAAGCTTGGGAACGGGAGAAAAGAAGCCCTTGGGTTGCGAAGAAGAAAACCTAAAAAAACTTCGAAAAAGCGTTGTTTCTGCTGTTTCTCTGAAAAATGGTACAACTCTCACCCTTGACCATTTAGAAATAAAACGACCGGGAACAGGTATGGAACCCAAAAGAATCTACGATCTCGTTGGAAAAAAAATCACATGTGATCTTCCGGAAGATCACATTTTTTCAGACGCGGATTTCGAATAGTCTCAGATGGTTCAAAAGTTACGTCTATAAATAGGGGCTATTCCAATCCCTTGTTCGCACTTCCTTGCAGGGCACGCCATAAGCCACGACCTGATCCCTCACGTTTCGAACGACTAGTGATCCGGCCCCTACAACACTATGGGAACCGATAACTCGCTCATGAATCACCTTCACTCCCAACGCTAGCACCGAGCATTCACCAATTTCTGTTTTTCCGCCAACAGAAGCTCCCGGCCCTACACTCACAAAGTTAGCAAGTCTACAATCATGATCAACTGACGCCAGTGTATTCACCACGCAATGTGAACCTAGCTCAGCGTACGCATTCACAACGGCCCCAGCCATGACTGCGGTTCCGTGCCCGACTTTTGCACTCTTGCTCACGCTGGCGAAGGGGTGAATAGCCGTGACAAATTTCAAATTCGGCCAAGCCTTCAAGATAGTTTCAACAATCATTCGGCGGCGCCAATTGCATCCAACGGCCACAAAAGCCTTAGAATCCTCCAAATTAACTTCAGCTTCTGAAACAACAGGTAACCCTAAGAAAGTGGCTCCGGTCTCTGGCCGCTCATCCACAAATCCCAGTATTTCGAAGCTTGCCATTTCCTGCAAGATTTCAAAAACAACTTTTGCATGACCACCACAACCAAAAATGAAAACTCTATCTTTCAATTTCATGAAACCTTCCTAGCATACAAGGTCATAATATTGCCGTAAAAGGGCGGTGAAATTCTTCGCACGTTCCACATTCTCATAAGATTCTTAAAGGTGAAGTATTCGGTTTTAAAAAAAGGGAATTCTTTAAAATACACTTCAAACCCCACAGATTCGAGCAATCGAGTCAAATTAGATACCCCAAAAAGCCCTACATGCCCTGGACCCAGGAGCCGAAAATTGCCACGAAACCTGCGCGCAACAACTGACTCCATGTTAGGCGTTCCCACCACCATAACCCCGCCCGGCTTGAGTACACTGCTCACTTCGAGCAAGAATTCTTTAGGATTTTGGACATGTTCAATGACATGATACAAGACCACCACGTCAAAAAAATCAAGAAACTCAGACGCCCGCTCTTTTCCAAAATCCAACTCGATCAAATTGACTTCAGGAAAATTAAGTCCTACAAATTCCCTGCAAAATGGAGAAAGTTCAGTCCCATATTTTTGCCATTTCGAATCAAAAGCAGAAAGCAAATATCCCAGACCACAACCGACATCTAAAATCCGCCCTGCAGAATGTGGAGAAAAATGAGAGCAGATATCTCCGTACCAGTTCCTGAGTTTAAACTCCTTCTCTTGAGTAAGGTCTCTCTTTTTCCCGTCAGGGTCTCGAGCAGCAAACCAATTCGCCTCATCCGATCGAGCGGGCACAACTGGATCCTGAAAAACATACTCACATACGTCACACTTGGAGTAGTTAATCCCGTTATAATCCGTCAGATAAAATCCAGATTCAGCTGACTTACAAATTGCGCAAGCTTTGGACATCGGCTCCTTTAACGCAACAAACCAGTAATGGCGAGTTGCTTTCTTCGTTAGATTCGTATTTATTACTGATTTCAATGAATCTTCAAGCTCTAAAAGACAAACTCACGTCCCTCAATAAGGCTCAGCTCATCGAGCATATTCCGGATGAATTCCTTACGGCAAAGCGACTTGAAAACTTGCTGCTGGCAGTTGAGGAGGAATCCAAAGGCAAACTCACTCTTGAGTCTCTGCCCTACCACTTAGTGCTTGAGCCCACTAACATCTGTAACCTCGCCTGCCAACTCTGCTCTACCGGAATTGGGCCCGCCAACCGGAAAAAAGGGACCATGAAACTGGAGGAGTTCAAGTCGTTTATTGATCAAAACGCAGAAACCACTCTCGAACTCTATTTGCAGAATTGGGGAGAGCCTACGTTAAGCAAGTTTCTACCCGAGATGGTTCAATACGCGGCTTCAAAAGGAATATGGACTCACGTCTCTACTAACTTTTCGCGTCGATACCCTGAGGGCTATCTTAAATCACTGGTCTGTTCTGGCTTGGCTGTGCTTCACATCGATATCGACGGGCTTACTCAAGAAGTTTACGAGAGTTATCGAGTAAAAGGAAACCTTGCACAAGTGCTCGAAAACGCGAGAGAAGCCATTCAAATCAAAAAGAACAATGGCCTCAAATTTCCCATTATCGAAGGGACAATGATCGTCAATCGATTCAACGAGCAACAAGCTCCCGAATTTCTCAAGTTTGGCGCCGAACTCGGTTTAGATCAATCCAGTCTCAGCAAACTTCAAATCAATCCCAACAGTGCAAAAGATTGGCTTCCAGCCGATCCAAAATACCGATACCAATCCTACGACACGCCTTCCACCCCACCGAAGCCTTGCCACTGGCCATGGAGCGGATTGGTTCTAAATTGGACAGGCGCTATCTCACCTTGCTGCATTGTAGATGATGCAAACGCAGATTTTGGAAACGTTTTTGAACAAGATCTTCGAACAATTTGGAATAATGACCATTTTGTCTCAGCGCGAGCTGAATTTTCTGATCAAAAACAAATCAAGATCAACACAATTTGCAATATTTGTAAAAACGACACCCACAATCCTAACCTGCCTCGATTCAAAGACACCTTTAGCATTGCCCTTCCGGGCTCTTATCCCGAAAATTCAGAAACCAAAAAAGGTTCAAAATCATGAATTCCTTTCTCAAACAGAGCTTTACTTCGATTTCAGAACATCTTTTCACGGCAGCCAAACAAGGGTATTGGTCTAATCTTGACCGCAAGGAAAACGACCAACTCATCGAATCTCTAAAAACGCTTTCTACCCGAGACGCTATTCGCAAACACCACCCCCGACTCTTTGACGTCATTTTTTCGGAAGATCGGTTCAAAGGTGTTAACATCCTCGAACTGAAAGGAACTGAACGCTGCGTTGACTTTGGATGCATGTGGGGAGCCCTTACCGTTCCCTTAGCCAAGAAAGCGGCCTACGTTCTTGGCGTTGATCAAACTCTCGATTCTCTGCGCTTCCTAGACAAGAGAATGAAGGAACAAGAAATAAGCAATTACGGTCTGCTTTGCTCTGACCTGAGAACCTTGCCAGACTTCACGCAAAAATTTGATGTGGCCATTGTAAACGGGGTTCTTGAATGGATCCCCGAACAAGGCGATATTCAACTGAGCTCCTATTTTGGCAAAGTTTCCGCAAAGCAGTATTCAGAATCTCCCATCGAAGCACAACGCAAATTCCTTGCCTATGTCTGGCGAAACCTAGCCCCCGGCGGCCGCCTCTACCTTGCGATCGAGAATCGCTTTGACTACCATCATTTTTTCGGTATCCGAGATCCTCATGCCGGTCTGCCCTGGTTGCCCATACTCCCTCGACCGCTTGCCTCGGCGCTTTCACAGCTTCAACTCAAACGGCCTTACGTAAACTGGATTTATTCGTTCGCTCAAATGCAGAAACTACTCGGCTCAGCCGGATTCTCGGCTGTTGATAAATATGTCTGTTTTCCGGATTATCGGTTTCCTGAATACATTGCGCCCTTTGAACAACGACTTAAGGATTTTCAACTTGTCGGGGCAAAATCCTTAAAGAAGAAGCTAGTCCAGACAGCGCTCTTCAAAACCCTTAAACTTTCAGAACTTGCCCCCTCAATTATTATGGTTGCCAAAAAATGAAACTTCCGCCGCTCGTCATACTGGCAGGTGGCCTAGGAACGCGGCTTCGCCCTGTCGTCAGCGATGTCCCGAAACCTATGGCCCCGATTGACGAAAAACCATTCCTTGAAATGATTTTAGAAATATTTCGAGGCCTTGGATTTGACGATATTATTCTTTGCGTCGGCTTTCAGTGGGAAACGATCGAATCTCATTTCAAAGACGGAACCCGTTGGGGCGTTCACATTCGATATAGCATCGAAAACAAACCTCTCGGAACCGGAGG
>CAITVN010000065.1 GCA_903895855.1 Oligoflexia bacterium | reverse complement strand
TCTTGGTGCCGAGAACCGGAATCGAACCGGTATGGACCTTTCGATCCGCAGGATTTTAAGTCCTGTGCGTCTACCTATTTCGCCACCCCGGCAGAGGTCAAACCTTGATTGAGAGCGAGTGCTCTCGTTTTAGCCTATCTTACCTTTCATGGCCAGAGTTTTTAATGAAGTTGCCGCACCAATTGTATTTCCGATCACAAAAAAGTGAAGACCCGGTGCACCGGCTGACTTGAGGCGGTCGGCAAAGTCGAGGGCAAGCTCAACACCGATCATAAACGAGTCGGCAGTTTCAACTTCTGGTAGTTTATCTAAAACGTAAGCAGGCACTTTGACCTTAAACTTTTGCATCATTTTGAGTGCTTGAATTTTAGACTTCAAAACTCTCGTGCCTGGTAAAACAGGTAAACTGATGCCTAATTTGGCTGATTTTTCGACAAATCGCGAATACTGATCGACATCGTAAAGCATGTCGGTGATGGCGTATTGGGCTCCGGCGTCGGCCTTGAGTTTGTAGTACCCGATTTGTTCGTCGAGTTTTTCGGCTTCCGGGTAAACCGCGCATCCGATACAAAAATCAGTGCGTTCTTTCGAACCAGAAGCATTCGGGCCCGTGCCCGCGCGGGTGAGAAACTCGCCGTCGTTTAGTTTTTTAATCTGCTCGATCAATTGGTAGGCGTAGTGGTAGCCGCCGGGAGCGGGGGTCCAGTTGGGTTGCCCGTCTGGAGGGTCTCCTCTTAACGCTAAAATATTGCGAATACCGAAGTAATGGTGATCCATTAACTGGTTTTCAACATCAGCTGGAGTGATGTCGCGGCAAGTAAAGTGTGCGATGCAAGGCACTCCGAAATTTTCTTTGATGGCTTGGGCGATCGGCAAACTGCCGCCGCGAAGGCTTCCGCCTGCGCCTTTGGTGACGGCTAAAAACTGGGCTCCGGCACCGATGAGGGCCTGAATCTGCTCTAAAATGCCGCGCTGCTCAGCGCCATTTCTGGGCGGAATGATCTCGGCCGAAAGCGTGAAGCGATTTTCTTTCAAAACATCAGTGAGTTTGCGGTCGGGTCTAAAGGGCAGTGCGTTCATTTAAGGTAAAATACTTATGCAAAGGTGCGGCAAAAAAACAAGCGAAAAGAGGAGTGAGCTTTAAGGGACGGCCTCCTTTTTAAGTACGGCCTCCAAAAAAAGGAGGCCGTACCCGCAGCTTATTGCTTTCGGACCTCACGACAGGGGTGTTTTTCAAGCAATCGTGCGCTAGTGAAGTCGTTGCTACTCTGGCCTTTTGGGGCTACCTGGGTTACCTGCAGTGATGATGGGCCACGTTCAGAACTCACTTCGATCGTCCAAATGAGGTGCTCAGGTTGACCGAGCGCTTTTGCTTGAGCCAAGATTGATGGGCTGAGCGGTCGGCGAATTTCGCCTAACCCATAACGAAAAAGTACGGCCTCGCAGAGATTTTTTTTCGCTGGGCAATGAAGAGAGCCTACGATTCGGTAAGTACCGCAATACGGAAAAACGGGGGGATATTCAGCTTTCGCCGAATTTTCGAAGTCTAGAGTCAATACCAAAAGTAAACCGAGAATGAAAATTGAGAAGTGCTTTAGAATTGAAACGAATCGCATGGTTCTGACTCCGGTGATGGCATGGCTTCATGAATGGCGACAGATCGCTTGAGTCGCGCTTCTTTCCAAATATCTTCAATATCGAAAAGTTGATTTGTGATGCGACTGAATGAGGCACGTGCCGCATGGTTGCGGCAGACTTTGTTTAGGTAATCGGGTCCCATATGAGCAACCGTGGCAGCGATGATCGCATCGGTATCGTCACGGCAAGACTCTGGGTAGATACCGGATTTGAATTTATCGACATCCCAAGGCTCTTTTGTACGGGGGGCTTGAAAGTCTCCGCAGAGTTCTGAATACTGAATTTGATCTCCATAAAATGTAGATGAAGAGGTTGAGCTTCCGAGACTTTTTTTGCATTCGGCTGAGTGAATGTTACCGAATGGAATTGCTTCAAACTTGGCAGATCTAGGAATTTCAGAGTCTTCGATTTCTTTTTTGGCTAGGCGCCTAGCCCGCAGAGCCTCTTCGATGAGTTTAATTGCCTTGGCTTCGTCAGCTAACGCGTCTTCAATGGCTTTTCGTTGCTTAGCTGGTAGATTTTTATTCATCAAGGTGGTGACTGTTTTAATCTCATTTTTTAGTTTCAAAAAGGGATCATTCTTTTGGCAGTCGCTAGATTCGGCAGTGGTCTTGGCTTGGTCTCTAGTGTCAGGAAAGTCTGGAAACTCAGCAAAATCTGGTACACCAGTCATTTGAGCGGCATTGACTTGTCCGGGAATGACGATCGACGGTAGTGGCTGGTTGATGATCGTGTTTCTATACACTGTTGCTAGTGAAAATTTTCTTTTTGGATCTGAAAGTTGATCAGCTAAGGTAAGGCCTACGCCAAAGCCAACAGCCATATTTTTTGCGGTGGTCGTTGAGATCACGCACCCAAATCGAGACAGTTGAGGTACCGAACCCCCTCCAAAACAACTCGTGTCTAGAAATCCTAATTTCACCCCTTTTTTCTTAAGCAGGTCTAGTTTAGCAATCACTTCTGGGTCGTTAATGGCGAGGTTGGTGTCGACCTGGGTATTGGGCTCATTAGGGGGCTGGTTATTGGGCTCATTAGCCGGCGACTCTTCGGTGGTGCAGACGGTATGGGCATTTCCTTCATATCCGGGGCCACCATGGGTGTAGATCTGTAATAGCATTTGATCGCCAGCTTCAAGTGTTTGGCTGGCTTTATCGAGCGATGCGATCAGATTGGCTTTGGTGGTTTTTTTGATTTCGTCAGACGTTAGCCCGAGGGCTTGTTTTAACGGGTCGATTAGGGTGCCTGATTTTGCGGCTTGATCGGTGGCTGCGCGAGCAAGTGAGCCACCCGCGATGGCATCAATTGTCCAGTTTCGACTCTGCAGGGATTTCGCAACGTCAGCGGTTAATTTGTAGACTCCGTTTTCACCGTGAGATTCGCATCCTCCGATCATCATGATGCTGAGGTTTTTTGCCTGACTGACTGAAGAGTAAAGTAAAATGCCAATAATGAGCGCTGCAGTTCTCACCTAATGGATTGTGAATAAAGGTTGTCGGCCATGCAATGTTTTTTTGAACAACCTCGGGTTAACGAAAAAAACCCCGGTGTTTTTGCACCGGGGTTCTCTAGAGTGTAACCAGATCTAAGCGAACGAGTCGCTCTTAGATTTCTGCATCAACGCCAGCATCGTGCGGTCGTGGTCGCGGACCCACCGGCGCAACTGGACCCGGGCGTGGTCCAGGGCCTGGTGTTACGGGCCCTGGTCTCGGCGTGTACGTCGGTTGCGGTTGCGGTCTTGGCTGCGGCGCAGGCTGAAACGTCGGTCTCGGCTGCGGAGCAGGTTGAAACGTCGGTCTCGGCTGCGGAGCAGGCTGAAACGTCGGTCTTGGCTGCGGTTGTGGTTGCGGCGCAGGTTGGAACGTTGGTCTCGGCTGCGGAGCAGGCTGAAACGTCGGTCTCGGCTGCGGAGCAGGCTGAAACGTCGGTCTTGGCTGCGGTTGTGGTTGCGGCGCAGGTTGGAACGTTGGTCTCGG
>CAITVN010000064.1 GCA_903895855.1 Oligoflexia bacterium | reverse complement strand
TTGCTCATCGTGCCTCCTTCGGTAAAATTGTTAATTCTTAGTAAAATCAACACTTCACCGGCCTGGCTTATGAGTCAACGGGGATGATTGTCATATCCCTAGTCGTTATATTCACCGGCATTTAATATGAAGCAATTCGGTAACTCTCTGTGTCTCGATAGCCACACCTGGTCATCTCAGCTTTGATTTGGTACAATGAATGAGTACGAGCGCGTGTGAAGTCACATTACGCTCGGACTCATTATGAAGATTTTTCTTCTGGTCTCTTTGATTTTGCTATCTGTGATTGGACTGACTGGCTGTGAACCCGTCTTGTCGTTCAATTTGAAAGAGACTGAAAGCTCAACGGCCGAAGAGGTCTCATCAGGCGACAGCGCGGCTCCATCGACTGACCCAAGTTCGAGCCCAAGTCCCGATTCGAGCCCAAGTCCCGATTCGAGCCCAAGTCCATCGGTGGCAGAGGTTTGTACCACTCCAGCGGTAAGCGCAGGCCTACTCTTTCAGCTAGATACCGCGGCTCTTATTCACTCGGGCACTGCTGAAAACGATGTCGTGCAAACTTGGTCTAGCTGCGATGGGCAGTTTAATTTTTCAGTAGGGGCGCCCGCAAATGCGCCAATCCTCACCCATCCCTATCGTTTTTATTCTCAAGATCAAGCCGCAAGCGGCAATAGCAGCGAAAAATTCTACGGCGTCACTTTTGATTCTGCCTCTTCTCAAAGACTAGTAGCCGCCGATGCGGCTACCAACCTTTCAGCAGGTGCGACCCTCTTTTTAGTGGCAAAACAATCCTATGGATTGCCCATGATGCCGCTCCACACCTGGCTCGATAAGGGCGATTCTAACGGCATTTTGGTCGATACTCAGTATGTCTCAGGCGGAGCCAATGCGCTCAACTTCATCAAGTTTTACGATGGCAACGCTTTTCAGGGAAATACCGGCACAGTGAACATCACTGATTGGACCCACGCCTATACCTATTTTTCTGGCGGAAACCTAGTTCTAAGAACAGTCGCGATAAAACCGTCATCGTCAACAGTTCAGATGGTGACTGGAGATTCGTCAAAAAACATTCTGAACCAAATCAACGGTGGAGTCGCTACTGATACGAAGACCACTTCAAACAACGAAACTTCAATCGCTAACTTAGAGCCGTGGGTTATCGGTGCTAACGGGGCCTCGGGGGCAACCTCATTTAGTAGTTACTTTAAAGGAACGTTTGCCGAAATTTTGGTTTACAATAGACCACTCACGGCCGCTGAAATTTCTTCGGTTGAATCTGGCCTGGCCACTAAGTGGGGAATTGATTTGCCGACGCACCCGTGATCACGGGGACACAAGTCTGTGCGGGCAACCCAACGCCTTGCGCGAGCTTGAGCGCAAATCATACTGACCCAACCAGCCGGCAGGCTCTAGCAGAGTTCATGCGCGGATTTATGAATAAAAATTCTTAAACGGTAGGTTTGGCGTTAAATCAATCATTGTTAGATAATTTGAAGATTAGAGGAGCCGAAAAATTTCGAGTTCCTCTAATCTTCTTTTTTTGAGTGACTGAAGAGAACGTATAACATTAGCGATCGTTATTGCTGTTCGACGCAATAGAGGCAGGGCCTCTGCCCGAACGTATGCCTATCGCTATAATGTTTCGGACTCGACCGGGAATTTTTTTCGGTATGATTCTCCACATCAACATCGCCCTTATCATCACAACCAACAAGCATCGCTATCACGCGACTACGCGAGAACAGATTCGCCCGATTCAGAAGATTGAGGATGACGACTACCCGCATATCGATCAGGTGATTGAAGAAGTACTCGCGTTGTAAAAAAATTGAAGCCTTCTCTGCTCATTTGGCGTTTTTGATCTGTCTCGCCTAATTGTGCAGCGTCCTAGCCCATTCAATTATCGCAAGCCTCCTGAGCCCAACCCCACTAAGTACGGCCATCTCTGGATGTCTCGTCCGAAATTCTGCGACAAATTTCGCCTGTGAGTCTTCGCTTGGGTAAGCACGAATAAATTTCTGCTCGCGCTCGCTAGCCAATCGCTCGTCTGCCTCGCACTCAGCCCTTTCTTGTTGCTGTTTTTCGGTTTCAGAGTGCTTCAGCCGTTCGGAGATCTGTCATTTCAGTGCGGCCAAACTTGTCAACTCGATTACCTGTGTGATCGCTCCTGTCGCCAAGAATTGCAGCGGCGAATGGCACGGTTCGCCCGATGAGGGCACTCCATTCGTCGAAAGCCACAAGGTGACTAAACAGAGGGCCTGATCGCATTTTTCAATTGTTTTGAATTATTTGTTCTTTTTTTTGGGTGGAGTTAGTTTCAGTTTTTTAGTTTGTTCAACTAGCTTGTCAAAATCGCTAACGGGCTGGGTTGCCTTGGCAGAGTTGACACGATATCCGACGGAGATAATCATGTCGAGATTGTAGAAAGCAGTATCGCGCTCTACCGTTCTTGCTGCCTCTAGTTGAACTGTTCGAATTTTTCAAATAGTTGAGTCTTCCTTAATCTCACGATAGCCATCGCTAAGGCATTGAAATTAGAACAGAGATACCTTTGCCATCTGTGGGCAAGGTCGCAAATGCCGACTGCCGAGACTCAGGCGTTTTTTGAGCCTTTTATTGGCAAAGAAGCTCAAGGGGTTCCGATGACACTGAAGACGCCCATCGATGAACTCTATGTCTTTTCTGAACGTCAGATCAGCGCGTTATTAAAGACCCCAGCGATTTGGGATGTGCTCTCACTGATTATGGCTTTTACGACTTCGAATATTCAAATTGACGACCGAAAAATCACTGAAACCCTCAGAATAAGTCAGAAAGAGGTGTTAATCGCCCTTGAATGGCTGAGAAATGAGGGGCTAGTGACCACACATTCGGGAGTTCTAAAGGCTAAACGTGATTACTATCACCTGCCGAATACTGATGAGTTCAAGCCGGTAAGAGATTCGAATTTTCGCCATGTCTCAGAAGACATTATCAACAAACTTTCAATGGATGACCTGAAATCAAAAGAGGCCTACCGCACTACCTTTTTGCGCCGCCTTAATCGAAAGCAGGCGCGTGAGCTCTGCGATTCAATTGATCAGATCGTAGCCACGCTCGGAAATTTTGATGACCGCGGCACCGAGTACTACGGCTTAACTGTTGCATTTGGTCCAAGAGCGAAGTTGTCAGAAAAAGCGAACTAAAAACCGATTCAGTCTGGAGGGGCAGTGAAACAGTTTTTTTGGTTATTCTTATTGAGAGGTGTGGTTTTAGGGGCTTTTTATGCCGTTTGGCAAACCTACCTACTATCACAAGGGTTGAGTTCAACCGATGTCATTGCCATTAACACTGGCGTGCTTGCTTTTGGTTTACTCATCGATATTCCGACGGGTCTTCTGGCAGATAGATTTGGAGTTCGAAAAATCACTTTACTGGGATTTTCTTTTTTAGCTATCGGCTACGCTGTGCTCGGTTTGTCTACTTCGATAAGTGGCTTTATTGTTGGAGTATTCGTCATTTCAGGGGCTGCATCGTTTTTAAACGGCGCGATTCAGGCCTGGGCGGCGCAGATTCAACAATGTAGCCACGGAGAGTTGCGCCTAGGTCTCTTCGCAAAACGAGATCAAGCGAGAACCGTTGGAATGATCTTAGGGTCACTCTGCTTCTACCTATGTTGGCTGCTAGCGTCTTTGATTCATCCAAGATGGTTTGGCTGGTCGCCGCTGCCATTTCAGCTGCGTGCGTAGTGATTGGCTCACAAGTTTCGGCTGATACTCTTGCGGGGCCAGCTGAGGGCCTTTGCGACAAAACGGCGACAAGCGCATCTGTTAGGGGCATATTTAAAACGATTGCCAGCGAACGAGCTACGCTTCTCATTGCTGGGTCATGCCTCTTTTTTGGATTTGGTGACGGCATCGGTGGGTCCGGATTCTGGCCACAAATGAACAAACTCGGACTCTCATCGATTGTATCGGCAGGCATCGTTCAGGCGCTAATGAGCTGTGCCCGACTATTGGGCGTTCAAGTTTGGAGCAAATTCATAGATAGGTTCGATGCTCGAACTCTGCTTATTTATAGCTTGATCGCCTCAGGCGTTCTATTCGGTTTCTTCGGCGCCTTTGATTCGCTTGCAGTTTCGCTTCTGTTTTGGCTCGCGCGAATTGCCGTACTCTCGATTTATTTTTCGGCCCTTGAAAAACTAATTCTCGGTCTTGCGATCGCGAAAGAAAAAGGTGCGACCCTGATCAGCGCTGCAAGTACGATCACCGCAATAGGGGCGATTGTCGGTTCAGGTATCTTGTCTTTGACTTCGACCTACATTCCTGGGCACATGGGGTTCGCTTTTGTGGTGGGTGGGGTCTGTACGATTGTGGCTGGGGGTCTACTTGGGAAATATGAAATCTAATTTAATGCACGATCGGATTCAGTTAAGATGATAAGTCATCGAGTGATAGCGTAAAAGTAAATAAAACCAGATGGTTAGACGACACGGAATCATGGGTTATAACCAATCTTAAGAACTGGAGGGCTCTATGGAGACCAAGAAAGTGAATATCCCGAAAAAAGGCGCCGGACGAAAACTGGCCAAGAAGCTCGAAGACCTTGGCAAACAGAAACCCCCTAAGGAGTGGATCGACGCCATCAATCAGAAAGATCGGAAGGACCGGAAGGAGAATGACATTGCTGCGTCGTCGCTCCCGCCGCCTGATCGAGAAATGGAGATGTGATGCAGATCCTGCGAACAGCTCAAGAGCTATCAACATATCTAAAGAACACCGACTGTAAGCCGGGCTGCTTCGCCGACACCAGTTTCCTCTATGGCGTTGCCTATCGAGATGACCGCTTTTTCGAGAGCGCTAACGACATACTCGACCTACTTTCTGAAAACTTGATCCCACTCTATGCGAACGTTATCAGCCGCATGGAGTTCGTTGATCTAATCCTCCGAAAGCAGATCACTGAAGGATGCGTGACGATGTTCAACGAGATCGAGCGAGAGAGGAACGGCTCGAAGCTCTTTAACCTTTTGAAAAACATCCGCGACCGCCATACGGCGGGGCATCGTGAAAATCAATCATACAAGATTGGTGAGACACAACTTAAGAACCTCCGAAGATTAGTATCAACCTATTCTCCAGGCTTCACATGGAAAGAATTTTGTCACAAATACACGGGCGCTTTACTCGTCTCAGAATGGAAAATGATCGAAGAAGAACTAGGCCTCAACTTTGTCGAAATACTCGAAGACGCAACTTCCGAGCTCTTTAAAGAGCCACTGCTCTGGGCCGACATGGTTCAAGTTATGGGCATGAACGGAATGCGTGGCCCTGACGCTATGATTGTGAATCTCTTCTTGAAGAGCAACTTCCAGCTCCTAATAACCGGCGACAGTGATTTTGAGGACTGTCTCAGAGATTCGGGCAAAAGTTCGGCTGATAAAGCCGTCCTCATTCTATAGCCCGAACGTTTACTATCGAAGCGAGTGACCGTTTTCGAATTGTCGGATTCTTTAAAAGTATAAGGGAATCAAACAGGGTCTCCCTACCGTCTAACTCTCAAATCCGCACCCCTTAAGACTGAAACCCGCCTCTAAGAGCACTCGCTCCGCTCGCTTTTAGCCAAAATCCGTCAGCCGATAGGGCACGCCTCGCAGATTAATCACCTGAAATAATGAGACTATTCAAATCCATAGAATGCAAAAAAACGTGGGTTGCGCCTCTTTCATTTTACTGTACTTTTTTGGTCAAGTATTACAATCTTTAGGAGTCGATGATGAAAATCCAAAGCCTTTTAAGACCTGTCTGCACCTTAACTATAACCATTCTTTTGACTTGTAGCTGCTTGAGTAAACTAACTCTAGCTGGCACCGCGAGCGAGATAGAAAGCAGAGATCGCCTTGAAACGAAGACACTTCAGCCTGCGAATCTCCTGGAGAGATTATGTACTCTTCCCAACGCGGTCGGCGAGCGTTGGGTGATCATGTTGACCGCTAGCAGCCGCACCCGAGACGAACAAGCGGCAATCGAAGCTAAGTTTGGAGCAGTTCTACTTGACGATGATGTCGATTCATTTAGCACACAGTCTAATCGTACCATTGAATTCGGGAATCAAATTGATGCAAAGCAATTCACTCAGTTTGTAGCGACAGCAACCGCTTCTGCCATAATAGACCTATTCTTAACGCCCGGACTTGTAGATGGTGTAGTGAGTAAGCAACCTGACACGGTCATTCGACCGGTCGAGCTCGCCGTCAGTCAAATTATTACCAGAGTGACAGTCGATTCAACTGAGATGACCCAGGCTGAAGTTGAAATCAGTAACAAGCTTCACGAATCGATTATGGCCAAACTAAGAGAGTCTGGCATCACGATGCCAAACGATTCAGATTTAGTAAGGGCCGCCAGGAACATTCAAAGCAACGCATTGTGCTCAATTGGGAGCGAGTTCTTAAGGATCTTTGTAGAACCTGAACGATATAACAGCCCTAGTCCTGAGGAGACGCTTTCAGATTTAGTTAAGACGCTCGATGGTCAAAGGCGACTCACTGATCATGCGGCCAGCACGAACAAACAAATTGACTTTAACTGATAGACTTCTCTTCTGATGTTGAATCGAAAAAAAGTGAACTGCAAACCGTGGCGGAAACCATCTAACGCACAAATCGAAAAAACCTAAGGCTGGCCCCCCGCTTACCTCAGTGCTACATTAGTGCTACACTCACCGGTTTTAGGGCAAAAAAAAGGCCTCACACCCGAAGGTGTGAAGCCTAAATTTGTTAACAATTCCGATTACTTAAGTAATGGCGGGAGCGATGGTTTGGCAACATTCCCCCATCATTCCAACGAGTTGATTTTTGAGGCGTCCTTGGAAGTGTCCTCGCTCTTCCGAGATTCTACTCAACCAAGTATGGCTTCACGTTTTCCGCTAATTTTGAAACGTGCGCCCACCCCTCTTCAAAGTTGAATTTCCTAAAATCTACATCCCTGAGTACGGGCTTGAGCTGCGCCTCAATCTGGGCTTTGAACTCATTCTTGCGCTGTGCATCCAGAAGGATCTTTAAGGGTTCAGGCACCGTCATCTTGTGAGCGGCAAGCTTGGCTAGCTTCCCATCCTCGGGGTTCACAATGCCCTTTTCTACGGCATGCCAGACATCATAGATGTCACGGATAGCGACTCTCTTACGGGTCAATGCGGCC
>CAITVN010000063.1 GCA_903895855.1 Oligoflexia bacterium | reverse complement strand
GATTTCTTGATAGCCTGAAAATGCGACTGAAGTTTTGCGGCATTACTCAGCGACAGCGAGCCTTGTTCATAGGCTTGCCGAGTCTCTGGCAAATCTTGCATGAGGCGCATGCATTGAATTCGCCTCTGCGCGGCGCCCTCGCTTAATCCCAATTCTTTTGTCACAAATTCGAACAAACTTGAGTAACCCAACTTTAAGAACAGCAGTCGCTGATTGATCTCGGTGAGATACTCAATGAGCTTTGCGGTAATTCTCCGTTCTTCGCTCACTATGATTTTGGTTTCGCTCAGTAGCTGGTCTGAATTCAGTGTTTTTAAAGTCATGAATGACCTCATACCACAGGTTTTAAAAAGGCATTTTTCAAGAAAAGTGACTCTGGTTTTTGAGTGGCCTTTAGACGTACGTAAACAGGCAAGGTGACACGACTAAAGTGTTTGGAGTTTGAAAACGACAGGACGATCAAAATTGCAGACTATAATGGCTGCGAGATGCCTTCAAAAAGCGTCAACAAAAAAATGACCGCTGAATGTAATGGGTCAGTTACGGGGGAGTACTACTTCCATGGCGGATTTTTTTGAGCATTCTTGACAAGGTCTTCAATCTGTTTTTGCAGATCCCGATAGTTCTTTATTCTTTTTTCGCATTCGATTGCTTCGTCTTCTGTGAGTGTCACTGTTGTACGTTTTTCGCCCAGTTTTCCGGTCCATCGAAAATAGGGTCCGTGCCACTTGCCTTTGTCGCTTTGGCAACCGCAGTTTTTATTCCCGCACTTTCCTTTCGCACTTGAGATGCTTCCATCGAGTATTGGTAATTTTATTAATAATGATTTTTTTTCTTGCATAAACCTAATGTAGATGTACTTTAGGTTTTGTCAACTACTATTATGGAAGACAATAAGGGGTGTAGAAAAAATTTCGATAAGAATGGTGGGGTCACCTGCAAGCACTAGCCTGACTAACAAACTAATTTAGTTCACTTCACAGCGAAAAAATCATCTCCACCCCCAACTTCACAAGCAAAATTCACGCGCTAGTATAACGCGATTGAACAATCAATAACGTCACCGAATGGTCTTACTCAAATCCTCACATCGACGTTTTCTTCGAAACCTCTGCCTTCACCAGCTTTCGCAGCCAAATCCCTTCAGCCAAAACATAAACCAAAAACGTAACCGTAAACCCAATCCCTTTAAATGCAGCCCAAACAGCAGTTGAATATTTCAGCGCCACCCACACGGTAGCGACCGCATGAATCGCCAAAAAAGCCGCAATTCTTAAAGTCATTAGCTTAAACGCCTGCTTGAATAGCACCGACATTGACTCGCGAACAGCTTCTGGAAACCGCGCAAGAGCCCCTTGCTTTTCGATCATCAAAAAAAGAACCGATTTTCGGAGCCACACCGAAATCAGAAAAAATCCGGCCATCGCCCCTTCAATCAGAGCGGGTTGAAGCTTAAACCAAATACCTTCATTAGTAATCAACGAGACCCCACCCAAAACGAGAAGCATAAGATTGCCCCCTAAGGTCATGGCAGAAACCTTCTTCTCTTTGATCCATTCGTAGGCGATCTCACCCACACCGAACACCATTCCGGCCACCAGACCAGCAATCGTGCCATAAACCTCTTCAATGACGGTAAATGCGACAATGGGCAAAATTCCACCCAAAAGCAGGGCACGTAGCTGCGAGGTTTGACTCGGGGTCGACATAGACCTATTAATACCACAAGTTGGTGACAATCTGACGACAGGATTGAGAAAGTTTGGATCCCGGGTTAGAACACTTATCGAAGCAAGCTAAAACGAATGATTAGGCAAATTCTTAGAAAGAACCCTTGAAGTGACCAAGAACCCGCGCCCCCCAATAACCAAGAAAGCCTCAATTAAAACCTCGAGCGCACTTGGCAAGTCAAAAACTGGCACAAAGGCAAAAGTTCCGACCGTGCTTGCCCGCGAAGAAGGGGCTTCGACCGTTTCGCAAAAGTCTCCAAGAACCATCAATATTGCTGCGCCTAGAGAGTACGAAGAGTACAATCAAGAGACCGATCACGAAATCGACAGTGACTCAGATTCATCAGCCGACCGATCACTAGATGACGATGTCGATGAACTCATTGAAGCCGAAAGCGAGACCTTTGCGAATCAAGGCGAATCATCGCAGGGCTACGCTGAACCTAATACCCCCCTTGACTCAGAGCCAATCGAACTCGCAGAAACAGCGCTCGTCAGAGCCGCCGACACTGGAATGTCAGGAGCTAGCGACCCCCTGCGAAGGTACTACCAAGAGGTCAGTCGCTACGAATTACTGAGCCCTGAAGAAGAATTCAAACTCGCTACCCACTTAAAAGCAACTGGCGACCTTGTTGCCGCCAAAAGGCTGGTAACGGCCAATCTTCGACTCGTGGTGAAAATCGCTATTGAATACCGTTCGATTTACTCGAATCTCTTAGATCTGATTCAAGAAGGTAATGTCGGTCTGATGAAAGCCGTGTCAAAGTTCGACCCTACAAAAGGTGCGCGACTAGGCTACTATTCTTCGTGGTGGATTCGCTCTTATATTCTCAAATACCTGTTAGACAATTTTAGGCTAGTCAAAGTTGGAACAACCCAGGCTCAAAAGAAGCTCTTTTACCACTTACTTCGCGAAAAAGAACGCCTTGAAGCCCAAGGACTTTCAGCCGGCCCGAAACTCATTGCCGACAAATTGAATGTCAGAGAAAAAGATGTCATCGAGATGCAGCAACGTTTGAGCGGAGCTGGCTCTGAGGTGCCCCTAGACGCGCCAGTGAATGACGAGGGTGGCAAAACCACACACCTTGACCTTCTGGCAGATACACGCTCTGACGTGTCTGAAACGATCACTCAAGATCAACTTATTTCGATATTAAAGAGAAATTTGCCCGAATTCGAAAAAACCCTAAACCCGAAAGAGCTAAAGCTTTTGCAAGAACGCCTGCTTTCTGAAACCCCAAAGACCCTTCAAGAAGTTGCCGATCAATATGGCCTAACTAGAGAGCGTGCGCGTCAAATCGAAGCCCGAGTTATCGTCAAACTCAGAGAATTCATGAAAGATGACCTAGGATCTGACGATTAAGCCAACATTCCGGCAAGACTGAAAAACCCAATTGCGTTCAGACACATGACCATGCTAGTGCATGATTCCAACTAGTAAAAGAAAAACGAAAACAGAAAAATATAGGAAATAATCATGGCCGGAAAAACAGCGGTAAAGGCAAAGAAATCAGAAATCGTTAAGAAATTTGGAACTCAAGCCACTAACACAGGCACCCCAGAAGTACAGGTTGCCCTCATCACCTCACGCATTGCTGAGTTGAACGATCACTTCAAAGGTCATATCAAAGACTTTTCGGCCAAGCGCGGACTATTGAAACTAGTCGGACAGCGTCGCCGTCTACTTGCCTACCTCAAAGGCCACGATCAAGACAGGTATTTGAAACTCATTCAGAAGCTCGAACTTCGTAAATAATTTTTTGAACTCTCTTACTTTAGAAGGGGCGCCTTAGGTGTTTTATACCAGAGGCGCCCCTTCTTTAATAACAGTCAAAAGACCAGAGACAGTTGCCTACAAAAAGCAATAAGACTGGCTTGAAAATAGGTTGAGCGGCAACAAAAGACCTAATAAGTTCGCCAAAATTTACCAAATTTTAGGGGAACAAAAGTTGTGCTTTCAGTCGTTTCAGAGCACACTCTCAAAACAAGAAAGCGAACCGCAGAGAGAGCCTCTAACCAACGCAGTCAGATTACGCACCTCGCCTACTGACCCCTTTGACCATTGAGACCTCCTCTCTACGAACTCTTTCTTTTTAATCACTTATAGGAAATGAAAAAACGTATGGAAACTCAAAGTAACCCAGGTCATCAATTCGACATTCACCAAGTCCAAACTGAAGTCGCAGGCAAAACTCTTAAAATCGAAACTGGCAAATTAGCCAAACAAGCCGACGGCGCTGTGCTCGTCTCATACGGTGACACCCGTGTTCTCGTCACTGTGTGTTCAAATAAAGAACCTAAAGCCGGAGCCGACTTTTTTCCGCTCACCGTTGAATTTGCTGAACGCTACTATGCTTCTGGCAAAATTCCTGGAAGTTTTCATAGACGCGAAGGCGCGCCAACTACCGATGCGACTTTATCAGCTCGTTTGATAGACCGTCCGATTCGCCCCCTATTTCCAGAAGGTTATTTTCACGACACCCAAGTGGTGGCGACTATTTTATCAGTTGACCCTGATGCTGACATTGACGTTGCAGCAGCAGCTGGCGTCTCGGCTGCTCTCAGCATCTCTGACGTTCCGTTCACTGGCCCAACTGCGGCCTGCCGAATGGGACGAGTCAATGGCGAATGGGTAGTGAATCCTACCTGGAAACAAATCAATACCGGTGAAACCGACATGGAAATCATGATCGCAGGCACCGAAAAAGCCATCATGATGGTTGAAGGCGGCGCACGAGAAGTTCCAGAAAGTGCCATCTTAGAAGCCATTGTCAGGGGCCATAACGAAATCAAAGGCATCGTTAAAATCGTTAATGAACTCAAAGCAAAATGCGGTAAAAAGAAGCGCGAATTCAAACCAGCTGTTATTGCGGCCACGGTCAAATCACAAGTTGAAGCCTCAGCAAAAGCGGCTCTCACAAAAGCCCTAAAAACCAAAGACAAAATGGTACGTTACGATCTCGTTGACCAAGCTAAGGCTGAGTGCCTAAGCAAAATTGTCACTGAAGATTTAAAAAAGACCAAGCCTGACGAAGCTAAGAAGCTCAACGAAGAAGTCAATGCATCGTTCGACCTTCTTCAATACAATCTCATGAGAGAAATGATTCTGACCGAAAAAGTTCGAATCGATGGCCGAGATACTAAGACCATTCGACCGATCACGGTTGAAGCCGGCTTGTTACCCAGAGCTCACGGTAGTGCGTTATTCACTCGCGGTGAAACTCAAATTCTTTCAGCGGTCACCCTGGGTACTTCTGACGACGAACAAATCGTCGACACGATGTTTGAGAAATCGATGAAGAAATTCATGCTTCACTACAATTTTCCTCCGTATTCGGTAGGCGAAACTGGACGTATGGGCGGCAGATCACGCCGAGAAATTGGTCACGGCGCTTTGGCTGAACGTTCGATCAAAGCCATGATGCCCGTTTACGAAAAATTTCCGTACACGATTCGTATCGTTTGCGAAACTCTCGAGAGCAACGGTTCATCATCAATGGGTTCTGTTTGCGCCACTTCGATGGCTCTGATGGATGCCGGCGTGCCTTACCCAAAACCAGTTGCAGGCATTGCAATGGGATTGATCAAAGAAGGCGAACGCATCGCTGTTTTGACCGACATCTTAGGTGATGAAGATCACCTCGGCGATATGGACTTCAAAGTTGCCGGGACACGCGAAGGCGTTACCGGAATTCAAATGGACATCAAAATCGAAGGTGTCGACGAAGCGATCATGAAGCAAGCGCTCGCGCAAGCTCACGACGGACGCCTTCACATCTTGAATCAAATGGCTAAGGCTATCGACGCTGCCCGCGACGATATGTCAAAATGGGCCCCACGAATCACCACAATTCAAGTGCCAGTTGACAAGATTCGTGAAGTCATCGGTTCAGGCGGTAAAGTCATTAAAGACATCATCGCTCGTACCGGCTGTAAGATTGACATTAACGATTCAGGTATCGTGAACATTGCATCGAACGATGGCGAAGCTGCCAAGAGAGCTATCGAAATCATTCAAGGCATTATCGCGCAAGCTGAAGTAGGCAAAACCTACAAAGGCCTCGTGAAGAAAATCGTCGAGTTTGGCGCCTTTGTTGGCATCTTGCCAAATCAAGACGGCCTGCTTCACATTTCTGAAATCGCTCATGAACGCGTGAACAATGTTCTCGACTTCATGAAAGAAGGCGACGAAATCGAAGTGAAAGTCATCGAAATTGACGACAAGACTGGCAAAGTGAGACTTTCTCGCAAAGTCTTGATGCCTGCACCTGATGCTTCAGCTCACCGCGGTGGTGGAGCCGGTGGTAACTCACCTCGCGCCCCTCACGGACAAGCCCCAGCTCATGGCGCACAGGCACCGGCTGCACCAAGACCAACGCCATCAGGTGGCCCAGGCCTCAAGCCTGCAGCCAGACCAGCAGCGGCACCAGCACCTGCGGGCAGCCACTCACCGATTCATCCTGTTGCAGGACCAGCCGGAACTCCGAATGGCGACAAAGAATAGAAGCGTGTAGTAAAAAAAGACTGACCTCAGTGAAATAGAGGCAAACTTAGAAAACCGCAGTTCGGCCAAAAAGCCAGCTGCGGTTTTTTTGTATTCCAGAAAGGTTAGCAATGTACAACAATCCAAGGCGAGTGCTTCACTGGGACCGAGTCAATAATCCAAAATCAGTATTTGCAGTCACCGTCGCAACCGCACTGGGCGCCGGACTTTTTCCGCTCGCCCCTGGAACCTTTGGCACCGTTGTGGGTGTTGTTCTTTCGTATTCTACAAACGACTATTCGACATTTTTGAAAATTCTCATTTGGGTCTCGGTATTCTTGATTGGCACCTGGTCGGCCAAGGTGATCGACGAGACAATGAAAACTGGTGACAACCAAAACATTGTCATCGATGAAGTTCTTGGTCTCGGTATCTCAGCTTGGACTGCAGGCACGCAAACTAAGACACTCATTGCGGCATTCTTACTCTTCAGGCTATTCGATATGGTGAAACCTTTTCCGATTCGCAGTCTAGACAATTGGTCGAAAACCAAAGCCACAGGCGGCAACCACGAGGCCTCTTATTGGTGGAGCGGATTCGGAGTCATGGCCGACGACGTTTTAGCCGGTGTCTACGCACTGTTAATTATCTTAGTTCTTCAACACCTGAGCTACTTACCCTAGGCTCGCTTGTAGCGGCGTTGTTGCACAAATAGTCTCCATCGTTCTCACCAGAGCAGGCCTCGCTACCAGATTACTTCTGTGTGAATAGAACAACGTCCTCGCCACGCGAAATCCCTTTCAATTTCTGACTTAGCTAGGAAACTCACTCTTTCTTTGAGCCTCACGTAAGCGGAAGCGTTCGCGCCACAGGCGCGATACGGGTGAGCCAAGGATGGCGAGCTCAAAGAAAGAGTGAGTTTCCTAGCTAAGTCAGAAATTGAAAAACGTACACGTGTCTGCGGATGTTGCTCTATCCACACAGAAGTAATCTAGTAGACAAGTCTACTACCGACTCGAATGACCGAGGGCGTATTATTTATGCAAAAACGCCGCCCCGTGGCGAAAAAACAGGACTTCTACTCTCGGTATTTTCCGTCGCGGGCGAGCTCATCAAAGACCTCGGTGATGATCGCAACCGAATGATCAATGGTGCCTTCATCGATAGTGAGCGATGGCTGAATTCTAAAACTTGGCGCATACGACATGGTGAGCAAGCCGCGTTTTAAGCAGTCCATGAAAATACGGGTACAAACTGCTTTAGATAGTGGCTCTTTCGTAGCTTTATCTTTTACCATTTCGATACCCATAAACAAACCGGCACCTCGAACGTCTCCGATGAAAGGATACCGATCCAGCATGGGCTGAAGCTTTTTCAAAAAGTACTCACCCATTAACCGAGAATTTTCGACCAACTCTTCTTCATGAATGATCTTTACCGCTGCTGCTGCCGCCGCAGAAGCTAATGGGTTACCCCCGTAGCTTGAAGACGATCCCGATTGGTTTGACCACGGTTTCGCGTTGACAATTTCATCGCGCGACATGATCGCGCTAATAGGAAACCCTCCACCAAACTGTTTGCCCATCGTCACCATATCAGGCTGAACACCCGAGTGATTTGAACCCCAGAATTTTCCGGTTCGCCCAAACCCTGTGATCATTTCATCGCAAATCATGAGAGCGCCAACATCTTTGGCGATCGACTGAATACCCGGTAAGAACTCTTTCGGTGGAATGATATTTCCGGCAGTTCCTTGCATCGGCTCAACAATAAACGCAGCCACTTGTCCGGTCGTTGTCGTCTTCACTTGCTCTCGAACGACATCGAGGCACGCCATGCCACAGCTAGACTTTTGAAGTTTCAAAGGGCAACGATAGCAGTTGGCGTAGGGTGCGATGTGAGAGCCCGAAACCATAGGTCCAAGTTTTTCTTTAAACGTCGAACCCATGAGCGAGAGGGCCCCCATGGTCTTGCCGTGAAAACCGCCCCAGAAACTGACAAATTCATATTTTCCGGTGTAGCACTTAGCTAAGCGCAGCGCCGATTCAACGGCTTCTGCCCCGCTCGAATAAAGTTGTGTGCGATGCACGCCCGGTGCCGGAGGCACTTCAGCTAGACGGGTAAGCAAATCTACCCTAGCCTCTGAAGTGAAGCTTCCAACCGATGCCTTTTCAACCTGATCTTTGACCGCTTTCACATAGGTTGGATGACTGTGCCCGAGGCCATTCACACCAATGCCACCAATGATATCGATGAAGGTGTTGCCATCGACGTCAGTTACCGTGTTGCCTCGAGCGTGATCAACAACAATGCCCGCCATCAGTGCAAACCCTTGAAGCCCTGGAGCTAAATGCATTTCTTCTTTTTCACGAATAGCCCGACTCTTCGGTCCAGGCACAGCGGTCTTGATTTCAGCTTTTTGGTTTTTTGGTTGGTGAATCATTATTTTTTTCTCCTACTTAACTCTTAAAAACAAATCCGCGGTGCAACGGAAAATTAAAAAAAATGCCGACAATTCCGGCCGTTATGGCCTTCGACAAGCCGTAGCTGACTCCGAGTTTGTCGGTAATCAAAAAAACTCCCGCCGTATTTAGGGCCAAACTCATTCCAGAAACTAGTGTATACCGAATGGCTTGATTAGAAATTTTTTCGTGAGTGGCCACAAAACTCCAGGTTCGACCCATGGTGAAGTTCAGAATGGCACCTGAAAATGCGCCCACGGCAGTAGCGGCAACATACCAAATGTGAAGAACCTCAACCAAGAAAACGAGAACGCCAAAGTCTAGCACTGTTGCTGCAACCGAAGAAAACTGAGATCTAGTTAACGAAACTAGAAACGATGGTTTACCCTTACTCACGCTTCTATCACACCCGCTGATGAGTGTTCTGATGGGTGTCAGAATAACTGGAGTGCAAGTTGGCTTGCAGTTCAGCTAAGCGTTTTTTTTCGCATGCTTCGCGAGCGCGAATGCTTTTCGCGATATCCCAAAGCCGAGTGATAGCTGACAGGTTAGCCAATAAAGCCACTAAAGCTAAAGCCATGAGCATCGGGTACCCCGCAGCACCCCAAGAGTCGTGATCTCTCTCAAAAAAAGGAATCGTAAGCCCCGACAACGCTGCACCCAAGGTAAGATAAATCGCTCGCTCTGGTCTACGCATTGCACCCTTGGGAGGGTCAACTTGTAGGGCCTCGGCCTTTGCCGAAGAATAGCTGACCATGAAAGAACCTAAAAGAGCCAACAAAGCCAATCCCTGAAACAGAGGTACTTCATGATAATAAATCACGAGACCAGCCAAGAAGAAGAACTCAGTATAGCGGTCAACCGCAGCATCAAGAACTTCGCCAGCATCGGACGACAGCCCACTCATGCGAGCAACAATTCCATCGAGAGAATCTAATAGCGCCGAAAGTGTGGCAAAAATGGCTGCGAAACCAAAATGACCAAAAGCCAAGCAGGTACCGGCCAAAAAGCCGAACCCCAACGAAGAAAAAGAAACGGCATTAGGAGTGATTTTACAAAACACTAAGAAATCAGCCACTGGCTGCAAAAACCAATAGGCACCTTCCATCGCGCCCTTTGAAAGTAAAGCGCTTGCGCCTTGCTTGTCTACTCGATCGTTCTGGGCACGCCCCTTGAGTAAAACCCGAAGAGAATAGGCCAAGACCAAGACTGCAACGACTCCAAATAAAGCGAGAGTATAGACTAAATCAACTGACATATGGTCTCCCTTTTACCCTAAAATCGATATTTTTGCACGCACTTCTAACTACGCGAACTAACAGGTGTAAAAGCGATAACTACGCTTCTTCACCCTCATCGATGTTATAGTAAGTCAAGCCGAGGTGGTTAATCAGCTCTTCATTTGTGAAAAACCTGAGGGTGTTCTCAAGCTTCAAAAGCTGAATCGAAAGGTCATGTTCAACAGGAAGCCCCTCTTTAGCTAGCGGAGCTTTTAGATAGAACGATAACCACTCTTGAATTCCGCGCATTTTTGCACGCGAAGCCAAGTCCATGAACAATGCAAGATCGAGAACGATCGGCGCAGCTAAGATAGAATCGCGACATAAAAAGTTGATCTTGATCTGCATCGGATAGCCGAGCCAACCAAAGATGTCGATGTTGTCCCAACCTTCTTTATTATCGCCGCGCGGAGGATAATAGTTAATTCGCACAACATGGTGCAAATCACCGTAAAGATCTGGGTAACGAGTTTTCGACAAGATATCAGTCAAAACGCCGGTTTTCGACACTTCTTTTGACTTGAAAGAGCCTGGATCATCGAGCACTTCTCCGTCACGATTTCCAAGAATGTTAGTGCTGTACCAACCCGCAACACCCAATTGGCGATTGCGAAGGCCTGGAGCGACTACCGTTTTCAAAAAGGTCTGACCCGTTTTGAAATCAGAGCCACAAATCGGAGTTCCAGTTTCTAGGGCCAACTCTTGAAGGCAAGGCAGCTCAACCGAAACGTTCGGTGAACCATTGGCGTAAGGCACTCGCTCTTTCAAAGCAGCATAGGTGTAAATCTGGGAAGGCGAAATACCAGGATCATTGTTTCTCAGGCCTTCTTCAAACGTTTTGAGGCTCTGATGAACAGACGTGCCCGGAGTGTAAACTTCTGTCGACGCGCACCAAACCATGACTGCTCTATCGCAGCCGTTGTCTTTGATAAAATTTCGAATATCGGCTCGCAGCTGATCTGCGAGGTCCATTTTATTTTTGCCCGTTTTTACATTGGGGCCATCAATTCGCTTAACCCACTCACGATCAAAAACAGCGGACATTGGCTTAATTTTCGACAAAGGCTCTTTTAGAGATTCTAATAAACTTTTTTCTAGTACCTGAGCATGAGAAGCCGCTTCATAGGCGTTTTCCGGAAAAATATCCCAGCCGCCAAACACGATTTGATCTAACGAAGCAAGGGGTACCAGGTCTTTTACCAACTTGTATCGGTTTTCGGTGCGCTTACCTAAGCGAAGCTGTCCCATTTGAGTGTACGAGCCAATTGGCTTGGCCATTCCACGTTTCACGGCTTCGACTCCCGCATAAAAGGTGGTTGCCACTGCGCCCATTCCTGGGGTCAAGATGGCAAGTTTTCCGGTTGCTGGGGCAATGTTCAATTTTTGGCCCTTAGGTGTCATAAATTCTAACTCCTGTTTCAAATTAGGTTTCGCAATTCGTAAGTAAGACGAGAGGAATGCCTAGCTTATTTATGCGAAGAATTCAAGAGATGATACCAATATCAACCAAGATAGGTGCAAAAGACGTGTCAGGATTCAGGTACCGTTCTGTAACGTACCACTTGGTAACTCACCCAATTAGACAACTAGACCGGCGTTTGAGTCGAGAGAGTGACTTCGCGGCAACCCTCTTCAGCCGAACGGTACGCACTCATGATCAATTGAACACAAAGATAAGCTTCTTTGGCCTCTTTGCCCACAAAATCGTCTTGTTTAATCGCCAATTTGAATTGATCAAACATCGAATTGAACCAGCCTACATGGCTTGCATCCATCCAATCAGATTCTATCGATTGTTTCTCGACCTTCCATTTAATGGCCCCCTGAGCAACATCAGGGCCGTCGGTACTTTCCATCACTGCGAGTTGAAGGTCGTCATCATCAACGGTAATGGCCCCACGCTCGCCTTGAACCGTGTAAATGACCTTGCGAACACCAGCCGTCCAGGTGAGGTGGGCATGAGCAACCCCCGTTGGAAACGTCAACACAGCAGAAAAGCCATCTTCAGTATCGTACTTCTGTGGTTCTAGATTTGCCATTTTCGCGGTCACCGCGGTGGGATATGAACCTAACCACTCAAAAGTAAGGTAAAAGGTGTGACTTCCGTGATCCATAGCGATGCCACCCCCGCTAATTTTCTTTTCTCTACGCCAATGAGTGTTCCATTCTGTTACGCCCTTGGCGTGAGTGTTTCGAAAAGTGTTGAGAGTCAGCGATCGAACTTTTCCGATTTTGCCACTTTCGATGATAGCCCGAATAGCCTTAACTACCGGCGCATGCTTGTAATTGTGACAAGGAAACAAAACTCGCTTCGCACGTTTAGCGTGCTCAAGCATTGCCTTTGCGTCTTCTATTGATGTCGTGAGCGGTTTTTCACAAAGCACATGCAACCCTCGCTCAAATGCGGCGTGGGCAATCTGAGCGTGATCGCACGGCGGGGTTGAGATATCGACAAAATCTAAATTTGCCCCCTCGGCTTTCAATAAGTCTTCATAGTTTGAATAAATGCGTGCCAGCGGTAACGCTTTTTTTGCCGCGACACGGCGCCCCTCACAGATGTCTGCAACCGCAATGATTTCAACGTCGCCATCATTTTCTGCTCGTTTGAGATAAGCAGGAATGTGACCCTTTGATGAAATAAATCCGTATCCAATGACTGCGCCTTTGAGTGTAGTTTTCATCGTATCTTTCTTGATATCTTTCTTGTGAGATGGCCTGTCATACCTTAATTGAACTATTTTTCAATAGGTACCGCGAATAAACTTGATCGGTAATTACCCCAATGATGACCGCGTAACAAGACCCCCAGATCACATCTAATACATAATGATGATTGAAATAAACAGCCGCAAAAACCATACAACCATAGAAGAGTAGGCAAAAAAATTGGGCGGCCCCGAACTGAATCGCGTAGTAAAACGCCAAGAGCGGAAAGGCTACGTGCAATGAAGGAATGGCCCCAAAAACATCGGCCGAGCGAGAATAAAGCTCACTAAAAAAGTGGGTGCCGAGAACCTGATCAAACCTGACACATCCAGCAGAGCTCGCCACTGCGCTCATATTAGGCGGACCCAGACCATATTTCGTGACATACCAAGGCGGAGCAGCCGCGTACCAATAATAGGTCGAATACCCCAACATATTGAGCCAAAAAAAACCCCAGATCACGCGGGGCACGCGAACTTTCATCTCACTGGCAGAAAACTTTGGGGTGCCTTTCTTGGTCAACCAAAAATAGAAGTAAGCAGCAACCCCCATAAATATAGCAAAAAATGCAAGGTAGTAAAACCCCATGATGACATCTAATACGGGATGAGTGTGAATCTGAAACCACTCATTTGGGGTCAATACCCCTTGGGGAGTCGAAATTCCAAAAAACGTCTTATCAAAATTATAAGGTTCAGTGACATGTATGGGGCCGCGAATGTAATCGCTATAATGGCGCTGACTGTCGTAAACAATACTGGTGAGTAAGAAAGGAAGGCAGAATTCGAGCAACGGAACCAGAGCTCTCCCCCCATAAGACAAAAGAAACAGTAGAACTCCAACGGTCAGGTGATCACCCGTAAAGCCACCTAAAGCACCAATCACCAGCCAATAAAGGCAAATCGAAATTCCGGGAAAAACCTTTCGAAAAACTGTTTGCTCTTTCCACCACAAGAACCAAGAACGATACCATTGCTGCAACAGCTCAGACTGGCCAAGTTGCTTCATCAATTTACTCCAAACGCCATCAGATGATTCGTCACTCATAGGTATAATAGATTATATAATTGTCTTACGTCGATCACGCAATAGCAGGTACGCAGGCAAAACCACAATTGCCGCTAACGCACAGGTAACTTCACCCAGCACCGCAAGAACACCAAAACTAACAAAGCCTCGGTTATCAGCGATCAACAGAGAACTGTAACCGACTATGGTCGAAAAACTACAAAGGGCGACAGCACCTCCGGTATCTCGAATAACCTTGAGAATGCTATTGCCACCCTCTTCGCGGTAGCGTTGAAAAATATTGACTCCATAGTCAACACCGATACCGAAAGTGATCGGGAGGGCAATAAAATTCAAGAAATTGATCTTAAACCCAAACCCAAGAACGACACCCGCCATCCAAACAATTCCGAGCATGAGAGAAAAAAGAATGAGACCAATTGTTTTACCACTGCGAAACAAGAAAACGACCAAAATGAAAACAGCCAGAAACGCAAAAACTGTGGCCCGAGGACCATCTCGGGTGACTGCTTCAACCATATCAGATGCAATCGGAAGGTGCCCCGCAACCGGGGTGCCAGGTGCGACTGAATCAGCGGTATTTCTCAAGTCAGCCACAATTCCGGTCAATCGGTTGCCTTCCCAGGTACTGTCATCGAGTGGAGGCTCAACGAGAACGAGTTTTCCAATACTGCCGTCTTTCTCGGTAAATCGATCCAGAACGAGCTTGGGCAGCTCACTCATCTGAATGGGGCGCAAGGTTGTCGGATTTAAAAACTCACGAACGAGCTTCTGATCTTCAACAGATGCTCGAGCCAAAACATGCGGAGGAAGGAGCTTGTCAATTTCACGCAAAACCTCGATCTTTTTTTCCTGATTCTTGGGCAGAAAATCACCAATAGTCTGAACCGCAGCAATCAACCCTTTTTCGCCCTGTTTTGCCTTTAACTCTTTCAATCGCTCACCAATGATCTCAGTGTCTTTAAGGCTACGAGGAAGTAGTGCCATTGGCGAAAGGTACCGCTGAAAAATTTCGTCCATGTATTTCGACATGTAGGTACTGCCACCAGTGCTGCCCGACTTGCTACGCATATTAGCTAGGTTTGTTTCGATGATGCGAGGGGTAAACCGAGAGAACATCGCCAGGGCCACCAAAGTCAGCCCCATTGAGACACTCCAGATCGCTCGAGGGTTTTTACTCACGAAGTTTGCCAAGCCCTCGGCAAAAATCGATTTTCTGGTGGGCTGATTGGCCGGAACTAAAGCTTTCATTCTATCAAGCACGGTCAACAACGCTGGCAGCATCGTGTAGGTACTCACCCAACACAGAATCATTCCAATCAAGCCAATGATACCAAACTGCTTAAACCCTCGAAAACTGGTTAAAATGAGCGATCCATAAGACAAGCCGGCAGCCAAAGCCGCGGTCCAAGTTGCAATAGAAGTGTGAGACATCGTCGTATTCAACGAACTCTCATGATCAAGGTGATTTCGCCTCTCTTCTAGATAACGGGCTAAGAAAATAATGCCAAAGTTGATTCCGTTACCTATCACAATACTTCCGAGAAACGCAGAATTGGCATTCAAATAACCAACCGCGAAGTAAGCCACCCCAAAGGTCCACAAGGTGCCCGAAAAAAGGCTAAAAATAAGAGCCACTGTTGCCCGAAAAGCTCGAAAAAAGATAAACATCGCCAAAGTGACCAAGACAACCACGATGACTGTCGACAATTCGAGATCAGCAACCAGAGCTCCTTGTTCTTCGAGCATGTTTTCAACGCCGCCCGTATAATGAATCTCGAGATCTGGCGCATAAGAAGTGGGATTCAGTTTGGCAATCGCCTGTACGACATAATTCTTAATGCGATGAATCTGGTCGATGCCCGACGATTTTCCCGGCATGTAAGCAAGGACCACTCGTTTCTTACCGTCTTGAGTTGCATAGTAACCATCAGTAAAGCGACTGTAAGCCGAGACTTTGCCTTCGTATTTTTTCTTAAGTGCTGCAAAATTGAGGTAGGGTTCAGGAATCGTCTCTTGACTAAAAATATTGAGGGGATTTCTGATTTTCTTCTCATAAACCAGGCGCTGCTGTATGTAGTTTTTGACTTTGATCAAGTCATCAACCTCCATATACAGAACTTGGCGATCTTTGAAAAACTTCAATTCTTTGTCTATTCGGTATTCAACGCTCGTTATGATATTTGGAGGCGCTTTCTCTAAAACTGCCGCGAGATCATCAACGAATCGCTTACTTGCCTTGGTATCTGAACAAAACACCAAAATCGCCAGATTATCGATTGACTCAAGGCGATGGGTCACCTCGTCCATGTCAATCACACTTCGGGCGGTCGCAGGCAAAAGCTCTTCAATATTTGTACGAAGGTTCTTATATAAAAGAACTGAATAAAATGCGCCCACTACCGCTAACAGGGTGCCAACGAGCACAATCAGCCCTGCCCACTTTTGAATAAATCCCGAGAACGAACGCATCGTCACGCCTGTATCACATAAAGACCGAGCTCTCGTCTACGATGATAAATCATCAAAATGCATTTTTAAAAACGGGTTGGTAAAACGGGCCCCCAGAGGGTAACCTCCGAAGATCTATGAACTCGTTGGCTGCGCTTGGACTTTTGCTGATACCCTTTGGGAACGTCACTGATTTGGTGAAAAAGGAAAACCCTTGGCATGGGTTTGAGGCCAAAGACCCCGTATTGACCGTCGTTCGAGCCGAGCAGATCAGCCAACCTCAAATGGGAAAATGCGAGTCGTGGTTGGACGCTCTCAAAAACATCCCCACTGGAGTTCTCATCGAGTCACCTGAAGAATCGACTTCATGGAAGGCAGCATTTGCACATTGGGAACCCTGGAACGAAGACGATCTTGATGCCATCATCAGCTGCGCAAAAGCTCCTTGTAAAGTGAAATTGAATTCGGCTGAAGCCGGCAAACTAAAAGAGGTCACTGAGTCCAAGCGGTTTGAACGGTTTCTCTCACTGGTCGAGGCGCGAGCACTCAATTACCGCCGCACTCTAGCGAGACCTGAATACGAGTTTCGAGGAGCGCTTTCTGACCCGTGGGCATTATTTGAAGGCCAAGGTTTTAAATCGCCTCTGAAAAAGCCGGACGAAGTTTCACTGTGGGTTAGTCGACTTGACCTAGCGCCCAAGAAAATGCGCGTTCAAAGACAACTATTTGATCGACGCATTGCGCTTGCAAACCATCACGCAACGTTATGGATTCGCGACGCCTATACTGACCACTATTTTGACGGTTGGGGCGAATGGATTGACATCACTTGCGACCCCACTCTTAACCAGGTTCTCATTGTTCAAGCGTTGATTGTTGAGTTTGATCTACTCAAAGCCACCGACTTGATCTCACTGCTGAGCAAGGGGCGCATGCGCAGCGTTGTTGAAGAGCAAGGTGGTAAATACCTCGATAATCAAGCCGCTCAGCTTCGCTTAGCAGCACAAAAGAATAAGTGAGCGACCTAGGCCGCTAATCAACTTCAACGCCCCAGCGTTCAAGCTTCGCAAAATCTTCAAGATCGAGCGGACCAAATCCCACCTTACCAACTGCCGCAGATTCGACGCACTTATCCGAAAAACGGCTTTGAATCTCGCGGTAACTCACCCATCGACCTTGAACACTTTCTTTGAGGTTGTCGAGCGACTCAACAATCACCTTAGTTGAGTCAGCCCACTCGGTAAATGCAGTTTCGGATGGTTGACTGAGCAAGCCCTCAAACACCTTCGCCTGAGTTACAATCAGAACTGAGTACTTCTCAAGCAATTCGACCTCGTCTCGAATCATCGCACCCGTCGAATACAAGCCGCGCCTCAGGGTGCCACAGTCAGACTGAAATCCACCGCCAGCAAAGACTCCCGCGAAATATTCTGGTTTTGATTGATCTGGCGTCTGCGAGGCCTTTGCCATGAGCGAGATTTGCAATCCCGCATCTTCATTCTCGAAGGTGCCACTCGTTTCAAGCGTAAAACGATTTCGAAAGTTGCCGTCAGCTTTCGCGCTGACCATGAGAGAGTTAGCTCGCCTTCCTAAAAATCTCCCTTTTCTAGCGTAGGCGTTCATTAGGCCCTCGAAATCTCCATTTTGAGACCGGTCTTCGTGGCTTCCAATGTACCGAACCGCGGCCGTTGAATCGAGCTCCCACCCAGTCAAATTACCAAAGCGCTCAAGCCATCGATTTCTAATTTGAAGCTCGAAGGCTCTTTTTTCATGATCGGGCCCTGAATCAGCCTCTGCATTCGGGCGTTCAACGCCGCCAACACTGACTCCAAACTCTTTCGTTCTGAGGTTCATGCCGTACCTGAGTTTGGGGTGCATTTCAAACCCCAGTTGCTCGGCACTACCGTACCAGCCGACTCGAAAGTCTGTGCCGGGTACTTTAACTAACCAACCTGACATTCGTAGATCCAACTCGTCGCGAGTCGCATAAGCCAATGCCATCGCAAGCCCAAGCCAAATATCGTAGCGTACAATTCGCTGTTTTAACCGATTCCACTCAGCCGGCTCTTTCGGGAAAAAAGAAAACTTCGAAAGAAGGTAAACTCCCAGATCGATGATCTCTGCCGTCGAAAAGTGACCCCGAAAACCATCGGCTAAATTTCTAATGAGAGCCTCACTCTCTTTTTCGGGTAACGTTAAGGCAACAGGTAAACCGCCTAGCACAAGAGGCCCTTCTGATGAATTCATCGAACCGTCACTCGCGGCCAACGCCGAAAAATTTTGGGCCATAAAAGTGTAAAGGCGCATTCGCTCTTTAGACGGAAGGGTTGATAGGCGGGCCTCAGTTTCAGCCTTGAGTGTGCCCGGCTCCCCCACCATTTCATCAATCATTTTTTCATCGATGATCACGGGCTTACCCGCGATCACTAAGACCACTCGGCGAAGAGCGTCAGTTAATCCCGTGCGGTGTTCACCCCCGTTGTTGTCATCGGTGACGAGATCAGAAGCCTCGGCCACCCTGTAAAAAAAAGTGACCGCCATCAGTCCCGTGACGAATCCAACTAAGAGGAGAATGGGTTTGAGCACAGTGTCTTGTCCTTTTCTTTGGTAAGGCTAGCCCTGATAGGTTTACCGCGCTTCGGCTTAAAACTACCCCAATTACGCTTCGAGTCAACACGAGAGAAGAAAAATGACGCACAATATCAGAAATAGATAAAAAACCCAAACAGGTTGACTTAATGCGTTAAACTGACTAGTAACCCAGTTATCGTCAAGTCTTTCGACAGTTTTGTGGTGACAAAACAGGCTCGAAAACTGGTGTCACAGTGAAACTGATGCGTGAGCGACCTGCAATCTTATTTTTATTGCATGGCCTGAGAAATCGAGACTTTCGGTTTTTCTAGGGTAGCACTTTGATAAGACTCACCAAATTGGGCCAATTTTCTTAACGATTCTGCCTTCATTCACTTTTTTCAAATAAATCGAGTATTTTTACCCCTTATCTAGACAGATTGGCAAAAGTCTTGCTAAAGCCGTAGCTGCGTTATTAAGTTGACGCTGGGATCAGAGCAGCCCTTCTGCTCTAGACGTCAAACTCTGGACCGTTTGACGACAAAAATAACCCTCTCGGCGCTTTCGTGGGAACACGGGGGAAGTGAAGAGAGAAGCATAGTTTTACGTTGAGAGCACTGAGTTAACTGAGCTCACAACCAAAGGAGAGGTAATGAAGAATTGCATGAATCAATCGGGGGCAACAAGGGTAGTAATGATTGCGATTTCTCTTGTGGCATTGAGTTCGATCACTTTGAGCCAAGTTTTTGCTGACACAACAACGACCACGACTCCGGCAGGTGCGGCTCCAGCTGCAACAGCTGCCACAACCAGCACGGTAACTGCGGCACCAACACTTTCAAGCCGTTTGGGCGTATCCTACTTAGGCGCCGTCAATGGTCCTATTCTCTCAAATCCAATGGCGACCACAACTGATGTGGCAAAAGAATCACCGGTATCAGTGAATCACTCTATCGGTGCATCTTATAAGTTTAACAACGGAATGTCTCTGGGCCCAGTGGCCAATTTTGACACCAATGTTTTTCAAGGCATGACCTTCAAACTCAATGACCCTTGGTTGAAATTCGGTATCGGAAAAGAGTTTGCATCAGGACCCTTTAGCTTAGGCGGCGACCTTCGTTACTATGTACCGGTGACTGAAGCTTCAAGAGCCAGAAATTCACTGGGAGCTTTGAGAACAACTCAAGTCGCGAGTATTGAAATTCCAGGCTCGATTTTTTCGATTGATTTAGCAGCTATTCCTTATGTTTATTTTTATTCGACAATTCCTGATGGCAAGCGTTTATTTCGCTTTATCGGCGCACCCACTCTTAACGCCAAAATTTCGGATACTTTCTCAGCGAATGTCGGCTACTGGTTTGACAGTTCTGTGAAATCAAAAGCCGGCGGAACCAATACTGGGCTCGTTGTTGACGATCAAGCAGTCGACCTCGGATTTGGATGGGATGTCACTCCGAACTTTAACTTGGCCCCGTTTGTTGAAATGAATACAAATGCTGCGTTGAGTTTGGATACCACAAACGTCCAAATGTACATTACTTGGAAAGTTCTCTAGTTTAGTCTCGATTCTCAATTGAAAAAGGCCCGATACTTTACGGTATCGGGCCTTTTTTTTCACATTCGAATCAATTTTCATCAGAGAACCCGGAGTCGCGTGGCTGTAGCGCAACGTTCAATTGCTAGAACAAATGCAGCGGTTCTCAGTGAAATTTTCTTTTCAGTCGCAATTTTGTGAACCTCACTAAATGCCCGGGTCATGATTTTTTCAAGTTCTTCATTAACCTTGTCGACATCCCAACGGTACTGCTGAAGGTTCTGAGCCCACTCAAAATAACTGACCGTCACGCCCCCCGCATTGCAAAGAATATCTGGAATCACCAAGATACCCTTTTTTTCAAAAATTTCGTCGGCCTCAACGGTTGAAGGATTGTTAGCCCCTTCTGCAATTAACTTGCACTCGACCTCACGGGCAACTTCGGCGGTAAATACGCCTCCAAGCGCCGCAGGAACCAAAATGTCACAGGCAGTTCTTAGAGCCTCATCGTTACTCAGAGAGTCGGCCTTCACATAACCCGACAACGTTTTGTATTTCGTTGAATGTTCAATGAGCTCGGGAATATTGAGGCCTTTCTTATCATAAAACCCACCCGAGACATCTGTCACTCCAATCACTTTCACACCGAGTTCGTGTAAGAAAAGCGCGGCATGAGAGCCGACATTTCCAAATCCCTGCACTACGGCTGTCGCATTTTTTAGTTCAAGCTTTAAATGTTTGGCTGCTTCTACAATGGTAAAAACAACACCTCTACCTGTCGCTTCTTTTCGCCCTAAACTGCCACCAAGGGCGACCGGTTTACCTGTGACAATTCCAGGGCAATATCCGTGTTTCTTTCCGTACTCGTCCATCATCCAGGCCATGATCTTTTCGTCAGTATTCACGTCAGGTGCAGGAATGTCGCGATGAGGGCCAATAATTAAATCTATTTTAGATATAAATCCACGAGTGAGCGCTTGCAACTCTCGCTTACTCAGTTTCTGTGGATCAACGCACACGCCACCTTTTGCGCCGCCAAACGGAATGTCAACCACTGCCGTTTTCCACGACATCAAAGTGGCTAACGCCAAGACCTCGTCACGGTCAACGTCTTGATGATACCTGATGCCGCCTTTGTAGGGTCCGCGCACCGCATTGTGCTGAATTCGATATCCATGAAATATTTCTAGCCGACCTGAATCCATTTTCACCGGAATCTGCACATGAAGTTCACGGTAAGGTGCTTTCAAGAGCTCACGCAAGTCGGGTTCAAGACCCACAATGTCGGCGGCCAGATCGAACTGGCGATTGAGCGATTTTAGCGGACTATCACCAGCTGCTGAGTTCTTCACCTGATGAGACTCGCGTTGGGGTTCAATCACTGACAATTTTCTCGATGAAGCGTTTTTCGTCATGCGCGACAAATCTCCTCTAAGGGGCCGATAAAAAAAACCAACGACTATAGAAACTCATCGGTAAAATTTGACACATTTTTGACTGTCTTAACATTTGAGTCTAAGTCGCGTTCAATTGGAACGAAACTTGATTTGATTACTGCCATCATGAAAAAAAGAATTGGCCTCGTCTTATTTTGTTTTCGTACCCTCAACGGCTTTGGTTGCCTGGTCGTGTCACTCGCAGTCTGCAACTTCAACGCACGGGCCAGCGAAACCTCTCATGCCGCCCAGACAGAAAAGACCCCAAGCATTTCGCAACTCAGCTTGAGCTATCTCGTGAATATCAATCATCAAAACAGACTCCAACTTGATGGCTACGAATCGATCGAATTAACACCCTCATTCAGTTTCGATGCCCTCGTGAAAGCATCAAACCCAATATTCAGTCGAATCGCGATTTCACTCGATCAGCTTGAGTTTGGAGTTCACTGGGTTGGACCGCTAAAAATTGGAGTCCTAATACCGGCCACTTTTCCAAATTATCGCCTTCCACCAACCACTACATTTGCCACCACCGCTTACGCCCAAAAGACGTTCTCACTTTTCTTAAGTCCACTGCACTTGACTGTCGAACTCATGTCAGATTGCTACCGCTATCACACCTCGAAATTGAGCGCGACGGCGGTTTCGTTGACGGCAAGCTCGCTTTTAGGATTTGACCTCACTCGACAAACTCATTTCTCGATTGGCACTTCAATCGCCGCTACGGAGTTTACTTTACCCTTTCACGTTCAATACTGGTCGAACGAACACTTTGGTTGGATATTCTCAGGAAAACTTGGCCTGTTATCTGATTCTCTTAATTCAAACGACAACCAAATGATTGACGCAAACGCAGCCTCGCTTAAACTTCTCCAATATACTATTTCAGGAGCTTGGCAGTTCTAGAATCCTTTGTCATACTCTTTAAGTATGGGTACACAGCTCTCAGCACAAAAAGAATGGTATGTTGCAGTCCCGACGGGAAGCCAAGAAAAAGCAAAACCCGAAGGCCCATTTACCCCTATTGAAATAAGAGCATTGTTTCAACAGTCAAAATGGAACGAGACTGCTCGTGTTAGCTCGAGAAAACTCAAAGGTGAATGGATTCTCATCAACGACTTTCTCGAAGCGGTCACCTCATTCTCTCAATCTCAGCCTCAAACTCACTCTGAACAAACACCCGAAGTCTCGTTGACGCCTCCGATTCGCCCCCAAGATGGCGAGTGGAATCAAAAAGAATTTACCCCGGATTCATCTTATGAGTCTGATGCTGCTAACAATTTATTTGAAGCTCTGCTCGCCTCAAAACTCAAACACCAAAATCAATCAGCTTCAGCGCACAAAGGCAATTCATGGACAATATCGCCTGAAGAATGGGGTTCACTGGCAAGACCACAGCGGCACATTCCACCTCAAGCCATTCTCATCTCATCGCTTCTCATTGTCATTGCGCTGGGTTTCTGGGGAATCATCAAGTTAAGCTCGACGATTCCTAACTCGAAATCTAATTCAGCAGCCGAAGTGGCGTCTTCAAATTCTACCGCAGTCAACCCAGCTACCACTCCTCCACAAGACACCACACAATCCTCAGCAGCAGCAAAACAAGTGCCCCAAGTACTCCCAAAATCGATTGCCGCACGCGAATTGCCAAAACCCGCAGGCCGAAAAAACGTTGCACCCAATGACAAAGAGGCCGAGAGAGAAAAAGAGCGAGAGAGAGAGAAAGAACGCGAGCGCGAAAGAGAAAAAGAGCGAGAAAGAAATTCGAGAGATAACGAACCCGAAAAGGCAGCCGAATCAGCAGATAAAGACAAGCCAGATGAAGATCGGGCCGACCCTGCGGGTGACCGAGCAAGAAGAAAAGACCACCCCGATCAAGTTGAACCCAAAGATGACCGAGGAGACCTTTGAAGAAAAAGAAGGCCTTTTTCATCACCTTTGAAGGCCCAGAGGGTTGTGGAAAAACGACGCTAATAACCGAGCTCAAGCGAAAGCTTAAAGAAGGGGGTGCCACCGTCACCGCAACCCGAGAGCCGGGTGGGCCGATCGCCGCCGAAAAAATCAGAGAACTCATTTTGAATAACCCCATGGGGGCAATGACCGAACTTTTTTTATACGAGGCGGCACGAGCTGAGCACCTAGAAAAAGTCATCAATCCCGCGCTCATTAGCCATAATTGGGTGCTCTGCGATCGTTTCACTGATTCAACCCTCGCCTATCAAGGTTATGCGAGGGGACTTGACCTCAAACTCATCAAAACCCTTAACAAAATCGCCACCCAAGGAATTCAGCCAAACTTAAGCGTTTATCTTGATGTCGATCCCGAGGTTGGGTTAAAAAGAGCAAGTGACCCCAACCGTTTTGAACGTGAGTCACTCGAGTTTCATCATAGAGTGAGAAACGGATTCTTGAGTCTCATAAAAGAAGACCCCAAACGTTGGATTAGACTCAAGGCATTCTCAAGTTCAGCTGAAAAAATGGCTGAGAGCTTGATCGCACAACTCGAAAAGCGCCTGACTGGCCTTGGCCGTAAGAAAAGTGAAAAGAGTAGGAAATAGCATGACTATGACAAAAACAACCCCTTCGAGCCAAAAATCAAGATCACCTACCTCAAAACCAAAAAATTCTTCGAAAAATCAATCTGACTCGGCAGGCGTGATTCTGCCTCTTTCTCAGTCTTTAATTGATTATCACTTACTCACTATTTCACCTACATTAACCAAATGGATTTCAACTGGCGAAATCTCACCCATTCAACTTTGGGTGGGCCCAAGAGGCATCGGAAAAAGGTCATTTGCTCACTACTTTTCGCAGATTTTGCTCTGCAGTGGATCTCTTAGCTCCGAGGCCACGGCCCCCGAAGAGTCGGGCCCTGACCTATTTTCAATGGGATTCGACGGCGAAAGCACTCCGACTGATGAGTCAAGAACTTCACAGGCCAACGACCACAGAGCAAGTGCTCCTTGCGGCGAGTGCCGACACTGCAAACTTGCTATCAAGAATCAATCAATCGACTTTCAAGAAATCGAGCACACTGGCGATGCCATCAAAGTTGAACAACTTCGCGAAATAAAAGAATCTTCGGGTTTTGGCGCCTTCGATAGCCGATATCGCATTTTTCTCATCGCGAATGCTGAACGCATGACTATTCAAGCCGCTAATTCAATCTTAAAACTGCTTGAAGAACCACCCACTGGATGGATATTCATACTAACCGCTAGCGACACGAGTGCCCTACTCAATACGATTGTGTCTCGATGCCAAGTAGTTCGATTTCGCCCACTTTCACCCCTAGTCATTGAAACTGTGCTGGGTGACAAAAGTCTCCCGCAAGAACGCCTAGAACTCTGTGCCCGGCTTTCACAAGGAAGCATTGGCAAAGCATTGGCCCTGGCCGACGAAACCACCTGGGAAAAAAGAAAAACCATTTTTAGATTTCTTGAGACCCCCTCTTTTTACCTCAATGAACTCGTTGAGTGGGCCGCACAGTCGACCCAAAACACAGAAATTTTAATCGATCAGTTTGACGGAATTTTAAGAGACTTGTTAGAATGGTCGATACAAAATCCGCTTCCACCAAACTATGCTTGGAAAAACTCTGATGGTGCTCTAGCTCTCAGTAAGCACGCGCAAGACCTCGCACGACAAGTGGGCTCGATCGATGGTCTGCGTAAATTTTGGCTTGAGCGGGCCGAAAGACTTTTCGACGCGCGCAAAGAGCTCACTATTCCACTCAATAAAAAACTTTGGGTTCAAGACTTGCTCGTTCCCTGGTTAGACCCGACCTTTTGACCCCAGACAGAAATGATAAAGATTCAAAATATCGCAAAGAAATTTGATGACCGATGGATCTTTCGAAATCTCAACCTTGAGATCAAAGATCAAGAGTCAGTAGCCATCATTGGCCCTTCTGGCAGTGGCAAGAGCGTTCTGATGAAGGTCATTTGTGGGCTTCTGCAGCCTGACGAGGGCACGGTCACCCTCGGGCACCCTGAAATCGGAATGCTCTTTCAAAAAAATGCACTGTTTGATTCGTTTACCGTCGAAGAGAACCTCTTATTTCCACTGAAAGAACGCCTCCGAATCGAAGGCCTCGCTGCAAAAGAACGTGCCGCTAACCTACTCAAAGCGGTCGGACTTGAAGGCTCTGAAAATCTTTATCCAGACGAACTTTCAGGCGGCATGCAGAAACGCCTAGGCATTGCTCGAGCCCTCATTGTTGAACCAAAAATTCTATTGTACGATGAACCAACAGCCGGCCTTGATCCGATCACCTCAAAGATGATCGCCCAACTCATACGCGAACTCAAAACTCAAGTAGGCAGCACGCTACTCGTGATTACCAACGATGTGCAGCGAGCCTATCAACTGGCTGACCGAATTTTCTTACTTGCCCAAGGCAAACTCTCAGGCGGCCAACCACCGGCCGACATTAAAGCCACTTCAGATCCGGCAATCAGGCAGTTCATTTATGGCCTCAAAGAAGGCCCACTCACCTCGGGGTTAGCCTGATGGGCATTCGTTTCAACTGCGTTTGCAAGCGTTTCGGCCCAAAAATCATCTTGAACGATGTTTCATTCGAGGTTTCTGACGGCGAAATTCTCTTTATTTTAGGAAAAAGTGGTGCCGGGAAATCAGTCACCCTCAAGCACATCGTGGGCGTACTCAAGCCCGACTCGGGCTCTGTGTTCGTAGGTGACACCAATGTCTCGATTCTTTCTGATGAAGCCCTCACTGCCGTTCGAAGACAGTGTGGAATGGTTTTTCAACACCCAGCACTTCTCGATAGCTTGACGGTCTATCAGAATGTGTCGTTTGGATTGCGAACCCCCCAATACCTCGCAAGCCTTGAAAGGCCATTAACTGAGAATGAAATTCAGAAAATCGTCATTGAAAAACTCTCGCTGGTAAACCTAGGAAGCGATGTTTTAGATAAAATGCCAAGTGCTCTTTCTTATGGAATGCAAAAACGAGTTTCACTTGCCCGCACATTAGCTCCCTCACCTCGCTACTTGCTATTTGATGAACCCACGACCGGATTAGATCCGATTACCACGAATGCCGTCAACGATCTGATTTTTGAGCTTTCTAGAAAACTCAATGTCACTAGCATTGTCGTATCACATGACATGCAGTGCGCGCTGAAAACGGCCGATCGCATACTGGTCTTAGATCAAGCAAAAATTCTCACAATAGGCTCAGTCAGTGAAATCAAACAATCGAACGAAAAGTTAGTGAAAGATTTTTTAGAAGAAACGTTGGCACTTTTTTTACCGAGTTCAATAGGCGGTCACGGATGAGAGAACTCATCGTAAAGTCGATGAATCGCTTTTTTCATGAATTTGGCAGCATTTGCCTGTTCGTCGCCACTATTGTAAAAACAGTATTTTGCACCCGAGGCAATGCCCAAGCCATTTTGGCCCAAATTTCTTCGGTATCATACCGCTCAGTATCAACGGTTGCCTTTGCCGGCATTTTTGTGGGTGCCATCCTGGTACTGCAGTTTCATCGAATTCTAGTTCAATACGACGGCGAAATTTTCTTAGGTGGCCTAAACACGTCTGCTGTCGTTCGGGAAGTTGGCCCGTTACTCATTTCATTTTTACTAGCCGGAAAAATTGGCGCATTCACGGCTGCTGAACTAGGCACCATGCGAGTCACCGAGCAAATCGATGCCATTCAATGCCTCGGCACCAATCCGATACAATACCTCATCGTACCACGTTGGATCGCGATCATCATTTCGAGCGTTATCTTGCTGGTCATTGGGCTCGTCATCAGTATTGGCGGCTCAATGCTAGTTTCAAATATTTTATTAGATATCAATCCGCTGCAATTTGCCTCAAGCATCGGCCAATTCACTGACCTCAGCACCGTGGCCAGTGGCATTTTCAAAAGCGCAGTGTACGGAACCATTGTCGCAAGCGTGTCTTGTTACGAGGGCTACACCGCTTCTGGTGGGGCCCGTGGAGTTGGCAAAGCGGTAACCCAAGCTGCTGTTTATATCAATCTGTACATCATTATCGCCAACACCCTAACCAGTAATATGTTCGAGTTCTTGCAAGATGTCTTAGTTCCCTTCATTAAAGGAGCTTGGTAAATGAATCAGCCAGTGCTCGCCGAACAGATTCATAGGGTGGCATCGACTTCTTCACTCTTTCGAAAAACCCTGCTCAAGTTTGCCGACTCGCCATGGAGATGGAAAGAAATCTTCGCCTCAACATCCCAGATGGGTGTGGGCTCGCTACCCATCATTACCTTATCAACTGCATTTTCTGGTCTCGTCGTCACTAATGAAATCGCTTGGCATATGGACAAAGTACTACACACGGTTGACATGATGCCGGGTTTCACTGGGCAATTTATTCTGCGTGAATTGGGTATCGTGATTCCTGCTCTACTGTTGGTGTCAAAAGTCGGTGCTTCGACCACTGCAGAAATTAGCACGATGAAAGTCACTGAGCAAATCGATGCACTGAAACTTCTCGGAATTGACCCCATCAAATACCTCGTTTTTCCGCGCTTGATTGCTTCAATCATTTCGACTGCGGCGCTCACTATTTATTCAGTAGCAATTACGCTGGCCTGTGCGATTGCGGTTGCGACTTTTCGATACCATTTTTCGGTCGCCGAATACCTCAATGCTCTCAGACACTTTGTTACATTTGCTGACTTATTTTATGCCCTGATCAAAGGCGCGGTGTTCGGCACTGTTATTCCGATCATATCGTGCTCTTACGGGTTCGAATGCAAGGGCGGAGCAGAAGGCGTGGGTAACGCAACAACCAACGCGGTGGTCGCTTCAACTATTGCCGTCATTTTTTTGGACTTTGCGCTTACCCTACTTTTTACCTATTTATGATTTAAAATGGGGTATCATCGAACTAGAGGAACTTCGGCCTTTGATTTGGGCAATCATACTCATATTTGCACTCCCCACCCCTGCTCTAGCTTCGATGGAGTTTCTTCACTCGATGTCGGTAGGCCATGGAACCGCTTCGCCAAGCCTTGCCGGAGTCTTCGATGAAAACCCAGCAGGCGTTGGTTTTTTTGAACGACCGTCACTAGTCATCGAAAGCTCATCTGACTCTAGTTTCTCAAACATCAACGGGGGCGGCGGCTTTGTTTATGCGAAAAAAGGATTCGGAGCTGGCATTGAAGGTAGCCTCACGCATTCAAGTGGCTCTACGGTCAATTACTCATCGACCGCGCTCAGTACAGTCTTTGGCCTTCACAGTCGCGAAATGGGAATCGGCTTTGGTGTTCGCTGCGGCTTAGGCACGATAGGTACTCTTTCACTGAGTTGTAACCGAATGGGCGCGATCTACGACAACTTAGAGGGGCTCAAACTTGGGGCTGAAGTTGGCTTGGGCTCAAGCATCACTGTAAGCGTGGGTGCCGCCTATCAGCTCAGTCGCGATGCACTTCTCGCCTTTGATGTCATTCCACCCATTTCTGGGCAAAGTTTTATCTTGAGTCCCGGATTTGCAATCCTCGGCAATCACTTGCAACTCATGGCCGGTTACGGCTTGATTGTCAGTAACTCGCAAAGCTACACGAGTTCAGTGTACAGCGGACCCAAATTCGGAATTGGCGCAAAACTGGGCCTTAGCCTGTCGCTTCAAGCTTACTACAATTACTCGAACACCTATTCGATGGGAATGGTCATTCGTTTCTAGTGTTTTTTCAAAGAATTCCCATTTACTCAATTACTCACAAGCCAGAACAAACCGGTGGCGATTAGTAGAGCACTGCTAAGTCTGTGCACCCAAATCATCCAGTCTCCTGATTTCGGAATACGTGACAATTGGGTAAATCCAAAACCAAGACCAAGAAAAAGTAAACTGAACCCCATTGAGTAAACAAACATCAACGTGGCCCCCCAAGAAAGAGTCGAACGGCTAGCTAAGAGTGCCAATACCCCACCTAAAATTGGACTAGAGCACGGGCTAGCCACTAGGGCCGAACCGATGCCAACACTAAAGGCCAATAACAATGAAAGAATAAAAGATTTTTGCGACGGGTTCGCCGCCCCTTCTGCCGGCTGGTGCCCTTTCGCTAGACTTTTACCAATTGGCATCGAAAGATCAAAAATACTTGTCAACCGATTCCAACTAGAAGCAATACTCGGCAAGACGCCACGCCACGAAACGATCCCGGCCACAATCAACAAGACACCGACAGCGACACGTATCGACTTGAATTCTGACGAAAAACCAAAGCTTTCACCAAGCGTGGCTGCGATCACACCCAGACTCACAAAAGATGCGGCCTGCCCCAAGAAAAAAAGAAAAATTCTTAGGCGCTGAGCAGTCTGCAATTTAGAACCAGCCTGTGTTCTCGCGCCAATCATTCCGAGCGTGATCGGCACTAGCGGATACACGCAAGGCGTGAGCGAAGCCAACAACCCCGCGCCGAAACTACTCACCAATTGTGTCATCATCAAACTAGCTTCCATTGCGACCGCCCAACCTTTCGTCTAAAACTTGGCGAGCCCAAGCGCTTTCAAAACACGGTCTTTTTCAAATGCGGGGGCTGAGTCAACGACTTTCCATGCCCCATCAAGCCGCGAGTAGACCGCCCAGTGAGGAACACTCGTTACTTTGAGCTGTTTTCTTAACTCTTTTTCTGGGTCTCTCAGCACTCGAAGCTGAATTTTTTCTCCTTCAACAAATTTTTTCACTTTTTCACCATCAGACTCGGTACTAATCGCAACCAGATCAACATCAGGATTTTTGTTGAGTTTAACCAACTCATCAGAAAGTTTCTCGCGACAATCCGGGCACCAGGTCGCCCAAAAAACCACCAACATTTTCGATTTCGCGCTATCAAGAACAACCGTCTTGCCATTGAGATCAACTAACTTCTGCGCCAGCGGTTCAGAGGCGTTGGCAACCATCGTGATCACGAACAGTGAGGCCAGTCCAAGAAATAAATTTTGCATGCGTCCCTTAAACATTTTAGTAACATTCATCTAATTGAATCTCCATTTTCCCACTTTACTCTGAATAGTCTCTGGGCCAACGAGCCCAACCGCTTGATACACAATGCCAGCTTTTTCAGTTTGAATGACCGTACAAGGAGTTTTCTTCTCAGGTGAACAATGCTTCAAAAATAGATCATTCTTCGCGCCGTAGGTGACCCGCCAATCAACCGGATTACCGGGCAGCCAATCATCGACATCTTCGATGGTGGCGCCCCCAGCAACCGTCACCACACTCATCAACACCGCATTAGTAGGAACCAACTTAAAGTCAGGTAAGAGCGAAGCCTCGCGAAGGCTCTTCATGATTTCGCTACTTTCTTTCATGCAAACATCGCAATACGGGGCACTAAATACCAAAACGACATTCTTCGATTTAAACTGACTGAGCTGGATCACCGAACCATCGAGTGCCGTCACTTCGCCAGCTAACCACACTGCGTTCGTATTTTCTGGCTCAGAAGTAACCGGCTGATTGCCCTGATTCTCTGAACCGCTCTGCTCCCCCCCCGAACTGCTCGAACCTGGGTTTCCCGCATTGCTCTCGGTATTGGTGGGAACCGTTGGTGGTTCATCAGAAGAACTCGTTTTTGAATTCTCAGGCCCAGAAACGACTACCCCATCGACTGCAATCTTTTTTGAAAGCGACGAACCGAGGCAGCCCGAACTCAACAGGCTTGCCAAAGCAAGCAGAACCAACCTTTTGATTAAATTCTCCACAGCAATCCTCCTGACCAAAGAACCTGTGAGGTGCTTTGATTCGTGATCAGATAAGCCCCCATCGCAGACACTTCGAAATGAGTTTTAATGTATTTGATGCCCAAACCAAATTGATCGGTTCCCAATTGAATCTTAGTGGCAGTGGCCAAATCTAGCTCACGCTCAATTCCGAGACCATAACTAGCCGTAACCAGCCAATCGTACCTGGGTTCGTAACTAAGACTCAACTCAGGAGAAAAATAAGAAAGCGCTCCTCGCTCATTGTATAAGCGAGCAGTGCTACCGACCCCATTGGCGCCAGTTGAAGAGGCGAAAGTTGACTCAGGCTCAAAAACGTATTCGCTTCGAATGCCCACCGTCAACCCCGAGGTAAGAGCAAATGCTGAGGCGAGAGAAAAACCATAATACCGGGGTCGCTCTTCAACTCTTTGACCCGATTTCAGATCAAGAGCCACTTTCAACTCCTCAGTGAGCAACTGATCGATCGAGGCGACAATCTCATTGCCATGAACCAACGAGGGGCGAAAAACGGTCTCAAACTCACTATTCACATATGTAGACTTCGGCTGATGCTGCAACAGAAGGCCACCTGAAAGTGCGACAATAGTGGCTGAATCAAAAAGTTTTTTTTCAAATCTCAATCCTGCAGCCTGAGTTGAATAAGGAGACTCTGACACATTTCCGGTCCATTTGAGTTGCGAGCTCAACCCACTACGTTCAAATTCAAGAGCCTGAGACAATTTAGATTCAGTCTTCTTTTCTAAAGAAAGAGCCACGGTCTTACCATTTCGCTGCCGAAGTAAAACACCTGAATAATCAGGCTGACTCAAAATGACATCACCAGAGTAGTTCAACTTACCCGAGGTCGCACTCGTGATCGCTCTCGAAACGTCTTCAATTCGATAAGAAAAATCTTGTACTGTCGAAGAGGTCTTCTTTTCAATCTCACTCACGTTTAACGTTTGGCTCGTTTGAGAGACGACTAAACCTACCGACTGTGCAGCCCACGCAGAGGTGGCAAATGACAGCACAAACCCAATGAGAACCATTCGTTTTAGTGCGCGCATACAGTACACCCACTCGATGAGGTCGTGTCAGACAAAGATCCAAACGAGCTGAGGCCCGCCACTTGTTTCGGCGTCTGCCGAGTTCGAAGATCCATGGCTGGCTTATTCACGGTTGACCGATCAAGCTCGGCCCGAGTTACCAAGAATGAATTTTCAGCGCAGCCAGAACCCGTCACTTGAAAAATAACGAAAACCAAAACACTCAGTAAGAATTTAGATGAAATCACTTGAATAGCTCCCTAGTTGGCTAATAAAAATCCCAGCCAGAACTTTCGCCCTCGCTGGGATTGTAAAACCGAATCAGTCTCTTAGACTTAATACAATTTGCATTCGCTCACTTCAAAAGATCCTTGATTTGAGCCTGGTCTTCGTCAGACAAAAGGCCAACAAAGTGCAAAACCACTTTATTCTCTTTGTTGATCACAAAAGTCGTCGGAACCGCAGCAATCCCGTAGGCGCGTTTGGCATCACGATCGAGATCTAAACCAACAGCAAAATGAATCAGATCACTGTGCTCAACAATGTACTCTCTCAACGCTGGCTCGTTTCGATCTAAACCGATCGTCAGCGTGGTGAGCTTCGCTTCGTTGTCTTTTGCCAACCGACTGATGATCGGTAGGTTGAGTCCACAAAACTGGCAAGAAGTGGTAAAGAATTCAATCATGACAAATTCAGTGCCCTCATTGCGTGCCAAAATCGAAGCACGAACGTCTCCGGTGTTCGGAACGACTTTCATCAAGACCACATCGGGTGCTTGATCACCAACGGTAATCGGTGCAGCTTGAGCACTGACGCTTACCAACGACATACTGAGTGCGACGAAACTAACGATCACTTGGGTAACCGCCAAACCTCTGGCACCTCTAGAACTTCCAAAAACACGAGAAAAACCTGCTAAACACAATTGGCTCATTTATTTATCTCTCCTTAAGGGCGAGAATTATCACATTGAGTTAGAATAAGAACCCCCCCGGTAAAAAAAATCTGAAGATTACCGAGATTTCCGATACCAGGTGCGTCATAATAAGAAAAAAGGAAACCCAACTTCAAGATGAAGCTGTCAAACGAAGCAAAAGTAGGTGGATTGGTATTGGGAGCTGGGGTGCTGGCGGGAATATTCGCCTGGATCATCGGAATACAAAACCCTTTTCGTCAAAGCATCGAGTTTTACGTCACTTACAATTTTGCTGGAGGCATCGAAGTGGGGTCACCCGTCAGAGTGTCTGGCATTAAAGTGGGCCGAGTTGAGCAAATTGAGTTTTTTCAGCCGGTCGACCCCAGTACTGTCGCAAAGAAAGAACCCGGGAGCGCCGATGGCACCGCCACTGAGAAATCGATTGTGCCCTTGAAAATCAGGGTCTCGATACGAAAAGACGCAGCAGTAGGAGTCAAGCAAGACAGCCGATTTTACATCAATCTCGCCGGAATCATCGGAGAACGTTACATCGAAGTCACTCCTGGCAGCGTCTCATCAGAGCACTTACGCGACGGCCAAATGGTGGCCGGAATCGACCCCCCAAGGCTTGACCAGTTAATTTCGCAAAGCTTCAACCTCGCCGGAAAGATTGTTGAAATGGTCGACGAAAACAAAGGCGATATCACTAAATCTATTGAGCTAATTTATAAATTAAGCGGCAGCCTCAATCAGACCCTAGCCTGGGTTGACAAGAGTGCTTTATTCAAGACTGACCTTTCAAAACTAATCAACAACCTAGTTCTACTCACCGAAGACGTGAGAAAAGTCACACAAAAGGTGCACACGGTAGAAGGGCAAAAGACCCTGACCCTTTTGTACGATCTCTTGCAGCGACTTGAGCCACTAGACTCAAAGACCATTAGAACTTTCTTACAAAAAGAAGGCGTTAAAGTTCAGATGTTCTGAATACCATTTATTTTCCCTTTTTTGGTGGGGTGGTCGCCACCGGAACCGGTCCAGGCCCCGGAATCTTTACTTGGTGCTCAGAATAAACACCTGACTCGGCTCCGGCATGGCAAGCAAGGCAATTGGCAGCACTTCCCACTTTTGGTCGTTTGAAAACATCTGCCGAAACTTCATGGTGCTTGCGTTTAAAATAGTAAGAATCGCTAAACCGAAGCGGAGTTTCGCTAGTCGGAATGGCACTCGCAATTTTTGACGATCGTCTCGCAGTTGAATGATCAGCACTTTGACTCACTAAAAACGAGGTAATTTCGTTCTTGGTCAGATCATCAAGCGCTGCGCTCTCACCGAAATGCGATTGCAGGCTACCCATCATTTTTCGCCATGAACGTTCGGGTAGCAGCCCCGGGTGATAGAGTTGGTGGCAGCTACTGCACTCTGATTTCCATTTGGTGAGTCCGACGACCAGGGCCCCTACGGCTTGTGTGGTCGGCTGGCCTGATGCCGAAACCAAAGGGGTCAACTCTCGTCTACTGCTTCGTTCGTGATGATCGTCACCCTCATCGTCGTCATCATCGGCCATGACGACCCAGGTATTGCGAAGCATTCCTACTGTTGCGACCACTGCGATCGCCATGAGAGCCTGGGTGAGAATTTCTTTTTTATTTGTTTTCATTGTGTTCCTTCTCTTGTGTTATTCGTTCAGGTTTTTCTATTAGGGTTGAATCGAGACCAGGTAGGCGACAAAATCGCCTTTTTCTTGAGCACTACAGTTGCGAGCAAGTACATCTTGGCAATTACGAACGAACCATTTCTCAACTTTTGCCTGATCAGTCAATCGCTCAGCATTCACTGCAGGCGCCATCGGCTGAATGTCTTTATTGGCCCGAGTGCGCCCAACTGCTTTCGCGTCTGAAGTGTGACAAGTGGTGCAACTCTTTTTTTCTGGGCCAAACTTCGCGTGAAAGAACGTGTCACCATGAGCAGCAGAAAACCCGGCAAATTTTGGATTTTCTTTTTTTGCTTGAACTTCGTATGAGCCCAAAATCTGTGCTACCTCGCCAGCAATACTTTGACTTTCAATAAAGTGCCAAACGGTCGCCAAACTCATTATTTGCATGGCCAACTGAATTACGTTCTTGTTATTTAATTTCGTCATTTAATTGTTCTCCTTGAATGGGTTTGTATTGAAATCCAGTAAACATCGATTGAATCTTGGGCGTGCGCTCAAATCGCTCGTGAAGCCATAGGGCCAAAAGGTGAACGAAAACAAAAAGTGCGACCCCTAAAGCCAAAACTTCGTGAATGCCTTCGAACCACTCACCCAGTCGAACGTCATCGAACCACGAGCGCAAAAAATCAGTAAAACCTTGATCGTGTTCAGTCGCCGCAAGGCCAAGCCCGGTGAACGACAGGCCAAGCATCGCAAGGTAGACGACAAGGTACGCGGCACTCGCACGCACATCGTGTCCCCAGCGAAATGCGGGCTTCATCTGGTTAAACAAAGCAAGACGCCACTGATGGGGGTGCCAAAAATCACCCGACCGGGCACTTGCAGGCCCCACCACTCCCCAGAGCACTCTCAGCGCGAGAAGGGCTAAAAGTAAGTAGCCTGAAATGAGATGAACCTTCGAAGTCGCTCTCAACACTTGTCTATTTTCAAGCAGCTGAGCTCCCCAACCCGTGATCATGAGCACTAGAACCGCGCCAGCCACACTCAAGTGCAACAAGCGTTGAACCGCACCGTATACCCGCTTACTTTCGAAAGTGATTTTCGTCGGCATGAACTTTACTCTCGGCTTTTTTTGAAAAAAGTCGATTGGACGTATGCCTTACCAAGGCCGACAAATGTCTGAAACTACCATTAATCAGCTGGGTCACGCAAACGCAGGTCGGTAAAATCTATCGAATGTTTACCCGTTACCTGTTCGAGATCACCGATATCAGCCGTTGAAATCAAATAGCTGCCAAAGTACAATTAAGGGGGCCAAGCTTAACTCTTCCTAAGATTAGGCAGAAATGCAAAGCTGGCCAAACTCCAAGGATTGGTGAACAACATGAGTTTGATTCGAGCCCTCGTCGTCTTGTTAAGTATCGCATTCCTAACCCACATCCCGCGTGCAGAATGTGGAATTGGGGCGGCCCGTGCCGGACAAGCCTTGCAAGAGCAGCTCGAGAAGTATCCACTCCATCTAGCACTGTCGATGGTGTTTTAGGTTTCTTCAGTCGGCAATGAGTTCAGAGTAGTTTTTCTCTTTTCGACATACTGAGCGAAGGCGTACGGAGTGAATTTTTCTGGATTGGCAAGGACCTTTTTTTT
>CAITVN010000062.1 GCA_903895855.1 Oligoflexia bacterium | reverse complement strand
CGGTATTCAGGAACCGATAAGAAGTCTGGGGTCACGTGCCCTGACTTCACGAAGCTTGCCGCTGGGTTTGGAATGCCGGCATATCAAATTCGCACTTGGGCCGATATGGATTCAGTGATGCCAAAAGTTCAAGAACACAAGGGCCCGGTCATTTGCGAAGTGTTCATGCACCCAGAGCAGTTGTTCGTGCCGAAGCTTTCGCTCGCCCCTCAAAAAGATGGATCGATTGTGTCGCCTCCGCTAGAAGACCTTTGGCCGCTACTTCCTCGCGATGAAGTGCGTAGGCACATGGTGATAGGCATGCACCCGAAGTCTGAAGCACTCTGAGAGGCCGGAGAAGGGCTCGGGTTGTCAACTCTGGTAGTCACCATTGCCAGCCCAATTTCGAGTCTGGAAGAGACTTTGCCGTGACTGGTTCTCGGATGTGGCTTATCGTAGCTCACCCTGTCTTTCCTAAACCCGTTGAATTAATTGTATTGAGAGATGATAATTCGACGGGTATAATTAAGCTATGTGCACGCGAGAAAACGTCATGTCCTCAATTTGTTACTAAAAAAGTTAAAATTTTCGAGAATTGTCAGCATTCAAGGGGCACGGCAAACGGGCAAGAGCTTTCTGGCGCGAGAACTTGCCTCGCAAGTGTTACCCATGGCAAACTACCAGACCTTTGATCAGAGTCGGGTGAAATCGCTTGCTCAAGAAAATCCCCAATCTTTCTTAAGCAAATATGGCGACGCTTCGCCCTTGATGATTGATGAGGCTCAGAAAGTACCCGATATTTTTGATGCCATGAAATATCAAGACGGTTCGTCACCTGAAGGCTCTTGAGCAGCTCTTTGTTCTGCACCGTTTGAATCCACATGTGCTCGGTAGTGGCAAAGCGCTCTTTTACTCTTGTGATGTGGGTTTGGCGACTTTTTTGGAGGCTGACTTTCATCGTCAGCTTCAAACGTGGCTTTTGATAGAACAAATGTCTCAGCGATCTTATTGTGATTTCAGGCGTACAAAATTTTCTTATTACCGCAGCGCACGCGGGGGCATGATTGATCTCGTGTTAGAAGATCAAAACCAGTGTGCAGCGATTAAAATTTTACCGCGAGAGAGAATCGATTTGAGGGATTTTGAAATTCTTAAAGCCTTTGGAGTAAAATATCAGAACGCGACAGGGCAGGCGCCCCGATTGATCGCAATCGCCCCGACCGAGCAAATCGAAACGCATGGGCAAGTCACGGTTTATCCCTGGGAAAGCGTGGTCTGAGCTGAAATAGACGAAGCCATCAATAATCTGGTGGGTTACGAACGCCTGCGGCGCGAACGCTGCTTACGTGAGGCTCAAAGCTAATGAGCGAGTAACGCAATGGATTGCATCATGTCATTCCTGGCCTCACCTCCACAAAAACAAAATTGGTCTATCACTTGCAAGTTGCACGGCCTCAGTCTGTCAATTATGGATTAATGAAAGGGTAGGGGTTTTGAGTTGTGAGCGAATTAAAAAAAGGTAAATCAAGCGCCGGTAATTCGTCGATATTTGGCGAGGTTGCGGTTGGACAAAAAGAGATTTTCGCGACCATTGCGTATGTCGACGAGTCGGCTGCCAAGGTCAGTTCAGAGCACAGAGCCGAGTTCATCTCAGTGAAATCTAGTATCGAACAAGTGAGTATGGGCTTAAGTCGCCTTGAACAAAAAGTAGACGCTCAATCGAAGCAAGTCGATGAGCGATTTAAGGAAGTCGATGAGCGGTTTAGGCAAGTCGATGAGCGGTTTAATCGGGTTGATGAACAGTTTAAGGCGCTTGACAAGAAAATCGATGTGTCGGTCGGTGATTTGGCTGCTCGCGTAAATCTTGAGTTTTTGAATTTTGATAAAAAGTTGGAAGCTGGGTTTGCCAGACAAGAGGCGAATCTGACAGCCTTGGTAGAGGCGCTAGACGCTAAATCTGAAGCCAGGCTTCAAGAAATGTATACTCGAATGGATGCCAAGTACCATGACTCGCGCATCTTGGCCGAAGAGCAAAACTCGCGAAGTTTGCTGCTTCTCGAAAAGCTCGGCATGATGACCGATAGCCACGTTCAGTTAGAGCGTCGGGTAAGTACTCTCGAGTTGCGATAGGTTGGGCCGCTACATTGCTCTGCGGTAAAGCTTTCAGAGCCGGTTGATGTCCTCATTGAGTAGAGTGGTTACAAACGCCTGTGGCGCCAAGCCCTGTGGTAACGATAAAATTTTGATTTTTGCAATCAAAGCGGCATCGAGCGAAATCGAAGTTTTTTAGGTGACCACAGGAATGGTTTTTTTTCGCCTAGCTTTGCAGGTAATCGAATCAATTTCTTTTGAATTTAATTTTTCTAATTGGCTTTTCACTCTTGGTGACGGGGGCTACTCGATTAAAGGCGATAATTATTACTGCGAGCAGTGTGGCACAGAGCTAATGAGAAAGTAACGCAACTGGCTGCGGCATGTCGCAACGGGCTGCTTCTGGCCTGGCCGCCCCTGGCAATGAAGGCACTCTACCGCAAAACTGCCGCGTCATCATTCGACCTCCACAAAAACAAAATCGGTCTACCACTTGCAGATTGCACGGCCTCAGTCTGTCAATTATGGCTAAATGAAAGGGTAGGTTTTGAGTCGTGAGTGAATCGAAAAAAGGTAAATCAAGAGCAGGTAATTCGTCGATTTTTGGTGAAGTTGCGGTTGGGCAAAAAGACATTTTTGCGACCGTAGCGTATGTCGATGAGTCGGTTGCTAAGGTCAGTTCAGAGCACAGCGCCGAGTTCATCGCAGTGAAATCTAGCATCGAGCAAGTGGGTCTGGGTTTAAATCGCTTATGAGAATTTCCTAATTATTTGATGGGGCCTTCGGTGGGTTTTGATCGCGCATTTTGATTGAGACATGTAAAAACCCATCAGAAAATTCGATTAGAACCTCCT
>CAITVN010000061.1 GCA_903895855.1 Oligoflexia bacterium | reverse complement strand
TAGAGTCACTCAAGCTCACAATGACCCTCGCGCGGGCGCTGGATGCGCCGTTCCCGGGCGCGAGTACACGAAGTACGGGGTCATTTGAGGGTGAGTGACTCTATAAAACTACCCCTGGTATTGCCGCGTTGAGGCTAGTTACCTTTCCGTTGAGTCAATTCACTCTGAAACCTGCGTGCAACACTAGAACAACGCTAAATGCGCATGAACGAGGTGACATTGGTCCAGCTTATTTCTCGGCGTGACTCATTGCTGACTTTACGGATTTTCAGTTTGGTTTGGGAATTTCGGTCTATCTGAGTTTTATTTGCTTTAAGGCGTACTTCAAGCGCCACGCTTTTGACGGAGAATTAAAATATGGTGCAGTTCAATAAAACGGGTTTGCGTGTAATGGTCATGAAAACTTTCAAATTTAAATATTCTTCGGAGTGACATCATCCAGACCCGAGGTGTTGTTTGTTTTCGAACACTTGGCCCTCGTTTTTTACTACTTTAGGCATCGACTGCCTGTTTTTCAATAAGAATTGAATCGGTGAATAAGAAAGGTGATTGATCATTACTTTGTCCTAAGTAGCGATGCTCTCTAGTATTGATGCGAGCGTAGAAAGTGTCGGATTAAATTCTTTCTTCTCATCGATCAAATCGTAAAGTGTTTGTCTACCCAATTTAGTTTTGGCTGCTAACTTGGATTTCGACGTAGTTCTTAGGTACGCAACAAGAACATCTTGAAACACATCTAGATCATTCGTCATTAGAGCTTCGACTAAGATTTCTTTGACGAGTTTTGGATCTTTTAGGTGTGCCCCGAACACGTCATGCTTTTTTAGATTCATTCTAGAGGCCTCGCTTTGCGTAGTTTGCGAGGATTTTTTTTGCTTGGTTGATGTCGTAGTCTTGGCCATTTTTATTTCCTCCTAAGAGAATCAATAGCAATTCGTTGAAGCCTGGCATCGATGATCACTTTAGTCTTTACCATCTGTAGACGGTACCACTGATCAAACTCGTCAGTTTTCAGTATTTCAAATACAAAGGTCATATGACTGACCTACTTTCTGTAGTGTACGGTATTATAGACACTGCTGTCAAGCCCATCTTATTTCCTCCTAAGCCTTATAATCAAAAATACTCACAACCTTCTCCATCACCGCCTCTTCACTTGGTAGAAAACGTAGGCACTCGGTTGCCCCGGCTTCTTCAACCCCAGCTAGCCGCACATAGCGCTGCATGGTTGCGATGTCTTGCCACCCACAAATCTTCATCACTACCGTCGCTGGCTTCCTCGAATTCAACGGCCTGACGCCTAATTCCATCTTAAAATATCGATTAAGAACGAAAGTCTCAGTTTCGAAACGAAACTGGCAGTTGCGCACGTACATAAGAAAAAACCCGCTTGATTTCGCGGGTTTCTCTTAAAAAAAACTTCACCAATGCACTATAAGAGTGGCGGAGAGGGCGAGATTCGAACTCGCGAGACGCTTTTGGCGTCTGTTCCCTTAGCAAGGGAGTGCCTTCGGCCACTCGGCCACCTCTCCGTGAACCCGAGTCATTAGAATGACCGTACCGCTTGGGTATAACAAACCCCCCGGGTTAGAGCAACTTTCTGCTGGGGGTTAAGGTACGTTTTTTCTAGCGAACAGCCCTCGAAGCTAGGTAGAGAGGTAAAATGAGCGGCCAAACATTCCCTTTTTCGCAAGAACTCACCGTAACGACCATCGATTGCCAGTACTTTCAGCCCGAATACGCGGCCTCATACTTGCTGACATCTAAAAATGAGGCGGCCTTCGTCGACACCAACACCTCAAAATCGGTACCCTTGTTGCTGGCTGAGCTCAAAAAACTCCAAATCTCACCCGAAGCGGTGAAATACCTTCTCATTACCCACATTCACCTCGACCACTCTGGCGGTACCGCCGAGCTACTCAAGCACCTCCCAAATGCTAAGGTCGTCTGTCACCCGCGCGCCAGAAGGCACCTTGAAGACCCCAGTCGACTGATAGCGAGCAGCATTTCTGTTTATGGCCAAACACAGTTCGAAACGCTCTATGGCCAAATATTGCCAATCGCGAGCGATAGAATCATCGACGGCGAAGACCTCGCTACTTTGCCTCTCGGAAGTTCCCCGTTTCAAATTCTTCAAACCCGTGGTCACGCAAATCACCACATCTGTTTTTGGTTTACCAAAGAAAAAATTCTTTTTTCAGGAGATGCATTTGGAGTCGCTTACCCCGTGCTTCAGAAAAATGGCGTCGCCTGTTTACCTTCAACGAGCCCAGCCGATTTCGATGGACCTGCCGCACTGGCTACCGTTGAACGCCTCGTTGGTTTAACTCCGAAGTGTATTTACCCAACACACTTTGGCCCCATCACGAAAATTCACGAGTGCGCAGACCAACTCAGAAAGCTTCTTCACTTCTCACAAGAGCTTTACGAAAAAACCAGAGCAGCGCTCAATGAAAACCGTGCGCTCGATCAAGCTGCTACACAAATGCAGATTCAAGCAGACTTAACAGCCAAAGTCCTGACACTTTTTTCAAACGAGCCCGCAACTGCAAACCCTCAATCGAGCGCGGCGATTCTTGCACTTCTCGAAAACGACCTCAGATTAAACGCTCAAGGCCTGCTGGTGGCGGCAATCAAGAGCGTTGACAAAAATTAGCGTCGCTCGAAGTAGGCAAACTCTTCCTCACACTCGCAGCCCACCGACAAGGGCTCAATCCGATATTAGTTGCTCGCCAAACAAAGTGCGCTAATATCTATATTAATAGTTTAAAAATACGGCCCCACGGAGGGGGCTCAAAATGAAAAACAAATCCTCTTTTTTGTCGGCATTTGCCCTTGTTACCGCACTTGGCACCGCACTGACCACGAGTGCTATTGCCGCTCCTGAAGCCACCCCTGCTGCTCAAGCGCAGAGCCAAACACCGGGTGCAAACCTCGATTCAAAAAAATACACTGTAGTCGATTTTAGACGCAGTCCGGGCCAAAACCGTATGAATATCGAGGCCGGCCCTTTTGCATTTGGAGCCGATAATTCTTATGGTCTGCATGTAGGGGGCACTCTCGAGTATTGGGATCTCGACAAGTCGCACATTCAATCTATCGGCGGTAGCTACATTATTGGAACAACAAAAACGATTAATATTTCTGGCGCCATGCTCTTTGAAGCGTTGCCTCGCCTTTATGTTGGTGGTCGACTCGGTATGGTCTGGGGAGATAAAACCGGATTTGGCGCCCTTACCGCTCGTGTGCTGGGTTCAGACCCCGATGGCCAAAAATTCTTTTCGATTCTCTACACTCAGATCGACCTAGGTCTTAAGAGTGGTGGCGGCCCCTACGGCGCCCTGGTTTTCGGTTTCAAACTTTTCTAGTTGCTTGCTTTCTTGCCATTAAAAAGGCCCCGGTTGGGAGCGTTTCCCAACCGGGGCCTTTTTGTTTCAATGGTTCTGCGGCCAACTCTAGAGAAGTTGAGAGGGGTTGACTACTTCAGGTGACCGATATATCGCTCCTTCAGCCTGAGCGACTGACCATTGCCAACAACAGTTGCTAACTGCCTAAGAGACGCTTGATCTCCGGTTGCACCCAGTACATCGAGAGCAGCAACCTTAAGTGCGACACTTTCATTTTCAGTAGAAACTAATTTCACGAGAAACCCGTTAAATGAATTCAACTTGAATTTCTCGAGCTGCCGAATGATTTCAAGTCTCGCCTCAAGCGAAGAGAGTTTGCCCGCTTGCAGAGTTTGACCGAGTAGCGCCGCATCTTGTGCCTCAAATACGGTGTGATTGATCAAATCGAGCACCACACTTTCTTGAATGTAGCTCGATGCGTGATCTCTCCATTTCATCAGAGTTTCTTTGAGCGCCCTCTTATCACCTCGAACCTTTTGAATGTCTGCTACAATCAACTTCAAATCACCTGAAAACCTCGAGTCAAATGGCTGAATTGAATTGATACTGGTTGCCAAGGTATAGGGTAGGGGCCTTAGAATCGGCCCAATCAACCCTTTGCCTTTCATGAACACGATCACTTCAACGCCTTGCTTCAATGGCAAACCATTTGTATAGGTATCGCCTTGCACGGTAAACGCAGTGCCTAGTTCACCGACTACCGATGAAAGCGTTTTGAATTGAAGCGCGCCGGTGGGCGTTCTCGCTTGAAAGCTACCCACCGCCACCAAGCTAGACGCTCTCAGCTGGTGAAATAGAGCGTCGCCACCCTCTGGCACATCAAGCGCCCGTGCCGGAGTTGCGTTTGTCAGCCCCAAACACACCGTCACCATCAACGCTACCGATTGCACTAACCTGAACCTGTATTTTGAATCTTGTACTGTTTTCATTTTCTCGTTTCCTTCATCATTAAATTTTGAATCACTGTTTTTCGGTCTCTTTACTCACAACACCCAATCGCACTCAGGTTCCGTGAAGAACCTTGAGGTAACTGCGGTTGTAGCTATTGAAAACAGGCGCCCTGGCTGTGCGATCCGTCGCGCTCTTCACTCCGATTCGCGCCCAGATTTGTGAGCGAGGGCCTGGGTCCATAATAAAGTGTCCGTCGTCGAAACGATTTGAGGGGTGGGTGTCATCGTAAGTGATGCAATTGTGCATTCCTTCACAACCGTGAAGGGCCGCTTCACCATCAGCAGTTAGTCCGAGACTGTGTCCCAACTCATGAGTGACGGTTCTGGCAATGAAAGTACCAATATCGGTTACTCTTTGTGCCACTGAGTCGGTCTTAAGTGCTGGAGTACTCGTCAACAGCCGATCATCATCAACGACCACACACTTGAACGTGCCAATGTAGATATTTGACTGCTGAGTCTTGTTTCCGTTTCGATAATCTCCCGGAGATTCGCCATACAAATCACAACGATCTTCGCCAAAAAATTTCACCGTATGGGTCTCAGCCCCAGCAGCGGCAACGAGCGTTACCTGGGTTGCGCTATAAGTACTATTAAAGAAACTCGTCACTTTAGCCTTCACACTCGCGACAAAATTATTCAAATCAGCCGCACTCAGAGGACCATTCAAAGTGTGAGTCGCCATCGCTTTGATTTGATTATCAATGCCGGCAGCAGACCAATCTAAGAAAACCTTCTGCTGCCCACGGTTTACCAAATCATTCTTTCTTTCGACGATAAACTGAGCGAGATCACCATTAACCCAAGCCGCACCCACTTGACGTTTTGTTTGGCCAGAAATCACATTGACGCCAAGATTGAGAGGAACTCCCACGTCTTGCCACGTTTTATCAACGGTACTCACCCAAGGTCTAAACGCGCCATTGACACTCAACCTTGTGCTTCCATCAACCGTCGCAATGAAAGCCCCCGTTGCATCGTTCACTTGGTTAATTGTGCCTTTAACGGTCACAGCGGCCGAAGTTGAAATCGTGTCGGTTGTCGGAGCACTCACGCACCCTCGATCCATACCCATCATTGTTGCCGCCACAAGAGCCGTAATCGAAAAATATACCAATTGCTTCATTTTGCAGTCTCCTTTCTGAGATGTGATTTGGTACATTAGCATTCGCCGTGCCGAACCCTCTAAGTTGAATTATTTTTTCCAATTATTTTTCAGTAAAGTTTCGAGAGTCGCCATGGTCGGGCCTGTCAGAATTTATTTTTTTAGCTGAAGTGCCTAGGTGAATAACTTCGTAGTATCGAATGAACTTCAGTGTGTGCCATTTCGACACCAGCGAAATTTGTAACTCTCACCAACGCTTGCAAATCTATTTGAACTTCGGGATCAGAATGCCACCAGTAAGAGCCTCTCAACAATTTGAAGTGCCTTTTTCATTTCGCGCTCACTCAAGAAAGCGAAGCCCAATTTAAATCCACCTCGAGCGGCCAAAATCCGAACGCTTTCTTTCAGTAAATCGTGCGCCAGTTTTTCAGTGTCGCTTTTTTTTGAAAGCCCCACCCAAAGAACCGAACCGCCCATGGGGCGAGTGAAATTGAATTCAATCTCTCGTCGGCCTAAGCGAATCTTCATCTTCTCTAACGCTTCAACTGAAGCTTCATATCTTTTCTGAACTTGCACCTGAAGCTCAGCCAAATGCTCGTCGTAATCGCCAGAAACCATCAGCTCACACAAAACTTGCTCAAGAATGCCAGACACTGACGACGTTGAAGCCCTCTTTACCGCCATCAACGGCTCAAGGCTTGCCTTGTTCGCCACTAAGTACCCCACGCGAAGCCCGGGAAACAACTTTTTGGTAAATGAGTTCATGTAGAAAACTGAACTCCCCATTCTCTGACGTAGGCTCTTGTGATTAGTGCGCGAGCTCATCATGTCAGACGCCCAGTCATCTTCAAGAATGCGAAAATGATTTGCTGCCGACTGCTCGCAAATCCATTGAAGTTCAAATTCAGTGTATGAATATCCAGAAGGATTTTGAAACCGCGAGGTGAGATAAACGAGCGCAGGTTTTTTAGTTTCGATCTGTTTCAGCCATTTTTTCTTATCAACCCCAGTAAACGGGCAAACGGGTAAACCCACCATACTTTTTTGATTCACCTCGAAGAGCGATCTTGCGAGAAAATAAGGCGGATCTTCGGTCGCAACCACACGACCCGTCATGGCCCTGGTCACGAGATCAATCGCTTGCTGTGAACCGTGAGTCAGAATCAATTCTTCAGGCTCTACACCAATTGAAGCCTTTTTCAGTCTCTTTGCAATTTCGATTCGTAACCTATCATTTCCTTGTGGATCGTTCGATTTCGAAAGCCTGTGCGATTTGGCCAATTTCAGAATGGTCTTTTCAATCTTCTTGATTGGCAGAAGCCTCGGGTCAATAAACACAGAACTCAAGCAAATAGGATTTCTATTCGTTTGAGCCAAGTATTGCCCATACTTAAGGGCTCTAAACTCTGGTGAGTCAGACAAAATCATGAGCCCATCTTGCAACGCGCCTAAGAGAAAGGGTAGACTAAACTCAATGGAGCCCTCCTTTCCAAGACTTGAAACTGACCACCTAACCCTTCGCTTGGGCGAAGAAGGTGACGTGACAAAAATTTTAAGCTATTTCATAGATAATCAACAGCGCTTTGCGCCAACGAGTCCAAGACCGGCTAAAGAGGCGCTCACCCTGCCTTACTGGCTTGCCCGAGTCACTCAAAGCCAAGACGAATTCTGTGCAGACCAGAGTGTTCGGCTCTTCATTTTTGACAAATCAGAAAAGTCGATACTAGGAACCGCTTCGTTCACCCAAATCACGAGGCACGCACTTCAAGCCTGCTACTTAGGATACGGCATTGACGCAGGTTCAGAAGGAAAGGGCCTCATGTTTGAGGCGCTTACAAGAGCTTGCTCGTATGTTTTTCAAGAAATGAATCTGCATCGAATCATGGCAAACCATTTGCCAGAAAATATTCGCAGTCAAAACTTGCTCAAGCGGTTAGGCTTTCAACAAGAGGGGGTCGCGAAGAGCTACCTACTTCTTGACGGAAAATGGCAAGATCACGTTCTGAACTCACTCATCAACCAAAATTGGATCTCGGCCGAAAACTAGAGCGCGTTGAAATTTTCAATCAAGCGAGAGGCTAACTCGTGGTCACTCAAGCCAATCACGCCTGGAAATTTTTCAGGACTTTTTTCAGCCAATGCCCTCACTGACACAAAGACTTCTTGAAGCTGAACTGGGGCGTCAGCTTGACCATCGGTAGCCAACCATTCTGCAGCTTGATTCGCATACGGTTCGAGAGCCCCCTTGTGCATGCCAGAAAACTCAGAAATATTGTATGCACTCATTCCAACAAGAAAAGCAGCTCCGACTGCACCAACCGGAATTAAAACCCCTGTGCCTACAACAGCGAGTCCTATTCCCTGAGAATAAGAGAGAACACCATCAGCCACTAGACCTGCAACTAGGCCCCCTAGACCTCCGAAATAGGTAGTCAACATTCCGTTTGATGCAGACCGAGGAATACTGCCCGCCTGAACAACAGATGCCGAGAAAGTTGACAAGACCAAGAAAAACGACGCTACTTTAATTGATTTTTTCACTGAGAGGCTCCTTTTAATTAACAACAAATGATCTTCTATTTACAATAGTGATTCTTGCTTTAGCCGAGATCTCTAGCCTCAACGCGGCAATACCAGGGGTAGTTTTATAGAGTCACTCACCCTCAAATGACCCCGTACTTCGTGTACTCGCGCCCGGGAACGGCGCATCCAGCGCCCGCGCGAGGGTCATTGTGAGCTTGAGTGACTCTATT
>CAITVN010000060.1 GCA_903895855.1 Oligoflexia bacterium | reverse complement strand
CCGTCTCTGGGAACTCATCCTCAGCGCGAGTAACATACGGCGAGCTTTCAATCTGACGTTCGGCTTTTGTTGCCATTTCTATGTTGCCTCCATGAATCTGAGCATGTCTGAACCCGTTTTAAAAGGCAACCAAAAAAGTACAGTATTCGTTAAATAGTTATAAGTCCTTAATTTTCGTCAGAGTTTTGGCGTAGTTTTTTTAGGAGGCCGGTCGCCGTGGCGAATGGGGCGGCGCACCTAAGGATACCCAGGGGGTGTTTAACGGGTGCTCTAGACCCTCGTTTTTTGGGGGCTGAGTCCAACATGTATGCGTATCTATTTGTTATTATTTAATATTATGTAAGCGGCGCGGACATTTACCCCGGAAACATTCACCTAACTGGGGGGCGAAACAGGAGTGGGAGGAGTTCTCCTAGCGCGTGGGGACCCCTTTCGCCTGAGATCGGGCCCATTGCGATGCCAGCGTCCGCTATTGGGCGTTTGCGAGCGGCAGCCTCAAAACTCAGGGGTAACATTGAAACTCATGGGCACTAAAACAGAACGAGCGACCCACCAACGCTAGAACCTATACAGAAAGCCGATATCAAAGATCGCAGTATCGGCATCGCCGCTAACCACAGACCGATCGCTAAAAGCGCCCGGCTTCACTTTCGCGTACTCGACGGCAGCCGAAACTTCGACCCCACTGCTGTCAGCACTCACCACTGGTTTGTAAGTCGCCCGGGCTGTGTAAACGCTCATCGCGAAATCATCTGGAGCGTAGTGATCACCGGTCACGTAGACTTCAGTGAAACTTGCCGACAAAGTCAGAGTGAGTTTCTCGGCGATTCGAACACCCAGGTCACCTCCGAGAGCGGCATTTTCTTCTGAGAGCTGAACCAACTCCATGCTGAGTTTAGTTGGCCCTTCAGTAAAAACGGCGCCGGCTGAGTGCCGTACCCCAGCTACAATCTGAACATTCGTGCTCAGCTTTGCAACTTTTTCAATTTTCGAATGATATCCAGCCACGGCAATCAATTGGTCGTGATTGAATTCAATCGCCTGGCTCGAACCATTTGCCGCAAGCGTGATAGGAAACAGTGAAAAATCAATCGTGAGTGGCGAGCCTTCGGGCCCGGTCACCGAATGCAAATTAACTAGGCTTGCGCCAATGACATTGAGTCGAGGCACCGAGTTGGCTGAACCCACTTGAATGGCCACCGAAATGGGCAAGATTCGAGCAGCCAATTCAGGGCGACCAAAAGCGCCGTCAATCTGCAGAATCTGCGTCTTTAGACCCAACTGAGTGACGAAGGTTTTACCAGAAGCCTGCAGATCGACACCCAACATTTGAGGAGTCAACACATGGTGCTCAATCGCCTCACTCACTAAAACTCTAATACCCCGGCCCATGCTATTGGCATATGAAGTCAAGTCGGGCGAATCAGACACGCCCATGAGGTCGAGGGTCATCGCTTCGGCACTTTGAAATAGGCTTGAAAACGCGACTCCAAATAGGGCAGCAAAAAAGAAATTCTTTGAAATGTGATTGTTATCCATGAAACTTTTTTCAGGCTTGCCGGCGCGATTGGGGCTCTTCGGCGTGCGAGCTCTGCCGAGACTCTTCGGCTTATCGCTGATGACCTTCACGCGACGTTTACATAAACACTCTGGTTTCTGGCCCAATTTCGGTAGAATTGACATCAATTGGGTAACTTCAGGTATTGCTGTTTTCATAAATATTTTTACTCCTGAGAATTTCTAAAACTTCTGCCGTTCTAAGTGAGGCTCGCCTGTTTCCAATAATTGAGTAAAATACTCTATTAATCATTTCAATAATACCCACATTTTATTGCGCGATATTCGTGATAATACTCACCTAATAAGGAGTGTACCCAACCATGAAGATCAAAAAACAAAATCCCATCGAGTGGCTCTTTGAACCGCTTTATGAATTAGACTTTTTTTCTCGGCGCAAGATGTTCGGCTGCGAAGCCGGGTATCTCAACGGTCGCTTGTCGCTATTTCTCTGCCCCTGCGATGGCGAAGAACCCTGGAACGGCATCATGGTCGCGACCGAGAGAGAGTACCACGAAGAACTCATGAAAAAATGGCCCGAACTGGCCCCCCACTCAATTTTAGGTAAGTGGCTGTACTTGTCGCAGAACCATCCCGAGTTTGAATCCATCGCACCACGAATCATTGCCGCGGCCATCAAAGGCGATGCCCGCATTGGTGTTGAGCCGAAGCCGAAAAAGAAATCGAAAAAAAAAGCCGAAATAGAATCAAAGAAAAAATCACGAACGAAAATAGTTCGTCGAAAAAACCCAAAGTAAGCTTGAGTCACTCGCCCTGACCTGCCAGTGACGAACAGAGAGACTCTGAAATCGAGGAGGCGAAGCGTTTCTCAATACCTAAAATTCTCAATTAGATTCGTATCACTCGGCAAAGCTGCCGCTTTCAATTGTGCACCGGTCACAAAAAATCGAGCGGCCTCAGGAAAAAACTGGGCGAGCGCATTCAGGTTTTCGGGTTCATTCTCAAAAACTGCGACCACAACCTGCTTTCTAGGCGACTCGGCAACTTCAGATTTGATCGTTCCATAAGATTTCTCTTTAAACTCAATCGACGTTTCACCACGCGTGCGTAAGAAGAGCTCAAAAAGGTTAGCCGGTTGTGAAAACCGAAGCGTTTCTAAACTTTTCTCAGTCGCTGTACCTTGAACATCAGAAAAACGTGAACTCACATAGACCGTTTTCGCTGAAGCCTCATGAAGGCGCTTGATGTATTTCGCAGCGCCCACGACTTCGGTGTCGAGCTCGATGTGACGGCCACTCAGGTATTCGGCCACCATGGCTTTTTCTAAATCGGCGGTCCATGCACTGGGCTCAATACCTCGGTGCCGAAGGCTTTCACTAAAGTCGTATCGATTTTGCTGATGATTGAGGTCGTCGTAAGTCAGGGTTTTGAGGGCATCACAATCTCTACCATGACTAGGTAAATTCTCGTCGAGTTGATTCGCAACACTAACCGCAGCACCGTCCGAAGAACTAGAGCACGCATCCCGAAGTGCAACCTGAAGTGAAGCAAAGCGTCTGGGTATCGAATTGACCGTAGTCTCATCGAGATCCATCACGATCACGGGTTCAATGCCTTGGGCCGTCAACGTTCTCGCCTCTTTTAAAACCCCACTCAGCGTTCGAGCAGGTGCGCTTGCTTCAGTTGAAGTCGATATCGCCAACTGACAGAAAATAGCTAACAAGGGGGCCAAATTGAAAAAGTGTGCGGTTCTCATCGGTCAAGTCTCCTGAGATTGAAAGGTTACCAGACGCTTTTTCGACGAAAACGGCTAAAGATAATAGTATATATAAGTCTTGGTTGGTATAACTAAATTCTATGGACATTAACTTACTCAAACTTCGGTACTTCTACGAAGTGGCTCGACTAGGATCTATCTCGCGTGGCGCGCAAAGCTTGAGAATTTCTCAGCCGTCGGTGACCAAAATGGTTCGCGAACTCGAAGAGCAACTCGAAGTTAAACTCTTTGACCGAAAGACGCGAGGAGTTTCACTCACCGAAGCCGGAGTAAGGGCCTACTCTCACGCCTCGCGAATCTTCGCCGAAGTGGCAGAGCTCGGCCACTCGATGAAAAAAGACGAAAAAATTGGGGGAAAATGGTCGATTGCCCTTTCTGACACGTTGGCAATTTACACGATTCCTTCGGTGATTGCAAAAATGCAACGAGACCACCCCACCCTAAAGACTGAAATCATTGTCGGCACTTCGACTGATGTGAAACGTGAACTGCTGCTAGATCAAGCCGATTGCGGATTATTCTTTACGCCCCTCAGTCAAGACGAACCCTTTGACGCGCAAAAAATTTTCGAGGCAGAATTCTGGCTAGTGGTTTCTCCAAAAATACTAAATGGGCGAACCGTGAAAACTCTTTCGCTAGAACAACTGAAACGACTGAAGCTCGCTCGCTTAGAGTCAAGGCACTCCGAATATCGAGCGAGTACCGTGGCCTCGCTTCACTCACAAAAACTTGGGCTGACCGGTGCCCCGAAAATTCAGGTGAATTCGCACGAAGTAAAAAAACAGCTGGTAATCGAAGGGGCCGGCTATTCTATCTTGACCGCTCTTACGGTTGAAAAAGAGGTGCGCTCTGGCGCACTCATTCGAGTATCAACCCCAGTAAGGCTCGTATCACCGGTGTATTTTGTGGTAAAAAAAGGGCGAACCTGGACGCCAACCATTCGAGCCTTTGTTCGCGAACTGAGCGCCCATTTGGCGGCGAAGGGTTGATTCACCGATCGGCAATCACCGATTCAATTCAACCCAACGATTTTCAGCGAACGAAAATGATCGCCGAATGAATGGCGGATACGTAAAGTAAGTCAAGATCGCCTGACCCTTGCTTGAAAAAAAAGTGAATCGCCCGGCCATGAGGCTAGGGCGCGCACGAGGCACCGAAGCGATGAACTGCGGCTCGAGTTCATTTAGCTCTGAGGGGTATCTGCCGTGGTAATCGCGATAACCATAAACCGCCGCAATCACCCGCTCAGCTTCGACAAAAGCATTATTCTGTATCTGAAACGTGAGTACGACACCGAGGCACCCGGCAATGATCATGATCACCGAATTGCGTACCCGATGCACTCGTGTGGCCGCGAATTTTTCGGTAAAGAGTACCGGCATGCGAAAGATGACACCCATAGCGATCAGTACTGACAACAACCCCTGACCCAATATGAAATAGTCGATGGCCAGTATGCCCATCGCCGTATAGATGATCGACCACGCTGGCATCGGATCAACCGAAACCACGCGGCGTCTTCTACCCTGAACAACGCGCGTCTTTACGGGTGGCCTGATTGGCGCTTTTACCGGCTTTGCCACCTAGTTAGTGCGCCTTCTTTTTGCCTATTTTTTTAGAACTTTTTGAGTTTTTTCGGCTATTGATCACTGCTTGCGCCGCTGAGAGCCGAGCAATCGGCACTCGAAACGGTGAGCAGCTAACGTAGTCAAGCCCTAACGAATGGCAAAATTCAACCGAATTGGGTTCGCCACCGTGTTCGCCGCAAATTCCGATCTTCATATCCTTGCGCTTCTGGCGACCTTCTTCGATAGCAAACTTCATCAGCCTGCCCACGCCCACTCGATCCAGAGTGGCAAACGGATCACGCTCGTAAATTTTGGCATCCAGGTAATCTTTCAAAAACATACCCGAATCGTCACGCGACAAACCGTAAGTGGTTTGAGTGAGGTCGTTCGTGCCAAAGCTAAAAAACTCTGCATACTCGGCGATTTCACCTGCTGTTAACGCAGCCCTAGGCAACTCAATCATCGTGCCGATCAGATACTGCACTCGAATCTTCTTGCCGGCGGCCTTCGAAATTTCGCCGAGCACTTTCTCGGCTTCTTCAACACAATATTCGCGTATGTATTTAAGCTCTCGATAATCACCCACTAGCGGAATCATGATCTCAGGAACAATCGTAAACTTTTCGTCTCGCACGAGCTCGGCCGCAGCTTCAATGATCGCCCGAACTTGCGTGCGATAAATTTCTGGATAACTCACACCCAAGCGACAGCCACGGTGGCCCAACATGGGGTTGAACTCATGAAGCAGTTCGGCTTTGCGTTTTAATCTCTCGTAGGGCACTTCGATTTTATCTGCGAGTGAGTGAAGCTCTTCGTCAGAATGCGGAATAAATTCATGAAGCGGCGGATCTAACAACCGAATCGTGACCGGCAACCCCTTCATTTCGCGAAAAATGCCGCTAAAATCCGCCTTTTGCATAGGTAGAATTTTTGCAAGCGCACGATCGCGACCCGTGGCCGTATCAGCCAAAATCATTTCACGCACGCTATCGATTCGCTCAGGGCCAAAAAACATGTGCTCAGTTCGGCAAAGACCGATACCTTCGGCGCCAAACGAACGCGCAATCTTAGAATCTTGAGGGGTATCGGCATTGGTTCTTACTTTCATGGTGCGAATCGCATCAACCCAAGTCATCAACACCTGAAAATCTTGATTCAAAGACGGCGAAATAGTCGGAACGCGCCCTTCTATCACTTCACCAGAACTTCCGTCGAGGGTGATAAAATCGCCTTCTTTGAAAGTTTTAGCACCGACCATCATCTCTCTTCTTTCGTAACTCACTTTGATCGATGAGCAACCCGAGACACAACACTTACCCATACCACGGGCTACGACTGCGGCGTGTGAAGTCATGCCCCCCCGAGCTGTCAAAATACCCTGAGCCACTGACATGCCGTGAATGTCTTCGGGTGAGGTTTCAATTCTCACCAAGATGATTTTCTTACCCAGCTCGTTCACCCATTTTTCTGCGGTGTCAGGGTCAAAAACAATTTCACCCGCTGCTGCACCCGGTGATGCAGGTAAGCCCTTTGCGATGATTTTCTTGTCAGCCTTCGGATCAAGACAGGGATGCAACATCTGGTCAAGCTGATCTGGCTTGATGCGCATGATCGCTTCTTCTTTAGTGATGAGCTTTTCTTTTACCATATCGACAGCAATTTTTAGGGCTGCTGCTGCCGTTCGCTTACCGGTGCGAGTTTGAAGCATGTACAACGTGCCTCGCTCGATCGTAAACTCAATGTCTTGCATGTCGCGGTAATGCTTTTCTAACAACTGATAGGTTTGAACCAACAGTTTGTAAGCCTTTGGCATCGCCTTTTCAAGAGTTTGAAAACTCTGGGACGACGCTTGTCTCGACGATTCGTTGATCGGTTGCGGAGTGCGAATTCCAGCGACGACGTCTTCACCCTGAGCGTTAATCAGGTATTCACCAAAAAACTTTTTTGCACCGGTTGACGGATCGCGAGTGAATGCTACCCCAGTTGCGCAATCATCGCCTAGGTTGCCAAATACCATCGATTGAACGGTAACCGCTGTACCCCATTCTTCAGGAATGTCATTGAGTCTTCGGTAAGTGATGGCTCGTGGGCTCATCCAAGAGCCAAACACTGCGCCAATGGCGCCCCAAAGCTGTTCGTAAACATCTTCTGGAAATTTCACGCCTTCCATTTTGACAATTTGTTTGTAGCTGTGAACCAACTCTTTCAAATCATCTGCCGAAAGGTCAGTATCATTTTCAACTCCCCTGGCGTGCTTTAAATCTTCAAGAGCCACTTCGAATTGATTCGAATGAATACCGAGTACGACGTCAGAGTACATAGCAATGAACCGGCGGTAGCTATCCCAGCTAAATCTTGGGTTCTTGCTTTCTTCAATCAAACCCTGAACCGTTTCGTCATTGAGACCGAGGTTCAAAATCGTGTCCATCATACCAGGCATCGATGCTCTGGCACCTGAGCGCACTGAAACGAGCAGCGGATTTTTTCTCGCACCGAACTTTCGTTTCATTTGGTTCTCGACTGACTCAAGAGCCTTTCGAACTTTTGACTCAAGAACCTTTGGATACGCATTTTGATTCTGATAAAAGAACGTACACACTTCGGTTGAGATCGTTAACCCTGGAGGCACAGGCAAACCAAGACTCGTCATTCCGTGCAAATTGGCGCCTTTACCGCCCAATAGTTCTTTCTGATCTTCTTTGCCATCGGCCTTCTTTGAGCCAAATGAGTAAACGAGTTTTGCTTTCTCTAATCCAGCCTTGGTCTTGAGTTGAAACGCACTTTTTTTCGATGTTTCGGTCTTGATCATGAGGGCCCCCTAATGTTTGCTCGAAAAGTAGCAAACGACCCAGGGCAAGGCAAGAAATACTAGTCGTTTTTGAAAAGTCCAAAAAATGAACCTCTCAGTCAGAGGAGTGGCACCCCATAAACGGCCCCCAACGGATTAGAAGCTAGTAACTCGTAATGGTGTCGCGAAATGGCGGCCTCTAGCTCAGGACTCACCTTCACATCTTTTCTGAAAATGAGCGGGAGATTCTCGTCAATGAACCTCACGCGTTCGGCTGAGAGATCAGTGATCGCCCAATCGACATAGAAGGGTCCGGGATTTTTAAGGTTCGCGACCAACGTCGCCGGTAGCGCATCAATAGAAATGATCAGCATGGGCGTTGCCGGTCGGGATGCTAAATACTGATTGATGGCTTCAATCAATTGCACCCAAGCCGTGTAGTGATCAGGCGCCACCCACATGCCAGTGAGCGGGCCCGCCTGCTCAAACACTTTTAGCGGCCTTGAAAAATTCTGATAAATCATTTTGAAATCGTGGGCAACACCGGGCAGCCAAAATGCGCTAATCACGCCAAAAGTAACCCACTGACTTCTTCTCACCGCCACAAACCAGAGAAAAATAAAAAATCCGATACTCGGACTTAAGCCCCAATAGATGTGATTGATACAATGAACTGGGTAATATTGGGCCCATGAGGCTAGCCCAATGAGAACCATCGCCGCCACAGGCATGAGCTGAAAATTTAAAATCAGTCGCTTTCGCACAAGGGCCCAAAATCCAACGACAAAAAATACCAGCACAGTGAGTGGAACTGGAATCGCCCAAGATGCCGGAAGTAAGAAAAGTTTTCTATCGAAAACATTTACAACAGCGACAACTAACGCCAAAATAAGCCAAAAACGCCAAGTTTTTTTCGTGCCCGTTCGAAAGGCTAGCGCAACCGCAATGACTCCCAATACTAAAAACGAATTGTAATCTTTGACTGGAAAAAGCGACTGCAGAATTCGAAGCACTCCAGTACCGCCCACCCGACCCAACCACATTCGAGGCCAAGTGAACTGCTGAAATATCCAGTCGTGAAGGGCCCCTTGACTGACCAGCCAAGCAAGAAAAATCGAGAGAATCAAAGCGACACCCGAGGTGAAAGTGACCGTCAAGTTTGGCGCCCCCTGACCGTCAACCAGTCGAAATCGCCCATCCCTAACTCTTGCCGAAATGAGAAAGGTTAAAAATACGGCAACGAACGTTAAGATTCCGGCAGGCTGCCGACACAAGAACGTGAGCGCGACACTGATTCCAGCAGCCCAGGCCCAGATGCCCGGCCGCGAACTTCTCAGACTATAAAGCACGCACAACTGAGCGAACGCCTGAAAAAATAGCGCATAAACAGAAGACCAGGCCACCATTTGGTTAGTCGGCCCATAAAAAGGAGCAAGCGAGAGCCAAACCAAAAATGACAAAAGTGTCAGTGAACGAGGCAAGAAAAAACTCGAGCTCAACCAAAGCGCCCAGGCCGAAAGGGCATAAAAGACGACGACTGAAATTTTCATCACCTTGAGCGTTGGCCCAAACCCTAGCAAAAATGCTGACTGAATATAGGTGGTGACTGCGCCATACTGACTGAAGGTATCGCGAAACAAGACTTGACCCCTGAGAACGTCGAGGGCGGGCTTTAACAAAATTCCGTCGTGATGGGCATCAACACCCACCAAAGAAAAGGGATAAAACAGCAAAAACGTTACAATAAACGCAAAGACTGCACCGATCAGGTCAAGCGTTGAGTGTCTTCTTTCTTCGCCGATTAGCGCCCGCAAATCTTCAAGAAAACGATTCAAGCATAACCTCCGATTCGTTATTTGATTTGATAGCCCCTATTTTTGTGACAAACTCACGATGTAATGACTCATCAACCGCCCCCAGGCCGACGCCGGAAATGCCGAGAACTGAAGATTTAGAAAATGAAGTCCAAAAAAAACTGAGTCAACTCTTACTTGCGAAAAACCAGACTCACGCAGCAGAAGTTCTAAATGACGCTCGTGAAATTCACACTCATGAATGTAATCGCCGATTTCTTCGTTCGCCCCAATTTTTACCGGAAACCGCAACCGACCCATCAATAGTTTCAGCACATTTGCAGGGCGAAAAAGATTCGGGGTGCCACACAAGAGTGTTCCGCCTGGCTTCAAAACTCTAAACTGTTCTTTAACAAAACCATAAGGCTTTTGAGTGTGTTCAATCACATCTTGGTGATAAATGAAGTCAAAACTGTCGTTCGCAAAAGGCAAGGCCCCATCGGCGGCCACTTGAACGAAAGACCATTTTCCTAATTTCTGAAGCAAGATTTGGTCGTCTTTTTTTACCGGGTTAGAGACAACGTCGGTGGCCACTAGGTTAATCTCATTACCCAAGGTTTTCAACGTCAGGTAATCCCAAATGCCGTCACCCGTTGAAATCGATAAGACCCTTGAGCTCGGCGACAGACCTAAAGTTTTCAAACCCTTCAAACTTTCGATGAAGTGCTCACGCATGCGCAATTCTACTTGCGCGGTACTTTCACTCACTAATCGATTCATAATGCTTGCCAAGGTTGCCATTAACGAAACGTACTAAAGCAAGGGGCTGACGTCAAAGTTCTTGCACTGAACTTTAAGAAATTCAGCCAGCTGGTCGTCGCTGTATTTAAAGCGAACGTTGCCACTTGTCTTTTCAAACACCCGGCTGTTGATCACCTGGCAGTGAGTTCCTCGTGAATCAGTAAAGGTTGATGTGCCACTCAGATTTTCACTGGGGGTTCCACCCTTTTTCCAGCCAGAATCTAAGAGAATTCCGTCGATTTGATTGATCTCAACGCCACCCTTATTGCCACCGGCTATTTCGGGCAACTCACTAAAACTTGCGTTCGACATTGACGCAATTCGCGAGTTTTCGGCCGAAATCACCAGATCGACTTTTGCGGCAGACCCCAACACTACGCTACCCGACGAGAGCACCTGATAGCTAATACTCTTGCTGCGCGGAAAAAAATAGAACACGCGACTGCCGGTCGTCGAAGAATTCGTGCCATTCTGTGCAAACGAATTGAAGACCATGAACATTCCCTCGCTATTGACGAGGTACGAACGGTAGTTTCGTGAAGTGTCGGTTGGCATCACCTTCAGCAGACATTTTCCGCTCTTCAATTGTATTTGAGTGACATTCAGCGACTCTAAGAACTCGAACCTTTCAGGACATTGGGGGCTCGAATCGGTAGCCGAAGCCCAATTTGAGTAAGACATTTGAATGACGCCGTAAGCAACCAAGGCGCACACTACGCCAAAACCAGTGACTGATTTTCGAAAATGAATACCTAAAATAGCCATATACCTACCCCCGTTTGACTGTAGCGAGAGTTAAATACGATTGATCAGCTAAAAATTTGACTGTCCCCTTAATAGAAGTCGACTACTGAAAGGTGCAGACTTAGTCAAAACCTGGTTCAAAATTGCACCTTAAGAAAATACAATGTCACTAGAATCTCAGTAAATGGGTTAAACTAAGAGCAAAGGCGAAAAAATGAAACATCAGCGCGCAATTCTGTCTCACCGAATGATTATTACTCTTACTTTACTCTTAAACACGGCCATTCTGCTCACCCTACTGGCGATACCGAACCCTGCCTCGGCTGGCATTTCACCGAGTCAGCTACAACAGATTCAGCTCAATAGCACCCCACTTGCCGCCGACGTTCAACTTCAGCTTCTCAAGATCATGCAGGCTGAACCTTCACTAGCACGACTCTTAGACGCTGTTCAACAGACGCTAAATGTAGCCACGAAAGAGAAAATTTTCGACTTTGTGGCTATTTGCCCAGCGCTTGAAAAGCCAACGACAACTCGCAAAGACAATAAACAAACAGCAGGAAACTGCATCAAGAGCTATGCGAGCGAGCTACTCGTTCAAGCCCCCTACTTTGTGAAGCCCGAACCGCGGTTACCGGCAGTCGGCAAAACGTTCGACCTCGCGCCGATTGATCTGGTTACCCACCTTTTGTTGACCCATGCGAATTACGCCATTTGCCTCAAACCAGGACTCACGTTAAATGAAACCCTAGGGTTTCTGACTCATGAGTTTACGCACCTCGCGGGTGGCAAGGGCCAGGTGTCGCCAATAGATGGAGTACTCAAATACTCTGACCAAGCAGATTACGTGCAGCAAATCTTATTTTCTTCGGGTGGCGAATTTGAGGCTTATTCTGCCGAGGCCAGGGTTATTCGTAAATTTTTCAGCAAAAACGAAGCTGAAAAAATGAACGAACTTCTGCAATTTTTTTCTTCTACTGGTGAAGTCATACAAAAAGAAAGCCTGGCCCATTACATTTTAGAGAACCTTGCCTACCGAACGGTTTTCACCCAGCGGTACCTCGAACTGGTGGCCTCGAACAGAAAGAACACTCTACTCATTTTACGTGACCAAACAGAAAAGATAAAACCCAAGCTGGCCAATTCTTTGCAATTACTGAAAACAAATCGCGCGCGGCTAGAACAGTTTTTTGAGCAAATTCGAGGGGGTGCAAAAGCACCAGCGAGTACGGTCGCCGAAGCCCAGCAACGACTATCAGAGAACCAGGCGAAAACTGGCGAACTTGAAATCTATCTCAAAAATCTAGATTCGCTCATCGAAACGAATCAGAAAAATCTCGAACGTCTACGACAGCGCACTGACCCCGGCAGACCTTAAATCGGGGCGATCTCCCAATCTCTTGCGCGAACGAGTGAACGGGCTCGGTGGCTTAATTGCGACCTTGGGTAAGATTATTCGTATCTAAAAATCTTAACTCGAAGCCATTGACCAAAATTGAGAATCGGTGTGTACTGGGCCCATGAAAACTAAGCTAGTTGAGTGCGTTCCTAATTTTTCAGAAGGCAGAGATTCACAAAAAATTAAAATGATTACTGATGCGATTGCCCGTGTATCGCAAGTACAACTGCTTGGTGTCGAACCCGGTTTTGACACCAATCGAACGGTTGTGACCTTTGTTGGGCCCCCAGAGGCCGTAGAAGAAGCGGCCTTTCAAGCAATTAAAACCGCTGGCGAAGTGATCGAAATGTCGGCACACTCGGGCGCACACCCGAGAATGGGCGCAACTGATGTTTGCCCATTTGTACCGGTTCAAGGCGTTACGATGCAAGAATGCGCTGAGATCGCAAAGCGAGTCGGAGCGCGCGCAGGCTCAGAGCTCGGGTTGACGGTTTATTTGTACGAAGAAGCTGCCAGTGCGGCACATAGAAAAAACTTGGCAGACGTCAGAAGGGGCGAATACGAAGGGTTAAGTAAAAAACTAAAAGACCCCGCATGGGCCCCCGATTTCGGGCCCACACTTTTTGATTCAAAAAGAGGGGCAACCATCATGGGTGCCCGCGAGTTTTTGATCGCTTACAACATCAACCTCAATTCAACTGATAAACAGCACGCAACAGAACTTGCGTTTGACCTCAGAGAAAAAGGCCGCGTTGCTAGAAAGGGCAATATTAAGCCGTTCTATTTTCGAGGCGTCAAACAGGTCTACTTAGAAAATAATTTTCCGTGTGGTGACTGCGACTTTGTTGCCAAGACTTACGCCGAGGTGTCGGCACACACAAAGCTGACTCATCAATACGATTTGAACGAGTTACTAAAAGCTAACGATGTTGAGCCCGGAAAAATCGGCCAAAATGTCTACAAGTCCGGAAAATTTAAGCAGTGCAAGGCGATTGGTTGGTATGTGAGTGATTACGGACGCGCTCAAATTTCGATTAATTTGACTCATTATAAAGTCACTCCACCGCATTTAGTCTTAGAAGCAGCCAGAGCAATGGCATCAGAGCGCGGCCTCGTCGTCACTGGAAGTGAAATCGTGGGCCTCATACCTCTCGATGCGATGATCGGGGCCGGAAAATTTTATCTCAAACGCCAAGGTAAATCAGTTGGTGCACCTACCGGTGATGTATTGAAAGCCGCTGTCACGTCGTTGGGACTCAACGATGTCGCCCCGTTTGATATTGAAAAAAAGGTTTTAGGGTATCAGTCTGTTGATGCAAAAGCCCTGATCAACATGACCGTCAGCAGTTTCGCCGATGAAGTTTCAAGAGATACTCCGGCTCCGGGTGGCGGATCAATTGCCGCCCTGGCTGGCTCTCTTGGTGCAGCACTCGCTTCAATGGTTGCGAACCTGGCACAAGGTAAAGAGGGTTCTGAAAGTAAAGACGCAGCCCTCGACCAAATTGCTGCAAAAGCGCAGGCTCTGAAAAACCAATTGATGACCGGTGTTGACGAAGACACCCAAGCGTTCAATGCTTTTATGGATGCCATGCGCCTGCCAAAAAATACGCCCGAAGAGAAATCGCTTCGCGCTGCAAAAATGCAAGAAGGCTTGAAAGTTGCTATCGAAGTGCCTTGGCAAACTGCACTCAGTGGGTTTGAAGTCATGAAAATTGCTCGCGAAGCGGCAGTCTTGGGTAATCCCAATACGATCACTGATGCTGGGGTCGGCATTCAGATGGGCTTTTCAGCCGTGCGCGGCGCGCTTTGGAACGTGCGAGTTAATTTAAAAGACATCACCGACAAATCGTATTTCGACACCATGGCCAAGAAGTGCGAAGAACTGCTGGCGACCGCACAAAGCCTACTCACTGAAGCAGGTTCGTTTATCGATTTGCGGCTCGGCGAAATGATCGCAAAAAAACAAAAAGGGCCGACCGGTTAGATTTAGAGTTCTTCGGCAAAAACTTTTTCGGTAATTTTCCAGAATTTGTCTTGTTTTCGTGCAATCACAAATGACGGCAACCGAAAAAGAATTTGGTATTTGATGACATCTTGAGGAGTCTTGATCTCGAGCGCGAGCTCGGGACGCCTCAGGTGCGAACGTAGAAAATTAATGTTGAATTTCTTAATCGACGAAGAATGGTTAAAAAAGTGAGCTTCACTCACATACCTCGCATCATAATCATAGTATCTGATTTCGAGATAAGGATTTGAATTCTTATCATAGCGCTCTTCAAAGGTGATTTTATCGGGAGTGAGCACATGGGCATTCTTAGAGAGTTTGGCCTGTTTTAAAGTTGCCTCGGCGTCAATCAAAATGGCCGCACACTTCTCGCAAGCTTTTGCGGTGATGTCATTTTCACATCCACAGACATGACAGAGCTTGCACCGAAAGCGAAATCCACACGGTGTGATTTCAAGGGTGACAGGGTTTTGAGTCGCGCCTTTGCATTTTCTTCCGAAATGCTCAAAAACTTCACCCTCTGAGTTCGCGTAGCCCCAAAAATCATTTTCGAAGCCGCACATCGGGCACGGAATCTTGACCGCAACGGTATCTTTGGCCGGCCTCTTATCGCTAATTTCTGGAGTGTAAATGTCGTGCCCCATTCCGGTGTAATCTAGAATGTAGCAATCTTTCTTTTCGTCTGACAGCCGTAGACCTCGGCCCACAATTTGCTGATAGAGGCTGTTTGACTCTGTGGGGCGCAAGATCGCAATCACATCGACATGGGGGGCGTCAAACCCCGTAGTCAGCACAGATACGTTGACGAGGTATTTGATCTTTCTCTTCTTAAATTCATCTACGATTTCATTTCGTGCTGACAATTCGGTATCACCCAGAACCAACCTCGAATCATCGGGTGGTAGGTACGAAATGATTTCTTCAGCGTGTTTAACTGAACTGCTGAAGATCATGACACCTTTGCGATTGTAACGTTCGGTGATGTCGATGATATTTTTGATGATGAGTGGAGTCAGCCGTTTTTGACTTTTTAGAATCTCTTCGACCTCAGCAACCGTGTACATTCGATTTTTTTCAGTCAATTCAGAGAAATCGTAACACGTCACCGGAATATCAACCTTCACAGGAGTCGTGAGGTACTGGTTCTTGATCATGTAAGAAAGCGGCAAATCATAGACGCATTGCTTAAAAAATCGTGGCCGATCGGTCTTGATTTCTCCCGACTGTGAGTACTCATAGATCCAGCCCAACCCCAGACGGTAAGGGGTGGCTGTGAGCCCTAAAATACAGAGCTGTGGATTTCGGTCGAGAAGTTTCTTGATGACCTCTTGATACTGCGTGGCTCCTTCGTCAGCCACGCGGTGACATTCATCAATGACCAGCAACGAGAACCCATTGAAAAAATCATCTGGAGCCCGCGCTACAGACTGCACACTTCCAAAAATCGCTTTATCATCCCAGTCTTTTTTTCCGAGACTTGCAGAAAATATACCTGCCGAAAGCCCATAGCTTACATATTTTTCATGATTTTGTTCTACCAACTCTTTAACATGAGCCAAAACCAAAACTCGCCCCCTAGCTTTTCTAGCGAGCTCAGCGATTACAAGACTTTTTCCGGCTCCGGTCGGCAAAACCACCATAGCAGGAACCCGTTTTTTTTTGAAAAATCTAATGACGCTTTCGACGGCTTCTTCTTGGTAACTGCGAAGCTTGTACATGGTGCCATACTATTGGCTTACCCTAGTTTTGCACGCATTAAGTTAAAAAAACTGGACCGTTTCGAAGCTCACTAATGACTTCGAAATCTCCAGACCAGTGAAGTACAATTTCTACCACCCGAGTGTCATTTTTCTACTCATACCGGGGGGCCGAATTAGCGCCGTTAAATCTTGGCGCTCTACCTCTGATATTGAAGCACATTTTACTTAACGAAAATTCATAACTTTTTCGTGCAAACGTCAGAAAAACTGAAATTGATTTTCTGTGATGGTAACCAGGCACGATGCTTGCTTATGAGTTTTTCATCTTGAAGGAGAAAAACTATGAATACCCAACGCCTCAGCTTGATTTCTTCGACCCTACTCATTTTGTCTTCAGCTCTATTTGCTGACACCGTAATTGAAACCACTCCAGACCCGACTTGCGTTAATGCCGCTGGAGAGCTTAGTGAAATTTGCGACTTCGATGAGCACGTACCGCAAGCGAGTGATGTGCATGCCACTCAAACACAAGATTTTGAAACCGACGACTCGATAGACCCACCACCGAGACCGCGTCCATGGCCACATCCCGGGCCACTTCCAGGCCCACACCCGCGACCTCATCCAGGACCCTTCCCTTGGCCATTTCCAGGGCCATACCCACGGCCGTTTCCAATACCTTTTCCTTTCCCACACCCTAGGCCATATCCAGTTCCTTATCCTCCAAACCCTTACCTGAGCTCTCAAGGATACATGAATGGATATTTTTTTAACTTTAGCTCGCAGTGGAGAACGGCGATTCAAAATGACTGCAACAATTTTGCAAACTACAATGGAATCGTCTGGGTGAATGAGCTCACCGTCAACAACTTGAGGGTTGTGCAGCCCGGCTATCAAACGATACCCGCTTATCAGGCGTGCGAGATGGTGGCCCAGCGAGCGTATTAGTTTCGGTTTGAAGGGCTGGCACTAGAGTGGGCGTCACTACTTTTCAGCTTTCTGCGTTTTGCGACTGATCAGAAGTGATGCAACAATCGACGTGCCTATTAAGAATGCAATGATTGCGAGCGACCATACGATCGGAAATTTTCCACCAAAGGCCTGATTGAGGTAGACCATTTTACTCCCGACAAACACGAGAACCGCGGCAAGACCATATTTGATATAGACGAAACGATCCATCACACCAGCCAGCATAAAATACATAGACCTGAGCCCCAGTATCGCAAAGATATTGGAGGTAAAGACAATCAAGGGTTCTTTGGTGAGAGCAAAAATTGCGGGTACCGAGTCTACGGCAAAAATGATGTCAGTTAGCTCGAGAAATACTAGGGCTAAGAAAAGAGGGGTCAAATAGAGTAGACCGTCTTTTTTTACAAAGAAGTTAGCGCCATCGATGCTTGAGTGAATCCGAAACACTTTTCTGATGCCACGAACTAGAATGTTTTTGTTCAAATCCTGCTGCGCAGTGCCTGTAAAAACCATTTTTAGACCAGTGAGAACCAAGAGCCCACCAAAGACCATTATGACCCACTCATATTGCATCAGAGCCGAACCCATCGAAATAAAAACAGCTCTAAAGACTAGGGCCCCGAGAATTCCCCAAAAAAGCACTCGGTGTTGATATATTTTGGGAATCGCGAAGAAAGAAAATACCACCGAAAAGATGAAGACGTTGTCGACCGCAAGTGATTTTTCGACCACAAATCCTGTCAGAAATTCTAACGCAGTTGTCTTGGCCTGAAGCAAGGGGTCAAAGCCTACAAGCGAAAGGTACTGCTGATCAGTCGAAAATTTCCACAGAGCATACCTGTAGAAAAAGAAGTTAAACAAGAGAGCTAGGCCAATCCAAACTCCGGTCCAAAGAGATGCCTCACGAAAAGAGACCTCATGGGCCTTTCGGTGAAAAACCCCCAAATCGAGCGCAAGCATAGTGAGCACGAAAAGAGTGAATGCTCCGTAGAACCACCAATACTCGCTAAACGGAAAAAAAATAAGTTGCACAAAATCTCCTTGTCTTTGGTCGTGATTATCGATCGATCCGACTTATTAATCAAATTGATAAATAGTTTGATTTGCATTGTTTAGAGCAATACAAAGAATTGCAGAAAACGGGAGACCACTATGGCAAACACTTGGATGAACTACCATCACCTTTTTTACTTTAAGACAATCGCCGAAGAGGGATCCGTTTCTAAGGCGGCTGAAAAACTGCGACTTGGGCAGCCGACACTCAGCGCCCAGCTAAAGCAGTTTGAAGACACGCTTGGGGTTCAATTATTTGAGCGAAAACATCGAAAGCTCATCTTAACCGAGCAAGGCAAAGTAGCACTTGATTATTCTAAGGGTATTTTTAAGATGGGTTCAGAGATGGTCGAGGTCTTGCACGATCGAATGAGACCCAATCTTCCGACTCTTCATATTGCGGCTCTCGATAGCGTACCTAAGCAAATCATTCTTCAAGTAGTGAAGGCCGCCTACAAACTGTCTCGCTGCCAAATTTCACTCACTGAAGGTAAGTCTGATGAACTGCTCCGTGAACTCGCCTCTCACCGTGTTGACCTAGTAATGACCAACTTTCTGCCGACAGGCATCGACGCAAGAGGCATATTTCCCCGTCAAATCACGAAGAAAAGTGTCGGTTTTTATGGGGCCCCCAAGTACAAATCACTTCGCAAGGGTTTTCCGAAATCCATTTCTGGACTGCCGATGATTCTACCCACCTACGATAGCAAGCTTCGATATGACCTAGACCACTGGGCAAAGGTTCAAGAGATTGAACTCAACGTCATTGCAGAAACCCAAGACATCGGTATGAAAAAATTGATGGCTGTAAGTGAAATCGGTTTGATCCCTACTGCGGCCCACACAGTGACAAGGCAAGTGTCTTCGGGTGAACTCATTGAGATTGGACAACTGCAAGGTGTGCACGAAGAACTTTTTCTACTCAGTGCCCAAAGAAAAATCGAGAACGCACTAGCTGCCCGCCTGATGAAGACTTTTAATGTATAACTAAAAACGATACTAAATGACTTTTTTATCTATTTTATAAATTCATCGAACTTCCGTAAAGTTTGTGTATCGGGAATGATCCCGAATCGAAACCAAACTGGAGAATTTATGTTAGTATCAAAAATTAAGACGGTGAAACCCCTTATCGAGTCTTCAAGCGGCATTCATTTGACTGCCTACATTAAGAACCGGGGTGATGTTTCTGACCTCAAAAATCAAATTCAAGATGCCATTGAATTAGGAGAACAACATCTCTCACCGGTCATGACCGTAGATGAGATCAATCAGTTTTTGGCTCCACTTAGGCTCTTTCAGAAAGATGCTAAAAGGCTGAAGATTTTTAAGGAAAATATCGCTCTATTCAGAACCGAGAAATCATTTAGAGCTCTCAGTCTTCCTGTTGAGGTTGAGACTACGTGTATTGTTGCAAATACGTTTCACGTCAAACCCATCCTAAAGTGGATTCAGATTGACCGAGATTTCTTACTACTCGGCCTCGAGCCTGGGTCTGCCAGTCTTTATCAAGGCGACCTGAAAAACCTCAAGTTCATCGACACGGTCACCTATCCTGAGTCTCTGAAAAGCCGAGAAAATGCGACTCAAGAAATCATGGAATGGGTCAATGGTTGGATAATGAACCTCACGAATGAGATAAAACCCCGCCTATTTGTTGCGGGAAAAGCAGAACTCACTCGGCCACTTCTCGCAATGTTACAGTACGAGAACACCTCAAAAAAAGCTATTTTGCCGTTCTTCAGTCAGCTAGAGGCACCGAAGATTTCTTCTGAAGTTCGATCGGCCATGAGAGCAGAAACAAAGAAGATTTTTGAGAGAACTTTGGTCGAGTTTCACTACGCTATTGATACTGACCAAGCAAAAGGAAACATCTTTGCGATCGCCAGGGCTGCGGTGCAGGGAAAAATCAGGAAGCTCCTGATTGCCGAAGGCATTCAAATCTTTGGCAATCTCAACCGCAAAAGCGGTGAGCTTAAAATAAATGGGCGTGACCTTGATCACGAAGACGACGACATTCTTGATGATATTGCGCAATCGGTTCTTGCTCATGGTGGCGAAGTCACGGTCGCTCGAAGAGATGAAATTCCAAAGGGCCGTCCGATTCTAGCCATTATGGATACGCATGAATCGGAGCTCGAAAGTGTCGCAGGGCCTGTGGGGCTCAACAGCAAGACACTACTAGCCTCAACGCGGCAATACCAGGGGTAGTTTTATAGAGTCACTCACCCTCAAATGACCCCGTACTTCGTGTACTCGCGCCCGGGAACGGCGCATCCAGCGCCCGCGCGAGGGTCATTGTGAGCTTGAGTGACTCTATT
>CAITVN010000059.1:5000-51278 GCA_903895855.1 Oligoflexia bacterium | reverse complement strand
TTGAAAACACCTCAATTCCTCCTGATGATTTCAACATCGCTAAGTATGTGTAAAAAATCAGAAGTTTATCCGCTTTGACGCGGGTAGGTGGTCAATTTGCCTTGGTAATTAGGACCGGTCAGAATCGCTTGGTAATTACAATTTTTCGATAATTCCTTTAATTTCAAGCGTTTTAGTCCGAAAAGTCATTCAGACACCGACCAATGCTAAAACTGAGGCAAACCAAAAAATTTCAATCTGAACCCGAACCGGTACTGCGACTCGTCGACGTTGCTGCGAGACTTACCGGTAGAACCAGTCAGAGCTTCATCGTTGCCCTCATCAGTTTCGTCTTTTTTTATCAACTGACCTCGTGTGTGAATAGCGACGTGACTTCTGCAACCCCTGAAAGCATTTCAAGCAACACCACTGAGGCACTCAACTCAGGCCCTGGCCAAACAAATGTCGATCCAATGGCTTCAGCTAGCCCTTCGAGTCTTCCGGCTCTCACACCGGCGGCGAATCCAAGCGCCAGTCCTTCGCCTTCGCCCACACCGTCTCCCTCACCTTCTCCCATTTCTAAAATTTGGAGTTTCGACCTACCTTCGCAATACACCTACAACAACTCTTACCTTCTGATCAAAAATGGCAGTGCAAACCTAAGGCAGTCATTCGAAGACGCAGGCATTTCGCCCACCGGAACGCCCACCGGAATTTCAGATTATTGGCCAAACACCTCAAGTACCAATCTGTCTTACTCACCTGCCTACGAAGCGATCGTTCTCGAATCGACTTCGCAGGGCGGTCGCCCCTTACCTGATGCAGGCTCAACAACAAGCTGGCTTTCGATGTCAACCAATGTGGTTCTTTTACACTTCGATGAAGCGAGTTTTGCCATTAATCCCTCACCGGTTCCGGTCATTTCACCCAGCCCATCGCCGGTGCCATCAGCCAGTCCAAGCCTAACCCCCGTCACTGTGGCAAGCCCAAGTCCGCTTCCGACAGTTTTTGTGAATAGCGCCCCTTCGCCCCAGGCCCACTCTGTTCCGATGCCCTCGCCAATGCCTTCGACAAGTCCATCGCCCACCGGACCGGGTTCATCATCGCCCGTGCCGATTACCCTTGCATCGCCAGTTCCAGGTTCTAGCCCAAGCCCAACTGTAGCTAAAGGCTACTGCACTAGTTGCCCAACACTCGGCGCAACCGGGCAAGTGGGTACTGGAGTCACCTTCAACGGCAGTAGCAGCTCTCAATCTATCACGCTTTCAAAAGCCACTTCTCTGACCACTGCTGATATCTACACGGGCAATGTGTACGGAACCGACCTCACGGTCTCGCTTTGGCTAACGGGCTCGTCGCTGAACAACTTTGCTATTCCGCTACAAAAAACCAGCACGTCTTCACTAAACGATGGGTATGGTTTTTACTATTCAAGCACGAGTGGTTTTTGCGGTTGGGTGGGAGATTACAGTTCTGGAAAAGCTTGCGCATCACTTGAATGGTCGCAATCAGTTTTTCACCACATTGTGCTCACTTACACAAATTCGGTTGTCACTCTTTATGTGAACGGCATGGCGATGGCGTCAACCACCTACGCTGCAGCGACTCTTTTCAGCTCTCATCAATTAACCGTTGGCTCGGGGCTGGGCGGATCAACCTGGAACGGCACGATCGACGAGGTCGCCGTTTTCAGTTCGGCACTCACGGCGACTGAAGCTTTTCAACTCTACATTACCCAAGTCGCGGCATCGACTGGAACTTTCATCTCTTCGGTTTTTGATGAAGGCGCTTCTGCCACTGGAGCCTGGGTTTCTCTCGGTTATTCGCCCCTATTTCCGGCTGGGAAACCCATTCCTGAGACTGATGAAACCGCTTACCAATCAGGCAATTCGACCACCACTGACTTGAAACTTTTACTACACTTTGATGAAGCAGTTTCAAGCGGGACATTTCCAAACCCAGTCATTTCACCTGGCCCGACTGGATATAGCATTTTGTCCAGTGACACAACCGACCTCGCCGCTGCGGGAGGAATCACACGAGCGGTCGGCGGAAAGTTCAAACAGGCGGTCTATTTTGATGGGGTTAATGATGCCATTAAATTTAGTTCGGGTAACACCGGTTTTTCGGGTATCCAATTCACCTCTTCGTTCACGCTTTCTTTTTGGATTCAACCCTTCTCGCCAGTACTCAGCTCATCGTCAAACAGCCACACCATTCCACTCATTCTTTATACCGACTCGGGATGGAGTACCGGCTACGGAGTGGTCGTTGAAAGTGGCAAAGTTTGTTTCTTCACCGGTTCGTATTCAAGTAGCCGAATCTGCTCAAGCGCAAACACCCTAAAACCCCATCACTGGAATCATGTAGTCGCTAGTTACAATGCTTCGAGCACAACCATCAAATTACTCACGAATGGTCAAAGTGCTGGAAGCTTTACCTCAGCTTCGGCACCCACTCCAGTAACAGAGAGCAACTACACAATATTGTACCTCGGAAATTTCTTTGCCCCGTCACCCTCGCCGACACCGACACCGACAACCCCTTCGTACATTCAACCCTACAAAGGCAAACTAGATGAGCTTGCGATTTGGGGGCGAGCGCTCACAGACACCGAACAAGTCGCACTCTATAAACGCGGCGCCACTCGCTTACAAATACAACTAGCCGACACCTGTAGCAATGCCACTTGTTCAACCGCAACGTTTAAAGGCGAGTACGCGCTAAGCAGCCCCGCACCCACCCCCAGTGTTGCGCCTATCTATGTCGCCGACGAACAAAGTAACTCAGTGAGTACCCTACCATCTATCACGCCGTGGACTTCGGTTGCAGCAGCAAGATACCTTCAATATAAGGTCATTTTCGACACGTTTGACTCAAACTATTCGCCAGGATTGCGCTCAGTCACGCCCGTCTCAAGTCCAGCGCCGTACACCTACCCATCACCCGTGGTAACCACAACCGCCTTACTGACTAGCATTCAAACGCAAACCTACCTCACCGCCGATACGTTAACTTCATTTGCCGCTAGCGGCGCAGCGACCTTAAAGATTACCTATCAACTCTCAGTCGACGGCACCAACTGGTACTACGCTTCGGCCGTCACCGCGCCTTGCACCTGGACCTTAGCCACCGCAACCACCGTCGCCCAATCAAATACCGAGGCCAACGCGAACACCTGTATCACCAACTTTTTAACCACTTCACGAACCGGAAAACTCTACATCAAAGCCATTTTTAACTCTGACGGAGCCACTGCGATTCAACTCGATAGCATCACCGTTAACGCAACGAGAACCATTCAATGACCACAACGTCTCATACTGCTACTTGATGATCTCTCAGGGCACTATTCAACGAAGTTTTCTTATCGGTCGACTCTGAACGCGTACCAATGATAAGAGCGCAAGGAACACCAAAACTTCCTGCCGCAAATTCTTTCTGTGTGGTGCCCGGTATCACGATCGCGCGCTCGGGTACTTCGCCTTTGATCTCGACGGCAACGTGACCTCGAACATCAATGATTTTTGTACTCGCCGTGATCACCACGCCAGCACCAAGAACAGCCTCTTTTCGCACCCTCACCCCTTCAACGACTATGCACCGAGAGCCAATAAAAACGCCATCTTCAATGATCACCGGTGCGGCCTGCGCGGGCTCAAGAACGCCACCAATACCAACGCCACCTGACAAGTGCACATTTTTTCCGATCTGTGCACACGAACCCACCGTCGCCCATGCGTCGACCATCGTACCTGTTTCAACGTACGCTCCGACATTCACAAAGCCTGGCATCACGATCGTACCTGGCTCCAAATAAGCTCCGAAGCGCACAACAGCCCCTGGTACGATGCGAACTCCTGCAGCCCCTTTTAAATTCTTAACTGGCAACTTGTCGCAATACTCGAAAGCGCCAGATTTAGCGCGTTTCGATGAGTGACTCGAAAAATAAGCCAAAATGGCTCTCTTCGCCCAGAGGTTGACATCGCCCTTGGCGACATTCCAGACACGTGCCTTTCCCTGATCTAGGTACCAAAGCGCCGCATCAGTGTACCTGGGTAACGATTTTTTTGATTTTTCAGACAAACCAAAATCAACTGAAAAAAACTCTTCAACTTGTTCTAAGCTCAACCTCGGCTTTAAGATTTTCATAACTCTCTTTGTTAGTGCGAGCCGATCCAAAAGTCGAGTGTCTTCACTAAGACAGGAATATGAATTTGAATGACTCTTTCTCGATCTAGGCCTTTTTCAATTTCAAGAGTAATCGTAGGAATCTTTTTTTCTTCGCCAGCATACGTACCCAAAGAACCGGGGGTCGGGTAACCAATGTCTTCGGTCACCGGATACTGGCATAGTTTTGAAAGCTCGTTTGCCCATGCCTTCGCTACCTTTCGCGTACCACTTTCGACCGAGCCATTCGCGTTAACCTGAACCCGGCTGAACGAATGAGCACTCAAGATAGCATGAGGCTTGAATTCGTCAATTAAGCCAACCAAACACTGATTTTCAGGTTCACTAGCTGCAGCCGACCCCGGTGGATACCGAGGGTTCGTCGCCACACTTGTCCAGTCAGCGGTCGGAAGGTTGCGATTCAAGTCGACACCATTTGCGTTCACGCGGGTTTTTAAGAAAATACCATCAGGATTTACCGCAGAGACGACGCTCACCATGAGACCGTCGCCACCATTTGGTAATGACCGAATCAGCTCAGAAAATCCATTCTGAAGCCTCTGCATCAACCAAACACCCTCAATTTCATCACCGTGAACACCACCTAAGAATAAAATCCGTCTTCTCGGTTCACCCACAGAACAACGAAACTCGCTAATATCTCGCCCTTGAACACTTTTGCCAATGATCTGTTGAGTTTGCTTAAAATCGGTCACGTTGAGCCCCTTTACTGAATCTTGAGACTTAACGAATCTAAGAATTCTTTTCTATCAGGAAATAGCCGAGTCGCTTCATCAATCAGCTCTTCAATACTTCCGCGCTTTCGCTTAATTTCGATCGAGCGTTCAATCGCAATTTCAAAAACCCGCCATTCCTTCACGTTCTTCTGCAACAACCCCAGAGCGGCCTGCAACCCTTTGTCGGCGGGGCCTACTGTATTTGTCTGCTCTAAGATCGCGACACTCATTTCTGGCCCATCTTTGATATCATTAGGAATCAGCGCCAACATCGAATCAACCTCGGCAGCCAAACCAGCGACAGCCATTGAGCTGATGATTTCACGCAAAATGATCGGCTTTTGATTACAGACCTGTTGAGCTTTCTTAAACGCGCCAACCGCTTCATCTTTGTTACTCTGACGCAACATGTACTTACCATAAACGACCAATCCAGCCGACAAGTAAGTCTGCAATACAGAGTCAGGTTCATTTAGCTGCACAAAAAAATCGTAATAGCCCAAAACCTCAGAAAATTTTCGGTTAAAAACAGAAACCACGATCAAATCTTGCACCCTTGTGGGACTGAGTGGATGTTCTTTCCAGCACACCCGCCCAAGTTCGTAGGCATGCGAAAATTCTTTTTGCTCCATTCTGAGATCAAAGAGCCCCATCAAGCAGCGATAACTCTTAGGGTCAACTTGCAATCCCATTTCAAAAGCAGCTACTGCATCATCAAAAAGCTTTTGCCGCCGCTTCAACAATCCCATGTAAGAATGCGCAATTGATGGTGCATTCGGAGCAGCACACACTTTACCCAGTATGGCTTCAGCTTCCTCAAACTTTTCGGTTTCAATCAAAGCTTTCGCTTGTTCAGCGGCCTTCTGTGCAGGCGTTGGGGTAATTTTCGCTTTCACTACCTCAAGAAACCGCTCTTCGAGCATATTGTAATTAAAGGGCCGAATCAGTAACGAATCGCCATCTTCTTCAGCCACTCTCGATGCGATTGAGGGCGAATTTTTCTCAGACATCGTCATGAACACCCGATCAAAAGATAACGGATATTGCTTTTTCTGCAACTCACACAAATCCATACCAGACGAACCTTCATACAAGTATTCAGAAAATAAAATATGCGGAGACGTTTTTTCGATTTTTTCAACGGCCTCTTTGAAATTCTCTGCCACGTCAATGTTGGCAGTCTTGACGCCACACGAACTCAACAAGCGTCGAATCACCGGGCGACTGCTGCCTATCGAATCTAAAAGTAGTGCCTTTCTCGTCGCGAGGTAGGCCACTATCGGCTGGTTTTGTTTTGCTTTTAGATCAAACGCCAATGTTCAATTTCCTCTCAACCCTTGATTCTTTCTAAGACGGCATTGAGTGCCGTTTGTTTGTCACTGTACCTAGCTAAGAAACTCGCCCACTGCTTGCCGTCAACCTGAACAACCTCGAGTTCAATCAAATCCTTAGTTTTAGAAGAATGCTCAATCCCACTCACTTTCGCAGTCAGAACGATCAGCGCCCGCCGGTCATCAACGTCTAATCTAGTATAAGACTCAGTCATTTTCTTACCTAGAATAAAAAGCGTCATGTGATGTCCTGAGGCACAACTTCCACGCGGACAATCTAAAGACAGCTCGCGCTCATCAAAGCTGACTAGACGAACCTTGTTAGGCTCGTAGATATGGGTAAGTGTCGTATTATTTTCGAGGTAAATCGTGTTTTGAAGTTCGCTAAAGTCTTCACTCTTCAGGGCAATTTCCGACCCGCTAGATCGATCGGTTTCTGGCGATTTTTTCTTGACGGCACCACGCATCGCTCTATTATGCACGCATTCGCTTTCACATAGCAACCGAACAATCTCGGCCAACTTTCTTTAGGCGCCTTCTCTCTGACCAAACTAAGAAACTGGGCAAACTAATCAGTGCTGCAGCCAAGCAGGTCAATTCTCCGACAATTGCGATTGCACCAAAACTGTTAAACGCCTGATTCTCGGCCAACAATAACGAGCTGTAGCCGATAATCGTTGTCGTACTACAGAGGGCAACCGCACCCCCGGTTTCCTTAAGTACCCGAAGAATCGACTGACTGCCCTCTTGCAAATAGCGGCTAAAAATATTGACACCGTAATCAACGCCAATTCCAAACGTAATGGGCAAAGCGATAAAATTCAAAAAATTAATTTTCATACCCGAGACCATAACAAAACCAGCCAACCACAAAACCCCTAAGACTAATGCAAACAAACAAAGCAGAACGGTTCGAGTATTTCGAAATAAGACTACCACCAGCAAGACGACGGCAAGAAAAGACGCGAGGGTTGCAATAGGCCCATCTCGTGAAATGGCCACGATCAAATCATTTGAAATGGTGAACCCGCCAGCCACTGGGGTCCCTGGGGCAATTTTATCGGCCGTTTGCCTAAGAATTCCAACAAACTTGTGAAGATTTTTTCTATCCAAATTAGCCTCGGTAATCGGTGGTTCCACAACGATAAGTCGGCCAATCGTGCCATCGTGCTCAGTAAACTTTTCAACTACCAGCGCAGGTAGCTCATGAGACCCGAAAGGCTCAAAGACACTTGAAAGCAACAGACTTTTCACTCTCTTTTGATCACCTTCACTCAGGCGCCACATAATTTTTGGCGGTAACAATTTTCTTATTTCGTTCAAAATTTGAATTTTTTCACCTTGCTGCGAGGGTACAAAATCATCCAAAACCCGTATGGCAGCGAAAACGCTTTGATTCCCCATTGCATCGTGTTGCTCTTTTAGTAAATTCCCAATTTTTTTGGTATCTTGCAAACTACGGGGCAAAACAACCATCGGAGAAAGATACCTCCCAAAGATCTCATCAACCTGGCGAGAGTAGTAACCAGATCCTTTTTCCAGACTCTGTTTTGAACGCATCTTGCGTATACTTGACTCTAAAATATCATCGTTCCACCTAGTCAAACTCACCACCGAGGCCACACTCACCAAAATAGTCGCGAACCACAGAAATTGAGCATGAGTCGAGATCAGTCTTCCCACCGCAGAGATGACCTGACTACGCGCACTCGTTCGCATTCTAATCCTCAAAAAGCCCATTTGATGAAACAATGTCAGATAGGCAGGCAGAAGTAAGTAGGCACTAAACCAACAAAAAACCATTCCTATCAAACCAATTAGTCCAAATTGGTTAAATCCCCGAAAATGGGTCAACATCAACGATCCATACGAAAAGCCTGCAGCTAGAGCTGCGGTCCAAGTACCCAAGGTTGTTTTCGATACCGCAATATAAGTAGACCTCACGTGATCAAAACCACGGCGCCGCTCTTCTAAGTAGCGCGCCAAATACAAGACCCCAAAATTGATGCCGTTTCCCACGATGATGCTTCCGAGAAACGCAGAATTGGCATTCAAATAACCAACGGTGAGGTACGACAACCCAAACGTCCAAAATAGACCCATCAAAAGCGAACACAAGAGCAAACAGGTCGCCCCGAGCGTTCGAAAAAATACCAACAAGACAGCGCTCACGCACACCCCGACCACCACTGATGAGAGCCCCAAGTCCGACATCAGACTCTCTTGCTCTTCGATGACGTTTTGAACAGTGCCCGCCAAACGAATTTCCATTTCAGGGTCAAACTTTTTCGGGTCAGTCTCTTGAATCGCCCTTAGCACCGCGCGCTGCATTGTCTGATAATCTTCTAAAGCCCCCGCTTTACCCGCCATGTTAACGATCATCACCCGCTGCAGCTCATCCGAAGTCGCGTAAAATCCATCCGGAAAACGTGTGTAGGCCGCAGTCTTTTTTTCGTATTTTTTTTGAAGACCATCAAAGTCGAAGCTGGGTTCGTGAAGGTCTACTCCACTAAAAATATTGAGTGGATTATGTAAATCGCCCTCATACTCGAGGCGCAATTGAACGTAGTCTCGAACCTTCTTCAGGTCGTTTAGGTCAATATAAAGGGCTTTGCGTTCAGAAAAAAAAGCCAGTTCCCTGTCGACTTTGTACTCAACGCTGCTGATGCGTGACTCTCGAGGCTCTTTCTCTAAGCGCTCGGCCAAGTCGATGACAAACTGCTTGCTATGCTCTTTTTTTTTCGAAAAAATCAAGATATTGAGATTTTCGTAAGTATTCAACCGACTGGTGACCTCCTCGAGATCTACCACCGACCTCGAGGACTCAGGAAGCAAGAGTTCTAACCCGGTACGCAGATTTTTATACAGTTTGACAGTATAAAAAAGCCCTACCCCCCCAAAAAGAGTGCCAACCAAAGCGATGATCCCAGCTTTTTCTAGAACAAACCTTGAGAGGCGGGTCATAAAACGCGCGACTCTGCTCGTAGACCGACTCGAAATCACCATTGCTGAATTTTACTGTGAAAGAGTCTTAAGCTCAATCGCAAGATGCGAAATATCGAGAAAGCTTCAACTACTTAGACTCGGCAAACGCTACTGACTGCTCGAAATGGGTTCATAGATGGCATTCAGACTGTCCCAGACCCCAGTGAACGGCACCTTCTGACTTGTCCAAAGAAAGTCAGGACGATCCCAGCTTTCCCAGTCACCACCAAGAATTTGCCCACCAGAGCCAATTTCAAGCACATACTGATAGTCTTTAGTTGCGCTTTTGAAGTCACCCGTGCCAGTCACAGGCTCCCACCGAGAAACTTCTAGCTCATCTGTGTAAGTCATCTGAGTCGAAACCCTCACCCGACGCACAGTACCAGGCGCTGATCCGTGTCCAACAGAAAGCTCACCAATAATTTTCGACTCGTATTTATAGACAGGATTGTTCCAGACTTCTTTTAGACGATCAACGTCAGCAACGAATGCCTTCTTCTGAAGGCCGATAAAATTGGCGAGCACGATATGAAAAGAGCCTGCGTTCACATCAGAGCAGTTTGAGGTTCCGCTAAAAGCATTGAAAAAACAGCGAGCTCCCATCTGATTCGTTTCAGCTTTAGCGTCAAATGCGTAGAAAAAGCTCATCAAGCCCTTCACGTCTGAAGAAGCAAAAGGCACTACGATTCCGTCAGGATTTACCTTATCAACAGCTTTCGGCTCGTGATAAAATATCGAAGCGGGCGACCAACCGTTGCAAATTCCAGCCCATGGCTTTGCATGTGGGCTTGAATTCGCCCAAGCCCTATCACGTGTCGGATAGTCGTAACGACCCATGAAAATGTCGTATTTTTCAGCTGCCGACAGCTCGGCAATTTGGGCTCTCCCCATCGACATCAATTGTTCGCGAGTCGGCGACTTGTACTTAAAGCTGCCCCCAGTCGGTGAATTCCAGCGATTGGCAATGCTACCTCTGTTGCTCGGCCAATAAGTTTCAGACCAAGGAATGTCTGCATTGTCGACAGAACCACTAAGGGGTAATGCCTCGAAACTACGATCAAAAGCAACTTTTAGATTTGATGGATCGTTCCAACTATTCCACTCATCGGCCCTCGCTTCATCGAGCAAAGACAGTCCGAATCCGACAGCAAAAACAGCAGCTAAACACGCTTTTTGACAAAACCCCATGGCAAACTCCCCAGTTTGATAAAATTAAACCCAATTTATTTAAATTGTCCATAGCATCACTTTTAAATGAATCGCCACAAAAAAAAAAGAGGGTCTCGATTTCTCGAGACCCTCAACTCATGACTCACGCCGTACAATAGGCTGAGCTACTCCCAAAACTAGCTTAACTCTTACTGAGATAATTCAAGTAAGCTGTACACTATCTTTGATAATGGTTGTGGATTCGGAACAATTTCTTTTTTTCCGGTGTACTTATAGAACTGTTCTTTAGTCACAGCCGAACCCAATTTCGAAGCCGTAGCCCAATTGGCCGGAGGAACTCCAATCCCATTCCAATCAGAGGCGATGTTTTCGTCAACAGCCGCCCAAGCTCGAACTCCATCGGGCATGATCCACAAAATATCTGGCTGAGCGTAATCAGCCACTTCGCTCATTCTTGGTTCCCACGGATCTCTAAATTGTCTCCATTCGCCGCCGATGATTTCATAGTTGGCATCAAGTTCTAATTCATAGCGAATCTTGAGTTTGCCCACGTCGTCGCGATCCGGCCCATCGGTCTGACTATGCGACGGATCGACTTCCTTCAAGTAAGAAAGCTCAGTGTTAACACCCACAATGTATTGGGTTCCGGGCGCCCTAAAATCTTCGTAGGCATCCGGATACGAGCCAACTCTCACTACCGAATCTTTCAAGCTCTCTGAAGAAGACAGTGTTTCAGGGTTATAATATTCAGATTCAAATTTGAATGTGGGTTGATTATACACATGTTGTTTAAATTGAATATCCATAATAAATCCACTGCCTGATAGGCCAATGTGATTGGCCGCCATCAAGTGTAAGAATGCAGGATTCACATCGAAACAGCTCGGGTGCAACAAGCGACCCAATGGCGTGGTATTGTCTTTGTTTGGACAACCCCATCCCTCAAGTTTTGCGTAGTCTTGAGCAAATGTTTTTCCCCACATGAAAGCCATGATTCCTTTCATGTCATCAGGGTAAACCGTCACTGTTGGGCCCAAGGCAGACTTCACTTTGAATGCATGCTTCGGTCTTGGCATGGTCGTCGAAGCGGGTCCCCAACCATGACAAATTCCAGACCACAATGCGGTCTGGTGTTTTTCTTCAAGAAAGTCAACCATGTTGACCACTGCTCGGCTAAAAGTAAAATCGGGGTCTCCGACGATGAGGTCATACTTTTCAGCTGGGCTCAAATTATCAATAAACTCTTGATCCTGAGCAGCGATATTTTTCAATTTTGCATCGCGACTCTCATTAATGATTTTTCCGCGAGCATTAGACCAACCCCAGAGGCGAGCAATCGTCGAGGCTGAACCACGATTTGCATACGGCTCAGCAATCGAGCCCAATCGATCAGGCCAAGAGGTGCTTGCCCAAGGCTGCGACTTCACCACTTTGCCGTTAGCTCCGACTTTACACTGATATTTGGCATCAACGGTGTATCCGTTGGGATTCACTAATTCACGCTCGCAGGTTTGACCACTCATGAGACCTAATTTTTCAAGGTCTTTGAGGTTAGTCACAACCATCTCACGGCTCATGAAACTTTTTAGCTTCTCAGCTCCACCTGAATACTGCTCGGCTCGTGCAACACCAGAAAATACAGTAAAACCGACCGAGGTAGTTATCAATAATTTCGATAACCAAGTCTTTAAAATTCTTCTCTCACTCATCTCATTCATGGGGTTCATTGGGGGGTTTCTCCTTTTTTCGAAAGAACTCATCTTCGCCCCCTTGTAGTCACTTTGACGCGCAACGTCAAACCGCAATTCGATTCATTCGTCCGAATCTCAACACACTCAATTGTTTATCAGAAAATGAAAGAGGCCTAGGTGCACTCTCGCGCTCCTAGGCCTCTTTTTTTGCAATCCGTGCGATTTACCCGAATCAAATCGCTGAAATCGCTAATGACAGTTTACTTCTTCTTTGAAAGAGCGGCGTTCACATCTGAACGATTGAATCCTTGCAACTGAGTGCCAGCATTATCTTCTCGCTCAATATCAGCGGGTTGATAATAATACATGGGCACTTTGCGCAAGTAACAATACTGATCGAATTCATGATTTGAATAGTCAGAGTACTTCGCAATTTCTGGGCAAACGGGGTTGCCAATCATGAAATCATTAGTCCAGTCCTGCATCTGCAATGGCTTATCGGTGAACGTCGGATCTAAAGTGTATTCGACGCCATTTACATAAACAAACGGTGTCACATGAAACCACCACTTGTAGTGATACTCATTAATGAATTTTCTGGTGAAAAACAAAAATGCCTTCATGCTATTGATTCCGCGATAGGTGTACATTTCATAGGTCCACGTCATCGCGCGCTGATAACACTGAGAGTGCCATTTAAAAGCTAATGGCAACGAATCAAAAAGTTGATTAGCCTCTTCTATTGATTTCAAATCAGTTGGCTGGTAGCTGCCGACAGCAGAAACATCATCTCGATTGCCTGCCTTCGACTGAGACACTGGGCCATCGGTAGTTTCGATTACCCGAATAGTCACCACTTCCATCATTTCAGAAGAGACCTGCACCATCAACTCAACTGGCTGACCAAATTGAGCTGCCTGCCGAGCTGTAGCTGCGACGCTGCTATCTTGGGTCTCATAGATTCGACCATCAACTTCGGCGTACAGGTGGTAGGTCTGGGCCCCAGATTCGGGGGCATAAACCTTAGCTAACTTGGTTTCAACCACGAGCAATTGATCACCCGCAGATTGAGCCCACACAACCTGACCAAACACGAAGCTTAGCCCAGTCAATGCCGCAGCGACACTCCAGTTCTTAGAATTTCTAACAATAATATTGCATAAATGTGTATAAATATTCGACACTTTCATTGATCAACGAGCTTTCTTCCTATCAAAAGGTTGTTATTAAACAGTTTTTGGGTATCGCCTAAGTGCACCGACTTGCAAAATAGTTCAAGCAGAAAGATTTGACTAATTGCGTCAACTTATGTTAAGGTCCTAGCCCATGCTACTTGGAAAATCAAATTTGCAATCAAGTTCTCAGTACTTTCCAAACCTCGGATATATCGGGAAAAGCCGTCTTAAGGTTCCGAATTATCTATTTAAATCAATGGATAACAGTAGCTTAGCTCAAGCCACTGGGTACCACCATTGTGAGGAGCTCACTCGCTACCTTCTCTCAAAGACTACCAAAGAGCACTTCGAGAAAAGCCAGGCACTCACTCAGTTTTTGAAAAAGCGCGAAATGACTTTTTCAAAGAGAACAGCCTCCGGCCAGTACAAAATTTTCACGGTCCCTTGCACGACTACCCCACTCACTTTGCCGAAATCTCTATTTGATATCCTAGAAAAATCAAGCCAAGTGCTCGTGACTTCACTACGCATGATTCTTCAAGACCTTTATGGCTCTGAATCTCCCCAGTCTTCGCGTTTCGCAAAAAGCCTACCCGATTCGCTACGCACCCTTTACGTCGAGACAGTCAAGGCCTCACCAAATTATTTTCCACAACTTCACAGCCCGGTCATGAAAGACTACCCGTTTTTTGATGTGGTCGGTTTAGACTTGGTTCTCAGTGAAGATCTTCCCAACTCTCTTTCGGGAGTACTATCGGCTGACAAGCTCACTGACCTGACGAAAATTGATCTACCTGCAATGACCCACCTTCCATTCAAGCTACTTGAAATCAATGCGGGATCACCATCTGGCGCTTCAAACAACTTGCACATTCTTGAAGGACTATCAAAAGTCGACCCCGAACTTCTGACCAAAATCGGCAAGGTGATGCCAAACGACCACTTTGACGTCTTACACCAAACCTACAAAAGTCTCGGAGAAACCTGGACCAAGCGAGCCGATGGAGTTCAAATCGTCCTTCCACCGGGAGGCGAAAGTGGCGCAGCTCCAGAAATTCATCAACTTGCAGCCTACGGCGGCCTGATTTACGCTGACGCTCAAAGCCTTTATCAAGACGGCGAAGGTTATGTACGTCTACGCACATTCACCCACTCAGACCCCATCGTCAACGCGATCTATTCACGAGTCAACGCTGACAGCGCTCTATTTGATGCGAAACAAGGCATATTTTTGAGAGACCCAGAAACTGGTGAAAACTTTTATGTCACCGACCCCTATGAAATCAGTGAAGACACCGGCGAAGAAATCAAACCGAAACCAATGCTCGACCAAGATGGAAATCCCATTGCTCTCGAATCTGCCTACGCGATTCCAGGTGCGATAAAGGCCATCCTCTCTAAGAAACTCTATGTTGGCGGCCTTAATCGCGTTCTTGACAACAAAATCATCTTATCGCTTTTGTGCGAATACGGTCCGAAAATTTTCGATGCAGACCTAAAAAAATTGGGCATCAAGCCAGAAGAGACACTGCCTCTCACCCCTCCTGAAACACTACCGTCAGAAGCCGAAAGTATTGAAATCATCTCAAAAATGCCTGAAGAATGGGTCATCAAAGCGCCTAACCTTTCTGGCGGCAACGGCATTCACATTTTGAAGACTCTACCCCGAAGTAAACGCAACGAGGTCATTCAAGAGGCGCGAGCAAATCCAGAGCAATTCGCCTATCAACGCATCGTGAAGATCGGCCGAATTCCGATCGCCACAAAATCAAAGTCAGGTGCAACCAGGTACGCGAATATTGCTGCTGACATTCGCATGTGGTCATTTTTCGGCGCTCACTCAAACACAAAAGCGCTGCCGAAACTCACCCACAACGCCCTCGTTAGAACAGCCCCCCAAGAAAAAGGGCCAATGAGCAGCATCGTGAACACCTCTAAAGGCGGCGGCTATTCGCCGATGCTAGTTGTTGACGACATCGGCCACCCCCAGGCCGTTGATGTCAAAACTCTCATTACCAAACGCGAGCCGCGAAAACTTCAGTGCGATCTTCCACTTTTTGCTGGCGCTCAACTCATTCAAGCCGCCAGAATTGCAGCACACCTGAGAAATAGCCTCAGCACTGGCGCAGTAGATACCTACGAACTGTATGCATTATCAAAACAACTTAAGAAACAGTGCCGCGAAATTTTAAGCTACTTGCATCCAAGCAACATGGAACCAGTCAACGATCTCATTGACTTGGTCGAAAAAAAGGTCCAAAAATCAAAACTGGCTAGTTTCGAAAAAGAGCGCATGAGACTTCGAGCAAAACTCGGCACTCAACTCATCGCCGCTCATGACTACTTGAGCGTTGAATTTTTTAGCCACCTCGACACCCTTCATTTCTTGAATGCGACCGACCTGAAGCCGTACCTTTGTGACGAAGAACGCATCGAAGATTTGGCCACAATTCATGAACTCAAGCGAATTGTAGGACGTCGGGCGTTCTACCGTCGCTCAGTACGCCAACTTTTCACAACACTGAAACAACTGGCAAAGCAGAGCTTTCCGATCGTTCCACTAAAATCTCCACTCACCAGAAACTACTTACTATTGATTCAAAACTTTATTTCACTTGCACACTCGCACCTAAAAGAGCAAACCGTCACCGAAGGTTTTGTTCAATACTTCTCTAATAAAAATTCGGGCCAAGACTATTCAATGAGCCTTTCACCACACAATCTTCGCGTTTGGCTAGATTCAGACAAACCGATTGATGGCATTCGCGTTGCATCCGAGTGGGAACATCGCAGCGCGATCAAACTTTCAGAAAGTCAATGGATCGACTCAGAAACCAAACAGGCCTTTGCTGAGTGGTCAAATATTGTGTCAGAAAGTAAAAGCCTTAACTCAGAGAAGAAACGAACTGAGTTTATTGCGCTCGAACGTCTTAAACACTTAGCAAAATATACTTGGCTCAAATCAATTCAAGATCGCATCTTCGACGAAGCCGTCCAAACTACGCCTGAATCGATCATCGAATTTTTGTCGGTACTTCCTCATGCTAAATACAATTTTGAAAGTTTCTGCAGATCACTGGGTCACGATCAAAAAGCAATTGTCGAATGTTCTTCAACTGAAAAAGACGCATTGATCGATGAGTTCAACTCTCATTCTGGCAAGATTATCTTACTCAGTAAAGAGCAACGCCACCTATTAGACCTCAACTCAGATGGTCGATTTGCTGGTGAATGCTATGCCCAGAAAAAAGAACTGCATGGTCTCTTCTCAGATTCGAACGTCATTATCTGGGTCGCGAAAGAAATTCACCCACTCTTTGCGGCGTATACCGTCGGGCACGAGATCATCCACTACTATCAAATTCAAGACGAAATGAAAACTGAACGTGAAGCAATCGTTACTTCAAATGACTCACCATCGGGCGATCACCACACCACCGAGGCCTCACACTTCATCAATCGCTTTGGCAACTTTTTCACTCACGCAAATATCGCTATCGATCCATCAGAGATCAAATTTCAAGAACAAAGAACGCCCGTTGTGGGATTCGTTGACTTCTTGGTTTTGGCCAAAAGTAGAACGGCTACCTGGGTTCACGCCTTATTTGAAGCCCACCAATTGGGGCCTAACGCTTGGAACGAAAAAGTGAAAGAACTGGGTGGCACTCTCGCGTATTCAGTCGACTCTGGGGTTTCAAGCCAGGTGAAGTCGTTGCGTGAAATTTTGCCAGCCCTCGAAAATGGCAGGAACCTCGCTTTTCTCTCACAGTTGGGACTAGAACTACCCAAGCATTTTTCATCGAGCATCACTTCATCTGTCCTGCCAGCAGCCAATCAAAAAGAGCAAGACTTCTACACACAGATCATTCAAGACTGTGTTTTGAGTGCCAATCTTTCGGGCCCGCAAGCACGCTTAATTGGATCTTTCCAACACCCTGGGGTCAGATTCCAAAATGCACAGGTTCACAATGGCGAACTGGTTCTCAAAGCCCCGCTCCTTTCAATAGTCCCTGGGCATGGCTACAATCAGACCCAACAGCAACAACAGTAAGGTGAAATTCGATGGAACATCCGAGAAAAGAGCCCACCATTACAGACCCATCCGAACGGAAAGAACCTCACCAAGACGGCGACAACATTAGTCACGATACCACACGGGTGGCACCATCAAACCTAGAGATTGAACTGTGTTCGACACTTTTTGAATCTCACAATTCATTATTTGATGCGCTGGATCGCTTAATTCTAGGGCAGTTCCTCGACTATTGCCCGCCATCAATCAAGACTGAGCTACTGACGAAAAATGTGAGACAGTCGAGCTTCATTCGTGAAAACCACGAAAGTGGTTTTCTTTACGAATTCGATTCACTGAATGATCATTCGCCCGGCGCACAACCTATAGGCATCTTGTCGACTGATGAAAAGATACCCGTCGGGCTAACCCGAAGTAAAATTTCTGAGCCGTTGCAAGTCGACTCAACCTCCCAATCTGCTAGAATTCGCATCGGCTTTGCCCCTCTCAAATGGGGCGGGTTTGTCTTGCACAAAGCCTACAGTTCACCCTCGCTTAAACAAGAGGGCTTTGAAGTTTATAGCGAGCGGGGCACGTTATTGTCAAAGGCCGATTCGCTTTCTTATGACTTGGCGCGACTGGTTGAAATTCCTTTTGAACCCAACTGTCCGATGATCACACATTTGTATTGTGCTCTAGTGCATGAGTATTCACAGGCCTCCCTGGGGCAAGCCAATTTGAAAAATGTGAGACTCATTGAAACCTACTTAAGAGAGCTAGCAGAAAGAAACCCTCGAGTGCTCTCGCTGCCCAACTTTGCGTCATCGCGAATCGCCTCTTTGTTTCAAGACAATTCCTACCAAACAATCCGAGCGAGAATTATTGAAATAGAAAGCAAATCTGCCCTGAGCTGGTCAGAAAGAAGAAAAGTTTACTTATCGCTTTTCTCAGACGCAGATGTTCTGGCCAAAACCAAGGCGAGAGCACATCGATTTTCTTGGTTTAAATATGGCCCCGCATTTGCCGCCGACCGACTCTGGCTATTCATTAAGAGGCTAACGATAAAACCACGAAACAATTTAGGTGGTCTGTCTTACCGATACACTATCGGCTTAATGCTTTGGTTCGCCCACACGATCAAATCTAACATCGGGTATTCTGTGGCCTTAGCACTTTATGGCCCTTTTACTTTCTATTTCATTACCCAGCCACTCAATCCCCACGCTATGTGGGCCGTCGGAAAAGTGAGAACGGCCTACATTGACACTGCACTCGTTGTCACAAAAACCCTTGGTATCGCAAGCGAGATCGAGACCACACAAACCAAGCCAGACCAAAATGGCTCGGCGCCTGCTACCCCAAAGCCCACCGAGAAGCCGATGATCGAAGCCAATGCCCAGGCCTTTGCCACACGCACGGCCTCTCATGAAAATTTCTTGATCAGCACTGACGTTCCCGAAGTCGATAGGCTCGACTGGAACGATCGAATGAGTAACTTCAAAGCCATGCAAATTGGCTTTGAAGAGAATCTCGTCTTTGCAGCCAGAATGGGCCGAATGGAACAACTCGAAACCCAACTTGCATTTCCGATGATGGCCGAGAGCGCTTGGGGCGAATTGAGTCGCTACAGTGACCACCTCGGTAGAATCAAATCTTCAGCCCTATACAAGAAGCACGAAGCGGCCCTGACCCCCTATATTGCCAAAGAGCTTGAGAGAGCGAAGCAAACTCAACTCTACATTTGGGACAAACTACTAAAATTTCTGCTCGACCACCCCTTCGTCGTCATGGACCAATCGCGTGAACACTCTTACACCGACTTCTACACAGCCAAGGCATTTAAAATTTGGCTAGACATGACTCAGTCACTCACGGTTCAGTATTCCGATTTCAAAAAACCGGCCCAGTACAAAAAAATTGAAAAACTGGCCCTGTCGCTTAAGAAAAAGAAAACCACTGATTTCTCTGTGATGAGCAGCCTAAAAGAAAACTCAAAGCTTTTCTCGTTAGCCGATCGACTCGACGGAAACCAAATTAGAGGCACCATGAAGCGCCAATGGGAACTTCTGTACCTCATGCAAAACAAAGCTCAAGAGGCATCTAACTTTGGACTCATGGTTTACACTTGGAGCGTGAGAAGCACTCTTTGGGCTTTACAAGGAATCTACTCAATCAAAAACCGAGAACTCGGCATCTTGTTTGAATCTACCGATCTCAAAGCGGCTGCTTCAGAAATCAACCTCAACATTGAGCCAATCTACGAATCGTTATTTTATCTGATGAACATGGACTACGCGAGCATCGAACCAGAAATTGGACACCGACTCAACTCAGACATCGAAGCGCTGCAAAGACGAAAAGTCATCGAGTCGCTAGAAGGTTTTTTCAATGATCGCCAGGCGATCTTGACCAATACCCTGGGTCTAAAGAAAGATCTCGCGCCATGAAAAACTCAAAACTAGTCGCCCCCCACCTCGCCATTTTAAGCGCTGTATTTTTTTGCGCTGCTGTAAACGCCAGAGCCGATGACGAAGCAGGGGTCATGGCGAAAAAAGCAACAGCGCCAAGCCTTAGAGAGTCTCAAGCTGCATCGACTGATTTTTTTTCTGAGTTTGCAAACCGCTCAAGCTTTACCTACTACACCAAACTATCGGGTCCCAGTCTGGGCGCCCCAACTCTTGAAACCTACAACGTGTACACCTCGAGTGTCTGGCCTCTTCAGCTCTTTCATAGCCTTGACTACTCTTACGGATTGACCACGAATGACCGCATCGGTTTTGGAGTCTCTGGCCTAAACGATTTGCATGTAGGCGTCAAAGACTCGCAAGGAAATCTCATCAATCCTAGTTCAAGCATTTTTCATCCAACAATCTCTTATTCAAGAGACAATCTAGCTAACCTCGATGGGGTGGTATTTTCAGGTGGTCTCACGGCGACCATACCAACCTCAGAATTTGCGATTTCTCAGGGCCAGATTCTATCGCTAGCATTTGATTTAGGTCTGAGCCTTCCCATTAAAGACAAACACTGGGGACTTTCTTTCAGTTCGCGCGTTCAACCAACATTTTATAAAGACATCGAGATGACTGACCCTTGGGTAAAAAAACAAATTTGGCTTGTAACCGGTGGCCACAATTTGTCTTACAAAATTTCTGATCAATTTGACGTCACGCACTCAACTTCGTTTGACGGCGATTTCTACTTTAATGGCCCAGGCACTTTTGAACCGGCCTCTGAAGATCGCACAGCTCTACAGCTGAATGCTTATACAAAAGGCGGTGCGCTTCGATTGGGGTTCTATGGTCAGACATCTCTCTATAGTCCCTCACTTCTGAAGACAACCGTAGGCATCGATCTGACACTGAACTTTACGCGACTTTAGGTTTATTCGTATTAACTTGCGCTAGAAGGCCATTGTTCGTCATGATTTCTGAATAGAAGGTTCCCACGGGGGTTTCAAACGGAATAACAACACACACCCCAGTACCGAAGTGTTTAATTTTGTGATCCTTACCCCACACGCACGAAGGCAGTGCCGCTTGTAGTGAATACCCTAGACCAATCAGCTCTAGCTTCGCTTGTCCTAAAATGATGTTTGCGATTTCACCGACCAAGTCGACGTTTTGATCGGTAATTGCGGTCATCTCCTCGCCCAACATATTCTTCACGATGGTCAGAAATATTTTTTCCGGCAAACTAATCGCAAGGGTACCCGAAAAAGTCTCTGAGTTAATTGAAATAATTCCGCTCACATCACCGAGTAACAGAGGGTCTGTGGGTTTTTTTAAATGAGGTTTTAATGGTTTTGCCTCGATAAAACACTGAATTTTTAAAACTTTTTGAGTGGCATTTAAAAACGGATTAATAAAATTTACATCAAACTCTTTTTGTTTGACCAACCCAAAATCAACGAGCGCGCCACGCAAGCTCATTTTGTTCATCAAGATTCGGTCTAGACCGCTATTCTTAATGGCATCTTGAAGTTTTGGATTACAACCCACCAACCTAATTTGACCATTCAGGGTCTTGAGATCTCGGTAAACTTGGGCCAGGTGCCTCATGAAGATCGAATTCATCATGCTGCACTCGGTGCAATTCACGATACAAAACTTCAAACCCCATTCAGCTTTCTTTAATTGAAACTCTTCTTGAAGGTTAATGTTCTCATTGCCACATTCGCCCTTAAGCTTGATCAGTATGTATTCGTTTTGGTTAAGTATCTCAAACGGCACGTTTGAGCCCCTTTCCGTCAACGATTTTCATCAACGTTGAAACCAAGTCTTCTTGGGTAAAGGGCTTAGTGACATAGGCATCGACATTGTATTTTTGAATCGCGTTAATCTGCTCAGCATAGGTTTCGGCCGTTAGCATTACGATAAAAGGCCGCTCTTTGAAGGGTTCCATCGATTTGATTTGCATCAAAAATTCATAGCCGGTCACCCGGGGCATCATCCAATCCAAAAAAATCACATCGATGGGTTCGCCAATCACGTCTTGCTCTTGAATAGTTTGCATGGCAACGGCACCATCGCCCGCTTCAAAGAAGATGAGCTCCATGCCAAATTCTCCAGAAGCGATGTACCTTTTGATGACATGCCGCAGATTTGATGAGTCATCTACCAACATGATTCTGAGCTTGTTCACAACATTCCCCTCATTCTTGTCTCGGTCACCATTCACAGTTTCTAAAAAAATTATTACAATCTAAAAATTCTCGGAATCTGAATCCTAAACTCACTTCCTTTTCCTATTTCTGAAAAAACATTGATTTTTCCACCCATTTTTTCGATCGCGTCTTTAACCGCACCCAAGCCCACCCCTCGTCCTGAAATGTCACTGACCTCTGTGCGTGTAGATAGGCCATCAACAAAGACCAGGTCTAACGCCTGCGAATCAGTCATTCGATCGGCTTGCTCTTGAGTCAAAACACCCTTCTTTACCAAAGCCTGCTTAAGTTTGTCGCGTCGAATACCGCCGCCGTCATCGCTAATGATTGCCTCGACTAAGACATCATCTTTTCGATGAATGTTGATCTTAATGACGCCCACGTCGTCTTTTCCCGCCATCTTGCGGTCATCAGACTTCTCTATTCCGTGATCAACCGAGTTGCGTAAAATATGAGTCAAGGCCGCTTCGAGGGCATCTTGAATCGATTGGTCGACTTCGAGCCATTTTTCTGACTCAAACTCAAGTCTCACCAATTTTTCTGTTGTTTCAGCAGTCTGTGCGACCACTCGCTGAGCGAAATTCTTAATTCGACTCACTGGGGTCACCCTAAGAGCAATGAAAAATTCCATCACTTCAGATGACTCAGTTTTTAGATCTTCAACCAATTTTGCAAGATCTTTTGGAAAAGCCTCATCAGAGAATTCTTGATGCAGCTGCATAGCAAAGCTGCTGATCTTATTTCTCGTCTGTAGAATTTTCTTAAACCTCACTTGCAAATCATCGAGTTTTTCGTTGGCGATTCTGACCGAGCTCGCATTTCTTGAAACAATGAACTCGTGTGGCGCCTTCTCTTCGGTGCCTGCTTCTCCAGCGGCGCCTGACGGCGCGCTCTGGTGATTCTGCACGGGCCCATGACCACTGTTTTCAGCTCCCGGAAGACTCCAGCCTGCGGCTACGTTTGCCAAAATCAGACGAATGTCTTCCATCACGGCAATCGGAGCAATCTCAAGCTGGCGCTCGCTTCGAATATTTTCAGCTTGCGCTTCAATGAACCCAAAAATTGCTTGAAACACTTTTGTTACCTGGGGGGCACCAAAGAGCTTCGCCTGGCGCACCGTCGACAAAAACGCTTCGGCCGTGTGAACAAATTGACCCAACTGCGGAAACTGCAGTGAGTTGGCTCCACCTTTGACTGTGTGCAATCCGCGATAGATTTCTTTAGCTTTGTCATCGTTGAATCCCACCAGAAGCTTATGCATCGTATCGACGGTTTCTAAGACTTCGCCACAAAATGCTAAATCTAGTTCGTTTGAGCGAGACAGAATGTCAGACTGGTTCGAAAGCCTATCCAATAGCGCCGTCATGTCTTCTGCCTTGAGGGGCTTTTCTAGGTAGGCTGAGGCACCATTTTTCAGAGCAAACGCTTTTTCTTTTTCTTCAAGTTCAGCAGTCACCATGATCACTGGAGTTGCATGCCGCTTCGGATTTCTCTTCACCCATGAACACACATCATGCCCAGAAACGTTGGGCATATTGACGTCAGAAAAGACTGCAAAAATCGGTTGAGTCTCAAGCTTCAAGGCCTCAATCAACTCGGTCCCACTGCGAAACGTCTTGAGTTCAATGTCTTTGAAATAACTTTGAATAGCATTGGCATTGATCTTGAGGGCTAGGGCTGAATCATCGACTAAATAGGCAAGTTTACTCATAGGTGACTATCAAGCCTATCGGAAGCCTTGGGGTAGCGCTTAAACTCGAAATCGATTCTTAACAAAAAAAGTTTGGAAAAATCTTAAACGACACACCTTTTTAGCAACTCACCGACCAGGTAAAGAGAGCCAGTGACCAACACCAAATCTTCAGGTTGAGCCAGCTCGATCACCCGAGCTAAGGCAAGTGCCGAATTTTCTTCAAAAAAAAGCATCTGACGCGTTATTTGTTGGTCGTATTGGTCAAACGCTCGACCTTTGAAGCTCGCCTTAGTTAACGCAAACGACCAGGGGCGCTGCCCCAAGCCACTTTTCAACGCCTCAAACATGAGTGACGAAGCTTTCTCTTCTCCGATTCCCAGCAAAATCCAAAGGTGCCGAGACGAATAAGCATCCAAGATCTCAATCAGACTATGAATCCCTTGAACATTGTGATCGCCCGAAAAATACACAGGACACCGTGCCCCCTCAACCTCAATTTTTTGAAATCGACCCGGCCAATTGACTCGAGAAAGAGAGTCAAGGTGTTGACTCGAATCAAACCCAAGTTGATTGAAAACCTCGAGTGCCATCTGAGTATTTTCTTTTCCTCGCCGTCCGACCAGATTCAAACTCGCTCGTCCAAATTTCCCCAGGTCACGAACCACGCCTCCCTCGTCTTGATCTGCCCTATCGAATACCTCAATCCACTCGCAACCAGCTCGATCTTGAACTTCTTTTTTTAAACCTTCTATTTCAGGATTTAGAGGCCAAGTGACTACTTTTACTTGAACACCAGCGCGAACAATTCCGAATTTATTTCTAGCTATCGACAACAAATCACGGCCAAGCCAATTTTCGTGATCAATTCCTAATCGAGTCACCACATTGATCGAGTGCTCAAATGCATTCGTGGCATCAAAACTACCCCCCATTCCGACTTCTAAAATCCAATAGGTCTTTTCTCCAAGTAGGTCTTCAGAAAAAATCGTTGCCGCCATCAAAGTCAACCATTCAAAATGTGACAATTCCATTGTGTGGCAAGTATCGCGAACACTCTCGAACGCCGCACTAAATCGCAGTTCTGAAATCTCACGCCCATTCACGCGAATTCGCTCAGTGGTACGAATCAAATGTGGAGAAGTGTACAAACCGACCGAACAGCCCGCACTGAGCAGCAATGCTTCAAGAGTGGCGCAAACTGAGCCCTTTCCGTTGGTACCGGCGACCACAATCACGCGCTCAGGTTTGGGCAACGCCAATCCCAAGGCCTCCAAAGCTTTTTTTGTCGGCTGAATACTGGGACGCCCTCGAGGCATCACCCCCAATGACTCTAGATGCTCAACAATTTCAGTGTATTTCATCGGTGTATTTCATGAATGGTTTTCACAAAGGTCCCTGATAGGCTCCATAAGCAATCGCGCGGCTATTCATTTCGACATCGTGAACCCGCAAGTAGTCAATGCCATCGAACCCCTGTGCTGCCAACCGAGAACTGATGAGAGAGGTTTCTAACCCCCTGTCACTGGCGGGCACCTTCGAGAACTTTGCCATGAATGATTTTCGAGAATATCCTAAGAGCCACTCTACCCTCAACCAGCGAAGTTCAGACATGCGAGAAATGATCTCAAGATTCTGTTCGGGGGTTTTGCCAAATCCAATGCCCGGATCAAAAATGACCCGATCCAGGGCTATGCCTTTTTGTTCAAGCTTCTTCAGTGTCGACATCACCCAGTTGCCTATTGTCTCTATCGGACATTTAGAAGGCGCAATCGTTTCGTCTGGTAGCGGTGGTACCGATAGGCTGTGCATCACTACCCATTTTGCACTAGAATGTGAGGCTAATCGTGCCATTTCTGAATCTCGAAGCCCTGCCACATCATTGATCCAATCGACCCCTAACTCTAGAGCTCTTTCAGCGACTTTAGAATGTCGGGTATCAATGCTTATTTTCACTTTCGTTAGCGAACCCTCTGAAGTCTGCAATCTCAGCTCGTCTTGAATCGTTTCTATAACAGGCGAAATTCTCGCCCACTCTTCAGACTCTGAAACCGCAACCGCACCAGGTCGAGTCGACTCGCCCCCTATGTCGATCACGTCAATGCCCGAAGACAATAGAGATCGAATCTTCGCCAGACCCTGGTCACCAGAAGTATGAGAAAAAGAATCGGGTGTTGCGTTCAAAACACCCACAATCTTGATCAAAGACTCACTTGTTCTTCTCGTTCGAAACGGAACCTCGCCGGGGTCAAGGTGGGCATACTTTCTAGCCAGATCTCTCAACGTCTTTGCATTATGAGAATTCTTAAAACTAAGATCGCCGATGACCAAATGCGGAGCCACTTGTGCAAATGGCAGAAGAACAAAAGGTCGATCAACAATGCCAGGATGAGGCAAAGTCAATCGTGTCGTCGTCATTTGAACTCCCTCACACCAGAGAAGATCGAGATCAATCACTCGCGGTGCCCATCGTTCGCGCTCAACTCGTCCAATTTTGACTTCTAATTTCTTCAGCGACTCTAGACATTCAATCGGCGAAAGTGCCGTTCTCGCCAACACCACCAAATTGAAAAAAGGTTGATCCCAATGTAGCGGCGCGCCCTCAGGCAAAAGTGCATCAGATTCAAAGATCGACGAAATAGACTGAATTTCAAACGGCAACAACCGAAGGGCTTTTCTAATTGAATCTTTTCGGTCTCCCTGGTTGCTACCTATTCCTATTGCAATTTGCCGAATCATGATCTGCCCTCAATCTGAAATTTCAAAATACGCTCCAGAGGTTTCAAAAGGCATCGGAAGCTTTTCTTTCAGTACCCCCACCTTCACTTTAGTCTGAGAAATTCCTTTCTCAGCAAGAAACTGACGAAGACTGTTCAAAACTGAATTTCCAAGAGATTCAATGAGGCAAAATGATTTTTTTTCTAAAAACCGGGTAATCAGTGAAGCAATCTGGTCGTACCCAATCGTGTCATGAATAGAATCGGTTTCGATAGCCATAGGTGGTTTTTGAAATTCGAATTCAAGGGTCAACCTAACCCACTGCTGAACCGCACGCTCTTCTACACTAACTCCCAAAGATACCGGCAGTCTCAACTCTCTCAACTCCAACCGAGATTTCATCTTGGCCTCGCATTCGCAAGACTCTAATTATCTCAAAGAGACGATAAAATCGAGGTCAAATCTACCCGAAACTGTTCAAAGTCGACCGGCTTATTGACAAGCATGACACCCGATTCGGCGAAAATGGTCCCTTCAGGCACATAACCAGAAACCATCATGATTTGTTTAGGCTTCAAGAACGCTGACATTCCTTGAACCTTTTCAAGCAACTCAAGCCCTGACATTCTCGGCATTTTGATATCTGAAATTAACAAATCAACTGACTGCGCTTGAATCGATGCCCAAGCGGCCTCTCCATCATTGCAAGAAACGACATCTAGCCCTGGAGAAATGTCTTCTAGCTCACCACAAATGAGTTCCCGAATCTCGAGTTCATCATCAACCACCAAAACCCTCAGTTTTCGCGAAAATTTTACCTGACCTGCCACAGCACCCGTCAATGATCCCGTCATCTCACTATTTTTGACTCAGTCTTGCTCACTTGCAAGACTCTTTTTATCTCGAAGCTGTCGGTGGTAGGTAATCGCGAATCGATGAGCTTCATCTCTCAGGTGCGTCAGAATGCGAAACGATGCGGTGTGCGGCAAAAGAATGACTGGATTTTTTCGACCTGGCAGAAAACAGCGTTCTGCCGAAGACTTCACTTCTGCCGCCTGAAAATCGCTTTCAGTTCGAGCTTTGGCGAGACCCACAACCCCAAGATCTCGAAGCGATAACTCTTCAAGAATGGCGACCGCTTGAGCCAACTGCCCCTTCCCGCCGTCAACGACAATCAAGTCGGGCAACGGTTCATCATTGTCTGGCGAAAATCGTCTCGACAACACCTCTTTCATCATCGCAAAATCATTTTGTCCGTCGACGGTACGTATCTTATAGCGTCGATACAGATTTTTATTTGGAGCTCCATCAACAAAAACCACCCTCGAGGCAACCGACGAATCCCCCTGAAAATTCGAGATATCATAACATTCTATTCGAGAAGGCAGACGCTCTAATCCCAATTTCTTCTGCACCTCTTCGAGCGCTACTATGCCATGCGACTGATCGCGCTTTACTGCGTTTTCTAGAGCATATTCGGCATTTGCTTGGGCGACAGAAATGAGGCGTTTTTCAACCTCAGATTCAGCTTTGACGATCTTGAACCCAATGGTCTTCTCGAGTAGCTCGGCATCGGTCGGAAGTTGATCGACCAAAATTTCAGTCGGAGCAAGCACCGCGCTTCCAACAGCATCAGTAGAACTCGACGCATCGTCTAATCTTTTATAAATGGTCCCATCACCAATGAGATAAAACTGACTGAGAAATTCCATCAAAGAATCGGCTGAATCGGCCAACTCGTCACTGTTTTGAACCACTAGGTGCTTAATTGAAAGTACGCGACCAGCGCGAACCTGCAACACGACGGCCTGACCAACCCCACCTTTCACAGCAAGGACGCAGACGTCGCGATGCTTATTTGACCCAGCTTCATCCATGACTTGCGTGGCCGTCACGATTTCTAAGTGTTTTAGCTGATCTCTCCAAAATGCGGCGTCTTCATACTCCATCGCCTCGGCCGCTTGTTCCATGAGCGTTTTCAATTCACGCACAAAGCCGTCGTCTTTTCCCTCTAAAACCCGCACGACTTGTCTGATTTGATCGCGGTAATTTTCGGCCGAAACCTTTCCAACACAAGGCGCCGAGCATTGCCCCATTTGGTACAAGATACAAGCCCTTGATCGGTGCTTAAACGAATTATCAGAGCAATCTCTCAATTGAAATTTTTCGGTCAATAACCGCTGAATTTGCCTAGCCGACCAAGCCCCCGGAAAAGGTCCAAAGTACCGTGAGCCATCTCGTTTTACTTTCCGGGTCCATTCAAGACGTGGAAAACTCTCACCCACTTCAATTCGAATGTAAGGGTAGGCCTTATCGTCTTTTAAACGAATATTGAATTGCGGTCGATATTTCTTTATGAGCGTGCACTCAAGAATCAAGGCCTCAGCCTCGGTTTCAGTCAAAATCACATCAAAGTGATCGACTCGTCTTAGCATCATTTCGATTCGCAGCATTTCGTGCTCGATCGGCTGAAAATACTGCAAAAGTCGATTCCTAAGAACCTTGGCTTTACCCACATACAAGACCTGACCAGCCGCATCTTTCATAAGATAAACGCCCGGCTCGGCCGAAGACTCCCTGACTTGCTCTAAAAGAATCGTTCGCTTCGTCGTACGAACACCCTTTTGATTTGGCGAATCGTCACTTTTCGAGTCAGAATATTTGGGATTCGTACCACCAGCACGACCCGGTGCTTGATTTTCCATCTCAATCACTACTATAGTCAAACTTCACAAGGAGACACAGAATTTTTATGGGAAGCACAGCGAATTCAGGTACTTCAGTTGGAAAAGAAACGCTCGCCTACTGCACGAGCTGCAAAATGGACCTCGGCCACACAATTATGGCTATGAAGGGCGACCGAATTGCAAAGGCTCAATGTCGAACTTGTAAAAAAGACCATGCCTATAAGCCGCCAAAAGGAATCACTGAGCCAGACAAAGAAGGCACAGCAACCACACCTGCGGCAGCAAAAAAAACCCGGGGTGGATCCAAGAAGGCCGCCGCAGACGCTGCTGGAAGCCCAGTTGAACTCGAGTGGGAAAAACTCATGAACCAGCACAAGGGCAACGTACTCAAAACTTACGGCATTAAAGTGCGCTTCGACCTGGGTGATCGAATCAAGCACCCCACCTTTGGTGACGGCGTGGTAACGAAACACATTTACCCAAACAAAATTGAAGTGGTTTTCCAAATGGACCTAAAAGTACTCATTCATGGTGGCACCCACTAATTCATCAGGGCTAACTTCTAAATGAAACCTTCTCATTTTAGGCAGCTATTGGGAACTTGCATGGCCACGGTGGCACTTGTGGCTGCATCGGCCTGTTTGACTAGTTGCTCAACAGCCAAAAAGAAGACAACGCCAGAACTTTCGAAACTCGAAGGCAAAAAGGTCGCTCTCATTTCAATCGACGGAGAAGAAACTGCCAAAAAAGTGATTGAGGTTAGCCTGGTTAACCAACTTCTCAAAACAGGCTACTTTGAACTCATCGAAAAAGAGGTCATTCTCAAAGCTAAGACTCGCCCCGAAGTTAACCCTCTCGATGTTCGCCAAATTGCGAAAACTTCGGGTGCCGATTATGCCCTCGAGGCAAAGGTTCTGGACTTCACGGGTGAAGACTCCGAAGGTTTCAACAAAGTGACGGTTAATGACTCGCAAATGGCTAAAGAGCGAGGCGAAAAAGAGCGCATGGTCGAGCGGCTCGTCAAAGTAAAAAAACGCGAAGCACGAGTCGCCATTGAACTGACTTTTACTGAAGTGGCTGGCGACCAAGACAAGCGAGTGGGCGTCGCAGGAGCCTCAGAGTCTGTTACTGACTCCGAAGAAAAAGAGGCCATTCACTTACCCCCCAAGCTCAGACTGCTCGAATCGGTAGCAGAAAAGGCTTTCGCGAAATTTTTTGAAGAATACAAGTAGCTAAGAGCTAGTGGCAGACACCTGAACGCTAACCTCAATCTACGGTACTTTCTTCAGTCTCAGTTTGGTAAGAGATGGGCGCTTTCGAAAGCGCGAGATTTTCCTCAAACAATCGTAAAACAGCCCAAACACCGGTAAATAACTCTCGGTAGTATTCCTGCTTATTCTCTGCATAGATTTTTCCGGGAATGTATTTGGGATACATAATCGAACCAGGAATTTCTTTTCCCGGCGCAGTACCATCGAGATGCTTGCGGTTCAGTAAGCAATGACCCAATTCATGAAATAGAATTTCCTCTGCAACCGACTTTGATTCGGTCAAACTCGGCAATTTATTTTCCCACCACTGCTGATCGACCACAATGGTTGGCACTTCACTCCCTGTGGTGCAAATGGCAAGAGCCGCGCTCACTTTACTCTTTTCTTTCACCTCTTCAGCTGTGCCAAACCGAATGACAAGTTCAGACACTTCCAAAGGTCTGTGATTTTTTTTTGAACTATCTACGAAGGTGTCCACGTAGCTTTCAAACCCCACGTAGTTCAGAACCCTCGCCTTTTCTTCTTTCGACTTCGAACACCCTCCCAGTAGCGAGAACGCCCCCAGTCCAAAAATCACCCACCCTATTGAAAGAAGAAGCCACATCACACGCATCAGATCTTTGATCGGCCAAAAAAGGTCAGGGGTATAATTAAAAAAACCAATCAATTGAGTACTCTATCATTTTAGTCCTAAAGTCTTTGGGCCGCTATTCCGATACAAAAAGTAGGAAAGAAGGATTTGGCTAATGCCTAGGCATTTATCACATCAACTCACTCGAGCACTCCGCTCACGCCGAAGCCTTCTCAGTATCTACCTCCCCCTCGTACTTTTGACCCTAACTCACTCACCGACACTCAAAGCTGACGATCAAGCGAGCTTAAACATGGGGGCAAACTGGTACGGATCAACCCAGGGTCAAAGCCTATCTGGACTCAAAGGCTATTATGCTAATTTTCTTTCAGAGGCCGGAAAATCGGCCGTTCGCCCAGGTTTTAGTGCCCAACTTGAGTACGCAACCGGAACCCCCACGGGTGGGGTGGCAACGACACTGATCGCTGGCCAATTGTCAGGCGGACTCGCCTTTTTTATTTTCAAAACGAACCAAGTCAAGCCCTTTCTGGGCTCACATGCAACCCTTGGCTGGGGAAACTGCACCGAAGGCACAACCTCGACAATCGGTCTGACCTATGGTGGATTCTTGACCGGCGGTGCCGAAGTGAGGCTAGGAAAAGGGGCCAACTCAAAATCAGTGAGAATTGGAACTAGCTACCGAGTGGTCAGAACCTCACTCGGAAGCATCAAAGAGCTCGACGCCTTTCAGCTATCGGTCGGAATCGTCTTCTAAAGCAAACCATCTAAAGCAAACCATCACGCTTGAGCAGGGCCTCAGGATCCGGATTTTTTCCGCGAAAACGCCTATAAAGTAGCATCGGGTCTTCAGATCCTCCTTTTTCTAAAATTTCTGTGCGAAACGCAGCAGCTGTTTTCTCATCAAAAATCCCGTTTTCTTTAAAAAAATCAAACGCATCTGCTTCCAAGACCTCGGCCCATTTGTAGCTGTAGTATCCCGATGAATACCCCCCAGAAAAAATATGAGAAAACCCACTTGAAATCGAAGTTCCCGAAACTCTATCCAAAATTTGGGCTTTCGAAATTGCAGCAGCCTCAAACGACTCAACACCAATATCGCCAGGAATCTGATTCAACGTATGCCACGCCATATCTAGAAACCCGAAGCTCAACTGCCGAAGCGTTTGAAGGCCGGCCTGAAACCGCGAGCTCTCTACGATCTTAGAAATCAACACCTCCGGCATTGGCTCACCAGTCTCGAAATGCTTCGCGAACAGCCGAAGGCCCTCGGGCGATTTTGCGAAATTTTCATTAAACTGAGAGGGCAGTTCCACAAAATCCCAAAACACATTAGTTCCACCCACCGAACGGTAATGGCACTGAGACAGCAAACCGTGAAGAGCATGTCCCAGTTCATGAAAAATAGTTCTCACTGAATCGAGAGCCAGAAGCGCGGGAATTTCCTTCTCACCTGCTTGAGTCGGACGGGTCATATTGCAAACAACACTCACCCATGGACGATACCCCGTTTCGCCGTAGGCACCCGCTTCGCGATAAGAGGTCATCCAAGCACCGGCCCGCTTGCCTTCTCTTGGGTGATTATCTACGTACAGATGACCGACATGACGAGAGTCTGATCCGCGCTTTCTGACCTCAAAAACTTCAACTTCCGGATGATACCCTTTGAGATCATTTCGCTTCTTAAAGTCGATACCGTAGAGCTTCGACGCAATTTCAAAAGCTCCCTTCCATACCTGATTGATTTCAAAGTAGGGTTTCAACACCTCATCATCGATTGAATACTTCTCCATCCTAAGCTTCTCAGAGTAAAAAGAAATATCCCAGGGCTTTAAGTCTTGCCCAAGGCCTGAAAACTGCTGCAACTCTTCAACGTCTTTCTTTCCGGCGGGTAATGCGGCGTTTAAAATTTTATCTAAGAATGAAAGAACCGTGGTCGCACTCGACGCCATTCGCTCTTTTAAAACAAAATCAGCATGATTCTCAAACCCCAGCAGCTTTGCCCGATCTAAACGAAGTGAGGCAATACTGATGACTGCAGCTGCATTTGAATTCGCTCCTGACAAACATTTTGACGATTGAGCAAACCAAAGTTTCTTTCTCAACTCTCGGTCTTGCGCATACTGCAAAAATGGCCGAACGCTCGGAAAATCAAGCGTAAATACCCATTTTCCAGGCTTGCCCCTTTTCTTTGCAGCCTCCGAAGCTGCTGCAATCACCGAATCAGGCAACCCTTTCAACTGACGACTATCATCAAGCACCAATTCGAACTCTTGAGTCTCTTTGAGTGCCCGATCTGAAAATTCCTGACCGATAATCGAAATTTTTTCGTCAATTTCTCTGAGCCGTTTCTTTTTTTCTTCGGTCAGTTCGGCTCCATTTCTCACAAACGATTGGTAAGTAAGTTCTAATATTCGAGACTGCTCAATGGTTAGTTGCATCTCAGATCTTTTCTGAAATACTTTTTTTACCCTCACAAAAAGTTCAGGATTCAAAAACACATCATTAGAAAAGCCAGCCAATTTCGGCAAAATCAGAGGCGCGCTTTTCTGTAAAACTTCAGAGGTTTTTGCGCTCAAGAAATTTGAGAATAACCTCGCTACAAAATCGAGCTCATTTGAGGCGAACTCAATTCCTTCTAGAGTATTTTGAAAGGTGGGTTCAGCGCTGTTTTTACAAATAATCTCGAGACGATCTTTTGCAACTCGAATCGCCTCATCAACTAAAGACTCGAATTCTTCATCTTTATAGTCTTGAAACGGCACCGACTCATTCGCAAATACCAAACTAAGATCCAATTTCTGATTCAATTTCATATGATTTTCCTTACTTTTCCAGAGATTCCATTAGCCGGTTCTAACCACGAATAATTCACTCAGCCCAAACGAATTCCTTCCATAGGTGTCAATTTTCCTGCTTTTTGACTTGGATAAAGGCTGGCAATGATCACGATTGCAAACGCTGATACGCTCACCCAAAAATAGTAGCTCGGATTGAAGGTAACAGGCAAAGTCCGATCATAATAGATGTCGGGTAACTCAATAATTTCGTAGCGTCTAAGAATCAAACACAGCACACCCCCAAGACCCAGCCCCATCAGTACTCCAAAACCACCAATCAGCAAACCTTGCGATAAAAAGATCGCTGCCACATCTGCGTTCTCTGCCCCCAACGACTTCAAAATCGATATTTCTTTCTTTTTCTCAAGCACCATCAGCGACAAAATGCTCACAATATTAAACGAAGCGACTATCACAATGAAGACCAAAATAATGAACATCGACAGCCGCTCGAGCTTCAGAGACGCGAACAAGTGTCCGTTCATTTCTATCCAGTCTTGAATCTTATATCCTGCCAGCTCGCGTTTTAGTGTTTTAGAGAGGTCACTTGCTACTTCTGGATCATTTAGAGTGAGCTCCCAGGCTGAAATTCCGTCTTGAATTCTCAAAAAACTTTTCACATTTTGTATTGGCGTAAAAACTGTGTGCAATTCTTGGTCGACATACCCGGAGCGATAGATGGCCTCAATAATAAACTTCTTAACTCGCGGTACGCTAGAAAGTGGCCCCTCTGTTTCAGTCGGTGAAATTAAAGTGACTTCATCGCCGGGAATCAACCCCATTTCATTGGCTAGCTCTTGCCCCACCCAGACAGTCGGAAGCCTGATTGTCTCAACGCCTTCATGCTTCACCAACAATTGCGGTTCAGCCGTTTCAACAAATTTCATCTTAATGGCCTGGGCCTGCTCGGTTTCAACCCCCTTGACAACGACACCAGAAATCGTTCGCGATGATTTTAGAATCGACTCCGTGCTTAAAACAGGCCAAAAAGCCTTGATGAGGTGATTTTCTTTTTGAAATCGCGTTCTCCAAATTTCAGGCAAATGCCCAGAAGGCACTCTTCCCTCAGAAAACTCAGGTAACTGCTTGGTAGGCTGAATCAGAACATGAACGTCTGACGAAAAGAGCCTCTGCTTAAGTTGCCCTTCAAAACCATCCATAACCGACAGAACCACAATCATCGCAGTCACGCCGATCAAGACGCCTAGAATTGAGATCCAAGTGATCATACCCAAAAATCGAGATGACCGTTTTGAACGCAAGTAACGAAGACCAATCCAAATTGTCCACGGCTTACGAAAAACTGTGGTGAGTGCTGCAAACGTCATAAAATATTATCTTTTCAGTTAGACCCTAATTCCGTCTCTCGAATCATCATCCTGCCCACTCATGCAGTTTTAAAAAAATCGACCTGCAGTGGTTTAAGCAAAAGCTTCGTAGAACGTCTTACCTTCTTCGGCCAATTTCACCAAAATTGCAGCTGGTTCAAATCGCTTTCCAAACTGCACTTCGAATTTTTTCAACCGAACGACGACTTCTTTCAAACCAATCGTGTCTGCGTGCCTCAATAGACCCCCACGAAAAGGCGGAAACCCCGTACCCATGATCATTCCCAGATCGACTTCTTGGGCCGAGTCTACAATTTTCTCTTCTAGACAGCGACTCGCTTCATTTACCATAGTCAAAATGCACCGATCAACCCACTCAGCCTGAGCATCGTGCTTCGACTTATCTGGCTTCACACCCAGCACATCATAAACTGACTCATCAAAACGCTTGCCCTTACCATCGGCTTCATAGACATAGAGTCCAGCGCCCGACTTCTTGCCCAGTTTGCCTTCTTTTAAAAGAGCGGCATTAAGAGGAGCGGGCTTCATGCGATCACCCAAACCTTCATGCAAAATGTGAGCAACCTTTTCAGCCACATCGACACCCACTTCATCAATCAACTCCATTGGCCCCATAGGCATTCCAAAATTGAGAAGAGCGGCGTCGAGCTTTTCAATCGAGACCCCTTCAGAGACCATCCAAACGCCTTCATTGAGATATGGCCCCAGTAATCGATTCACCAAAAATCCCGGAGCATCTTTCACCACGATCGGAGTTTTGCCCATTTTCTTTGCCAACTGATAAATAGCCACAACAGTCTCATCTGAAGTTTTTTCTCCGCGAATCACCTCAATTAAAGGCATTTTTGCAACTGGATTAAAAAAATGCATCCCGCCAAATCGGTCAGGCTTAGTCAACGCCTTTTGCATTTCAGAAATAGAGAGAGAACTCGTATTAGAAGCAATCACACAAGAATCAGTCACCTTGGTTTCGAGCTCTTGAAGCGCCTTCTTCTTGATGTCCATGTTTTCGACGATCGCTTCTACCACGAAATCTACTCCACGAAATCCTTCATACTCAAGGGTCGGAGAAATCAGGTTCAACTTCTGTAGGTACTCTCGCTTTGAAATTCTTTTTGACCGCACTTGCTTCGAAAATATTTTTGAGGCTGCTTGCATTCCGAGAGTCAGCGACTGCAAATTCAAATCTTTCATTCGTACACGAAACGCTTTATCAGCCCCCAGTTGGGCAATTCCGCCCCCCATCACTCCCGCGCCCAACACTCCGATTGAATCGATCTTTTTCTCTACGCCTTTGTATTCAGGAACGCCCTTCGATTTCTTAACCGCCTCGGTCAAGAAAAATAGCTTAATGAGATTTTTCGAAACTTGAGTCGAAGCACATTTTCCAAATCCCTTCGCTTCACGTTCAAGAGCATGAGTTCTATCGGTGCCGCTCAGTTTAGGCCCATACGAAGCCCCTGACTCTTGCAACACATCAAGTGCCTCAAGCGGAGCCGGATAATGCCCTTTTGACTTACTCATCACGCCTTCTCGGGCTTTCTTAAACACTACCATTCTACCGACTGGTGTTTTTTCCATGAGGGCACCAACAGGTCCTCCCATTCCAGCAAGTTTCGGCTCTTTTGCTAAACGATCACCCTTTTTTAATTTTTCTAGATTCCTCACAGTCCATTGAACGACATGAGCTTCAAAATTTTCTTTTGGCAAACACGCCTCGACCAGGCCCATTTTTACTGCCCGCTCACCATTCAAGGTTCTACCGGTCAAAATGAGATCTAAACTTGAAGCCAGGCCAATTTTTCTCGGCATTCGCACACAACCGCCCATACCAGGAATCACGCCCAGCATGACCTCAGGTACGCCAATTTTTGCAGTTGAAGAATTCGACATGACAATCGCCGAACTTGCTAACGAGAACTCACAACCGCCCCCCAGTGCGGCACCGTTCACTGCACACACCTTCGGTAACGGCAGGTCTTCCCAGCGATCTAAGAGTTTCTGCCCAGAACGAGACAGCTCGAAAGCATCTTGTTCGTTTTTTGCAGCCAGAATCAATTCGATATCAGCTCCAGCAATGAAGTTTCCCTCTTTACCAGAGACCAATACTAATGCCTCATATTTGGACTCAGGTCTTGATGAACGCAACGAAGCCTCAAACAGATCGAGAAACCGAGTGAACTCGATCAAAACGTCTTTACCTAATTTATTAACTTTTTCACCCGGAAGATCAAAAACCAGTCGTCCAATTTTGTGGCCGCCAGTTTCTGATTGGGGGTATGAATTGAGTTTAAATACGCTACCATCAAATAGGAAACTCATGCTTAGGGTGCTCCATTAAGGGTGTCGCGAGTCTAAAAACGCGCAAGTTGCCGAGGTCTTTAATTAAAGACCTCAGCAACTCGCCCTAAGCATAGATAAATATTGTCAATTCTTCAATCAGAAGGTGAATGAAACCCCAGCTAATATTGAATAAAATGGGTTTCTGGCTAACGAGCCACCCAAAATTTGTTTGTCTGAATCAGCTGAGTAATTATAATACCCCGAGCCATAATAAGAATACGGACTAAACGCCGCGTTATTGAGGCTTGAATTCTCTCGAGTGGTCAACACTCCGTAATAACGAAACATAGCACCCACCGATATTGACTTGGCAAGTTTCAAATCAAAGCCCGCCGAGAGAAAACCAAGAAACGACGACACTTCGTAGTCATTTGCCATGTAGGAATAGCCAGAATTAGAAAGCCCCTGCATGATTTTTTGATCGTAATTGATGTAGCTCTTACCATAGGCAGCACCGCCACCAATGAAAGGTCTAATTTTTGATTCAGTTCCAAGAAAATAAAGCCTCAATCCAGCATCCACCAAGTTTTGCTTCATGACTAGCGGTTCTGCATTGCCCAAATAGTATTGATAATTGAGCACGAAAGGGTTCGAACTAGAAAGCGCGACACCGTATTCAGAATAGGTATAACCCAACTCGAATGCGAGATTTTCAGAAACATTAACACCTAAGCCAAGGCCTACCGAGTACCGAGACAAGATATTGTATCCAGAGCTGCCCGTCATACTAGAAAGTCCGCCGCGAGGCATCACAGACACCTGCGTCGACTCTTTGGATTTTTCAGCGGGAATAAAATAAGTTCCGTTTGAGGTCATTACCGGAGCCAATGTTGGCATTGAATCAACTACTTGTGGGGCGGCCATCACTTGTGGCACAACTTGAACAACAGGTTGCGAAACCGTGGGAGCCATCGGCTGAGGAGCCGCTTGCGACGAAACCATCACATCAGTGACGTTTGACTGATGCCCAGTTTTTACAGAATTTTTGTGAGCTTCGGATGCAAACTCTGCATCTCCTTCACCTGCACGACCGAGAACCTCGTCTGTTCGTCTCTTTTCGTCTCTCAAGCGTAGCTCTTCAAGACGCTCCTGCAAAACGTCTTCATTTTGAAGTTCGGTTCTCATACGCTCTCGTCGCAGTAATTCTGACTTCGAAAGATTCACACCGCCTGGCGCCGTAGGCGACACAGTAGCTGGCGCACTTCGATCTTCACCCACAATCACCGATTGAGTATTTAACACCCCGATCGTTGGCCTATTATTGATAGCAACTCGAGCTTTCTCTGCAGAGCCCAATGCTGTTCTCATCGACGACCGATCTTCGGTGCGAGTGCCTTCAATAGAAGCCTCAGAGCCTGGCTGAACTTGCTCATCATAAACCAAATCAGCAAAACTTTGAGAGCTGCCAACGACCCAACAAGCCGCACAAACAACAGACAAACTTAGCCCTACATGCGCTATTTTTTTCATAACCCCGAATCCCCTTATATTTCGAGAACCCAATAACGCAATTATTCAACAAATGAAATATTTATTTTCAAACTGTGTACTATTTAGACACCGCTCACGGAGCTTTAAGCGGAAACTGGTGAAATCCTTCACCTTTTGGAAACAGTTTATTATCAATCGAACGCCCAACACTCACTCTCAATCGCTGATAAGTTGGCCCAATTAGCTGTTTAACGACAATAGAAACAAGGCTCACCACCACGGCCAACATCAAAATATACTCAGTGGTGGCCTGACCAGATTCATCATTAAAAAAATCAAACAAAACGTTGTCCACACTATTTTTACAACGGCCCATTCAACTCAACTCCCCTCACCAACTTACCCACCGGCTTTTTTCGTTTTCTGAAAAATTTGCCCAACATGTCTCAATTGATATTGGTCTGAAAGTAATTTTTTTAATTCATTTTCAGTTAGAAATTTTACTATTTTTGAATGCTGTCTACTGACCTCAAAAAATTCAACCCCACGATCAAGAGCCTCAAGAGCGCATTCTTGAACCCATTTATAGGCATCTTCACGCAACACTCCTTTTTTTACCAAGGCTAGTAACACGTGACCAGAAAAACTTCCCGTTCCAGCCATGGCCCTATTGGCGGCGACCTTGGCACGATCAACCTCGAGATTTTGAATGACACCAGTCATTCTCACTAGCGCGTAATCAAGCAAAATTGAGGCATCTGGAAAGCAAATTCTCTCAACTGATGAATGGCTGATGTCTCTCTCGTGCCAAAGTGCAATATTTTCAAGAGAAGAAATCGCATAGCCCCGAAGTACTCGGGCAAGGCCAGAAATATTTTCTGAACTGATTGGATTTCTTTTATGCGGCATCGCACTTGAACCCTTTTGGCCTTTCGAAAACCCCTCTCGCACTTCTGCGACTTCACTTCTTTGCAAATGACGAAGTTCAATAGCGATACGTTCTAGACTTGAGCCGCAAATTGCCAAAACACTCATCCAATCTGCATGATGATCCCGCGGTAAAACCTGGGTACTGACAGTTTCGCGTTTTAGTCCGAGCGATTTTAGAATTTTTTGTTCAAAGTTTGGCGACCAATGCGCATTGACTCCTACAGCTCCCGAAAGTTTTCCAACCCTCATGCTTTCAGTGGCTCGATCAAATCGCGCTAGGTTTCGTTTCCATTCCTGAGACCATCCTAAGAACTTCAACCCGAAGCTAGTGGGCTCAGCAAATATTCCGTGAGACCGACCGATAGTCGGTAAATTTCGAAACTCGCGAGCCCTCAACTCTAAGACCTTGATCAAAGAAAGTATGTCGGTTCTGATGATTACCGAAGCCTTCTGAACTTGAATCGAAAATGCGGTATCTACGACATCTGATGAAGTGAGACCAAAATGAATCCAACGTGATTCCTTTCCGATTTTCTCTGCTAATGCCGTCGTGAAGGCAATGACATCGTGCCGTGTTTGATTCTCAAAAAATTCGACTCTCTTCGGATCAACTCCACCTTGGGCTTGAAGCCGCATAAGAGCCAAGCTCAAGCGTTTCCAGTCTTTCGCAGGTATGACACGGTCTTTTGCCAAGAATTCACAAACTACTTTCTCAACTCTTAGCCATTCGAGATACTTTGAAGGCTCCGACCAAATTTGTTTCATCTCAACTCGTGAATACCGATCTATCATAGCAGTGTTTCTCCATTGATTCGCTTTTGAAACAAGTTCAAATAGTTCTGAGCCATGACTTTGTAGTGAAATCGGCTGAGCGTTTCATCTCTCAAATGCGAAGAATTCCAGCTACTATTCCATTGTTTACAACTGTTTTTTCCACCGGTCAGCTCACTCACCTTCTCGCCCAACTGAGCAAGTGAATTGGCGACGATACCCTGACTCGGCAAAACCACCTCTGAAACACTTCCGCGATTGACAGAAAAAACTGGCATGCCAGATAAAAGTGCTTCAACCATGACCAGTCCGAATGGCTCGTCCCAAATAATAGGAAACAATAGCCCACCCGAAGTTTCGAGCAATTCAGTTTTCTTTTGCCCACCAACTGAACCATACCAATCATAAAAAGATGGACACATCGCAGAAATAAACTTTCTTAAAATGGGTCGATTGCCACCGGCAATACTGAGCTTAACACCGGCTTTTTTTGAAATTTTCATTGCTCCAGAGAGGTTCTTAACCCGCCAAGAGGTTTTCGACAAAAAAAGGAGGTTTTCGCGATCACCAAAATTTCGACCGAGCTTATACTCGTCAGGATCAACCCCATTGTATACAAACACGTTTGATCCATGCCTTTTTGCATGATCTCGGCTCAAAAAAATGCAATTCCTTGAAAAGATCTCACCCGGCTTACCGTTGCCGTGAACCGTAACCAACCAATTTGTTTTCAAAGTTTCTTGCACCACCTGCTCTGGAGGGGCCATGAAGTGAATGATATCAAAATCAGAAAACTTGTTTTTATCCCTCAGCAGCACTTCAGCCGAACAGTCACTGGGATCAATTTCTATCAATCCGAGATTATCAGGAAGAACACTCCCTTTCAACGCAGCTACCGTAACCGAGCAACCCAATTCAACAAGTCCTTTGGCCAGCCAAAGCACCACGCGTTCAACTCCACCATAATGGGCCACCGGCAACATCACAGGGTGAAAGATCAACACCCTCATCCAAATGGTCCCCGAATTCCATTGTGATGGGCAATGACCGACAAAACTTCAATGGCGGATTTGATAGCGCCATGGGGCCCTAGCTCTGGATAACTTTCGCGAGAAACGGCGTAAAGTCGCTCAATTCCCGTTTCTGACTTCACACCCTTACCCCAAATCATGCGGCAGGGGTCCCACATTTTTTCGACTTTATCAGGATAGTAATCAACATTTGAGAGTCCGTAGACCATTGGCCTATCAGGAATTGAATTCAACCCACCATCGAAGTACAACTCAATGTGATTCTCAAGAAATGGAAAAATTTCGCAAACATGGCGATAGAGTCTAGCCGACAAGATCCTAAGTGCCTGTTTGTCAGAAAAAACCGTTTTGGGCACTGGAGTCCTAACAAACACCATTCGACTTTCTGAGGTTAAGCTTCCGAACTGTCGAACGGGATCCCAAATTTCTACTTCAATCAGAGGAGCGCCTTCTTCGCACCAATAAACGCGATTGGCATATCCTTCTTGAATGGCTCTCGCATTTACCTTCAAAGCGAGCGTAAAGTGACAATGGTCAATTGAAACCAAAGCATCATGGCGATTTTTTGCGGTTAATAATGCTTTATCTCCAGCTTCACAAATATCAAAAAAATCGAGCATTGAATTTCCAAGCACTGCAAAATCAGTAGAAATCATTTTTCCTTGTGCACGACCCGCACCACTGACCTGAACCCCTTGAAATATTCCTGCTCGGGTGAAAACCCTTGAACAAGGCTTGTCATCGATAACATGAGCTCCATGCCTCATTGCAATTCGAGACAGCATCGAACGCAATGCGCTGAGGCCACCTTTGAATTGAGCTCGCAGCGGCGACAAACCAAGAGCTTGAACCACATCTTTAAATGTTCGATCTGCAACCCCCAGATCTTGTCCCAGCTCTGAAAACAAAAGTGCGCGCAAGGCCAAGTAATCATCAAGATACTGGTTTTGAGCCATTTTTGACTCAAATTTTCTTACTTTCTTAAGACTGAGTTTCTCAGTTTTTGCTTTTTTCCAACGCTCATTCAGCAAAACATCAAACGCAGGACCATCGGTTTCAGCATGAGTTCGTTTTTTTTCTCGTCCCCTTGGCTCGCCTCTAAAGGTGAGAGAACGTGGCAAGTTTTGCCATATTCTGGTCCAATCTAATTCATTACATCCTGCCATCGACTGACAAGCTATGAGGTAGCTCGACTCAGCATCAAACTCGGATTCTAACATTGAGCGACTTCTCAAAAAATCTGAATTGACGGTAAACCGATGAGTAAGACTCGCCACTGACACCGACAGCGCTGACTTCGTAAAGTGTTCTAATTCTGATGATTGAATTTCAAGCCTTTTCAAACATTCCGAGAACAAACCACCCGAGTCTGCTCTGGCCTGAGCGATTGAATTCGACTCGAGATCGTACCAAAACTCTTGTCTTGATGAAGCGACACCTTTTACCTCTCTTAAGTGAGGAATCATCAGAACTCGCAGCCCCAATTTTGCCGCAAGAGCCCCCATCAGAAGCGCAGCCGGTTCTAAACCTAAAACAATCAGTTGATAATGGTCATGCAGTTGAGTCTGCAAATGCTATTTCCCTTCGTCCCAACGAGGGGTAAATCTCTGGCAATCAACCGGAGTCACGCATACCCCCTTCGCCTGGCAAACAACGACTGGAGTACTCAAGATTTCAGCCGAAGATGGCCTACTCGATGATTCATCTACTCGACCCGAGGTGCTCACCAGACGAATAACCTTCTTTGCCAAAAACTCCATTTTGCGAGAGGTCTTTCCTATCTCGACTATTCGCCCTTCAGCCTCAATGTAATCACCAGAATACACAGGAGCCAAGAACTCAATTGAGTCATAGGCTCGAAATAGACCTTCATCGCCATCAAGTCGAATCAACAGTTCGGTAGCCACATCTCCAAAAAGTTTCAGCATGTGCGCCCCGTCAACCAATCCGCCAGCATAATGAGCATCTTCGCCCCCCATCCTTAACCTAATTTTTACCGACGGCATCGCCGCCAGGTACTCAGATTTCGAAGTTGCTTTGTATTGCATACGATTTCCCCACTTTTCGTCAGTTAATTTTCAAACTTGTAGCCCTATTCCAGCATTCTCAATCCCAGAATTCGCAATCAATGACGACTGTCAGCGTTGATCAACCTAACCAGTCGATCAACGAGCTGTTGCCCACGCTCCACGCGGCTAGTATTCTTCTCGATCCAGACAGTCTTTTCAGCTTGATTCTCGCACACTTTCGTTACCCAGTCGAAGGAAGAGTCGATTTCAGACAATTTCGAAATGACTCTCAGCTGACCTTGATTCTGTAAACTGGCGACCTCTGAAAAGTTGCCCACTCGACTTGGGCCACAGACTATCGGAAGGCCAGCCAAGGCGGGTTCAATAGTACTGTGAATTCCTGCTTTCGAATATCCGCCCCCGAGGTAAGCCCACTTGAAATGCGAATAAAGTTCAGCCAAGAGCCCCATTTCACAAACCAAGACCACCTGGCCTTTGTCAGACAAAACTGCTTTTTCTGACTCTGCCAAGCCCGCGTCCGAAAAATGACCCTGATTGTGACTCTGCAACTTTAAGGTGCGAATTCCAAACCGCCGAAGACTCTCTTCGAGTAACTGAATATTTTTCGAATCGAGTGAATGAGGAACCAACCAAATTGCCTTTTTTGAACTCTCGTCGGTCGCGAAACTTTCTACATATCTTTTTATCCACGGACCACAAGCTTCAATATCTTCAGCCCAAATTTGGGCAAAAAGCCCCCACGGTTGACCTATTAAACGAACTGACTCCAACTCTAGAATATCAAGAATACGACTATGAGGCCGGTTTTCATGATTTTGATCTCTTTTCGTACTCTGCTCGAGTCGCCTCTGAACTCTAAGCCACCGAGGGTTTTCAGAGCCATAGATACCCACTTCTAGGTCTCTATCTGCCATACGATGAAGGGTTTCACCGGGTTCAGCCGAATCTAGAAAAACACTAGTTTGTGGAAACCCTTGCCCGAGCGCTAACAGAAACCTTCTCATTCTGTCCAAACTCGTCACCTTACGAACAGCCACCTGTAAGAACTGCACATCACACTTCGCCAAAGACGCCAGCATTTCTGGCCAGAGTTCATAGCGGTATCCCAAAAAAAACCGACCCCCCTTTGTTGATCTCGAAAGTTCGAAAAACCGTTCAACTTCTTCAGACCAATCACCTTCAATTGGAGACAATCCAAATTCGATCAATTTTTTTTGAAAGAACCTATCGTATCGTGACTTCAGTCGCAGCAAACCGGATACCGCAGAGCCACTAAAAACCGTCACCCTAACCCTTACTGGAAGTGCTGGCTCCAGACCGGCCTGTCGAATTTCAAGCTTCTCATTCCAAGCAAGCACATCTTCAAGAATAGGAATCAAGGCCTCCAACTCGCCGGCACTTGAGGCGTGAACCCAAAGTAACGAGCCACTAACCGAACTCGCCCCAGAAGCAACCCCATCGACCAACCCAGCTTGCAGTAATTGATTTTTCTCTTCACGCTGCCTCAAGCTGAATCGAAACAAACGAAATGCCAATGGCCGAATCAGCTTCAATAGCCCCAAATACAGACGAAACCTTAGATTCCACTCGGGCCGTTCTCTCGCCATTTTTGAATGAGTCATGAGCGAGAAACATCCATTTCTTGTTTTTGATCTACAAACAATAATAATCGCCTAAGTACCATTTCAACGGTCACTTGTTCTAGACACCAAAATTCTTGGCCGATACGGTAGCAAAACTTTCCATCTTTGCTGCATGGTGAGCAAACAACATCTGAATAGATACTCTGCGAATTTTTTCCCCACGGCGAAAAGCCCACCGAGGGTCTTGTGGGGCCAAAAATAACAAAAGTTGGAACCTCAAGCGCCTGAGCCAAATGAGCCAGTCCACTATCGTTACTCAATACGAGGTCGCTTCCTGCTAGGCAAACTGCCACCTCTTTCAAGTTCGTTTCCCCAATGCGGTTAGTGAATTTTAATCGACTTGCGTCAAGACTCTTTCTTTCTGCTATTCGATAAAACTCTTCAGCAGCGCCCTCAAACCCAGATCTGTTTTTTCCGAAAAATGAAATAAAGATTGAGCGACTCGGGAAACGGCGCTGAAACTGCTCTCCAAAATCAGCCGCAAGACTAATAAAATTTGCCGTAGCCCACTGTTTTCCAACACAAGCAGAATCGGGAATGACTGCAAAATGAAATAAATCAGAAGCCGTTGATGGCTGGTTTTGCGACGAACCGTCAGTCACCCAGTGCTTGAATGAAGGAACAAATCTTTGATTTGAATAGTCTCGATTGAGGCGTCGAATAACCTTAACCGCCACCTCTTTGTGCCGATCAATCCACTGTTTAGGCCAATCTCGCGGGCCAAATCCTTTCAGCACAAACAGCGACCAGAGCTTGATTCGTTGTTTCTCAACAACTTCTGAGCGCATTAGCTTCGGGAGCTGCGGGCGTGGTCTTCGAAAATTCAAAACCCACCAAATACAACGAAATAACCGAGTTCGCAGATTATTGTGCAAATCCGCGATGATTATACGAGAATCAGAATTAACGGCAACCATCGCAGAATGGAGATCAGCAGCGAATCTAACCCAAGAAATCAGGCCAGAAAGCCCGCTTTTTCGCTGAAACCTATGCAAATTCGAAATAAGCGGGTGCCCTTCTAACAACTCGGCAAACTGAG
>CAITVN010000059.1:0-2500 GCA_903895855.1 Oligoflexia bacterium | reverse complement strand
TTAAAGGGTAGCTGCTTCTAAGCTAACCTCCTGGTTGTCTGTGGGTTGTCACATCCTTTCCCACTTAGTCTAGAATTTGGGACCTTAGCTGGCGATCTGGGTTCTTTCCCTTTTGACGACGAAACTTATCTCCCGCCGTCTGTTTCCTATGGGGTAAAGTTCATCGGCATTCGGAGTTTGATAGGGGTTGGTAACCCGGTAAGGCCCCTAGCCCATTCAGTGCTCTACCTCCGATGACTCTCCATAAGACGCTACCTAAATAGCTTTCGGGGAAAACCAGCTATCACGTGATTTGATTGGCCTTTCACCCCTAAGCACAACTCATCCGAGACCTTTTCAACGGGCACCGGTTCGGTCCTCCACGTCCTGTTACGGACGCTTCAACCTGGTCATGCCTAGCTCATCACGTTTCGGGTCTAATGCCAGCCACTCTGTCGCCCTATTCAGACTCGCTTTCGCTACGGCTCCCCCTCGTCGGGTTAACCTTGCGACTGACATTAACTCACTGGCTCATTATGCAAAAGGTACGCAGTCAGGCATTTTCCTTGCGGAACATAGCCCTCCTACTGCTTGTAGGCACGGGATTTCAGATTCTATTTCACTCCCCTTGACGGGGTTCTTTTCACCTTTCCCTCACGGTACTATACGCTATCGGTGACATGCTTGTATTTAGCCTTGGATGATGGTGCACCCGGATTCCCACAGGGCGTCTCCGACCCAATGGTACTTGGGATACCTATAGAGCTTGCTTCGATTTCACTTACGGGGCTATCACCCACTTTGGCCAGCCTTCCCAGACTGTTCTGTTATCGTTACAAGTCTCACATTAAGGTCCCGCAACACCAGAAGACTAGGTCTCCTGGTTTAGGCTCTACCCGTTTCGCTCGCCACTACTCAGGGTATCTCAACTTGATTTCTTTTCCTACGGGTACTGAGATGTTTCAATTCCCCGCGTTAGCTTCCTAATCCTACTTCACTCAGACTAGGATCATTGGACTTAACTCCAATGGGGTTTCCCCATTCGGACACATACGGGTCAACGCTTGTTTGGCAGCTCACCGTATTTTTTCGTAGCCTACACCGTCCTTCTTCGCCAGCATGTCCCAAGGCATCCATCTCGTGCCCTGAGTCGCTTATCATGATTTCGTTCATTCTTAGCCTATGCCTCAAAGTTTTCACTCTTCAGCTTCAGCGCTTTTCCTCACATTTTTGGGCCTCAATCGATAACCCGAAGGCTACCGCTTCAAACCGCAAATCTTTTGGATTTTTATCGAATTAAACTTTCATAAAAGTTCTTCAGCTTCTACATAGCAAACTCTCGAAATTGCTTTCTAGTTTTCTTGCTATTTGTTTTATTTGATCTTTCTTCGCCTATTCGCAGATCACTGAAAGATATCTGTGGTCTAATCAGCCCGCTTACGCCGGCTGCGAGACTCACTTACTTTTCACCTTCCAGTTTTGTCATTTTACTTTGCTAACGTGTTCCTGATCGTTTGTTACGAAAAAACATATTTCAACTATCATTATTACATGGTGTTGAGAAATGTCTGTTCTTGTCTTTAACCTTCTGAAGTAAACTTCAAAAAATTATCAACTTGATCAGTACGTTTCCTCAGCAATTCAGTTAGATTCATAAATTCAACGCGTTTTTAAGAAAAATTCAGCTAACCGAGTTTAACCCCAGTTAACTTGTGTTTTCCTTAAAACACTTTACTAAACATATTCGCTTTTCAAAGAACCTTTCTTGTCGTTTCTTCAACAACAAGCTCTAAGCAGCTAAACTGCCTAGACTCCACACTTGATAAAGATTCAAAAAGTACCACTCGTATTGTCTTAAATTTACGGTCTTATCTGCTTCCGATCGCCATTCGCTTGAATAATGGTGGGCCTGGGAAGACTTGAACTTCCGACCCCACGCTTATCAAGCGTGTGCTCTAACCAACTGAGCTACAGGCCCGATCTAGATAAGCACCCTACGAGCTTAACTTCACATAGATGAATCCCTTGAAAGAGAAAGCGGGCCGAAATTTGTTTTCTAGCCGTTTAAATTGCTAGATCCCAAACCTGACCAGAAATAAACCAGCTCTTGCGAACCGATAAATCTCCTTAGAAAGGAGGTGATCCAGCCGCAGGTTCCCCTACGGCTACCTTGTTACGACTTCACCCCAGTCACCAACCCCACCTTCAACGAAGGCCCCCTTACGGTTAGCCTGATCGTTTTCTGGTTGAGTCAGCTCCCATGGTGTGACGGGCGGTGTGTACAAGGCCCGGGAACGTATTCACCGCGGCGTGCTGATCCGCGATTACTAGCGATTCCAACTTCATGGAGTCGAGTTGCAGACTCCAATCCGAACTGAGAACGACTTTTTGAGATTGGCTCCACCTCGCGGTTTCGCTTCCCTCTGTATCGTCCATTGTATCACGTGTGTCGCCCTGGATATAAAGGCCATGAGGACTTGACGTCATCCCCACCTTCCTCCGTGTTAACCACGGCAGTCTC
>CAITVN010000058.1 GCA_903895855.1 Oligoflexia bacterium | reverse complement strand
TTAGTTGAAAACTTGATCCCAGAATTTTGAGCCGCTAGCTTGACCAACTCATAAGCAATTAGGACTTCGGACCAGTCTTGGCTTTGAGGTCGACCACGGTTACACTTCTTGTGACTGGTAATCCCGAGTGTTAACGAAGTTCGGGTTGATCTTACTTGGTCTACAGAAGGCTCTGCATTGGTTTGATTTTCGCTCTCTAGCTTAGGACTCTCACTGTCTAAAAACCTAAACCAGGCGTCTCTAGTGGGCTCTAATGACGTACTAACAAGTGATCTCGTTGGTACCGCTGAACTCACTGTAGACTCTGCGATTAATCTTGGGTGCCGAAATGCCCAGGTAAATGCTTGAATTTCGGCCGAGCTATACAAATTTGGATCGAAGGGTTGAATCATAGGACAGGGGCCTTGTTACTAATCGGTTCGACCGCTTCAATTTGAGAACTGAGGTGGCGAGGACTGTCAGAGGCGCTTTTGAATTTTGACCGTTTCTCGTCTGCCAGATAGCGTCTTAAAGTTCGGTCATTTATACCGCTGGCTACACACCATTCAGCCTGGTTAAAGATAGGGCCCAATCTACTTTTGTCCTCTAGGTACTTAGTGACCAAGTCTTGGTTATATTTTTTTGGTCGGCCTACTCTTTTCTTTTTGGCATTCATGCTAACCGGAGCTTCAACAATTCGGCTGAGATTGCTTTGGCCAATTCTACCCTCACCGGGGCCACCTGGCACGTCAATACTGTGGCCGAATCCAATTGAGGTGGCAAGCAAGGTGTTAGGCGAATCTTTCAGTACTGGTGCAATCTTGGTCATAACTGCAAGATTAGGCTACCTGGGGGAAAATTCAGGAACCGCCAATTTTTACAACTTTTAGAGACCTGTGGAAAATTAGCCACACTTTTTTTGTGGAATTTTAGCCACAATCAAACTTCGGAATGCTAGTTTTACAATCAGAGTTGCACCCCGTGAAAATCGATCCTAAACCGAAAAATTTATCAAGTATTGATAGTACCGGCGCCATCTCTGTGGTATTGGCCTGCTCACTTCCTCTCTGTTAGAGGAGTCATAATTGTTTATATTGCATTAGGAGAATATTCATGAAAACCAGCCACTATTTGATGATTTTGTCAATGACCCTCGCATCTGCTGGCTTTACCGAAGTTCAAGCGGCAAGCGCTTCAATGGATGAAACCACTGCGGAACAAGTACTGTCAGTTTTGGTTTCGGATTCTAATAAGGATAATTTAGCAGAAATAGCTGCCGTCAAGTCATTCGATGATCTTTCAATTGCCCAAAAAGAACAGCTGCTTAAATTGGTGAAAGATGCAGCTAAAGCCTTGAGCGATCGCCAAACTCAGTTTCCTTAACTAACCGTCGGGCTGAATCGAGCGTTGCAGGTGAACTCTATTGAAGCCAACCCGCCTATAGATCGTCAGTTTGAAATCTATATCGTATTATCCGATCGCTGTAATTTTTCATGTAAAAACTGTTTAAATTCATCGGGACCAAAGTCCAAGCGTTATCGACTGAGTGATCAAGAGGCCAATGATCTCATAGCTCTGATCAATACGAATTTCGACATTAAGTCAGTTCATTTTTCCGGTGGCGAGCCAACTCTCGAGCTTGATCAGATCGAGAATTTTCAAAAAGCTATTACGCGTTCAGTCCGGTACGGTCTCACTACAAACGGCTGGTTTGGAAAAAAAGCTGAAAAAGTGTTGGATCGGATTAAGCTTGATGAACTGGTTGTGTCTTACGATTCATTTCATGCACCATTTATTACCACTGATGTTATCAGAATTTTAGTTACAGCAGCGATAGACCGTAAAATCGCGACGACTGTGAATTTTGTCTACGAAACCATTGCTGACCTAGCCAAAGCAAGTGAGGTGATGGTACCAGGCTGTAAACTTAAACCAAGTGTTCTTGTTCAAAGCGGTCGTCAAACGGCCCCAAATGATTTAGGGGGCCTCGTTGACAACCAAGCGGCCTCAGGTACCTGCCCGTCCCTCGATTTGAAGTTATCGCCACTCGAAAAATTAGTTTACATACCCGGGCGTGGCTTCTCACCTTGTTGTGGCCCACTGGCTTTTGACGAGAAGGCTGATAGAGAGTTAGTTTTTTCCAAAATAGATAACAATTTAGAAAGCAATGTACTCAGGAAAAAATTACTAACCGGCACTTTTGCTGATCAGTTTAAACAAGCTGGTTTGAGTGGTGGTACTTTTCAAAATCGCTGTGACGCTTGCGCAATTCTTTACGGTGTGCACATTGAAAGCGGCATACCGGCCAAGATCGACCTTCTTTCTCAACCAAAGTATCCAGCATATTTTGCAGCAAAAAAGCTTCTTCAAACTGAAGATTCTAGCATTCTTGCCGAGGCCCTAAATCTTGGCTTTATCTACTCTGGAAAATTAGGCATAACTTCAAGAGTTGGATCGGAGTCGCTAGATCCTCGTTTGGTGGTCCAAGAAATTGACGATACAACGCTTGTGGATTTCGATAGGCTCTATCGGTCAATTTACCTATTGCCGAATAGCGAATACATTACGGCTGTTGAAGGTGAACAGCAACTTCAAGGTTTTAGAAAATTTGTTGAAATTTGTCATGTGAAACGACTCTACTATTTCGAGGGAGTACCGGTTGCTGCGCTAGTATTGAATCACTATAAACCTCATCCATTCCTGGAGAGTGACACGCTTCATATCGGGTTTATTGGATACAACAAAAGTATTTTGAGTGCCCCACTACTTTCAAGTATTCGTACAGACTGGGTGGCGAGCCTTCACAAAAACCTGACAACTTCAGGCATTGTGAGTTCCTCTGTTCAGTGGTTTAATATGTCCTCACATAAATTTCATGAGAAGCTAGGATTAAAAGTAGCCGGGTTGAGGGTGGAGCGTAGAATAAAATGAGAAAGAACCTATTATTGATATTGACCTTGGCTTCATTCATCAGCGCAGCGTGCTCTAATTCTAAAGGGCCGCAGACCTACCGGGTTGCGCTACAGGGGATTCCCTCAGAAATTAATCCAAGAGCAAATAAGCTAAATATTTATCATTACATCAACCTTCAGCTCTTTTATCCTCTGTTTGAAAATAGCCGAGATGGTGGCCTGACCAGTAGATTTTTAGAAGACAACAATACTAAGGCGCTCAACAAAGAGATGACTCATTTTCAATTTTGCCTTCGCGAAGGATTAGCGTTTTCAGATGGCAGCCCAATACAAATTGCCGACCTGAAGTCTAGTCTGTTGAGCATTCATTTAGCGAAGCCGAATTTGGCCAAAATTTTAGAGCTAAAAAGTACCGGGCGTTGCGCGACTGTGACTCTAGAGAGACCTGATCCCTATTATTTTGACAAACTCACAGGCATTCAAAGCACCCTTTTAAAAGGGGGTGATCGCCAGTCTAATCACGATGCAATTGGATTTGGGCCATATCGAGTTACTAAAAAATCGCCAGAAAAGATTGTCGTCGAGGCTCTAAATAGTCAGGTCCTCGGGAGTTTCAAGTCGGTCGAGTTTATCAGGGTCGGTAACGAACCAGGTGAGGTCAAGGAATCCATTGACGACTGGAATCATCTCTACCACACCCCGATTCCTGATAAATTGAGAGTCGGCTTTCAATCAATAAAAAGGGCTGTGTACAAAACCTATTACCTGCTAGTGCGAATTGCTGATACTGATGCCCGGTTACATTTTGTTAAATGTTTTGACAGAAAAGCCTTTATTGCAGCACTCGGTTTAGACCTGTCGCCGCTTCCGGGAATGTTACCTCGAGGGCTGCCGGGCGCATTGGTTGAATTCGATGGGCTAATTCCAGATAGTAAGAAGTCCTGCACCCACAAAGAGACGATAAACCCGGTGAAGTATTTGAATTACAATGGGCATCAGGAGAACTTAGTTCGAAGTTTTTTTGAAAAAAACAATTCAGCCCTACCACTGAATGTCAGCGTTGAACCAAGAACCCTCGAAGACACAATCGCGGCAGCTACGACGGTCACACCCATGATGACTTTAGTTGGCGCAGATGCAACGGAAGACCGAGCTGAGGAGTTTTTCAATGGTTTTGTGCCACCCATGCTTTTCTCTATCGGCGAAATTGAAGCGGTAAAATTGGCACTCGCAAGGGCCGGTGCCACCACAGACAAATTAGAGGCCGGTCAGCATATTGAAGCTGCGCACAGGGCGTTACTCAAGTCTGGTTTTATTATCCCGTTAGGTCAGTTGATGTCTAAACAGCTGTATCCACCGAGAATAAAGAATATTCACTTAGCCGATAGAATTCATGGCTTCCCAGATATTCATGTAATGGAGATGGAGTAATGCGTAGTTTGCCCCTATTTTCCAAACGGAGTTCAACACTAACAATCTTGGCCTCAAGTGTATTGGTCTTCGCTCTCTTAATTGCTGTGATTCTTACTCAAACAAAAAATTCAAAGGAAGATATCGTTCGCCGAACAGTTCAGCTCTGGGAAGGTGACCTAGCCTCAACGCGGCAATACCAGGGGTAGTTTTATAGAGTCACTCACCCTCAAATGACCCCGTACTTCGTGTACTCGCGCCCGGGAACGGCGCATCCAGCGCCCGCGCGAGGGTCATTGTGAGCTTGAGTGACTCTATT
>CAITVN010000057.1 GCA_903895855.1 Oligoflexia bacterium | reverse complement strand
GCTACCGAAGGTTGATTACTGATTTGCATAAGTAAATCAGCTATAGCATGGGTTTGAAAAAGGCATTTTCACGCGTTTAAAGCCTCATTCAGTCATTCAGCGCACCTTCACTGTGGCGGGCCCCAATGTTTCAGTGGCAGCACCTTCTTGGCGCATCTGTTGCGGTCTCACACTGATTTAGCACGCATTGAGAAAAAGAAATGGCATCGGAATAAATACACCGATTTGATGTCAAACGAAAAAAACAGGACTGTTTTTCTTTTCTCTCTTGTACGAATCGTGCACTCACTAAAATCTTCACGAATTCAACGCAAATAATGTACTTTTCCGTCCTTCCAATCGATGATGATTCAGCTCCCGATCTACCAAGACGAACGTTGCAGAAGCGCTCGCGCGATAAAGCTTCTTAAGAAGTTCGACAACGGTTTTAGGGTAGCTCTTAGGCCGACCAAGCCGTGGTGGTAGACCCTTTCTTGTCGGTTCTTCTGGCCGATGTTCGGGCACTGCAAGGTGTTCAGTCATGAATCGTAATAGTTTCGGTTGTGACAAAATTTCAGGATGCAAATACAAACCTGGACCCAGTAATTCGCTTGCAGAATACAATAAGCAAGTTGGTGATTTTGCTCAACGTCCGATATCTCAGCCCATTGACACCGTTGACTGCCAGGGTGGTTTTATCCCACCGTGGGCAAACTGGTGTTTTGAAATGAATCCAAAAGATAAGACCGATTTTTCGTGCACCGGTACTCCAGTTCAGCTTTCGTGCGATTCATATATTGATCAAGACTCCTGCCTCGTTTCAGGGTGCGAATGGAAAACAAATAAGGAAGAAGAGACTCAAGGCACAGCGACTGTAGAAAGCTGCAAAGGAACGGGATCTGAGGAATTTGACTGTTCAAATTTTTCAATCAATTATTGTTGGATTAATGGGTGTGTGGCCACTAGACCAAAAGCGAATGAGGACAGTATTTCGGTTTGCTCAAATATACCTGGTTTTGGTGGAGCTAAGTACACTGGAACTCACTGTAGCGACTTCAAAACAGCATATGAATGTCCCCAGTCTTTACAATGTTCATGGAGCGAAGGTAAGTGCAAGCGCATCTACGCTTCAGATGATCCGGTTCTTTTTGATTGTAACAAGGTAAGTGACTTCCAGTCGTGCAATTCTGGATACGGCTGCAAGTGGTTTAACCAGTACGGCTATACTACGCTTGACGACTCTTTTGTTTGCAAGAATCCGAATTCAGGATCTCGGGCTTGTTCAGCCCTCACTGGGCCCGATGATTGTAACCAAAGATTTGGCTGTTTCTGGGGTAAATGAGAGTAAACTCAGTGCCACCGAGTGGTCTGGCGAGAAGAATCACAAAAATTTTAGATTTAGTTTTGACCTGCCGAAGAGAAATTGTGGAACCTCTCATAAGGCGATTCATCTTTGTTGTGTTGTTGGCAGTTACTTTTGTGCATTGTTCGGCCTCTAACCGAACCCCCAGTTCGACTAATCGAAGCTCGACTTCATCGGCGTCAACGCTGAGTTCAGGGGTTGCACTTTATCCGCATCCGAAGGATTTTCTATTGCCCGAGAAACACGGTGTTCTCGTGCGCTCTGACGGCCAGACTGATGCGAGTCAGTGTTTGGTTTGCCACGGCGGAATAAGCCCAAACGCACCTAGTTGTACGAAGTGTCACAAAGATTATCCGCACTCATCAGATTGGGGAAAAATTACGGCTCACGGGCAATTTGTAAAAGAAAAGTCTACCGCAACTTGTGCGACGAAATGTCACGGAGCTGACTTGAATGGTGGTTTATCAAAGGTGTCGTGTAGTTCTTGCCACAATCTCTGGCCAAACGAGCACCGTAATGTTGATTGGGCGAAGGGTGCTCACGGTGAAAAATACCTAGTTCTAGGAAAAATGTCATGCTTAGCTTGCCATGCTACGGGGCAAGAGTACGTGGTGGCATCGAACCCTGGACTTCAAACCAAATCGTGTTTGAGCTGTCACTCGAGTCTTGAGGTTCATACGACTGATAGTTGGAAAACCTCAGGGCATGGAGCGTGGGCGCTTGAAAAGGGCACAACTGAATGCAAACAATGCCATGGGGCTACCCTTGAAGGTGGCAAGAAATGGCCGGGAGCCTCGATAGTTGCCACCTCCTGCGTCAGTTGTCACACGACCTACCCATTATTACATACGCCTAGTTGGAAAACTCAGGCCAATGGCCACGGCCAGACGTTGGTGACCACTCTTCAGGGAAACCCTAAAGAATGCAGCCTTTGTCATGGAGTCAATCTCACCGGCACTGCCACCGCTCCGGGTTGTGTGAGTTGCCATGGTCCAGGAAAAAGCAAGCACCCAATTGGCACGGCACAGTCGTGGTGTGATTCAGATGATGGAATGGAAAACATGGTACCGTGTACCGTCGAAGTTCGGTACTCAAACGGTATCGTTCACAGTAAAGATTACAAGGCAAACCCGTTGCTCTGTCAAGCTTGCCACGGCCTAGATTTTAAGGGCGGAGCGTCGCAAAAGAGCTGCTTTTCATGTCATAACAATTCAAATTATTACCCCCACATTCAACCTGGATGGTCAGGCAAAGGCGTCCATGGGGTAGCCTATCTGAATTCAAGAAAATGGGCAGGGTGTGCGACCGCCTGTCATGGAACAGATATGAAAGGTGGCACGTCAAAGGTGAGTTGTTTGCAGTGTCACAGTCTCTACCCTCATAGCATGCAGTCGAACTGGAACCATGTGGCTCTCATGATTACCCCGGACGACAAATTTGACCTGCAGAAATATCAAACGAGCTGTTTTGGTTGTCACGAATCGATTGCACCAATCGATGCGCAACCGTTGAATGTGAAGACGATGTTCACATCAGATAGAGTCTACAAGTGCAATGTTTGCCACCAAAATTATCCGCACCCTCGGTTTGTTGATTGGCTCGGTGGCAAAGATTATGACCAGGGGTGGGGTAAACCCGATTTAGGTCACATGAACTTCAGGCTTGAGAGCCCGCGGGCGCCAAAAACTTACCAAGAGACCATCAGTTTTGGGGTGGGGTGCGGAGGCGCCGCCGGAGCCTGTCACGATACTAAGCGACTTGGAAAAGTCATGAATCTCAGTCCAAGCTGCGCCGGAAATTGTCATAAATAGATTTTAGATAATAATGTGTCGACTTTGACTGCGACGGCCGTACGCAGGTTGACTCTGGCTAAATCTAGCGTAAAATGAAGGTTAGGCAACTCGCTGCACAGTAACCGCATAAAATAGTCTAATATTCATCTGCGACATTGCCGATAGGTAAGAAGCATGAACGGTGAATCAAAACTCAAATTAGTGGTTCAGCCACAAGAATACTTTTACGAATTGGTTAATGAGGCGTTAGACAAACATCACGTCAAGCCTCAGCCTGAGACCGAATTCTATTTGGTCAATTTACTCAATCAGTTCATCACGACAGACAAGCTCTATACCAAAGATTCTGAAGGAAACGTGCGAGACGAACCTCTGGCGATCAAGCTGAAAGAGGCCCTCGAACAAGACTCTCACGAAGTGCAACGAAGTTTGCTGAGACAGATCGGAGACGTTTCGCTGTACACCGCTGGATATTTTCAAGATAGTCTTTCTCGCAAACTGGTTGATGTTGACTATTACATTGAACTCGGCGGTAGAGCCTACAATCAAGTTTCACACATGCTCGAAGAGCAAGCCGTGAGAAAAATGTATCACGAACTTGCTGAAAAATTTTCAGTCTTCGTCGATGTTTTGGCCGAAATCAGCGAAAAGACCTCGCCAAAATCAGAAAAAGACATTCTTCGTATTTACGATCTTTGGCTTCGCACAAAGAGCGAAAAGGCGGCGAAGTCGCTACAAGACGCGGGCATTATTCCGAACGCGAATATTAAGAAAGACCTGCAGTAGCACTTGAGTGGTCGCCTTAACTAGTCGGCAGCTCAATGATGAATTCTGAGCCCTTGCCTACTTCAGAGTGAACTTCAATTTTACCCTGGTGAGCGTCGACTATTTTCTTTACTAACGATAATCCAAGCCCATAGCCACCGCGCTCTTTTTTTGTTCGGGCAAGGTCAATGCGGTAGAAAGGATCAAAGATTTTATTGAGTTCGGCTGCGGCAATGCCCTCGCCGTAGTCTTTCACCGAAATAACAAGTGGTCGCGAAAAACTTGCTGAAAATGAAACGACAATTGAATCGTGAGGTGAATATTTTAGTGCATTCTCAACGAGGTTTTTAATGGCAATTTTCAAACGCATTTCGTCTGCGTAGAGAGTGACCGAGTTTTCGATCTCATTTTCAAGCGAAAGCCTCCATTGAATCGGGTAGTTCTTGAAGTTTTCTTGAATCGAGCGTGCAAATTCTCCGGCGTTAAAGTTGGTTTTTTTTAGGCTAGAGCCAGAAGAATCTAATTGGGCTGATTCTAAGATTTCAGTGGTCATCATTTCAAGGTCGCTAATGTCGTCCTTCATTCCAGAGAGGGTCGCGCTTGAAGGTAAAAGCTCGAGAGCTACTTTAAGTCGCGTTAAGGGTGACCGGTACTCGTGACTCACATCGAGTAGCAGCTGCTGTTTTGATTGAATGATTGTCTGTATTTTTTCGGCCATCGTGTTGAAGGCATTGGCCATTAAGCGAAACTCACCCTTGGGGCGACACGTATCAATTCGATAAGCGAGATCACCCGCCCCCATTCGGTTGACACCGTCAACCAAGAGTGAAACCGGTTTTAATAAACGCCGCACCAAAAAGTAAGTAGTCGCTAGAATGAAAAGTACCCAAATCGAGGCAAGAAACCAAAACTCGCTTCGATTATCGAAGTTCGGCAATTCGGGCGAAAACAGAAATTGGTACCCTGCTTGTTTGAGTTCGATCACCCAGTGCCGACCTTGGTGTAGGTATGTGATTTGGGCTCCCGAAGCAGTGGTAACCGTGTGGTCTTGCGCGTTGCCGTGGTTTGGTTTTTGAAAAAAATCTCGAAATTGAGTGGTTTGAAACGAATCGCTCGATTCACCTAAGCCAAAAGGCGAGCCAGATGGGCCGACGACTTTGATAGCCAGGTGTTGATCGTTAGCAATTTTTTCGGCAAGCGCGTGATTAGGTGGCGTGCCTAGTTCTTTTACTAAGAGTTCGGCGTAATGGCTTGAGTATCGCTGAATGGCATCGAAAGGTCCCGTGATACCCGACAGGGTTCGATGCAAAAGCCCAAGGCCCGAAACTAAGATGATACCGCTCAGACCGAAAATCAGAAGCAGTCGAAAAAATATCGAATGGTATGAGAGATTTTCACTTTCAAATCGATCTTTTTGAGCTTTCTGTGTCATGATTTTTCTCGTTTCATTTCACGCTTTAGGGGCTGAATCCAGAGGTAGCCGGTTCCCCAAACTGTTTTGATGTATTTCGGGTTCTTAGATTCGTCACCGAGTTTGGTTCTTAGGCGGCTCACTAAAATATCAATTGACCGATCAAAGGCCTGCCAATCTAGTCCGCGAAGTTTTTCGATGAGGGTGTCACGAGACAGTGCTTTGCCAGAGTTTTCTAGAAAGACTTTGAGCAAGCTAAATTCAGACGTCGTCAGTGAAAGTGGTCGAGCACTAAGGCTGGCGTCGCGTCGCTCAATGTCGACCCGAATCTCATCGCATACCCATACTACACCTTTTTCTGGGGTGGTTTGCCCCCGTCGAAGAATAGCCAATATTCTAGCGACGAGTTCTCTGGGTTCAAACGGTTTCGACAGGTAGTCATCAGCCCCCAGTTCGAGTCCGACCACTTTGTCGGTCACTTCGCCGCGGGCGGTGAGCATCAGTATGGGCACATTTGATGATTTTCGAATCTGACGACAGACTTCAAATCCGTCGATTTCAGGTAGCATCACATCGAGTAAAACCAATTCGGGACTTTCTCTTTCAAGCGCAGCGAGTCCACGGCTAGGGGTAGACTCAACGTGAAGCTGTATGGAGTGCTTTTCAAAATACTCTTTCAGAAGTGCGCCTAGTTTTTGATCGTCATCAATCATCAACACGCGAATCATCAGTGGACTCTCCTTGCAATTGGGTTCAATCTAAAAAACAGGCTCAGACTGAGTCGTTTTCGCTCAGTCTGAGCTATTATTTCAAATTAGTCACCATGGCAGTTTGAGAATTTCTCTTTCAGTTCTTTTAGTCTCTCAACGGCCTTTGATTTTTGCTCAGGCTTCAGAGAGCGGTGAAACTCTTGAACTTTCACGAAGACAATATCAAGGTCTTGCTTCATCGTTTTGTGGTGATCTTCAAATACCTGTTCAACCACCTTTCGATCGAGTTCTGGCTTCAAGATTTCGTCAGTGACGGTGACAAAGGTGGCATCCATTTGTGCCTTGTGTGATTTGCGCTGCTCAAGTATCGCCTTCGCCACTTCGCTTAGTTTGGCCTTTTGGGCTTCATCGAGGTTCAATTCTGACGCGATTCGTTTAGTGATCCACTCGGCTCGTTGCTCGGGCGAGTGGTGCCGACAACCGGCAAATGCGAGGGCTCCAAAAACACTGAGAATAACAAATATCATTAGTTTCTTCATAATTCAGTAGGTCTCCTTGAGTCTGAATCTATAGAAGTCTGGCGCGTAATGCTTCTCAGCGAGGTTAAAGATTGTAACAAAGTGTACAAACTGGTTCTTGACCTAAAACCGCGGCAAGCCTTATAGCTAACCTCTATCAATTTATGGCAAATTCGAACTCGCAGTCGCCCCAATCAGGTCAAACAGGCATTCCCGACCGGCCACCCCGGCTCGTGGGTGAGTCATCAGGCGACCCTAGTCAGGCCAAGAACATGGGTTTTTTTGAACACCTAGAAGAGTTGCGTTCGCGATTGATGCGTTGTCTTTGGGTGTTTTTTGCCGGTTTTATTGTATTTTATTTTTGTTCAGAGCCGATTTTGCAATTCTTGCGGGCGCCTTTGTTTAAAGTGCTACCCCCAGATCAACAGAAGTTGTATTTTACGAGTTTATTTGAGAATTTTTTAACACACCTGAAAATTGCCGGATACACTTCGCTTGTTTTTCTCTCACCTTACTTCTTTTCTGAGGTGTGGCGATTTATCGCACCAGGACTCTACCCGCAAGAGCGCAAATATGCAGTGCCCTTTGTGGTGGTGAGTTCTGTGTTTTTTGTGGGCGGCGCGCTTTTCGCGTATTATATTTTATTTCCGGTCGGATTTAAATTTTTCGTCACTTATGGTTCGCCGACCGATGTTCCGATGTTGACGATTGATTCGTATTACTCGACTTGCCTAAAGCTCATGCTTTTGTTCGGGGTGGCCTTCGAGATACCGGTGATCATCACCCTTCTTGGGTTACTCGGAGTGGTGAGTTCGACCCAGTTAAAGCAGTCACGAAAAAATGCAATTATCGGAATGACCATTTTAGCCGCTTTTTTTGCGCCTCCTGATGCGGTTTCTATGCTTATTTTGTTGGCACCTCTTTTATTAATGTACGAAGGAGCGATTCTGATCATTGCGTTTTCTGAAAAAAGGCGCCCGCCAAAAGAGGCAGCAAACTCAACTGAAACGAAAGAGCCGCACTCGTGGGCAGGCAAATCAGACGAGCTATGAGAATCGTGGTCGTTGTCGCGATGACGTTCATTTTTCAGTGGGCTAGTCAATCAGAGGCAGCGCCGCAGGTAAACCGCCTTTTTCTCGGGCATGAGCCGAGCCCACTCATTGAAATGATTGCCGTCGCTAAGAAGACCATTGATATTGAAATTTACACGATGGGTAGCAAAACGGTTAGGCGCTCGCTTCGTGATGCGATTCATCGGGGCGTGAAGATTCGAATTCTCAAAGACCCCAATCCTCTCGAAGAAGGGTGCTCACTTTTTTCAGATGACGTGATTAAAGCAAAGGGCGGTTATGCAGCAGCCCATGCCGGCGGCTCCAAGAAGAAGCGTCGTGGCCGTGAACCGAAGAAGGCGAGTCTATTAGACTGTGACGATCAACGAAAACTGGTAAAAGAGATTGTTGCGTCAGGCGGACGTTTTGAGGCCTTTAATAAGTCACTGTTTTGTGGCGACCCCAAGAGGCCCTGCTATCAACACGGAAAAGTTGCGGTGGTCGATCGCGGTACGTCTTCGCAGAAGGCTCTCATTAGCACCGGAAATTTCGAGGCTTCTAATCTCTGTTTGTTAGATGAAAAACCTAAACGGTGTAATCGCGATTATCATGTGGTGAGCTCTGATCGCGATGTAGTTGAGTCCTTGATGACTACGTTCGATAGCGATATCAATGGCGTGAAGTACGACCTCAGATCGAGGCTCGGCAACCAGGTATCTAAGAAAGTGACGGTGAGTCCACACTCTCTGTCACCGATCGTTGCGTTTATCGAGTCGGCAAAGAGCTCGGTACGAATACAGAATCAGTACATTCACGACAAGCACTTGATTCAGGCTCTCATTGATTCGGCGAAAAAGGGGCGTCAAGTAAGCGTTCAGGTTGCCAGTATTTGCGCTTTTAGAAAACCAAAAGCAGCCGACATTAAGAAAGAAAAAAAATTCTTTCAGACGCTCGAGTCGGTGGGTGCCAAAGTTCGATTTTTTACGTCTAGCCAGAAGATTCACGGCAGACCAGGCTATTTGCACGCAAAGGCGATTGTAGTTGACGATGCACGCGGGTGGGTAGGGTCGGTGAATGGGTCACAAACTTCATTGAGTAGCAATCGTGAGTTTGGAATTTTTTTTGAAGATCCCGATGCGGTAAAAAAATTGAGAGATCAAATGGCGGCAGATTTTTCTGATGCCGCTTCTGAGAATTTCGAAGAGAGTTCATCTTGTAAGAAAGACCGCCGCACCGAACGCTCAATTGACGATCAAGATCTGTAAGTTTCATTGAGTTTTCGGGTTTACGGCGCTGACCAAGGGCGACTAAACCTGATCAGCGCCGCTTCCCCTCATTGCCTAAAGCTTTAGCTTGAGTGCAGTCGTGAGTTTCGGAAGCTCTGTTAGGCTGCTTCCGGTGACTAGTCGGTAGCCCCTGTTTGTGAGCATTCCGACTGGTTCAATCGCTAATTCAATGCGATGGCGCCCGCCCTTGAGGCCCCCGGCGGTGAGTGGCTTAAGGTCGATGACGCCTTGAGTGGCGCCTACCACTTGCACTAGATTGATCATTGCAGCCGGAACATAATCATTAAAGAGAATCGTGTCGCCTCCGAGAATGCGATCTCTTTTAACCATTAGATGAATGACTGCAAGACTTGGGTCTAGCCCAGCCGCTGTTGTGAATTGTAGCTGATCGGCTTCGTAGTGAATGCGTGTCACACCAGTTGTGTCGAGTTGGTTTAAGACTGCTGCGTCTGCAATTCTCAAATCAACATTGCCGGTCACCTCTTTTTGCTGAGGCCCTACGATATTGGCAGTGGTCAGGGTTTTTTGAAATACCGCGAGAGCGGGCCCTGTTGGTGTAGTCGTGACTGCAGAGCTCAGCAATTCTCCACTTAGAGTGAGTGAGAACACATGATCGAGTCTCGCAGGCATGAAGTTCAAGCCGACCTTCTCAGCCAAGACTGCGATGTGTGCATTCACATTGTAGTCAAGCGCAATACCTACCTGTACCATTTCTTCTTTCATACAGGCGTAAGGCACTTGGTGCAAAACCCACTCGGTTTCGCAGATTCGATTAACGTGGCCGGGCCGGCAGCCAAACCCAGGATTGCCCGGAAAATGGGGCGGGCGAGGATGCTCTGGGCGGCCTGGATGCTCAGGATGTCCTGGATGTCCTGGATGTCCAGGACGACCTGGAGGCGGGTCTTGATCCCAGCACCAAGGGTCTGGCTCCCACCGGCAAACGATTTCAGGCTCAGAAACCGAGCGATAACACGTTGAACTGACCATTCGGGGTTCCATGATTGGGTGGGTTTCTTGGCTTTGCATGTTCAGCTCTTGGCGGCTGAACAATTGCTCAAGTGAAACCGACTGCGTGTCGGCTCGTGCGACGGCGACCCATAAGAATACCGATAGGCTACCGATTGCAAAGAGAACTCGATTTTTTTTCATGTTCAAGTCTTCAGTCTTTTTCATGTTCATTTCCTCACTTTTTTTTACGGATTAGTTAATGGCATGGTTGGTAATTTAGTTTAAACAGTAAGCCTCCCTTTGCGGTGCCGTCAGCTGAGTCGACCGAAGCCATGGCTCCATTTGGTTGTGCGCCAGTCTGCAAGGTGAGATTGATGGCGACGTTCAGTAATGCCTGATCGCCACACCCCACTCGCCTCATGAGCCCGGCACCAAGATTTTCTGTGAACACGTAATCACCTTCGTGGGCGCCTCTAACCCTTCGACGAAAACTGCGCCCATTTTCTCGAGTGCCTAATGCATAGTCGACAGAGAGCTCGGCAGCTTGGCCGCGACTGAGGTTTGCATAACCACGGTAGTCAACGCGGTAAATACCGAGGCTCGTTGCGGCCGGTAGATTTAGCGGTATGGCAAGAGAGCAAGTTTTAACGCCGTTTGCCTCTAGAACAAACTGGTCAAAAAGCAAACTCAGCGAACCACCATCTGGGGATTGTATGACCGAATAACCCCCCTCTGGGCAACCGCTACCTGCGGCTACCGCTAGCGATGACCACAAAACAGAAATAGAAACAAAAACAAACCACCTTGATGAATTCATGCTTTGCACCACCGAGGCTGGTGAATGCATAAATCATTCCCGTGCTTGAAATTCTCACGACTGGCGATGGCTCAAAAAATGAATCAAAAATGCGAAAATCATCGCCACTTTTGACTATCGACTTTGATTCTTTTGTCGAAGACTCATGCACTGACTTGCACTGATTCAGAGTGTTTTTGCCACAAATTCTTGAGTGTGGCTTCAATCAAGGTTTCTTGAGCTCGCCCTCAAGAACTTGCCTATGACTGATCATCTCTGGGGTAGAGTTGATTGTTCGAATTCGACTGAGAAATAAGAGTCCAAAGATGACCGCAAGAATAATTAGGATTGGGTTACGCTTGAATTTTCTTTGAGGCTCTTGCTTGCCCATGGTTCACTCATTTTTCTCAGGTACCGACGTGATTTCGGGTAGAAGTAGATTCTGACGGCATCTTCTAGTTGTCGCCTTGCTGAATCAAATGCGTCCCTGATAGCCACGTAAGCGTCTTCATGCGATTTGTCTTTTGGCGGGTCTCTGCTGACCACGATTTCATGCCCAGGTACAGTCAGGTAGATGCGAACGCAGTACAGATTACCATGCCGATGGCGTCGGCCAGATGGACCGATGACCACACGCACCGAAGTGATTCGCGAATAAAATTTCTCGAGTTGCGCTGCCTTTGCACGAATTCTTGAATCAATCGCATCTGAGTGACCTAGGTTGTGAAAAGTCACCTGTACTGGAATTGCCATAGAACCCTTTCTCGCGAGCGTAAAAAATAAGAAAGGTGGAGCCATTGACAGCAAACCGAAAAAACGCTCTCAGTTAGCTGTCAATGGCTCCACCCTCCTTTTTTAAAAGCTGGCTATCACGTAGCACATCCCGAACTCGCAATCTCCTTAAGTTCCTTTTCACATTCGAAGAACGCGTACTCGGTTCTGATCTACATCTCGTGTGGTTTTGTTTGACTAAAACCACACTGCCATTCAGGCAGACTTCTCGGTCTACCTTGACTTCTGAGGTTCTCGATTCAACCCTTTCGAGCCGAACCTTGGCAACCCCAATTGCCCTTCTGAAAATAACCCACCGGGTTCGCCGGTCGTCACTTCCGGCTTATTCGGACGGCTTCGCGCGAGATTAAAGGCCCTCGAGCGTCATTTCAGAAGTTCCGAGCTTTCAATTAGCCTCTTTTTTGACGTGTCACCCTCTCGAATGAATGAAATTGAACGAGCTGCATCCGACTGTTTCTTCGCTCATTCTACTAGCCTTCGCCTTGCCTGACCAAGCTCGGCATTTGCATTCATTATCTAAAAATCGAGGCTCATTTCTCTTTCTGAGAAACTGCAACCCATCAAATCACTACCTCTTCAAAACGAATCAACCCATCAGAGATTTTACCTTCCAATAGAGCCGAAGAGCTTAAACGGCCGGCTCACACCAACGACGTCACCATCGAAAGCGTCGACCTTTCGCTACGGCGGCAAACAGACAACTCCGCCGGTAAGACTTTCACTCACAAGAGTCCAATCTCGCTTCGCTGCATTCAAGCAACGGTTTCGTTCATTTGCATTTTGAATGCCACCTGAGAATTTGGCGTCGGAGCCAATATAGGTGAGCGAAGCCTCTTACAGGTGTCGGTAATTGCCAAAATGGTGAATCCCGAATGCGTTAGTTGGCGCTCTCGATGTTTTTTTTCTCGTAGCGAATGCTTGTGAATGAATGGCCTAGGTGCACCAATCGATATGGCATGTGAATTGAATAGAGGTTTGACTCGTACTTGAACCAAAACAATGGAGAATATCATGGAAACTCAAAAAGTTAGTCAAACATCAGAAGCAAGAACCGTTGAAGTGCCGAGAGCCAAGCTCGTCTCGGCTCTTCCGGCTGAGGGATTGAGAACAAGAAAGGTCACTCTATTCGAAAATGCCCTAGTTCAGCACGCCTATCCGCCGAAGCTCATCCTTGATACGCTTGCAGTCATGTGGTCGGGGTACTATTTGTGGCAAGGTGAATTTGCATTCGCGATGGTAGCACTAGGGGCACTTGCAGCTTTAGGTACCTACACCACTCTCGGTATAAACAAGGCGGCGCTGATGGACACCGCCTTTGGGCAATATTGTTTGATGGCGAAAAACCCAGTTACTTTTGTTGCTGTTGTTGCCGGATATGTGGGAGCACTTTATGGCCTTTGGGTTCATTCAACTTTCTATTTGCTCGGTGGAATTAGTTTGATTGGGGTTGGTAGGCTCATTGGATGGAAGGCGATGTTTAAAGCCAGAGGCATTGATCTCGACGAGAATGCCTAGCTTTTCTTGCGAGTGTGTGGGCAACCCGTTCGTGAGTCGTGCACGACCTCTACAAATTGGATTGCTGTTGGGGCCTTGCTTTGCTCGGCTTCTGTGAGGCACTGAATCGAGTATTGAAAATGATTGTATGCCGTTCGAAGTTGGGTTTCGTTAAACGCTATTATTTTTGAACAGTAGCGTTGGTACAAGTTGATGGCTGTCAGGACGCGTTCTTTTCTTTGGGGATTGCACGTAAGGGCGGCCGGGTTGTCTTTTTCTCCGCTGCGATAATTGAAATCGAAATAGCTGTCGGTGGTACAGCCGGCGATTGAATTGTCGTGATAGAGCTGCTCGAGACTTTTGATCCATTGATCGAGGTCTTGAATCGTCACCTCAGGTTTGAGGGGTGCCGGAGTTGACTTTGTTCGACGGTCGATTTTTGTATTCGACTTACGTTCTTCGAGAGTTGTCATCTTTGCTGTAACTTTTTTCAGAATTTCACTATTCACTTCAACCGAACAAGATGGAGCCTGATTCGAAAAACCCAAGGTAAACATTAGCCCACCTTCGTCTTGAATGCTTTGCCACTTGCTCACTTGTCGTGGAGAAAGAGAGTAGCAGCCCATCAGGTAGATGCCATTCGGTCGAATAGCCAAAGGGGTTCGGTCAATCACATCGGCCAACTGTGTACTAGAAAAGGCGTGTTTACCTCCTAGGTTGCCCTCAACCAAAAAGTCGTCGCCAGTTGAGTGGCCAGAAATCACCATTCCTAGAAACTGAGCTGGTGGTTTTTTGCTCTTGAGTCCTTTAAGGTATGAAGCGATTTTTTTAAGCGACTTGCCTCCAGAGCTGGTAATAGTAGAGAGATGATCAGGTGGTTTCTTTGGCGGTGGGCCTTGGTTAGTTTTTTCGAGAACGCTTTCAATAATCTTGATTTCACTCGCAACCGCCGGAGTATTCAGACCCACATACAAAAGTTCTCCGGCGCTAGCAGCAGAAGAAGGCAGTGGTAAAACTGAGGCTGAGTAAAGGGTCAAGGCGAGGTATCCTAGAAGAGGGCGACGTTCAGAAAACTGAGAGATGCCAGAGTTCTGATTCGACTTATTCAAGCTGCAGGTCTTTCTTCAAGGCTTTATTGATGCGTTCACACTGAGTGTCTGTGAGTTGCGAAAATTCTTTTCTCAAAGTTTCAGTTTCTTCGTTCAATACTTTCCAAAGTAGCCAAGACTCTTTTGCTGCATCAAAATGATTGTTTGAATCACGAATAACGGTGAGTACTCCTGCTTTGTTGAATAGTGAATCTCGCCAACGTTGGTCGAGAAGTTTATGGTCTGGAATCGTGAAGACTTTGAAATCAGCGTCGGCTTCGATCTCTGCGATAGCTTCGTGAGGCAGGGGGCCTCGCGAATAGACAATAATAGCTGGTGGTGATTGACTGGCAAGCGTCTGAGATAAAATGAGGCTAACGAGTGTGAATAGCAGTGCCAGGGCCTTCATGAATTAATCTTGAGGGCTTGTTTATCAACTGTCTAGTGCAAATTCGAAGAGCCGGCCACCTGTCCTAGTTGTTCAATTGGGGGCGGCGCAAGTACGTCACTCATGATGTAGTAGTGGTACTTAGGGTCTCTTTTGGGCTTTGGGTGTTCGGCGGTTCCATAATTGGTGACGGTTTTGTAACCATCGTTTCTCTTTGGCATCGGGTGTTCGAGTTCAGGCTCGGCTTGTCCCGGTTGCCCCAGCTGAAATGAAACGTTGAGATCAATGGCATCTTTTTCTTGGTGCATCAAAATTGCGTAAAGCTCGTAGAGGTCTTTTTCGCGAAGTCGGTAACAAGCGTGCGAATCAAAACCTCGAATCATGTAGTTCATGTCTCGACCCAATGGTTTGCGGGGGGTGCCAGGAATTTGTCCCCGCGGCGATTCATTCGAATGCTGTACGATATGAAACGCAACGGGAATGGTGAGCCCATTGCTTTTAGTGATCGGCATGTAGGGGAGCTTCAAATATTCTTCTACTGGCAGTTTGTAAGCGGTGGCTTTTGAGCGCATGAGCTTTGCATTCACTTTGGGGACTGACATGAGTCGAACTCGCCCGCCTGATTCAGGGGTGATTCCTTCGTCAAATCCGCCGACACCTAATGGGTAGACTTTTTTTATGCCTGTCGTCGTGTCGCTCAAGATCGCTTTTCTCTCTGCGAGGCTGACCTCCATCGAAAAATGCATCTTATTTAGGGAAAAATCATTTTTTGTTACGGTTACATTTTGAATTTTAGTCAATTCTGAGTTGAGGGTCAGCTCGAGTTGCCGGTAGAAGAAGTTCGTTCCTGACAAGTGATAAAGAACGTTCAGCAAGACTCGCGAAGTGCCATCGGCATTTGAAGTTGGCTGTTCGGCAAGTTCAACACCGTAAACCGTATTGGCCAAGGTTTTTTTTCCGGCTATTTGTAGTCGTTTCGCCACAAAATTCGGTTGCCCTGGGCCATCTAGCAAAAATGAGACCCCCGCTGGTACAAAAATCTCAGGATTTTTATTAAATGTTTCTAATATAAGTGTCGCTGCCGGAAACGACGCGAGATCGAATTGCGCGACATCGCGTAAGTCGACGCCGATGGGGGTAGCTCTAGTAACCGTTGGTGAAAAGAGCGCAAGGGCTGATGCTGCGACAAAGTACCCCGCAATGGCTACGAGTCGGCCCGAAAGTCGAGCAAAACGCCCACTCAAAAATAAAAACTGATTTTGTGTAAGCATGACTGAAACGACCCCTTCTGCGCACCCTCACGCGAGAGGTAGCAGGCAGGGCCGTGAAGTGACAAACCAAAATCATGACGTGAGAATAGACGAGTAGGAGCCTTAACGGGCGTTGCTTGCTATGAGTTTTTTTGACTGAGCTCACAAAGGTTTCGGCAAGTCACAAAAATCTCACGCCACATTTCGGCGGTGAGTTTTTTCGTAAACGTGTTTTGCTGGCTAGGGTGGTAAGACATGACGATCGATTTGCCATTGGGTAGTTCAATCACTTTGCCATGCCCAAATTTAAGATTTTTGAGGTTCGAGAGTTCTACTCGATAGGTACTTTTCAATGCGTTCAATAATCCGATGAGGGCAATTTGGCCGAGGGCTAAGTAAACTTTCGCACTCGCGAGGCTTTCGAGTTCTTTAACTAGGTATTTTTCTCGGCAATGGTTCTGTTCGTCTAAGGTCGGCTTATTGTCTGGCGGAGCACATTTCACCACGCAGGTGACGTAGGCGTTTTTGAGAATGAGCCCATCATCGCGCCGATGTGAGTCAGGTTGGTTGGCGAAATCCGCTTCGTACAGTGCACGGTACAGCCACTCGCCAGAGCGATCTCCGGTGAAAATTCTGCCAGTGCGGTTGGCTCCGTGGGCGCCTGGAGCAAGGCCGACGATCACGAGCTCAGCGTTGGGGTCGCCAAATCCTGCGACCGGTTTACCCCAGTAGTGATCATGACTGTGTGCGGCACGCTTAATTTCTGCGACTTGAGCGCAATAGGCGCGAAGTCGGGGGCAATCGGCGCATGACTGAACTTCCAAAAATGGCAGATTTCGAGACATCGGGCTCGAGACTAGCACAAAGCTCTCGTCTTTTGACGAGTTTTTCTTTGTGGCTGAGCCTAGGTTCGTGCTAGGCATGGGTTCACGCAAAAAACATCGAACGCATGAGCGTAAGAGAAACCTTGCTTGTTTTGGCTGGGCGCAGCATAAAAATGAAACAGGCGAAAGCAAACAAAGAAATTTGTTTGTCGTCCACAAGGAGAATAGCAATGCCTAACACTCAAGCCCAAACGGGTAAGGGTAACCTTATTCCAGGCTACGAAACTACGATCATCACCAGAAACGAATTGACCGATGAAGCTTTGAAATTGATTCAAGAGCGCATGGGTACAGTCGTTGCTCAGTTTGATGGCACAATCGTTCTGCACGAAGATTGGGGTAAGAAGAAACTCGCCTATCCAATCAAAAAAGAAACTCGCGGCCACTACACTTACCTTGTTTACAATGGTAAGCCAGGTGTTGTTCACGAAGTTGAGCGAAACCTTCGCATTCATGAGCATGTTCTTCGTTTCTTGACTGTGACTCTCGGAAAAGAATTCAGTCCAGATGATTTCAAAAAATCAAGAACCGATGCTCAAGCTGCTGCTAAACGCCGTGAAGAAGAGCGCGAAGCACGCCGTGAAGAACGTAATCATGAACGCCGATATGACCATTCAGAGATGGACTACGATATGGGCGACATGGGTTCAGATAACGAATAAAGAAAAGATAACGAGGAATTTAAAATGGGTTTAGCAAGAGAAAGAAAAAAAGAAGATTCAAGAGACATGGATAGAGACGGTGACGATCGCGGTCGCAAAGGCGGCGGCGGTGGTGGCGGTGGATTTCATCGCAAAAAAGTTTGCCGTTTTTGTGCAGATACTGAGTACCTGCTTGATTATAAAGATGTGCGCATGATGCAGTCTTTCATTTCTGAGCACGGAAAACTCGTACCACGACGCATTTCAGGCAATTGTGCTTCACATCAGCGAAAGCTGACAGTAGCTGTTAAGCGCGCTAGAAATATCGCGCTTGTGGGCTATGTGAGCATGGGCAACTAAGCTTAGAAAAAACGAACGGTTATGAACGACAACGCCGAGCTGCCTGAATCACGCTCAAAGAGTGGCAAAAACTCAGAAGGTGAGTCCTCGACTGAAGCGAGTTCTGGCCCCAGAGGTCCGGAGGTAGGCGCTTCGTCTACCGCTGGGCAAATTCTTGTGCCAGTGTTTCCGAAGTGGGTCGGCGTTGTTCCGTTTTTCATGAGTGCGTTCTTGTATCTGAGTGGCATTTTGTCGGTGTTCTCACCGGTTCCTCTGATCATATTGTATTACTATACGAATAAGAAGCCGCTGTATTTTTTCGCGATCTTAACCAACCTCATCCTGGTTGGATTACTCGCGGGTCTTGGCTCAGCGGGAATTTTCATGATTCTCGTGGTCTCATTCGTGTTAGCATTTCCAGTCTTCGCAAGACGAAAGCTGACAGTCAATCAATTGGGTTCAATGCTATTGATTGTTTTGTTGGCGTCAGGCTGGGCATTGATGGTCGGATACGGACTGGCGGCAAGGGTAAATCCGCTGATTGAACTTCGAGATTTTATTTTCTCGTTTCTTGATCAGCTTCTACAAAGTTTACCGGCTGAGAGTCGCACGGCATTGTTGGCAGATATCGAGGTTGTTGAGTGGAAGCAGGGAATTCTCAGAGAATTTCCTTCAGCCGTCGGAATCTTTGCGTTTTTCTTCGTTGTCATTAACCTTGGGGTCGTTCTCAGGTTAAATCCCCGAGGAATTCGTTTTAGGTTAGGCTTACCACCCTACTATTTTCGATCCTGGAAAGCGCCAGATTGGCTAGTTTGGCCAACTTTGGTTGCTGGTTTGGGAACGTTGATGGACTGGGGATGGGGATCAACTGTCGCGCTCAATGGGTTTCGTTTTTTTATGGCGGTTTATGCGCTTCAGGGCGTCGCTATATTGAGTTTTTTTTCGGACGTGTGGGGACTTCGCCGGTGGACACGATCACTCTTAATGGGGGTCGCGTTATTTGTGCTGTCACCACTAGTGTTAAGTTTGGGTTTCTTTGACCTCTGGTTTGACTTTAGGTCGAAGATCAGGCAATCGTGAATATCAAGTAACAAAGGGAGATTAACATGTTAGTCATTCTACGTGAGAATGTCGATAATTTAGGAAAAATTGGTGAGTTGGTTCGTGTGACCGAGGGTTACGCGCGCAACTTTTTATTGCCTCGCAAGATGGTTTCAGTTGCTGACGAAAATAACGTTAAGCAAATTGAAAATCACAAGAGGCAATTGGTTAAGAAGCGTGAGCTGATGTTAGTGGCTGCCGAAGGTTTGGCTAAGTCATTGGCAGATGCTAGAGTTAATATAGCGAGAAAAGTTGGCGACAAAGATAAACTTTTCGGTTCAGTGACTGCACATGACGTACAAGTGGCGCTTGAGAACGCTGGCTTTAACGTAAAGAAGACTGCCATTCATCTTGAACAGCCTATCAAGGCTCTTGGCGTTCACACCGTGACCGTTAAGCTCGACACAGACGTTTCAGCTAGCGTCAAAGTTTGGGTTGTCAAAGAAGAGTAACAAGAAGCGTAACGACGACGAGTAGTCAGTAGAGTAGCGTCTATTCGTTGTTCTTTCTTGCTCTGATAGTAAGTTTCGAGGGCCCTCTTTGCATTCAATTTGCATGAAAAGAGGGCCCTTACAGTTTTAGATAATTATTAAGGAGACTTCCTTAATAGAGTAGCTTCGAATGTGAGGTTTTGAATGGACGATCAAACGGGAGCCCATGGATTTGACGAAAGTCAAAATTCGCGAGCGTCGTCTGTTCGAACCCAACCAAACAATATCGAAGCTGAGCGGTCTGTTCTGGGCGCCATCTTGGTGCACAATGATTCGCTCTTTAAAGTTCTTGAAAGCGGCATCGAAGCCCGCGACTTTTACCGTGGCTCACACAGTAGAATTTTTGAAACACTCGTTGCACTGTCTGAAAAAGGCGAGCCTCTCGATTTAGTCACGTTGACCGCAGCTCTGCGCGATCGAAATTGGTACGATGAAGTCGGCGGTGGTTCAACCCTGACGGGCTTATTTGAAGACACTTTTGCCATTGCTAACGTAGCTTATTACGCTAAAATTGTTCGAGAAAAGGCGTTGTTGCGCCGAATGATTGAGACGACTGCTGAGATTGCGGCCGAAGCGTTTGACGGGGTCACCGACATCGAGTCTTATCTCGATGAAGCTGAGCGAAAAGTCTTTGCGGTTTCTGATACCAAGACGAAAAAGACGTTTGCGACCATGCAAGAGATTTTGGTCAGCAACCTTCACATGATTGAAGAGCTGTCGCAGAAGAATGAAAATGTGACTGGGTTGGCAACTGGATTTCATGACTTTGATTCACTCACTAGCGGGTTGCACGGTGGTCAGCTCATTATCATCGCTGGCCGACCTGCCATGGGTAAGACTAGTTTAGTTTTGTCGGCTGCTCAGAATGCGGCAATTACGGGTAAAGCGGTTGTGGCGTTATTTTCGCTCGAGATGTCAAAAGAAGAGTTGGGATTTCGTTTTGTGTCGGGTTTGGCAAGAATTCCGGGAAAACGCCTAAAGGTCGGTAAAATTGCCGATCGCGAGTGGCAGAATCTGACTCGCGCTGCCGATGCATTAGCGAAGACCAAGATCATGATTGATGATTCGGGTGATTTGACGGTCATGGACATGAGAGCGCGCTGTCGCCGTATTCTGGCTTCAGAAAAAAAACTTGATTTGATCATCGTCGATTACCTTCAGCTCATGAAGGGCTCGAAAGCCACTCAAAAAGGCGATGGAAGTCGCGAACGAGAGATTTCAGAGATTTCGCGAAACTTGAAGGCACTTGCCAAAGAATTGCGTTGTCCGATCATTGCGCTTTCGCAGCTCAATCGGTCTCTTGAAAATCGACAAGATAAGCGCCCGATGCTTTCAGATCTTCGAGAGTCAGGCGCTATCGAACAAGATGCCGACATGGTTTGTTTTGTCTATCGCGATGAAGTGTACAATAAAGAGTCAGAAGAAAAAGGCATCGCAGAGCTGATTATTGCTAAGCATCGAGCCGGTGAAACTGCGACAGTTAGGCTGGCCTGGCTTTCTGAGTACACGCTTTTTGCTAATCTCGCCAATGACGGTCCCGGGTCACCGATTTCTGGTCCTCGCCCTGACCGCGGCGACGTGTCTCTTTAATTATTCCCTGAAGTAATCGCCTCCTCTTTTGACCAAAAATATCAAGTGAGCATTTTTTCTCGTGCATTTTCGAAACGATTGGCTTAATTGTTTTAATTATGAGACTCAGTATCAATATAAAACTAGTTGTGGTGTGTTTGGTTGGTCAATTCGCAGTCAGGTCAGCCCTTGCTGACCCGGTGACTGTCTTGAGGGTAGACGCTCAGAAAAAAGTGCAGGCGGTTGGCTTGACTGAGGCTCGGTTTGCCAGCGAACTTGAAAATTTGATTGAGATGACTTCAGAGTCTGTCAATCAAGTCGGCGAGCAAAGCGAACGCGATGAGGCTGCTGTGGCGCCAGCCTGTGAAAAGACTGAAGCCTTTCACTTAGACAGTGTGACGGTGGGCATCGGGTTTAAAGTTGAAGCAGGTCTTGGGCCCATCATCACGGTAGGGGTGAAGCCGCGATTTCGATTTGTGTATTCAAAAAATAGCGATCCAAAATTCGTCGAATAATTCGCCAAGTAACTTAGATGAAGGTATCGAAGATGAAAAATTTTATGGTTTCAGTAGTTGTAGTGACTTTGTCGTTCGTGCAGACGGCGTGTCGCCAAGCGAGTGTTTCTAGTCAAAACGAGGTGATCAAATCGTGGGTAAAACCGAATACCGCAGCAGAGCCCGAATCTCCCGAATCGGGTGCAGAGTTGACGGCTTCTTCGCCGCAAGAGGTTGAACTGGCCAAGCAAGTCGATGCGGTGTTTTCGGCGAATCAAGAGGCTCTTGAAAATAATGAACCCAAAAAACCCAATGACTCTTGGAAGCTTCAGCGCTATGGATTTGACTTGGCTGTTTCACTCGAGGGGTTGATTGGAGTTTTGATCGGCGAGGGCGAGGCTTCGGTGAAGACCTTCTGGAAGCGAAGAGAAAGTTCGGCTAAACGTGATGATCGAAACTCAAGAGGCCGATCAGATAAGAAATCGAATTTGAAGCCCTTCTCTCGAGAAAATCTCTTGGTACACTTCGATGGCAAAACCGACTCGGTAGAACTGAGTAGTCGAATGGACGCGGTCACCGAAGTAGCGGCTCGCGCTGGAGTTAAAAATGCTTCAAAGGTGCGCCAAAACCTGATTTCTAAGGCAAAATATTTTCAGTGGGTAGGAAAGAACCTTGATTGCAATGCCGTTTCACAGAGTGGTTATCAACTGGGAGAATACAAGCAGCGTCTCGGGATTGATGTCGAGGGCGAAGTGTTTTCAATTATTTCGGCTGGAGTGCTCGTTCAGTTTGATTTGACCTGGGAAATTCACCGAGACGAGAGTGCATGCCCGGGCGCCGAGTCTGTTGCCGAGTCTGTCTCAGGGTCTGTGAGAGATCAACCGCAGCGCGACTGGTTTGGGCGCAGGCGGCCGTCGCTTGAGAGATTTCTGAAAAACGCGATGGCAGACATTGAGTCGCAGTCAGATCGAATCAAAGCGATCGAAGAAACTGAAGGTTTTAAGCTCACTGAGTTTTATCTTGAACTGGGTGTCACTGTAGAAGCTGAGTTTGGTATTGCTCATACGGCGATCTCGTCGGTCGGAAAATTGATATTCGCGCGGTCTGAAGGTGCCGAGGACAAGCGCTCAGGTGTTGGCGAGAGTGCCGATGGTAGTTCTGATGAGCTCCCTATTGTCACAAGCCTTCGAGATTCGGGCTCGCTCGATATCGCTAAAGGAAGTCGCAATGTTTTTAGAAAAGGAATTCGTCGGGCCCTAAAAATGTCTCGGTTTTTCGCAGCGCGTGCACGCAGAGCACATGGCAACAATTGGGAGCTGTATTTTATCGAACCCGAGTTTGAGTTAGCGTTGCATGGAGGGATCGGTTTAGTTTCAGTTGAAGGAAACGCAGCCATTGCCTTTGAATTTGAGCGAGAGTCACGCGAGGCCGTCGATGCCAATCTCAAGCCTCGGCAAAATGCCCGTGATCGAGCGTCGTCGCTCAAACACCCTGAGAGACTTTCGCCGATGGTCGGTCGGGCTTTTCAAGTGGTGAAGCCTACTGAACTGAGTGGTGGAGCTTGTGAGCAGTTGGCCGAGTCGGGTATGAGTCTCGAGAACTTCTCTTTGACAATCAGCCCTCATGTTGGATTTGCGTTGCCGTGGTTGTTTGAATTTGAAGTGGCTCCGCTGGTTTCGTTTACTTGGGTAAAGTGAATCTTTCCTAAAGTGGGGGCCTTTTACTTCAGCTTGTCGCAGTCAAAATATTATCAGTTGATCTGACTCATTCTCGCGCGGTAAATTGATAACTGAATACTAAGGACCAGTCCGTGGACATGTGAAGTGAGCAATGGTTGCTCTCTGATTAGATGCGTGAGTGTCCCGGTTATTGAAAGGAAATGTGACTATGAAGGTTCAGATTGGATTGATTGGTTTAGCAATGAGCGCCCTTTTCGGAGCGCAAGCGTTTTCAGGTGAAGTGTTAGAAGTGTGTACTGGGGCGACAAGGAAAGTACCGAATGGCGATTTTAAATTTCGTTGTGTTGGTCCGACTGCTACGTTTACCTTACCTACCCTTTGGTTTACGCCTTCGACAGGTGTAACAGGAACAAAAGAGGGTAGTTTACCGGGCGGCTATACTGATCTGACGCTGACCTTCGATAAGGGTGTTTTGAAAACGATTAGCCCAACCGACACGGTTAATGGATGGGCCAGTATTTATGACGGCAAGAAAAAACAGCTGGCTGAGGTATACAAAGAGAGCACCGTAGTGAACAAAGACGTGGCTGGGGTCCGTGGTGTGACGACTCATACTTGGAAATTTGGTGTCAGCGGTTATGGTGGGCCTGCGCTTGAGACTAATCTGAAAAGCACATTGATTTTCTCAAACACGATTAATGTGAAGCTTGACCCCACTGGTGCACCGCAGCTCATAGATTATACCGCTTCGGGAAATTGGGGTCCGACCTGGGGTCCGTACAAACGTACGTGTTCGGCTGTTAAGTAATTCGCCTGTCGTTTAAACGACAGTTGAGTGTTTCTTGATAATTTTTGCTTCAAAATGTAGCAACCGGCCAGCCAAGCTAATCTAGGTTGGCCGGTTCTTTTTGGGCATCGACGGTTAACGGTTCGACCAGCGCTCAAATCTCTCGCCAGACGTTTGATCGATACACGTGACCCGTTCACCGTAGTGAAAGGCAAAATTTTCAGCCCCGCTTTTCGTGTCGTAGGCGCCGAGAAAAGTGGTGTCACCCAGGGCGCTGAATTCAACGACAACAAAACGCTTACCATTGGCTTTCTTAAGGGCTTCAGAAAGAGTTAGTTTGGGTTTATCCATTGGGTAATCAGTTTAAGCGTGTTCTGAGCTATTTTGCAATAGCCGCGACTTACGAAAACTATTGCTTGTCATGATAAACTTATAATACTGGCACAGATTTAGCCTTGTCTATTTGCAAGAATGCGCCCCTTTGATAAGCGGATTCAATGAAAAGCGAAACGAAGGGTCAAGCGAGAAACCTAAGGCAGAACCCAAAAATAGCGATTCTTGCACTGACACTTTCGAGTTGGGTTGGCTATCTTGCTTCAGCTAAGGGTGCAACCGGGTGTACCGACGATACCTATCTCGACTTGCACTACCCGGCAGGTCTACAGATCACGAATTTGAAGTTAGCTGCGACGATGGCGCCAGGCTATGTCAAAGCGTTCAATCAACACCTCGGTAAGCCAGCTGAATTTAGGGCTGAAGGTGCTCCAGATAACACGGGCTTGGTTTGGGTGCCCAAAGAAGCGTGTGGCAATCACGACGTCGATCTCATCATCGCTTTTCACGGTTGGCGGGGGTTTGGCAAGCCAGGCGAGAACGTGTATCTACGTGACCCGTCTCAGAAAAATATCGAAAAAATTGCGATTAGGTATCTTCGCGAAACGAGAAATGAGAAGGGCGAAGTGGTGCCCTTGATTAGACCAGTGATCATCGCTGCCCCGATGCACGACAGAGGGCCGCACGATACGGTTTTTGGCCCCGAGTATTATGACATCAATCAGCACATCCAGTTGATCAAAGCGGCCATTGCACAAGCCGGTCTTGACGTAGATTTTCATCGAGTGAGCATTTCAACCCATAGCAATTCAAATTGCGGCAAAGGGGGGCTACTTGCCGCCGAAGGCCTCGATACCTCACAATACCAATTGTATTTCTTTGGCGCCAATGACGGTACCTGCAGTCAGGTCGTCAATGGAGTTCGACGAGGCACTGATTTTCTCACTCGTGACATTCCGGTGGTGAAAAAAAACCATGCGTGCCTGTTTCATCTTTGGGTTAGCCCATTAGACGACAAAGCCTCTCGTTCACTCAAAACCCAGGCCGGCATGAATGGAAGTGCCGATGTCGATGCGAGATTGACCGAGCAATACAAGAACACTTGGGTGAGCAGTGATCACAAATTTTACTCGTATCAATTATTCAATAAAGTCGCAGAAAAAGCACACACCCACACAACAGTACCAGACGATCTTTTCGACGAAATTTTTCCGAGGTTCTTTGCACCCGGTGGCGTGACCACTGAGTGCTTGCCTGGCGTGACTTCGAAATAGTCGGCTAGTATAGAGGTTGAAGCTTCTTCACGAGCCACTTCTTTGACTTCGAAATGGTTGAGAGATAGGCATCGACGTCGTCAACAGTGAGAAGCTTGATGTGATCGCGCTCCCAGATCAGGTCGTCTTTAAGGGTGCTGATCACCAGGGCTGAACTGGTGAGTACGATCGACTCAGACGAATAATTTTGTCCTCGGCCGTCGAAATTGTCGCTTCCGAGAAAGGCCACTTCTTCGTCAAATAGGCCGCCTTTTTTGTGAAAGACGCTCTTTTTCTGCCAGATGTAGATTTTGACTCCGGCGTCAATCAAGTGCGGAGCCTTTTGGTAAGTCGCAATCGTGATTGAGTTTGACTCGTCATTCGACTCAGGTGAATTGGTGATCACTTCGACGTTGACTCCGCGTTTCACTGCATCGATCAAGGCATCAGAGATGCTTTCGCCATTGCTGACTTCAGCGCATGGGCTACCCTCTTTACAAGGGTCTTCTGGAACAAAATACGGAGCAAACAAGACAATGTGTTTTTGCGACGCGTGAATCAGATCGATGTAGTGTTTCATCGCCGGGCGGTCATCACTCCAAAGTGGATTATTGAGAACTGGAATGAATGAATCATTGATCACGTCAGAGGTTGGCGAGACGGCAGAGTCGACGGCAATCGGGACGAGGGTGGTTTCGGCTTTTTTCGGCGAGCATTTTTTGAGTGATTTTATGCGGTACAAACGCTCAGCCAAATCGTCTAGATTAGCCTGAGAAGAGCCGGGGCTGCTGCCGCCGAGGCCGCCCATGGAATCACCAGCAATGCCCCAGGTGCTATTGCGAGCCGCTCTAGCCCAGCTCTCGTTAAAACGTTTTTGGAAAAGACACGCAACCGGGCCCGTGACTTCGACGTCGAGGTCGTACCAGGTCTCAGAGTCACGGCTATAGTGCGAATAGTGATTTCCGTAATTGTTACCACCGGTAAAAACGGTTTTAGCGTCAATGATCAAGAGTTTTTCGTGCAAAGCATTCGCCCAAGTAGAGGCATTCATACTCCACTTCATGGGTTCAAAGAAAAGCACTTTGACGCCACACCTTTGCAGACGATCACCCAATTTTTTTTCGGCGTCATCAAAGCCCAAGATGGTCTCTGTGCTCATGTGAAACGAATAGAGCCTCACGTCGAGGCCTTGTACGGCTTTCTTGCAGAGCAATTTTGCTGTGTGAACGCCGCTAGGGTCATTGTGCAAAACGTAAGTCGAAATATAGATGCTTTGCTTCGCCGCCAAGATCGCCTGATCTCTGGCGGTATCCAGGTCCTTACCTGTTTGTAGTAGGCGTAAGGTGTGGCCATCGCGGCGACTAGGGTCGGCATTGAAAACGTCAAGGGGCGAGGCGTGAGCTGTGAGGGTAGCGAAAAAAATAGTCAAAGTGGGTATCAGTTTCAGCACGTGAGATCTCCTTGGCCAGATTCTATGATTGGCACTTAAACCCGCTATCTCAAGGCGACTACATTAAAACGATTTATATTTGTGGCACACGCTCACGACACACGCACTCACTCAAAGTCTTCATCAGTTTGAGAGGCAAATTGATTGTTCACGCGGTTGAGAATTAAATAGTAGTGGTATTTCTGTGGTTTTGCCCACCAGGCGTAAGTGCACATGATACTGCCAAACTGGCATTGAGATGTGTAAACAGGATTAGCTCGACGAGAACTGAACGTGACCCTCAATTGGTTGTATTCGTCGTCAAGACCAAGCATGTGGCCGATCTCATGAGAGATGAGGTCAGAGTCCCAATCAGACCACCAGGTTTGATAGTAGGGTGTTCGCTTTTTTCCACGGCCAAACCCCACGTAAAAATGGGGGTTTTCGGTATCTTCGACTGCCTTAAAACTAAATCGCAAGGCGCGCTCTGGGCTGTTATCGCTCCAAAATTGGGCTGCTTTGTCTAGCTTGTCTTGCATGTCGGTTTTTTGGTCTGGATAAATTCCTCCAAAATTAATGCGAACCGTGATCAACACTTGTTTCGAATTCAAAGGGTCTTTCTCAACGTCATAATGAAATCCGCCACTCTTAATACCCATGTACTTGATCGCGCCATTCACTGTGACTAAGCCTTGAGCGGCCTTGGCCCTGGTGAGAGCCAAGACTTGAGAAGGAAAATCGTGGCCTGCAACACCTCTTTCACGGTTGAGGTTTTGGCTAAACATCACGCAACCCCATTTTGGCCCGAGTAGGTCTGCGTCTTTGACGTCAACGAGTTCGGCCTCCTGTGGAGTGAGACTCTGCCTACTCTCAAGGCATAAGCCGTTGTTGTCGACTTCGATGCCCAGCTCGCGAGCCATTTCAATAAAAGTTGGCTTTCTGAGTGCCTCAGAACCATGAACAAGAACGGCCGACGCTGCTAACCCTAGAATGGATGGTCCCCAAACTAGTAGGTGTTTTGATAGTCTCATAGTGATCCCCCTTGGATGCTGATTCCCGCTGATATCCCCAAAATAAGTCGTAGTCAGTGCAACGTAGACCTACATGGCGTCTTGAGTCAAAGTAAGCTGTAATTGTTGTGTGTCATGATAGTAAGTGACGTACCGATTGATAAAGTTGACGATGATTCCCTTGCTCGGCTGTGACAACTTTGTAAGTGTTATTGATTAAATAAGGCAGCTAGGTTGGTATAAGCTGAGTCATTGAAGATTTGGCCTAGTAGATATGAAAAGTAGAGATGAATTGAAAAATCATAGGGGAGAGTCATTTATATGCAGCCAAAAAACCAACACTCTGTTGTTCAGTATTTAAAGATCGAATTGCAAAAAAGAAAAAAAACTAAGCCGGGGTATTCGACAAAAAGTTTTGCAAAAGATCTAGAGATCGATCACTCGAGACTCTTGAAAATTCTCACAGTCGAGGCCGGCTCACTGGCAGAGCGAAACTTGAACGAAGCTGACGAAGACAAAGATCACTTGGTGCCCATGGAAGTTCGGTCTTTCATCGGATAATTGGCGTTTCTAAAAATTTAATCAAAACACTGTGAATCATTCTTTTTTGAAAATCGCTTCATAGGCGATTGGCCCGTTGCTACCTGAAACAGTGTAGTTCAGTTTGAGTTCACCGCCCTGGCAGGTCATGGTGGTACCAGTTCCGCTACTTTCAGAGTTACCTCCGCTTAAGGTGCCAACTGTTTTGTTCGCAATGGGTGATGAACCCGGAAAATAGACTGTAGTGAGAAGTTCAGTTTGATCATCTTGATTTCGTATACAGGCCAGGTTTTCTGGTGTGACACCGAGTCGGGCCTTTAAGTAGCCATTAAAGACAGTATCCATCGAAAAAGGTCCAGTAGTGGGGTCGTCGATTTCATAATGGGCTCCTAAATCTTGAAAGCCCAATACGAATAGTTGATCGCTGGCGAGGTTTAGGGACATGGTTCCCCAGTCTTTTGTCATCTTAATGGTATCAGGCAATTGCTGCGAAGCTTGGGCCAGCAAATCATTAGACAACTTCCACTCACCCAGCATGCAGGGATCCATGAGGCTAGTCGGTTTACAGCCGCAGGGTTTTGACTCAATTTCAATTTGAATTTCTATTTCGCTGACGACATCGGTCGAGCGAGCACTCGTGACCAATACTTCAATTGTCGAATCGCTCTCTTGGCAAGTAAAGTCTTCGACGGCGCTTTTGTAACCTAGGTCTTTCCAGAGTGCTGAACCCATTTTTCGCACAGACGCGCGGGCAGTGAGATCTGACTCGACTCCGTTCATCGGGTGCAAGGTGATTTGGTACCCGGCCGGTACGAGCATTTGTGCGGTCTTTGCGGTAAATGGCCGCGCGGTTAGCTTGATCGATTTCAGGGTAGGGTCAAAAGCGATCGGCTCAAGCTCGCCGTTGAAAACGGTGGGAATGTTACCACCACCGCTGTCAGTGATGGTTCCTGCCACCAGGTCTCGAGCAAAATACTGAAGGTTGTTAGCGATGAGTATATTCTTCGCTAATGCGACTTGATGGTCTGCGAGTTTATCAGTCTTGGCCATATTTCTCACTAAACGGTGAGCGGCCTCGGCGCCATCAGGAGCATGATTGGCAAGAGACTGAAAAAATGCGGCTGTCGCGTAAGCATTTGTTTGGAGGTGAATGGGTAATTTGGCGTCGTAACTCTGGATGTGGGCAAACTCAATATTGGCACTCGGATACACCAGGTTACTAAAAAAATCTGCACTTCCTTCAGCCCACCAAACGACAGCTTGGTCACAACTCACCACGCTGCCTCCTTCTGAGCAGGCAAGTTGATCGTGAAAGTTAGTTCCTTGAAAACAATGATAGAGCTCGTGCGCAATCATTTGTTCGAATTTGGCCTCGGGTAGGGCGAGGGTCTCTGGGTACAGGGTAATGGGGCAAGCTTCGCCGGCTCCTTGTTTCAAGGGTCTTGCTTCAGCGTAGACGTCATAGTTGGCACCTGACTGAGGGTGTGGGTCTTTTACCAAGATGAAGGTGATGTCGGTCAAATTGCCAAAAGTCGAATATTTCGCAAACGAGGCCTTGATTGCCGCTTTCGTCCAATCAACGAATGCTTCTTGAGCGGGCGGTAACACAGAAAGTCCATCGAAATTGTGTCGAAAGAACCTCACTTTTGCACCTTGTATGGTTTCACTGAAGCTATTCACCTCTCGACAAAAGTAGGTACCGTTGAATGCTTTCCAGAAAGAATTGCAGTTGACCACCGGTCCTAGATCAAGGGCTTGAGCGGGCGATTCTAGTTGGGCGCCCAGTAGGGTGCAAATAAACAGTCCAAAAAAAGAATTTAACGAAAACCGGGGTAAATGAGTCATTGAGAGGTCTTTAGTTAACCTGGCTCGTGCTGTCAAGTGGGTCGCTATAAGAGCGAGAAACTAGAAATCAAAACTCAAGCAGAGGGTTTTCAAAAAAAATACGATGGTATCTATGTCATCGACGACCAGTTTGATCTGACAGAGGCCTTGCTTTCGATTGGCATTGCGATGTTTGGTATCACGGCTTTAACTCAGAAAAAATGGCTACTCTATTTTTCGATGGGCGTGAGCACATTTGGTTTTAATTCGAAAATTTTGGGGAAGGCTTAAAAACCTAAAAGTTTGGTTTTTGACAAGGCTACTGCAACATTCTAAAGGTTCGGTCGAAGGAGCTAGTTCGCGAAGTTGAACCGAACTGCGCACCGCAATTGAGACCGCGACTGGCCCTGATTACCGAGAGAGGCTCCATTCTTTTCAAGCCCATGCTATTATTAAACTATTTATGTATATTATCGAGGTGCCTTTCTGAAGTTATTGGAAGCATCGAAAAGGGAAGGATTATTTTTTTGACACATCTAACGCGATGCGTTGTAAACGGCTAGTCTATGGGTTATGCACGCTAGGAAGGAAAATGAAAACGTTATGAATTTAAAAAAACTTTTTGTATATTTATCCGGACTGCTGTCAATTTCAATTTCAATTTCAGCTGCGTCGAGTTTACCTGTTTCGTATGATCGATCTAGCGATAAAGCAGAGCAAAGACTGATCGAGGTGTTAGTTTTTGGTGGTTTTTACGACAGAGATAATGCAACAATTTATGTTGATCAACTTTCTCTGCAGGAGAGGCAAGATCTTTTGGACACCCTTTTGGAGCTGATGGCGGGTCAAACGGAGTTTAAGATGGCTTCACCACCACCCATTCTTGGTTAAAGGAAGATGAATTGTTATGGCCGAAATTACACAATTTACAATTCTTCTAGGCTATAGGTGTAATTTTAGTTGTGGGCACTGCATAGTTGAAAGTCACCCGAGTAATTCGATGGAGTTGACACCTGAAGAGACGAATGAGTGTATTTCTTTCGCTAATAAACAAAGACCTCAGTGGTTGAGTTTTACGGGGGGGGAGCCTTTGGCCTGCTACTCGGATAAGATTCGGTACATCCTTGATAGGCTGGAGTACAAACCAAGACTTAAAGTTGTTACAAATGGGTCTGTTGCCTCTAGGAAAAATTTTGAGTCTCTTCTTAATTGTTTTGGTTTTGATGAGGTCCAGGTTTCAATTGACAAGTTCCACTCGAAATTTTGCAGAATTGAAGATCTAATAGCATTTGTTCAATATTGGAAAAAACGAAATACACTCGTTTCTATCGCCGTGTCTTTGACCTCTCCCAGAGATGTTGAGGCGATTAAATTTTTACCTGAAGAGCTGCGGGCACTATGTAAGTTCAACAAAGTAGTTCGAATGGGCAGAGCAAGAAAGACCCAAACCTATTATGAGCCAGCCCTCTTTTCCAAAGCTGACTTGAAAGGCAAGTGCCTGATGATTGAGGAGTCAACTATTGTTTATGTTCCCGCTAAGGGATTTTCTGCATGTTGCGGTAACCTTATTTTTGGAAATAGTGTCATGGCCGAGAACGTTGCTTTTAGCTCTATTGGGTTACTTGTGCAAAGTGATTTTTATAAGACAATTCAAGCGACCTCATTTCTTGAAATGCTTGTAGATAAGAAATTTGAAAACGACCCAAGTAATTCAATTTCTTGCAATCTCTGTGAGGCATTTTTTTGTAGGAGGTATCAACTTGATCAGAACTAGAATACTTGAAACACTGAAACTTTCTTTGGATAAATCTATTTCGATCCACCTTCAAGACAACCCTGGGGTCATAGGGTTGTCTTACGGACTGAGTTTTCAGGGGGTCGGGAAATTTTCTTCGAGTTTTGGTTTTGCAGATCTGGAAACTCGAAGAGTCTTGACTATCAGAGATCAGTTGAGAGTGGGCTCTGTAACAAAGCTTTTTACACTTCTGATGCTCTTGAAGGCAGTTAGTTTGGCAAAAGTGACCTTTTCTACTACATTGAATGAGATTTTTCCTCAGACGTTTAAAGATAAAACTGGAAACCTAACCTTACTTCACTTAGTTACCCACACTGCAGGCCTTCCCAGAGATGTTGAAAGCATTTATTGGCAGCAGTTTCCCACTTCAGAGGAGCTTCTGAACGTCATTGTGCGGATTGATCCTGTCTTTTTTCAAAATCAAAAATATAAATATTCAAATATTGGATACTATATTGTTGGGCTTGCATTAGAACGAATTTTTAAGAAGACCTATCCAGAAATTCTGAATGATCTAGTTCTTGAGCCTTTGGCTTTAACGCGAACATCATTAAAGCCTATGCCAGGGAGTGCTAACGGATATTCTATTGGCCAAGACAACACAATAATTAAACAGATGCCATTGGAATTGAAGGGGCTGGCCCCGGCTGGGCAACTCTATTCTTCTGCTGAGGATTTAACCAGTTTTTTGGATATTTTGCTCACAAACGATGATGCCTTCGTGCCACACCTTTTAAAACATGAGCTGTTCTTGCCTCGACACTTTGGATTGACTCCCGATAGTTTTACGGCCATGGGTACGAGGTGTTTAACCATTGAAAATAGGAGGGTCTATTTCTTGTCTGGCCACTTGCCGGGATTTTGCAGTACAGTTTGTCTAGTTCCAGATTTAGGTTTATCATTTAATATGATGACAAACTCCGATACTTTGCTATTTTCTCTTGCTAAAGCTATTATTAGGTCAATTCTACCCCTTGTTGAAAAACATTTTCGTTGTATCAAGGATATGAATGCAAGTCAGCCTTCATGGGCGCACCTTTTGGAATATAGGGGTTTATACCAAGATCAATTTGATGGCAGCAGGTTCCAATTGGCAGTTTTAAGTAATAGATTGGGAGTGGTAGACTCGGCTTTACCTGGCCTTTTTGATGAAGCCACGCTGTGCCCAATCGATAAGGTAGATCACTTTCTGATAGTTGGTGGCCCCTATGATGGTGAAGTTGCTTTCTTTGAGAGAAATTCAGACAGATCAATAAAGATCCTTCGGTATGCCTCAAGTCAGTGTCAAAGGGTCTCATGAAGGGTATCAGAGGCCGATTCATTTTACTTGCTCTAATAGTTCAATTTGGCGCTGGGTTCTCGTGCTCTTCAACGACGCGAACCTTTACAATGATAGTCAATGATATTTGCCCGTCATACAACCCCAGAGATAATCTTCTTGACCGATGTTGGCCTATCATCAATCAGTTTCATGAGCCTCTCTTCTTTGATGGCAGCAACGGGATCTCATCTCGTATCCTAAATAAATGGGAAGCTAATGCTAACTTTACAAAGTTCAGTTTTTGTTTAAAAGAGACACACTATTCTGATAGAACCCCTCTACTGGTTGAGGACTTGATTGCAAATTTTCACAATTTTGAGAAGCACACGATTTTAACTAAGCACATTAAGAAAATAAAAAAAGTGGGGCCTCAGTGTTTAGAATTAGAATTCGCTGACCCCAATTCCGGTCTAATAAATTCACTCTCGTCTCTTCAATCAGCCATCATTAAACCAAATTCATTTGAAAGTCGTTTTCCAACGGGGGTGTCGGCGTACAGACTTGTTACGTCTAATGAGAGAACGGTTGTTGGTGAATACGTAGGGTCTGGACACCCATATTTTACCAAATTCGTTGTGAGTCTTGTTTCAGCATTAGAGCCATTAAGATCGATCCATGATGTTCAAGAAGCCAATTTTTTGAATATGGATTTCTTCGATAGAATCGATAAAACAGGGTATACAAAATATCAAAAATTTTATCCAAATGTTAGCTCACTTTTTTTCAATATTAAGAACGACTCAATTCGGAAGACCCTATTTTCCTGCATTGACCGAAATGCCATGGTTGAAATATTTAAGCCAATTTATGGGGGTGCTCGAGTTGAAGGTTCAGATTCAGTAATTCCACGAGGAGTTTTAGGTGCGCGCAAGGAGGGGATTACACAAGATTGCGTTAAACTTTCGAATGCCAGCGGGGTAGCATTGGTTTACCTCAACATTTATCCAACGGTCGAAAAAGGGTTGGTTGAGTATTTTGACGGCTTTTTTAGAAAAACGGGTATAAAGATCAGCGTGGTTACAAAGGAAAAGAAAGAAATATTTGATCCTCAATCACCATACTCGATAATAGGTCCACATAAGAAGTATGATATCGTATTCTTGGGCGAAACGGGCGTGGATCCGTACGGCTATGTTGCTGATTTCTTGTCTGACCAGCCCTCTAACTCTCTCATTAACTGTGGGCCAGCGGATTTGAGAAAGCGTTTTCAAGAATTCCGAACATCAAGTTATCCCTATGAACAAAAAAATGCAATGTTGCAGGACTTTAATAAAGTGATTCTGAGTAGACATTTATCCCTTCCGCTTTTGAGTGTAAAAAAGGAGTTCTATTATCCTTCCAACCTAGCTGGGCTAGAGTCTTCTTTGACCTCTCAATGGGTGGGGTTCTACAAAATTGAAGATCTAACCGTGGAGTGATTTATTTGTTGAAGAGAAAAACGTTATACCGATCTATTTCTTTTTTTGGGTATGCACTAATCTTTGTGGCCTTTCTGTTGGCGACATCGTTTGTGTTTCAAAACAAAAAGAAGTCATTACTAAATGAAGTAAATGGTCGATTGGTCGCCAGTGAAAATTTTTTCTCCGTCTTTAGCACATATGAGGATTTGGGATCGCTCAGGCGACAAATGCAGTTCCTGAATACGCCTGAAATCGGGTGGTTTGAAGTCCTTTCTGTTAATGAGGTTCTTCTTTTTAAAAGTCCAGCACGAATTACCGCGACGCTACAACACCACGAGAGGGTTTTATCGTTAAACGGAAAACCTGAACTTATTGTTAGATTTGCCCTAAGTGACGGTGCCGTTTTTTTTCAAGTCTTGGAAGAATCATTGCCCTTCATATTTTTGATTTTTATTGTCCTACTTTCTGGCCAAATCGTAATTTTTATTTCAAGGCGGCGAAGGGAATGCGATCAAAACAAAATTATGTCTCTATTGGCAAGCTCAACTTCAATTCTTGATTTGAAACATTCAGATGAATTTGCCGATCAGATTGAATCTATTTATCTAAGAAACGTCTTTCTTCGATTCGTTGATTTTTCGGTGAAAATGGCGACACTTAATGAGGACCTGACCAAGAGGAAGTCTGCAGAGGTGATGGTTAACTTGGCAAAGCAGGTTTCACATGACCTAAGATCGCCTTTGAGTGCGATTCAGGCAATTTTGCCACAACTTGCATCACTCCCTGAGAATCAGCGAGTCATTCTTAGGGCCAGCCTTAATCGGATGTCTGATATCGCAAATACACTTCTTCAAAAAGGTAAAGAGCAGACCCAAGCCGACAAGGCTGGTGGTGTAGTGACCGGCGTAGCGCCAGAGTTATCAGTAGAGTTGCTTCCTTCTTTAGTTGATTCTATTGTCAGTGAAAAAAGGATCCAATTCCGAGATAAAATTGGTATTGAAATAGAGGGAAGTTTTGTTGATTCTTATGGAGCATTTGCGGCCATCAATACGACAGAGCTTCAGCGGCTAATAAGCAACTCAGTAAATAACTCTGTAGAAAGTTTCCCTGATTGCAGAGGGAAAATTATTGTCGCGGTTGAAAAAATGAAAGACTTCAGTGTGCTTTCGATTTCGGACAACGGCAAGGGCATTCCCCCGCATATTCTAAAACGACTTGGCGAAGTAGGGGTTACCCACGGTAAGGAAGGAACTCAGTCAGGGTCTGGTCTTGGGGTGTACCATGCTAAGAAAACCATAGAGAGCTTTGGTGGAAAATTTGAAATTCAGACGGAGGAGGGGGTCGGTACTAGAATTGCGATGACCTTGCCAGCTGCAACCCCAACACCGAAATGGTTTTTGGAAAAACTGACTTTGGAAGTAAATAGCATTGTAGTGAGTCTCGATGACGATTCATCTATACATTCTGTTTATTCGAATAGGTTTGATTCTCTGAATATCTCTGCCAGCGGTATTAAGCACATAAAATTTACATCTGGTTTGGAATTTAGAGATTGGGTGAAGATCAATGACGGTAATTCGAAATCGATTTATCTTTGTGATTATGAATTGTTCGATCAAACGGTAACTGGTTTGGATCTTATTGAACAGCTTCAAATTTGCGATCGGGCTATTTTGGTCACGTCACGGTTTGAAGAGGCTGCGATTCGAGGTCGCTGTGAAAAGTTGGGGATACGACTGATTCCTAAAACAATGGCGAGTTTGGTGCCTCTGGAGGTTGAGTTGCCTAGAGAAAGGTATGATGTTTGTTTGCTCGATGACGACAATCTAGTTGCAATGTCCTGGAGGATGGTATCCGAAACTAGGAATAAGACATTCATTTATTTTTCTAATCCGAATGATTTTTTTCTTAAGGCGCCCACACTTGATTTCGGGATTCCGATTTATGTCGACTCGAACCTCGGTAATGGCGTTAAAGGTGAAGAAATTAGCAAAAAAATACATGAGATGGGATTTAGAGAAATTTATTTGTGTACAGGTTACCAGGCCTCGGATTTTCCTGAAATGCTTTGGATTAAAGGTATAGTCTCAAAGGATGCACCCTGGGTGTGATTTTTCTTAGATGTCATAGTTCTGCTGTGTTTTAGGGTGAAATGTCTTTTGGGTAATCGGGTGAAATTGCCGAATCAAGAATATTTTAGACGAAAAAATGGGGAGAAAGAAAACGACTATTACAGAAGGTATTGAATTCGTAGGGAATGACCGACTCCAAACGTTGAACCACCGATGCCGGTCAAGTCTCATAGGTGTGATCTGAACCTCACTTATTTGATGGAGATTCTCTTTTTTTGGTGTGCGTTCGTGCCAAAATCATAAGTGTGAAGTGAGTGTGAGATTGCTTATTGTCTGTTTGACTGTAAGCGAACAAAACAAAGATCTCAGATGAGTTGAAGGATTACCCTCCTTTGAACAGCACCTCTTCTTCTTCGATCAACATCATGAGATGTCAACGAGTCTGGGGTCTTTGTTTTGATTTTCATAAAGTAACCCTCTAGTGCCTCTGCCACTTAATCCTTTCCGTTTTTGGGCACATACTTTTTCAATGGTTTGACCGGTGGCGCCAAAAATTTCGTGTCTGAGGGTTTACAAACCGTCAGGAGACACGAGATATGTTGGACATGGGAATCATCAAAGTTGAAATTAATTTACCGGAGTTAGGCGATGCCTTTAGATCGTTAAGTCAGAATCAGAGGCGTCTTTTCGATCTGGTTACTACAGAAATAAAGACAGCCACTTCGAATGCTTTTACTCAGCTAATGAATGCAGAAATGACTATTTTTCTAGGTAAAAGTGATCAAAATGGCAATAAGAGAAATGGCTACTATACGAAAAATTATTCGGTCAAAGGTCTAGGTGGCTTTTCAGTTCGAGTGCCCATTGATCGTCATCGAAAATTTGAAAGTGCGATCATACCCAAACACGAAACAATGGATCCTAGACTCAAAGAAGACATTGCCGTACTTCACTTAGCTGGCCTATCGACACGAACCATGGCTATGATTTCAAAGCGCATGCTGGGCATTGAAGTTTCGAAGCAAACAGTCAGTAACTCGCTCGATTCGATACAAAAAAGAGCCGTAGAATGGCTAAAAAGGCCCATAAATGATCAGTATTGGGCACTCTATATTGATGGAACTAACTTTAAGATTCAACGCCGCGGCAGCACCGAAGCCGAACCGTCGCTTGTGGTACTTGGCGTTGACAGTAAAAACACCAAAAGTATTCTGGCCATTGAACCCGGCACCAAAGATAACGCAGACGCCTGGCGTGCCGTTTTCGACGATTTAATCAAACGTGGCCTAGACCCTGACAAAGTTCAAGTCGGTATCATGGACGGATTGCCGGGGTTAGAAAATGCCTTCAAAGAAAGATTTCGAAATGCCGTGACGGCCAGATGCTGGGTTCACGCAAAGCGAAATTCAATGAGTAAGACGCCGGCACGATTGAGAGATGCCTATGAACTATTACTGAATCGAGTCATGTATGCAACTAGTGAACAAGCAGCAAAAACATCGTTTTTAGAGCTAAAAAAGGCTATGAATACTGATGCCGAGCGAGCCGTGCACTGTATTGAAAAGGATTTGAACTCGCTATTGGTACACTACCGATTTGACAAATCCCTTTGGCGAGCACTCAAGACAACGAATCCCATTGAGCGAATTAACCGTGAGTTCAAACAGCGCTCAAAGACCATGAGCACGATGAGTGAATCAACGCTCGAGGTCTTGCTGGCATTTACAGCCTTACGATTAGAAATGGGTTGGAAAAGAATTCCTATCGATGCAATTCAACTTGCAAACTTGGAATTATCATCTACAAGAATTAACAATATTGAACAGACGATGAAAAGTCTGATTCACTAAACACCGCCCTCAGACACGAAATTTTTGGCGCCACCGTTTGACCCGTTTCAACAAGAGCAAGTTCTTGTCTTCAATTATCCATTCAAATTCCTCTCCTTTTTCTAGACCGATTGCCTGAGCAAGGGCGGTCGGAATATTCGCGTAAAATGTTTGATTTGTCAGTCTCTCTACTTTTTGAATTTTTGTAATATATCCCATATATTTTTTCTCCAGTTATATAGTAAGGTTACTATATACATATGAATAAGAATGCAAGCAAGAAAAAAGAAACCGTTTTAAGAAAAAAAGATCTGAAAAAAGTAAAAAAAATAATCAGGGCAAATGGCGATGGCCGTGTCGTAAAGAGAGCAATGGTTTTACACATGATTGATCGAGGTTGCCCAGCAAAAGAAATCGAGGATCTTGTTTATGTTTCGGAAAGAACGGCCAGAAACATTCTTAGTCGTTATCGTAGTGGGGGCTTAAATTTGGCACTTTTTGACAAGCCTCGGAGCGGTCAGCCGAAAACATTCACAACAAAAAAAATTCAGCGAATTACGGCTATGGCCTGCTCAACTCCACCCGATGGTTATTCTCGATGGACGCTGGAGCTTTTGAAAGAACATGCGGTAAAAAAGGGTATTGCCACCAAAGTGAGCCGCGAGGAAATCAGACTTATTCTTCACAGTCATGAACTCAAACCTTGGCAAAAGAAAATGTGGTGCGTCCCAAAACTCAATGAAGAATATATAGAAAGAATGGAGGACGTGCTTGCAGTGTACGAAAAACCCTACAACAAAAAGGAGCCGGTGGTATGCATGGATGAAAAGCCCGTACAACTTCTTGACCATGCTCGCGCCCCAATTCCTATGAAATCTGGCAGGCCAGCTCGTCAGGATTACGAGTACAAGCGAAAAGGCTCAGTCAATGTGTTTCGTGGCATAGAGCCAAAAAAAGGAAGACATTTTACAAAGGTTACTGAAACAAGAAAAATGCCAGAATTTTCGGCTTTTTTAAAAGAAATTGCTACCAGTTATCCAAAAGCAAAAACAATTCATCTCGTCATGGATAATCTCAGTTCTCACTCAGAAAAAGCGCTCACCGAGACGTTTGGAGCTAACGAAGGGCATAGACTCTGGAAGCGATTTACTGTGCACTTCACGCCCAAGCACGCGAGTTGGTTAAATCAAGCGGAAATTGGAATCGGAATTTATGCAAAACAATGCCTTGGAAAAGAACGAGTTGCCACGATCGAACAGCTCACAAAAAGATCTGAGGCCTGGAACATCGAGGCCAACAAAAAACGTATCAAAATAAACTGGACGTTTACTCGCAAAAAAGCTCGTCAAAAATTCAACTACAAAAACGGAAAGGATTAAGTGGCAGAGGTACTAGTAGGCTCGCTAAACCTCCCACTAATCAGACAATTTTCGCTGCTTTTTTTTATCAGATTGATGCTTTTTAGCTGCGGTCGCCCTAAGCTTACTCGAAAAGCTGGGTCGTGTTTTTTTGCGCGCTTTAGGAATGAATGCGGCACTGGTCAGGATTTTCACCAATTTTTCGAGGCAATCATCGCGGTTCATTTTCTGATCGCGAAATCGATCACTGGCGATCAAGAGTTCACCGTTGCGAGTTAATTGGTTTTCTAAATTTTGTTCAAGCCGTCGGCGTATCACCTCACTGAGACTGGGGCTTTCACGCAAATTGAAGCGCAAAACAGCTTTGCTGTTCACTTTGTTCACATTTTGGCCTCCAGGGCCAGAACTGCGAACAAACGAAAATTCGATTTCAGAAAGCGGTATTTGAATTTCGCGGTTAACGACTAACATTCACTCTTTTATCAGACAGCGCGTGCATTTTTACAACTGAACATTTAGATTGGCACTCATGACTACACAAAAAATGAGCGCCACCTCACCCTCAATGTCCCTCACTCGTGATCAGAAAAATTGGCGTTGGCGGGTATTTGCCTCGACTTGGCTTTGTTATGCCGGAATGTACTTCTGTCGCAAGCCGTTTTACATTACCAAAGCCGCACTGGGCACAGAACTCGGATTTTCTGCTTCAACTTTGGGATTGATTGGTGCGGTGTATTTGATCGCTTATACCATCGGCCAATTCTTGACTGCCTTTTTAGGTGAAAAAGTGGGCCAGCGGATTCTGCTTCTTTCAGGAATGGCCTTTTCAATCGGAGCCAATTTAGTTTTTGGATTTACTAATTCAACTGCGGTTTTTGTCGTCTTTATGGCTATTAATGGCCTTTCGCAGGCAACGGGTTGGTCGGGTACGGTGGGCACCATGGCGAATTGGTTTCATCGAAGAGAACGTGGTACTGTGATGGGATTTTGGGCCACTAACTTTCAAGTCGGCGGAGTGCTAGCGAATGCGGCGGCCGCTTACGCTCTAGGCGTCTATGGATTTCGGTATAGTTTTTTCTTTGGCTCACTTGTCTTATTCAGTGTGTGGATATTTTTTGTCTTCAATCAGCGAGATAGGCCTGAAGACTTAGGTTTGGACGCTATAGTTGAAGAAGAGGCCGGGGGGTTAACAAGCCCGCCGGCGCAGGCAAATCAGGCTGACAAGCAGAAAGCTTCATCAGGCTGGACTCGTTCGATGATCACTAATGTTTTGCTCATAGGTTTGGTTTATTTTTTCATGAAATTCATTCGTTATGCTCTGTGGTCTTGGGCACCCTATTTTTTGGCTAAGAATTTTCACCAAGATGGCGGTTCAGCTGGATACCTTTCAACTTTGTTTGATCTTTGTGGAATCGTAGGTGTGATTGTCACTGGTTACCTCTCAGACAAAGTGTTCAAGAGTCGGCGAGCAAAAGTGAGCTTGATCATGATTCTGATCATGGTGGCGTCATGTTTGCTTATGTATACGGTGGGTCGATACTCAGTTTTCATGTTCTCAGCTTGTCTGGGGTTGGTGGGGTTTTCGCTCTATGGGCCTGATGCTCTGCTCAGTGGTGCCGGGGCTATGGATGTGGGCTCGCGTAGGCACGCAACGCTTGCAGCAGGTATCATCAATGGTTTGGGGTCATTGGGTTCAGTGGTTCAGGAACTAGTGATCGGAAAAATGTACGATAAAACGGGTGGGGCTCTGGGGCCCGTTTTTATGCTGCTGTTGTTCGCATCAGCCTGCTCGGCAATCGTTTTAGGAGTCGTCAATTATCGAAATAAAATGGGCCGCTCGGATGTCTAGAGCCAGCGCACCATGCTCATTCCAATTTCTTTAAGTACCGTCCCGTTTGCCTGTTTTGGTAAAACTCGTATCATGAGGCCGTAATCGCCAGGGCTTCTGGTTGTGAGTCGCAGTTTCCACCAACTTTGGTTTGAAGGCTTTTCTGAACGGTCAAAGCTCAATGGATGGCTTGAGATGATTGACCGGTGATCAGTAGAGCTTCCGCGGGTTAGCACAGCTTGTACTTCAAGTGAGTCGTGCATCAGGCCCGGATGCGAAATTTGAATTGAAAGCTCCACAGGATTTCCGCGGGCAACCTTGCCTGCATCGATACCCGATAGGCTCGCATCTATGAACTCAACTTGAGACCATTGTGAGAAAAGAAGCTCACGATTTCTTTGCAGACTTTTGAGGGCTTCAAATCCATTCTGGCTGAGCCTTGCCGCATTTTGAATCGCTGGGCTATAGAGTTTTCTTTCGTACTCACGAAGCATTCGCTCTGAGTTTACAAATGGCATGAGCGAAGCAATTGATTCTCTACAGCGTTCTACCCAAGTAACGGGCATTCCCTTTTCATCACGCTGGTTAAACATTGGGGCCATCTCGGTTTCAATCAGGTGAAACAGCGCCTGTGTGTCGAGAAGGCTCTGAATTTCGTCTGAATACGCGTCTTCGGCCTCTCCGATCATCCAGCCATTTTTTCCATTGAAGATCTCTGGCCACCACCCGTCGGCAACTGACAAGTTAAGTGTGCCGTTGATGCCAGCCTTCATTCCTGATGTACCGCAAGCCTCGAGTGGCCTGATAGGGGTATTGAGCCAAACATCTGAACCGCTCATGAGCTTTCTAGAGAAACTCATGTCATAATTCTCGACAAACAAGATGTGACCGATGATTCCGGGCTCATTAGCAAAGTGCAAGATTCTTCGCAGCAGATCTTGGCCCATTCCATCTGAGGGGTGAGCTTTTCCAGAATAGATAAAAATAATTTCTGGATGTTTTTGAAAAAGCTTACGAAGGCGATCTGGATCACTGAATAAAAGGTCAGCGCGTTTATAGGGCGCCAAGCGTTTTGCGTGCGTGATGAGAAGTGAATTCTGCGAGAGGTTTGCCAATACCGCCGCGAGCTCTGGTCTCATGTCTCGATGATTTCTCAGTTCAGTGCGAATGTGCTTGGTTAAAAATTCAATCAGCTGACATTTTAGCGCCTTTTTTACGTTCCATATCTTTTCAAGGCTCATTTCTCTTACTAGATTCCAGGGCTCTGGTGCACAGAGTCTCAGTGGCCAATCGAGGTCGATTTCTTTGTAAAAGAAATTTTGCCACATCGGATCTAGCCAAGAAGGCACATGCACACCATTGGTGATTCCGCTGATAGGCACTTCTTCGACGTCGATGTCAGGGTACAGCATGTGAAACATTTTACGCGAGACCGCACCGTGAATTTGGCTCACACCATTGACATACTGACAGCCCCGAATGGCGAGGCCGGTCATGCTGAAGTAATCAGAAGGTCCTGATACCACACTTCTGCCAAGCTCCATCGCAGTCGATTCAGGTATTTTCGATTTCTCAAGAAATGGCTTTAGCACTTCGTGAACCATTGATTTGTGAAATTGATCATGTCCTGCTGCGACCGGCGTATGGGTGGTGAAGATCGTCGTGTTTTTGACGAAGGTGAGTGCTTCATCAAAGCTAAGACCACTTTGCTCCATGAGCTCAGCGCAACGACCCAGAATGAGAAACGCATTGTGTCCTTCATTCATGTGAAACGCTTGCGCCGGAATCTTCAGGTACTTCATGAACGCTAGACCGCCCATGCTGAGAACCCACTCTTGGTGCAGGCGTTTCTTAGGGTCAGCATTGTAAAGGTGGTCAGTCACTAATCGTAGGTCTGAAGGATTTTCATCGACGTCAGTATCGATGAGATAAAGGTCAACTCCGCGCAGTTGAACTTTCCAAGCCTTGATAAAAATTTTTCGAGTTTCAAGTTGTAGAGTAAGAAGCAATGGTTTTCCATCTTCACCAGTAACTGGTTGTAGCGGAAAGTCAGACACTGCAATGCGGTGGTAATGCGACTCTTGTCCCTGAAGCGTTGAAACAAATTGTCTGAAATAGCCGTAGCGATAAAAAAGACCGAAAGCGCAAAGCGGAGTTCGGCGGTCAGCGGCCGTTTTCAGGTGGTCGCCCGCGAGCATGCCTAGGCCCCCAGCATACGTGCGTAACTTTGAAGAAATGCCATATTCCATGCAGAAATAGGCCAATTTTGTTGGCGGTCTTTCGTTTCGATATTCGGCGAAATTTTTTCGAATTTCTTCGAGCTGTCTTCTGAAGTGATTTTCTGAAAGCCGTTTGATCAAGATTGGGCTAGCCAGGGCAATGAATTTTTGCGGGTCTTGATCAACTTCTTTCCAGAGAACCGGATCAAGTTCTGACAAAAGGCGAGTCACTCTTGGGTTCCAGGTCCATTCGACTGCTTTTCCAGCGACATCTAACATTTCGTGAATGAGGTACGGAAATCGAGTGGTCACTGAGAATTGTCTCACGTGCGCTCGTGCCGCGCTAAATTCAGAGGGTGCTACCACCTTGCCCAGAGAAAATGAACGAAAGCGGTCTTTTGATGAGGCCTTAGTTCGGTCAAGGGCGCCCAATAGTGCCTTAGAATGAGCTTGAAAGTAATACTTAGAAAACTCAGCCCATCGTGCCCGACTGCTCGTACTGAGTGCGGCTCTTGAGAGATTTTCGCGTTCAGACCGAGTCATTTCAAACAGCTTGAAAAGTGAGCTACAAATGTCTTCTTTGGCGCTTTCGTATGAACGACCTTTTCGCGTAATGACGTCAACGCCAGTGGTTTTGAATTGGCCCAATGGTGCTGCCCAACTCCCGAATCCAGCAAGGTCTGAAGTGATCGTTGGCACGCCAACTCCGATGGCTTCAAGCGGAGTGTACCCCCAAGGCTCATACCAAGACGCAAATACACCCACATCAGCACCCGAGAGTAAGTTCCAGTATTCTTCGCGAATATTGGTATCATGGCCGTCTAAGTAGATCGGCACTAAGACGATGTGAATATTTTCTTCTGAGGTATTCTGCATTCCCAGACGATGCATGAGGTAAATAGTCGAATCGTTGTTGTTCGGAATTTCGTGGGTAGAAATCTGAGGGTCACGAGTATTTGGCGAAACAACTCTGGCAGGACCATGGTCTCTCGGGCAAAGAACGAAGCCTAAGATGCGCTTGTGGGTTCCAGCCACTTTACCCCGAAGGTCGGCGAGGCTTTCAATGAAGATATCGATACCTTTGTTGATAAACTCGTAGCGTCCCGAAGTGATGGCAATGAAAGTTGAATCTGAATCGTAACTGGTACCCGTGACTTGTCCTGCAATTTCGAGAAGTCGCTTTCTGGCTCTTGTTCTTGATGGCTCAGTTAGCAAAGCCTTGGGTGGAACATCGTCGCCTAACGCATTGGGGGTGACGATGTCTGGTCGTTTAAGCAACAAAGCCTGGCACTCTTCTGCAGTAATGGTACTCACGGTGGTGAAGCAGTCGGCCTCGCGAGCCAAAATCGCTTCGAGCGAATGCTTTGAAACAATGCCGCATTCTTCTGCCAACTGTGCAGGGTTCTTGCCTTTAGCCTGATCAAGCAAATGAACTTCACGGTTGCGTGATGAAAGTGAGCGTCCGAGTATCGTCGCGTGAGTGGTGAAGACTAAACCGACTTCGGGCACTCGTTCTTTCAAGTGTAAAGCAGCCGCTCCGGTCATCCATTCGTGGCAATGCACCACTGCAGTTTGCGCCTTTGGAAGAAGGCAGCGTAAGTAAACTTGCTCAATGAGTAAACCCACTCCGTGAGAAAAAAGAACGGGTTCAAGGTAGTCGTACTCACCAAATAAAGAATTTAATCCGTAACGTTCCCAGTAGTGCGATAAGATTCGGTCTTTTTCTTCAAGTAAACGCTTGAATCCGACCAAAATACACTTGGGTTCACCGGGTATGAGCCAGCGCCCCATGCGACAGGCAACGCCTTGGTGGTTTAAATCTTGTAGCGCTTCATGAAAATCGGTATCCCAGATTTCATCGCGAAAAACCGGGATATTTCCCATTCGGTGCGGAATATTTGGCCCTACGCAAATGTAGCCGCTGCCGTATTTTTTGACCATTTCACCGGCCTTCGTGAGTAAGACAGTGTGAATGCCTCCCACCATATTTGCAACTTCCCACGATACTTCAAAAAGAACATCTGGTTGTTTTTCAGCGCTCATGCCTTAACCTCGGTGTGTGTTGGTACTGATTGTTCTAAAGTCTTCTCTAAAGAATGCAACACATTCATCGCGCTGACAAATGCTTCGTACGGACTTTTGAATGGGCTGAAGTAGGCATGAACGTCTCCGTCAGAAAACCATTTAGTACACATATAGTAAAAATGATCTGAGGTGGTGAGTCGGCGCCAAGTTTCTGTCAGTGCCGGGTTGTTTCTGGCGAGCACTTTGTTTTTCAAATTGAAAAATTCGTGCAGTGCTTTTTGTTGCATTTCATTGCCAATCCAGGCTGAGAGATCTCTTTCAAGGTCAGCCCAAGACACCTGTCTCCAATAAGAAAGCTCGCCACGAGATTGGTATGACTGAGTTACTTCTTTAGGGGTCATAAAGACCCAGTCTGATTTCTTGAGAATTTCGCCCGGTAGGTGGTCTAAGAAATCAAAGATTCCGGTGTCGGCCCATTGATGTTCGCCGAAGGTTTCATAATCCATGAAAAGATTAAGAACGTCACCAGCGCCGCTGATGCGATGAACCCAATCAGCGAATTTAGGAGCCGTGAGTGGATATTCAGGCCAGCCTCTATTTGAAAAACGAAAGGCGATATCGTCTGACAGTCGGTAGTTTTTTGTCAGTATCTTGAGTTCAGGTCTTTCTGGATGATGGTATACCCAGTTAGGTGATCGCCAGGCCATGATATCATCGGCGCCTTCGGCAAGTACGGTTTTGAATCCGAGATCAGAAATGAGTTTTCCGATGGGGTCACTATAGATGAGCTCAGTATTTCGAAAAGTAACCGGATCTTGTCCGAAATATTTGCGAATTGCTTTTACCTGTTGATCGACTTGGGTTTTGAATTCGTCAGGATCAAACACCGCAGCGAGTGAGTGGTAGTAAGTTTCTGCCAGAAACTCAACACACCCGGTTGCTGCTAACCTTTGAAATGATTCGAGCACCTCTGGGTAGTATAGCTTCATTTGTTCGAGAGCCACGCCAGAGATTGAGAAACTCACGCGAAAACGGCCGTTCCACCTTTGAATGAGGTCAAGCAACTTTGCATTAGTGGGTAGGTAGCATTTTTCAGCGACTTTTTTTAAGATGAGTTTGTTCTTCGAGTCATCAAAAAACTGATCACTAGTTCCAATTTCATGAAAACGAAATCGACGAATACGAAAAGGTTGATGAACTTGAAAATAAAAGCAGACTGCCGGCATAGGTCAAGGTCTCCTACTTAAGTTTTTTGATACACTTGAATTGTTTTTTCGGCGGCGGCATCCCAATGTACGCGCTTGAGTTCTTCTCTCGCCATTTTCAGTAAGTCGTTACGAAGCTCATTGTGCAGAAGGGCGCCAATCATGAGGTCAGCAAGTTCTTCGATGTCCCAAAAATCGGCTTTTAGGGCATGTGCGAGAACTTCTGAAACACCTGATTGCCTCGAAATTAAAATAGGCACATCGAAATTCAAGGCTTCTAGAGCAGAAATTCCGAAAGGCTCCGACACAGAAGGCATCACATAGAGATCGGCGTTTTCAAAGGCTTCATCGAGTTCAATGCCAGATAGAAAACCAGGAAACTCAAACCACGCATCCAGCTTAAGGGCGGTCACTCTGCGTTTAATTGCGGGCAACATATCACCCGTGCCAACCATCACAAACTTGATATTCGGAATGTGCGGAATCACTAGCCTAGCGGCTTCAACAAAGTAATCCGGACCTTTTTGGAACGTCACTCTACCTAAGAACAAGACGGTTTTGTGGTCGCCTGGCTGAAGCTGGTGGTTCTGTGAGTGCTGGTGTGACTTTTTTCGAAAAGAAACGCCGTTGTGCACCACTTCGATTTTGTCGAGTGGGATTTGATAGTCACGGTGAATTTTTTCACGAGTGTAATAGCTGACAGCTATGATTCGGTCAGCGTTTTCTAATCCCCATTTTTCAATTTCACGAATTCTGTGATTTCCGTGATCACCACTTCGATCAGACTCGATACTGTGAACATGACAAATCAGTGGTTTGCCCGAGATCTCTTTCGCCGCGACCCCCGCTGAATAGGTCATCCAGTCATGAGCGTGAATTTTATCAAAGCTAATCGCTTGGGCAAGATCTCGAACATTTAATGTGTAGCGCCCAACTTCGTTCAATAAAGAGTTTCCATAGGTCTCGGTGCTTAGGTGAGATGGCTGAAAATGCGAAACCTCTTGGTTGAATGAAGTCTGTGAATAACTTTCAATTTCGAAATAAGACCGTGCAAATGATTGCCGAATGGCAGTGGCTTGGTCAGGATTTTCTGCAATCAAACGAGCTGACTCAGCAACCAGTTCGTGGCGCCAAGTTTCGTAACTTTCTTCTGTTAAATAAGGGCGAAGATAGGCTGGAATTTCCCAGTATTGAACCGGAAATTCAAACGGTGCGTCAGTTGAAGTTTCGTCGATTGCCTTGGTTTGAGCAGCTTTTGAAAGGTTTGCGATTGTGGTAATAGTATTGATGTCAGTTTTCAAAATTGCGCGCGTTTTTTTCTGCGTACTCACGGTGTCTCGTCGAACTTCAATGGGGCCACGGTTTAGCCTCTCTAAAGTTTTGTGCCCTGCCTCTTGCAATTTCATGTGAAAGGCACCTTCGTCGCCAAATACCTTCGGAATGACAAAATGAATTTGCGTTCCGGCTTTTGCCAGCGCTCTCGTGAGGCCTTCGCATGCGGTGCCAAGTCCGCCGCTGATGTGCGGTGGGTATTCCCATCCCAGCATGAGTATTTTCATGATCGGACCTCGGCTTTTCTATTTTTTTGAGATGTTTCAGTGAGTAGGTCTTCGATGCGCATGAGTTCTGCCACACTCCAAGCTTGTGCGGGGGTTCCGCGGTGGGGGTGGGGGGCTTCTCCATCGAAGATTTCTGAAATCTGCCCTAGGCAGCCTTCAGTAGTTAGGTGTGTGTGCAGCCGATCGAAAACTGGTTTGAGAATTTCGAGAGTTTTTTTCTGGCCGTAATGTAACACGAGGGCCTCAGCGTAAATACCCAATAGCCAGGGCCAGACAGTACCTTGGTGGTAAGCCTGGTCTCGCTCTCGTTGAGTGCCGACACACTTACCGCGATAGTGGGGTGAATGGGGTGATAGGGTTCGTAAACCCACAGGCGTCAGTAGGTGCTGAGTGATTTGTTCGAGAGCCCGTTTTGAAAGTTCAGGTTCTAATAGAGGTGGGTTAACCGCGAGAGCCCAGGCCTGATTGGGTCTGAGGGTTCGATCTCTATGAACACCATCGCAGAGATCAGCCAAGTGGCCTTGTTCTTCAAGCCAGAAACGCGAATTGAAAGCGCCCCTCGCCTTCGTTGCCCATTTTTCATAATACTCAAAAAGCTCGAGTGTTTTTAGTGTTGAGATGGAGAGTAGAAACTCGACCGCTTCAATGAACAGGGCATTGAGGTCAACGGCAAAACCCCAACGCGGTGTCACTGGACTTGAATCGATCACGGCATCCATCCAGCCAGAGGCGTATGGACCCGGCTTAACGAACAAGCCTTCGTCTGAAATGATCACTCTGGGGTCAAGACCAGTGAAGTAGCGTTCAATGAGTTTTTGCGTGCCATCAAGAATTTTTTTACGTCTCGCATCTTTCTTGTCAATGAGGTGCCACGATTGCTTTGCCGCTCGAATCCAGAGTAGGGGTGAATCGACTCCGCTTGGGTTGACCATCTTTGTCCAGGCCAAATTGTCGCCCGTAAAAATATCGAGCCAGCGCAGTAAAGTCTCGAGACCAAAATCGAGTGTTTCTTTTGATTGGTTAGGTAAGAAACAAAACCCAGGTAAACAAACCATTGTGTCGCGACCCCAGGATTCAAACCAAGGGTAGCCCGCAATGAACCCTTTGAGTTGATTGGTCGATTCAAAGAAGTAAGATTTTGCAGCGTAAGGGAGTGATTCAAAAATCGGGTGAACTGGGTTGGATTTTTTCTTCTCGGCGTTCGTGGGTCTTGGCTGAACTGCCGCCAATTCAGGAAAATCAAATTCAAAAAGTACCGTCTGCTTTGTTTTGCTGGGCAAGAGGTTGAGAAGAAAACTGCCCGGACAAAAGGCATCTTCTTGGTGCGGATAACCACGCTCTTTTTCTGCTGAATAGGTAAAGCCGCGGTACCACTCGCCACGGTGTTTGAAATCGATCTTGGCTTGGCGAGCAGTGATGCGCAACTTAGGAGTCGACTGATAAGGTGTCATTTCAAAAATAGAAGTCAATTTTTCAGATGTCGGAATTCTGCTTAACTGACCGTTGAGTTGAATGTTTTCATGGGTGAGGTGATGCCATGGCCGCATGGAGAGAAAAGGTATCCACTCGATAGAGAATTTTTGATCAACCGGTCCGACGTCGCACTGAATGAATAGTCGGTCGCGAGTTTCATCAAGCCAAAGCGATCGAGTAACTGTCATTCCTTCAACTTCGTATTCCCAAACTGCTTTGTCGTTACCAGGTGAAAGAGAAAAAGAGCGTAGTGCGCTACGACCTGTGGTGCCGGCTCCCTGACCAAAATCAAAATCAGCCAGTGTAATGGGTGATTTTGCATCACTTTCGAAATGAATTCTTTCGGCAAATTCTAGAAGCGTACAAATGCTGCTCGATTGGGGAGTTTCACGTAGCGTGAGTAGTGAGTGGTATTTTCGGCGCGGCAATCGATCGACAGAGCCTGTTGAAAATGACCCTTTCGCGTTACTGAGTAACCATTCTTCAGAATTTTCAGCGGTTGAAATTTTCTTTGTGATGTTCATTGCGTTTGTAGTCATTTTTGGTGCCAGTCTTTGAAGAGTTTTTATTGCCAGACGATACTAGACGATTACGGACTATAGCGAAATTTTATGAGAACACAACACCATCTGGCTTCATTGAAAAAAAAGGTGACATTGGCGGAATGCGTTGAAGATTTTGGGCTACGAAAGGGGCCAATGTGGCGCACTGTTTGGTGGCAGCGTCAAATCATTGGTACTTTTTTGCGGAAAAAACGGTGACCAAAAACTCTATCAACAAATGTATTTTCGATTTCAGCGAAATCGGCTAGTGTCGCCGCCGTTCAAAATTTGAACGTTAAGCGTGCCGAATGAGAGTTTAGCTCCAAGTGCACCAAGGAAGAATTCCGATTCCTCCAGTTTTTGGGGGGGGCACTGCCTTTTCGACTGGAGCGACTAGATAGCCAACTTTTGCTTTAAGTTTTTTCATTGCGCCTAATAGCGGTCTTTCTTCTAATCGTAGTCGGCGGGTGATGTCGCTTGTCGAAGCAACAATTCGAAACGGAATGCCGTCGAATACGGCATCAACTGGACTTCCTTGCGACGACTTATAATATTCACGAAAAAAAGACCTTCCCTGATAAAGAGATTGAGCCGCCCATTCGTTCCAAAGAAAGTGGCGGGCTAGCGTAAGGGTATTTCCTTCTCCCTGAGTTTTTCCTAGCAGGTAAGAGCAAAGACCCGAATCCATGAAAATCCATGCTTCTTTTCCGATTCCCTCTGGATGGCAGTTAATTTGGCGAACCAAAAAAATTTCGCGCATTGCCGAGAGGAAGTTTCGGGTCTTTCGTGCCGGCCCACTGAAATGCTTTAATGTGGGAAGTTCTCCTTCTTTCATCACTGTTGCCATTCGATGAACGAGACTAAAAGCAAAATCAGAATCATAGCCTTTTGGAAAAAAGGCTGCCAGATCACGAAAAACCGTGGTCTCAAGCCATGAACGCCAGTATTGCTCGCGCTGTGAAGGTTCTCTTAAAAACGCCGGAACCGGCATGCCTCCAGACACTAGGGTCTTCATGGCCTGATCAAGATTAAATCGTGGCACTGTGGCGCCGGCTTCTGGGTGTTTTTGGAAGGGTTGCCCATGCAACTCTGCCAGGGTCATTGGCAACAACTCTGAAATAGCAATTCGCCCCGTAAGACTTTCACGTATCCCGAGCTTAGAAGAAAATCCTGATGAACCGGTGAGAAAAAAGCTGCCTGGAATTTTCTTCTTATCTACCATCAATTTAATTGCGTCAAAAAGTTCTGGGGCTTTCTGAGCCTCATCTATTAAAATGGGAGATGCGAGTTTTCTGAGAAACAGCCCAGGTGATTTCCTCGCCTCTTCTTTGGCCTGAATTTCATCTAGAGAGATGGGTTCGCCCAGTTCAAGCAGGTCACGAAAGACGGTGGACTTTCCTGACTGTCTGGGCCCGAGGAGCCCTACGACTGGCCAGAATTTAGCTTGTTTTTCAAGAATAGGTAAGACGTGACGTTCGCGTAAATGTGCCATTAGAATCTAATAATGCCCACAATAAACGTCATTGTAAATACATTTATTATAGGCATTATAGTTAGGTGTGGTGGTTTTAGGTGGCTAAATACAAGTGCCCCCGGTGACGCTGCCGCCACCACATTTTGTTGATAGTTTACACGATAGTCCTGCACAACAGGGTTTAATTAACGTGCCTTTTTCACCGTTCATGCAGCCGGTGGTTCCGGCCGGCGCGCAAGATGAGGGAAATGTTAGTCCGGTCACACTCTCGAACTCTGATTTTGAAACGCAGGTGTTGGTACTGCCAGCGCAGACGCAGCTACCGCCAGCGCCTAACGGTACGCACGATGCTTCAGATCCTAACCATCCACTAGTGCACGAGCTGCTACTTGCCGTATTTGATGCGGTTTCGGTGGGGTCGTTATCGTCTATTCCATAGATGGGTTTGGTGATTAACGGCAAAGCGATCAGTGACGATTCAATGGCTGAAGTGGTGAAGTTGGTCAAATCCATTCCAGAGTCGGTGGCGATCGCCTTAAGTTCGGTGAATGTCGATTCGTCGCCGAGTAACGTCGTCACGAAAGTTTTCCAATCAGCAGGGGTTCCGGTTTCAGTGGCTGCCTCTTCGCCAGCGAGTAAGTCATCAATGCTGGTCATCATCGCATCTTTTGTTGTTGAGGCATGGTGAGGGTCGCTGTAGCAATAACAGTTGCTCTTGGGTGGGTAAATGCCACCAGGGCAAATCATCTCTCCGGCAACGGTTGAGGTGGGGTTGATGTCGAGCGCCAATTGGGCATTTTCAGTCGCGAGGTTAACTGGAATCTCTGAAATCATTGTGTACGTCTGATCAGAATCACTGACCGCTAAATAGATGGGGTATTCGCTTACGATAATCGAAAGATCAACGGTGAAGGTGAAGCTCCCATCGGCGTTGGTGAGTGTTTTGTTAGGAACTCCGCTTTTTTCGGCAAAGCTCAGTCGCATCCATTTGCTGGGTTCGGGGCTCACGAGTCCCACATACCCTCCCGCAAGCGGTTTGCGATTGTCTCGGTGAGCGCCAGTTTCAGCTTTTCCGCGAACGACGAAGGTCTTTCCGGTCGCTACTTTAGTTACATCTGAACATGAGGTAAGTGCGCTCGTGAAAACGGTTAGCATGAAAACCGTTAGAAAGAAGTGGTGAAAGGGGTGTGAGGGGGCTAGCTCCCATTTCGGGCTTCTCATAGTGGCCTCTCTTCAGTTGGCGCCGACGGAGTTGGTGCAGCGGGCGGTTCCGGTGGTGCTGCCGGTGCTGGCAGCATGAGCGTGATTCCTACTCTCATTTCAAATCCTTCTAAGCTCATCTTGAGGTTTTCGCCATTAGAGTTTTGTACGGTCACTAAAGTCGAGTCGCTCTTGCTAATTTCGATTAACGGAAAACCAAACCGATAGAGTCCCGACAAATCAAATCTCACGGTGCTCCAGGTGTAAAGATGCAAGCCGAGACCAAGTGCGCCTTCAAGTGACATTGCTGAGTACTTTTCGGTGTTGCCGGTTATCCACAAGTATGAGCTTCCGAATTGCAGCGGAATAAAAAATTGCACGGGGCCTAATAGAGAATAGGGAGCGTGAAGGGGGGCGTTGATTGAAACGAGTAACTCGTAGACGGTGGCATTGGCGTTAGCTGAGTAAGAAGTGAGAAAAGTGCCAGAATCATAGACCTTGAGTGACGGCACGGTTGCTCTGGCAATTCTCAGAGCCAAAGAAGCATTTTCTTTGAGCTCAAGTCCAAAGTCGAAACTTGAAAATTTGCCGCTATTCAACCGCTCTGGTTTCGCGATTTTTGGAGCAAACAACGGAGAATAACCGAATATTAGGCCACCCTGCCCGCCAGTCCATTTTTCGATTGGAAGAGGGCTATTGGTTTGCGCATCGGCCTTTGTGCCGGAAAGCATACCAGATGTGAGAGCGAACAGAACGCCCAAGTGTGTGAAGAATAATTTCATCTTTGAAGCGTGCCCTGGCTGAATCGGGAAAGCAAGGGGTGTGGGTGAGACCTCTGAGCAGTCGAAGGGTTACGTTAATTTCTGATCGATCCCCCGTACTCTCTCTTTCTCTTTCCTCACCCCTCCCTTACGCACCCCAGTGTTCTCGATAAAATCAAGACCTTGCGTTTTGTGTTTTCTCTGAGGTGAATTACGCTTGAAATACCATTGCCCCTGTGTTATTTGAAATTCAATGGCAAAAAAAATAGGCCGACAATTGAGTCTTCCAGGGTTCGGAAAAAGTAAGTTCTGGGCGTCTCACGGAGGCGAGCATACGAAAGGTAAGCGAAAAAGCAGAAGGCCGTTCGACCCGAAACAAGCGCTTCATGTGGTTTTGAGTTCATCTCGCGCCCGCGGCAGTCAGTCGATGTTGCATCCGCGGCATTGCAATCACATTCATGGCCTTTTAGGTAAACTGAAAGCTAGCTGGAATATTTCGGTCTATCGTTACGCCAATGTGGGAAATCACTTGCACCTGCTCATTCGTGCGAGGTCGCACGAAGACTGGAAGGGGTTTATTCGAGAGTTTTCGGGCGGTATCGCGATGCTGGTGACCGGCGCAAAAAAAGGTAGTTCGCTCAAACGTGTCGCCGTGGTCAGAAAGGCGAATGAATCATCACGTGAACCGCCAGAAAGTGCTAAACGCGGATTCTGGGATGGCCTCGTGTTCACCCGTATCGTGAGTTTTGGTAGAGATTTTAAGTGCGTTGCAAACTATGTAGCGACGAACCTCTGGGAGGGTGCGGGTCTAGCCGTTCGAAAACTTCTGAATCGCGGGTACCAAGTCTTAGAAATCAGCGAAGAGGGATTCTTGTTGGTGGGTGACTGAGCGCTATTGAGTGCGAGTCAACGCTTGAATGTGCGCCCCGTAGACTGCCTGACTCAAGGCGACCGAAACCGCGCTATGAGAATGTGCCCTGATGAGGATATTTGGAAGATGGTTTCAGTGTAAGCAAATTTACCATATATAGTTGACATTGCTATCATTTTAGTGAATTTTGTCAAGTGTACTTGACACACAGTGGGGCCAGATGATAGGTTTAACTCATGGATTGCAGAGTGTTTCAGACCTTACTCGCCGTTAGAAACCTTAACCAAAGTCAAATCGCAGAGTTGACCGGCATTAGTAGGCAGGCCGTTTCACTCTGGACCAAGCGCGATACGATTAATTTACACTCTCAACATTTACAAAAACTCGGTAGTGCCCTTGGGTTGTCGGTAGACCTGCTCTTGCGGCCGCTTCCTGTTATTTGTGACGCTCACCTTTCGACCACTTTACTGACTTCGCTGCTCTGGGATCGGCTTTTTCCTAACTTAGAGAGTTTTGCTGTTGCGCTTGTCAAAAATGACTTCAGGGCCTTGGCGCGGCTCACACAGGTTTTTGGAATTTACTCTGCTTGTAAAGTGGTTGGTGTGAGTATCTGGAAGCAATTTCCGCTATTCAAAAAATACATTCAGCCCGTCAGAAGGCAACAATGCGAGGTCATATGGAAACTGCACGAAAACCCAGACTGGATTTAGCAAAGGCGGTTTTGCCAAAACCGTTATTGAATGCGATTATACATCTTTTCAAGCAAGGCATCGAGGGGTGTATGTTGGTGGGTGGCACTGCACTTTCAGGATTTTACTCTGGGCACCGGCGTTCTGATGACATTGACCTATTCACGCGAGACCCGATCAGCTTTAAGGCAACGGTCCTTGCCGTGAAGTCTTTGACGAAAATCGGGGTCCAATTTTTAGAAGTCGGCGCTGAAACCGGTCAGTATTTTCGCGTAACTTGCTCTCTCGAAAGGCACGTGTTTACCATTGACGCGGTTCTCGATGAAAATATTTTTCGCGTGGGAGCGTTTCACAGGTTTGATAATGGGGTTTGTGTTGCTGACCTTCGAACATTGCTCATGACGAAAGCGGCAACGCTGGTCAGTCGTGCTAGCGAAAAAGACCTGTACGATCTGATGTGGCTATTTGGCGAGTTCCCTCATATTCAAATTAAGGACCTAGTGAGTCTTGGTAATCAAATAGATGCAGGTGTTTCTGGAGAATCGGTCTTGATTTCGCTGGGTGGCGCTAATCTTTCGGCGGCCGCTTGTGATTTTTTGCTTTCAAAAAAACAAAATAGGAATGACCTATTCACGGAGATTCAGGCTTTTAGAAAAGGCCTGATTCAGGGATTTCAGAGATATCTTGAAGACGAACCCGCACCGCCGCTCAGAGAGCTGGTAAGGCACATCGCAAAATTACGCCAGAAGTAGCCAAGAGTCTGATTTCATCAAAAATCTGATACCTATAACAGTTACCCTGGTCTGCCCAATCGGTTGACAGTGGGGGCCCCGTAACTAACCAAATTCACTAGCCCTTGCTAGGCATGGTCATTGCTCTTGGGTACTCTATGGAAAAACTGAAGCGTTTGTCGTTAGTGAAGGTGTTGAAATTCGCGATGCTAGCGCATCTCGATACCCGCATGACTGCGATCGCGATCGCCTTTGCTGCAGTCATTTTCGTTAGTCAAGGCCAAGCGGCTTCAGACGAAAGCAACAAGACAACTCGCAGTGCGATTCGACTATCGGGGTCGTTAGTGAACGATCTGACTCGCTTCGACCATTGGCTTCGTTCTGGCAGCTTGAATCGTGATAATTGCTCACAAGTTCTGCCTGATGTCTTTCAGGCGATTAGAATGGCGAAGTCGGGCGATTTTGATCAGTCTGAAATCAGATTAAAGGCGAAGTCATTGATTCAGCAATCTTGGAAAATGCGTCAAGAGCTTCGAGCATGGTTAAAAATTGTTTCAAGCGAGCAACCAGTTTCGCAAGAATGTCTCGTCGCAGTCAGAAATGTTTATCGCGCTTCACGATTTATCGAAGATTACCTGGTTGATCCGACGGTAATCGCACCAGATGGTGATTATCCAAAAACGTCAAAAATTCTAAAATCTCCGGCACCCCTTCTCAAGGCTGGTCAGAAAGCTTTCGACTCGAAGACCGATCTCAAAAGTGGAGACGTCTTACTCAGTCGCGGCGATGCGCTCACCAGTGCGGCAATTGCCCGGCTAGGTGACATCGACGCCCAGTTTAGCCACGCCGCTCTTGTTTATGTAGATCCTGATACCCAGAAAATCTATACGATCGAGGCCCACATTGAATTTGGCGTGGTAGTCGCCGAGTTCTCAAAGTATCTCGACGATGGTAAAGTGCGGTCGGCTCTTTTTCGTCAAAGCGATGAAGAGTTAGGCGCAAGAGCAGGTAAGATCATGTACGATTACGCCAATAGAAAAAAGGCGAAGACCGGCGAAAATATTCACTATGATTTCGGTCTAAATCTGAGAGATCATAAAACCGTTTTTTGTTCTGAAGTAGTCAATATGGCCTATGAAGCGGCTTCAAAGGGTCAGTATATTGTGCCCCAAGTGAACAGTCGTCTTGATGAGCTTTCTCGTACCCCATTTTTGAAAGACCTCGGTGTCTCTGAAGCTGAATCGTTTTTACCAGGCGATCTTGAGATGGACACTCGCTTTGAGTTGATTGCCGAGTGGCGCGACCATCTTAAAATGCGTGAAACTCACTTAAAAGACGCGCTGCTCACAAAGATGTATGAGTGGATGATGGTCGATAATTATGCGCTCGACCCGCATTTCAAAGCGGGCATTTTGGCCAAATACATCGTTCACACGATCAGACAGTTTCCGCTATTCGGCAAACTCTTTGCCGATCAGTTTCCGAAGTACATGCCTCGAACCACGCTTGAGACAATCGTGGTGTTGCAGCAAGCAGGTGAGCCGATTCTTAAGGAACTCGATTCGCGCGAAACTGATTTCTGGCAAAAGACGCAAAGGCGCATGTCGGCCTCTGAACTCTATTCAACTCTCGAAGACATTAAGAGCGCAGATCGACAGAATTACTTAAACGGTCGTAAAACAGTCTTTCACAAGTATTTTCATAACTAGCCTCAACGCGGCAATACCTCGGGTAATTTTATAGAGTATCTCACCCTCAAATGACCCCGTACTTCGTGTACTCGCGCGCGGGATCGGCGCATCGTGCGCCCGCGCGTGGGTCTTTGTGAGCGTGAGATACTATATAAAATTACCCGAGGTATTGCCGCGTGACTTGAAGGTTGAATACTCG
>CAITVN010000056.1 GCA_903895855.1 Oligoflexia bacterium | reverse complement strand
GTCGTCAATGGTTTTCGCAATGATCACGGGTCGAATATTGAGACCTTGTTTATCAAAATAATTCACTAGCCTCTTAAGTAAATCACTATCGAATTGGCCCGAATCATATGCAAGAAGGAGCTTATCTGAGGCCTTACCTCGGTTTGAGTAACCAAGATCATCGAGAAATGTTTCAACCAAAATTTCATTCGTTTTGATAAATTCATGAATGAATCTCGCCAGTCGATCTGTCGGCGTAAACGCATGATCAAGTTTCATAACGGCATTCTCCTCTAATTTCTAAAACCTTTAGATTCACCCGCAGCAATTACCTGAACGAGACTCGAATACTCAGCTGCCCCCAAACCTGAAGCCAGGCACTCAGAAAAAAGGTAAATCACTTGCCGATCAACATACTCTTGCTCGGTTATGGCAAGCCTCTCAAAAAGCAACAGATCGTGCTGACGCTCGAGTGCTAGGCGGCGCTCGCGAAACCAAACTAGCATCAGGAATAATCGAGAAACTGCTGCTAAAGAGCGAAAAATGAACAGTGAGAATGCGACCCATGAAGACATAGAAATGCTTCAGGCAGTCGCGAAGGCGTTGGGTTAACTTCGAGACAAAGTCGTTAATGTCGGGGGCACTCCCCTAATCCATTACATCGACGATCGCGCTACCCCACCATCAGTGGCAGCGCTAGAAATAGAGGCCCAGCTTGTACGATCGAAAAGAAAAAAATAATTAAAACCACAAAAACAGAAGTTTGAACGATTTCTGTCGGTTTTCACACACATAAATGGCCTAACCCTTGAATTCACAAAAAGTGCCAATAAACGGCATTTTTTTAAAATTCCAAGATTTGCATAAAAGGTAACTCGTTGAGGTTACCCTAGACTCATTTGCATCGCACCTTCACAAAAATTTTCAATTTCGCGGGTACTCTCCATTCAGGTACCGAGGGAGAAAGTTCTAGGCGACGCCCACTCAGCCTCTTTCGGCCACGCTTGTGATCTAAGACTTCTTTGAGTCCAGAGATCAATTCATTTTCTACTGCTATTTTCTTTGCCATGACACTTCTCCTTCGCAAACCTACTGAAAATCCGTTAACCAGCCTGCTAAACGGCCGTTCAAGCGGCCAACAGTAAAGCCTCTTTAAGGTCGGCCCGGATACCCTTATTCTTACTGTCTAAGATATCCAGCTTCATTTGAATGATAATACCTTTGACGATTTCAGCCTTATTGAGATGAGTGTCTTTTTCTAATTTCAGAAATATTTTATAGAGTTCATCATTGAGCTTAATTGAAAAGCGATAGTCAGCTTTACCTTGAGCCTCTTCTGACAAAGAAAGGGCCTCTAGGCCACCCACCATCTTTTTGACCTTAGACACCCGCTGCAAATAAAATCGAAAAAGAACGGTCTGCCTGGATTCACTTGCACCAACACCCAACTCATAACACATCAGCACAAGTGCATCTATTAAGTGCCTCGGAATCCTGGCCTCAATGGGATGCCGGGTAAAACGCACACTTTCTTGAATTCTTGGTACAGACTGGTGAGGAATAGACACTATATCGTCACAATGATCACAGACCGCGACTAAGACATTAGGTACCATCCCTTTACCCGAACTCAATGGCACCTCTCGCCCCTGAAACGTTGTCGGGCGCAATTGTCTACACGCACCGCAAATCGCCTTTGATTTTTCTCCCACTTTATAAAGTTTCATAAGACTCACTCCCTATTGCTGCGATGAACGCTAATAAACCAAACATCAGGCTCCAAAACGTAAAACTTTACGTACCAACGTTCTCTCTTCAGACCCAGCTTCACCTCGGGCTTAAAAATGTGTACGACTATGCCAGGCACTAGATGATGAAAAGACGAAGAATACTGATTTCCACGACATGAACTCAAAAGCTGAACAACCTGTACTGTAGTCACTCCCCCCATTAAAAGGAGGTTCTTTTCATCGATTTCACCACGGGCTTCATGTTGAACTCTACCCTGTTGAACCGCTTGAATTGCCAACCGGCGAATTTCTTTGAAGCCCATTGTTCAGATTGTACGACAGATAGCGTACAAAGGCAAGGCACATAGACCTGGCGTTTGGAAAATTCTATGTCGGCACTAACCACATGATATCAATTGAATTTTTAACACCACAGGCGTTTTAACAAGAGAGCGAATCTCGGACATCTGGTTCAAGACCTTTCGCAAGCGCCCCCACTGCCCCCAGCTGTCACTCGTGGCGCGCATACTTGAGAGTATGAAAGACACGAATGATCGAAGAACGCTTTCATTACTGATGGACCAAATTCTGTCTTTCGCTACATTTGAGGATATTCCGATTGAGTACCTCAATGAGTTGGTCAACCTCACCCTTTCTCAGGGCTATATGAACGACCACGCCTGGGCCTTAAAAGCCCGCATCATGGCGCTGTTGCAGTTGTCTCCTAATGATGTGGATTATTTGCGTTCAGCCCTAGAGATCGCAACGCTCAGTGATGACCAAAGCTGGCTGCGAGCTCTCATTACTCACTTTGAAGAACTCATTGAAAAAAGACCGTACCACTTTGAGCTCATGGAATTGTTACCCGACTTTAAAGAGGGCCAATCACCCAGTCAACGGCCGAGCTAACCAGCCAATTTCAAATTCAACAAAGGAGCAACATTGCTCGAAGTGTCAGCGTCCCACCCAACACAGACCCAATACGGTGCTCTTTGACGAAGAATCACACCAATTCGAAATAGCACCCAGTGCAGCGGCACAGTGCGAGATTTTTGTCGCCATTGGCACTTCAGCCATGGTGTCGTCGGCTTTTAGTTTGATCGGCCTCGCGAACAATGCCCACAAAATCGAAATCAACACTGAAGAAACTGAAGTTTCAGGGCTCTTCGACGAAAACATCCTCGGCCCCGCGCACATCGAAGTGCCGAAGCTCATGTAGTTACTGGGGGTGAGGGTTTAGGCGCCGGTACCCGCTCATAACTATAACCCATCGACCTGGTTGTTGATCAACGACTCAATCGAAACACGAACCATTCAAACGCCTAACTTGTTTTCGGCTAATTCGAGGCATCAAGCAGGTCTTGGGTAATGTAGATATCCTCATCTAATCGCTCTAAAATGGCATCAAAACGTTTCTGTTCTTCAGGAGAAGTGATTTGATGCCCGCACTCATGAAGCGAGGCCAACAAACTCTGTGCCTCTAGAAGCTTCAAAGTTAAAAAAAATCCTTTGCCTTCAAGCGGTCTCGCCTTTTCTAATAATCCCAAAGCGCTCGAACACCGCAGGCATTCCTTCACCAGCGCTGCTTCATCAATACTTAAATACAACTCACTTAAGGCCTCCAACAGACCCACAGCTCCCGAGTTCACCGCATCTCGAAACACCGCCCCCGCTTGAAACTCACTGATCACGCCATTGTCTCCACACTCATGGCAATGCCAGTACAGTTGGTCTTCTTCAGTCATGCGTTGAAGGCGAATCAAACCTGTACAAGGTTTTCGAGCAGGCCGTCGGCGACAAGGAATCTTGGTCTCATAGAGAAAGCATTGTTCGGCTCCTGCAGACGCTTGAATAATACGCCTCAAATGCAGCCCCAATGGATGGGTTAAATGCTCAGCATGATCTGCGTCTGTGATCCAAGTGTTACCCACAAATTAAGCAGAATTCGTTGAACCAAAAACTTTTGCAGAATAAAAAAGTTTTGGTGATATTTTCGAGGTATTCAAAATGTCTTCAACATTTTTTTCGAGTCTCTCAATGGGATTATACTCGGCATTTATGTCACCTTTTACCTCTTTCATGGCAGCGATCAATTTCTCGCGACTTGGAAATTTTTTGAAAAAGCTCTGCAAGGGTTCATGATATGTGGATGACATGGTGGATCTCCGATCAAAAATTAGTTGTCTGTCAATGCTACCCTTCTGAAAAATCTCGGGCAACCGCAAAATACCGAAATCTAACACCCCCTTTCTTATTGAAGACCTCAAAATCTACCCCACAAATGTTCGTTTCAAACGATCGTTTGCGTGATTCTACGAACACCCCACCCCCCTGAACTAAGCACTAATACTAGGGCCGTAGACCAGTTTCACACGGTGTTCGGCCTTTGCCGCTATGGTCAACATTCTCATGTTGTGATAAATCTCAACATTAGCAATTAATTATTGCAGTGCCGAGCGCTGATTGATACTTACCCGCAATGTTTAGCAAATCTTTACGATCATTACTTATTTTGCCGTCGCTAATTTCTTCACTCCTTCCAAGCCAGGCTTGGACCAAAACGACCCAGGCGGGATACAGCCAACAGAGTCAACCGAAGGTCGGTTCCAGCGGCGATGCAAGACCTGCCGCTGCCAACAAGCATGACAACAGAACTAGCGAGTTCATCGATCTCAAATCCCTAGAGAAACACCTCAGTCACGCCGAACGAACACTCACTTCTACAAAAGTGGAGTAACTTGCGTGATAGCATCTGTGCACGGTGACACCCACAACTTTGGTAAACGGGTAAAGCTACTCCCAGATGGTTCTCTTTTCAAACCCAGATGTCTACTTTGGGAGCAAAAAATTCTTTCGAGATCAAGTCCATTTAGGTGCTACCTTGAGTCGCTCTTTAGCGCAAATTCGACTGCTTCACCTTTTCGTTTTGCACCTCACCTCGACTTCAAAATTGACAAGAATTTCGTTTATTCAGGGAGCGTAACTCCTATTCAACCAGCCCACCAACAATTGACTGACCTAGGTAGCGAATTAGATGCATGCGCTTTTCAAGCGATAGGCTCTATGATTGGTTTATGTGTATGGCTCGGTATTAATGATATTCATCATGAAAATATTTTTTGGGGCAAAGATCAGCATGGGAAATTGGTATTTTTTCCGATCGACATCGAATGTATTTTTGACAAACTGATATTGCCGTCTCAAACCAGCCTTATTCCCAATTCTCAACATCCGGAGGAATCACATGATAGAGCCGGAGTCTTTTCACTCCGACAACAGCTAACTAAAATAAGAAGTTGGCCACACATCGCCGCATTGATTAGTGGGTTTACGCAAACTGTAGAGACTCTTCAAAATTCTATTTCAGGCATCTCGGATGTATTGATGTCTGATTCGAACATAGATAAAGCACCAATCAGAATGGTTCCGAGAGCTACTCAAATCTATTTCGACTACTTAAAAGGAAAGAATCCCACATTAAAAAAGACCCTACTCAACTCGGAGTTAGAACAGCTATCACGGGGCGATATCCCCTATTTTTTCAGATTTCTAAATTCCCCCCAGGTGTACAACTACACCACCGAAGATGGTCATTATAGAGAATCGGATTGGCGAGCAGATGATGGATTTTTCGACCTCCCAAAACCAGCAATCCTCAACCGAAACGAGCCCGAGACTTTTCTTGGACATGATTTCGAGCTCAGTCAAAAAGCGGGCGCCCTTCAACTCGCTTCTTTTTTCGGAAAAGACTTAATTGAAGGCATTTCTCAATTCAAGGACTGTACAATCAAATTTGAAGTTGAGACTATAGAAGTCGAATTTTCAGGAAAAAAGTATTTCTGCAGCAGAGGCAGCACAAAGTGAAAAACAGTATTCTAGCAATCTTTACGGTTTTACTAATCACTGAACTACCCGTATCAGCGAAGGAGCTTAACTTGTTAAAATTATCAACTTCGACCGCATCTTTTGAGTTTGATCCAACTCGTGGGGTTGGATATCAACAATACGTACTTCTCAGTCTGTTTTGCGACTCACTCATTGAAATTAGCGAAGCAGGCCAAATTGTTTCAGGTATAGCACAAAGTTGGAAATCCGACGCTGGCGGTACCAGTTATACATTCACCCTCAATCCAAATGCAAAGTTTCACGATGGCCGACAAATTCTCGCCAGTGACGTTGCAGCAAGTCTATCACGACATTTTTTACCAACCTCACCATCTATAGTAAAATCCTACCTCGGAGCCGCCCTCAAATCTGAAATTTTGAACAGTGATGGTATTCTGTCTTCGATTACTATCAAGAGCAAATCAGAAGTAACCATTCATCTCCGTGGGCCCTATGAGCCATTCCTAAAAATACTCGCCAACTCCGCTTTCTGTATTATTCCTGCCGATTTCGACAGTAATCGCCCTATCGGATCTGGCCAGTTTGAGTTGGTGAACAAAAGTCCCGATAAAACAGTTCTTCTCAAAAGGTCAGTTTATGCTCGACAAAAGAGCAGCGCATTCGAGCAAATTTCGGTCAAATTTCTAAAAGAAAAAGCTGACATTCTCAACGCTTTCAAAAACGACCAAATTGATTTTGCCATGGGCCTCCCTTTTTCAGAATTCAACGACTCCGATATTTTGACAGGAACAGCAATACAAAACACTAAAAGCCTCTCCATTACGAGTGTTTTTCTAAATTCTCACACTGAGCATTTCAAGGATAGAGAGTTCAGGCACGACATAGCTGGCTTATTTTCGACAATGAAAAAAGACCCGCGATTTTTAAGCAAGGTTGATGAAGTACAGACTACCTTTCTACCTAAGGGAATCATGTTGCCATCCTATTATCAACGGTCGCCTTATAGTCTACCCGCAGCTACCTTTAAACACAAGTGGAGCAAAGTTTTGGCCTCAGCTAAATCGCTGCATCTGGTTTTGCCAATGGGGTTTTTTAATGAACAAGCACAGGCACTCATCAGAGAGACCTTTTCGCTCGCGGGCCTTTCACTCAATATAAGTATTTTAAAAGGTATGCCACTCGCCGAGTCAATCAAGAATGGTGATTATGACATGATCATTATTCCCTACGCAGGTATGTATCCCGACCCCGACGGATTTTTAGATCTGATCCGCCCTGATGGACTATTGAAGGCCTCAATGTCGAAAAGCGATGGTGTTTTTTTTGACAACATGGCTAAAAGCAGGTTCATTTTAGACCGAACGGCACGGCTTCAAGGGTACGAGGTAGAACTTCGAGCCTTCGAAGAAGAGTGTTATCAAATTCCGCTAGCCCAGCAAAGCCTACCTGTTCTTTACAGAACTTCTCTCGATCTCCCTGATACCACGTTCCGGTTCCATGTTGATTTATTGCGGGTTCGCCCAAGATGAGCCCCGCCGACCCGAAAAATAGACAGAGCGTATCCATCTCGAAATTCTTGGCATCTCGTGCTTTTATTTGGTTCACCATAAGTGCCGTGCTTTTTTCATTTCTTTCTGGGTCTTACCTTTTTTTCACATTACAGGGGTCCCAAAAAGAACGTCTGAGCGAACTTCAGTCTCAAATCATTGAGAATTTGCGACCGTTTATCGTCACTGGCATTGACTACGCAACTCATGCTCAATGCGAGAAATCTTTAAATAATTCATTGGTAACAAAATTAGTCGTAATTTCAGGAGATCGAACTCTCTGCGATGTTTCAACTCGCACTAAAGCACTCTATACATCTCAAGTCTCTTCACCAGTATATTTCGACAAGAATCAAACCCAGCAAGCAGCCACAATTGTCGTAAGCTACAATCAATCCGGCTCGCTTTTAGCTGGCACACAACTTTTTGCCTTCTTGGTTCTCCAAATGCTATTTTTTGCGATCCTTGCTGCCTGGCTTTCAGCCCATTTTAATTCAGTAATTGCCCGGCCAATTCAAACAATTGCCGAGCGGCTAAAGGATGGCAAATTTGCATTTACGACAGCCGAAAAGGGAGCACTTCAAAACACCGGGATCTCTGAAATATCTGAAATCCTTGGCGGCCTTCTTGAATCTCTGGCAAAAGCTGAAACTCTTCAAAAACAAATGGCGCAGAAACAAACCGACACCCGGATTATCGAATTGTCTAGGCAAGTTGCTCACGATATTCGGTCTCCTCTCGCTGCGCTTGCAATGATCGAACAATACTTAAGCGCCCTCCCAGAAGAAGTGCGAGTCATTCTACGAAGTGCATTTTCTCGAATACGCGACATTGCAAACACCCTGCTCGATAGCACCCGCGAAAGTAGCACGCCGCTGTTGCTACAAAAAAATGAAACCCAAAATGAAAAACAGGAAGAGCTCAAGGTACAGCTCTTGCCGGCTTTGATTGATAGCATCGTGACCGAGAAGCGAATGCAATTCAGATCACAACTTCAGGTTAACATCTCATTTGAGACCTCGCATGTTGATTACGGAAAATTTGTACTAGTCTCCCTCAATTTCTTTAAGCGAGTCATTTCAAATATCATTAATAATGCTGTTGAAGCATTACCCAGTAAAGGGACCGTGACCATTCGATTGAAGAATGAAGGCGACTTCATCGTCGTTGAGATTGCAGATAATGGAAAAGGAATCCCAGCCGAAGTCTTAGCCAAACTTGGCACTCAAGAATTTACCCATGGCAAAGTAGAAGGAAATGGAATTGGGCTCTTTCATGCAAGGAATCAAATGCATGAGTGGGGCGGCTCATTTGAAATCGTGTCTCAACTGGGTTTTGGTACACAAGTGCTTCTAAAGCTACCGAAACAATTGCCCCCCAGATGGTTCTTGAACACTCTCAAAATTGAACCCCGTTCTGTATTAGTTATTCTCGATGACGACGAAAGTATTCACCAAATTTGGCATGGTCGGTATGAGACCTCTTTCTTGTCAAAATACGAAATCGAACTGAAACACGTATCAAACCCGGATGATTTTAGGGCACTCGTCACAACCCTGAGAACCGAAAATCGCCGAAATGCAAAATTTTTAGTTGACTATGAATTGCTCGGATTCAAAGATAATGGCATTGATTTGGCAGAAGAGATGGACATTGCGGCTTGCACTACTTTAGTAACCAGTCGGTATGAAGAGGAGCATGTTAGAATCCGCTGCGCTACTTTAGGTATCCCACTGATTCCGAAAGGCATGGCCGCTTTCATTCCTATTCAAGTGCTTTCGCCCACAACCTGAAGTACCCTGTCACCATGAGTCTCGTTCAACCACTGCCCGAAGGGGCACTCGATATCATTGGCGATGTTCACGGTGAAATCGGCGCACTACAATCGCTAATCAATCATCTCGGCTATGACGAAGCCGGAATTCACAGCCAAAATCGTCGTTTGGTTTTTGTGGGAGATCTTTGCGACCGCGGGCCCGACAGCCCTGCAGTGATCATGGCCGTGAAGTCAATGGTACAGTCTGGCCGGGCCTTTGCAATTATCGGAAATCACGAACTCAATTTATTAGCAAACGACGCCAAAGACGGCTCGGGCTGGTACTTCGAAGAGCGAATAGCAAAAGATACTCCCAACTATGCGCCGATCAAACAAGTCGAAGATACTCAGAAGCAGCCGATCTATGACTTTCTAGCTGGGCTACCGCTGGCTCTCGAGCGATCTGATTTACGAATCGTACACGCCACTTGGCATGCCGAGGCCATTCACACCGCTCGCGGTATAGCACTAGGGGAAGTGAGTAATCGCTATCACGATTGGCGCATACACACTGACGCCCATCTTAAAACCAGTGGCCTACTTGCAAGGCACCATGAAGAAAAAGAACGTTGGAAAAATGAACTAGAACTAGAAAGCCACGCCATGCAGTTCTTAGACGCGACGTCTGACTACGATGTCGCTAGTCAAATAGGTAATCCGCTCAAGATTTTAACCTCAGGGGTAGAGCGTCGGGCTCAAAAGCCATTTTTTAGCAGTGGCAAGTGGCGATTTTCAGATCGCGTGAGCTGGTGGAATGAATATCAAGAAAAGACCCCTGTCATCGTTGGCCACTACTGGCGAAGCACCGTGCCGATTGACCGACAAACCATCGGCAAAGGTGACGTCAATCTGTTTGAAGGAATTCACCCTCACTCTTGGCACGGATTACAGAAGAATGTTTTTTGCGTAGATTTTTCGGTAGGTGCGCGTTGGCGCGATCGAAAGAAAAACACAAACAAACACGATACGTTTAAACTCGCGGCTTTGCGCTGGCCCGAGCGCGAACTCGTTTTTGATTCTGGAGAGCGGGTTCAGACGAACTAGAGCGTCGTAACTTTCTATTGTTACGTTATCGACTTTTCAACTTGAACACATCAAAATGACCTGGATTTCTTCGACTGTCGTTCGCATTCATTACCACTCGGTCAGAGCGAATCGTCGGCCACTTCGTTTCTCTCAAAATCGTCGAGTGATTTGCCCAAGTGCAACTCGAGTCGCACGGGTTACCTCGCGTACATTGAATCGACTAATCTATTCAATTGGTGTAACGGAGACGACTGGAAAGAACTCACCGCAGGCACCAAAGGAGAAAAAGGTGAAACCGGCGCTACCGGTGCGACTGGATGAAAGCAACAGGTACAGAGTATCCGCAAGTTCTACCCCATCTAGCCTCAACGCGGCAATACCAGGGGTAGTTTTATAGAGTCACTCACCCTCAAATGACCCCGTACTTCGTGTACTCGCGCCCGGGAACGGCGCATCCAGCGCCCGCGCGAGGGTCATTGTGAGCTTGAGTGACTCT
>CAITVN010000055.1 GCA_903895855.1 Oligoflexia bacterium | reverse complement strand
GCATTGTGATCACATTTATCATTTTACCAATGATCTCGCTAAGCGCTATGGTGTGCGGCTTTATCGCTACGCAAACGTGGGCAACCACATTCACCTTTTGATCAAAGTTCCATCACGAATGATTTGGCAGAGGTTCTTGCGAGAACTCTCAGGGGGAATCGCTATTATCGTTACGGGCGCTAAGAAAGGCGCTTCATTGGTAAGGAACGACAGCGGGCGTAGTTTTTGGGATCATCTGGCGTTTACACGAATCGTACACTTCGGCCGAGACTTTAGAGGTATGGGTCGGTACCTCATCAAAAATCTATTCGAAGCTGCGGGCGTTCCTATGAAAGCGCTTCTGGCTCAAGGCTACCGAATCTTGGCAACTGAACCAGACGGCGCTCCGCCCTAACCAATAGACCACACGCTCAGCCACCACTCCGCCGGCTGCCCCATTCCAGCCCAACCGCCGCAAGTTACTGGGTAATTACTGCCGTACTATCTAACACCCTAATTTTTATTAGTTTTTTATTTTTCAATAAGGGTTTCTGCCTGACAAATTTTCAAGCCACTATCGCAGGGCACCTAACATTGCTTATTTTTTTGTCACAAAACAGACAACTGCTTGATTTTCGACCCAATGAACCTTATTCGACACCCATGAATCACACGACTGACGAGATCTCGAATCAACTTGAATTAGATAACAATGTGCCTACATGGTTGACTAACACCATCATTGCCACCCCCTTGATGATTTGGATGCCCGTGATCATTCTGGACTCTTACCTTTCAATCGCTGACCTTTCTGACGATATTTTGTTTCGAAAATTCCTACCCGCCTTGCCACTTTCAGTCTTCGAACTCATGGTGTTCATTCTTTACGGCATGGCGTGCTGGTCGTTATCCGAATACCTGCTCCATCGCTTCGTATTTCACTATAAAGCAAAAACTCGCCTAGGGCGCTCAATCATACAAGTCGTTCACGGCACCCACCACGACAACCCAGCTGACCAAACCCGAGTGATCACGAATCCCGTGATCTCACTCGTTGCGGGCGCCGTATTTTTTGCGGCGTTCTTTATTTATTGTGGAAAAAATGTCGCATTCGCGGCGTACTCGGGTTTCATCGCGGGCTACTTGGTTTATGATTACACCCACTACTTTATTCACCATCACCAGCCAAAATCTGAATATGGAAATAAGCTTAAAGACCACCACATGATGCACCATTTTGCCGACCCACACTCAAAATGGGGAGTCACCAGCTGGCTATGGGATTTCTTGTTCAGAACGCTACAAACGAAGTGACTATAGACCTAAAGACAATCTGATCAGAATCCAGACTATTCAATTTTTCTGATCGCATGATTTCTAGCGTCAGCAACAAAAAAGAATTTTTCAAAAATTGAAATTCCGCACGGCCAATTGAAGCGGGCAAGAGAACCTTCGGCGTCAACTAAGCCTTTTTGTCCGGCCGAGCCCGCAAGAGTTCGCACCCTCGCACTCGCAATCTGAATTTGACGAACGGTGTGGTTACCCGCATCAGTCACAAAGAGATCAATCAAATTGGTGGCGATACCGGTTGGATAGAAAAATTTAACTTGAACTTTACTGCCATCAACTGAGTTCTCACCAAAATTTCCGTTTTCATTACCGGCAAAAGTACTAACCGACCCGCTCGATTTGTCTATCTTTCGAATGAGGTGATTGCTTCTATCGGCCACGTAAAGGTCATTTTTGTGAGCAACGATACCCGACGGAGTCGAAAATCTGGCTTGTTTTCCGGGGCCATCGGCATACCCTGCGACATTGGGGGTACCCGCAATGGTGATAACCAAGCCCGTAGTGATTTCAATTTTCCGCACGGTATGATTTCCATCGGTGACAAATAACTGAGCACCGTCTGTCGCTATACCAACGGGTGCGAAAAATCGGGCGGCCGCCCCAACGCCGTCGGTGCTACCTGAAGCCCCGGCTAAGCCTGCCACCGTTGTGATTTGTCTGCTGTGACCATCGATTTTTCGAATTGTGTGATTACCCTGGTCGATGAAGTAGAGATTCTCGCCGGCACTCACCAGACCACGCGGTCGATTCAATAAGTTTTGACCTTGCTTACCATCGGCCGCTCCAGAGACCCCCAGTTTTCCGGCGATGACTTGAACCTGATGATTTGCGAGAGTGATTTCACGTATCACGTGATGACTGCGATCAGCGACGAAAACCGAAACCCCATCGGTCGCGACATCAAAAGTATCGTTTCGAACCTCATCATGCACGGGCCAAAACGTTGAGACTTTTCCACGAAAACGTTGCCCGCCCGCTAAAGGCGCTGACACTGGCACCACTGATGGCGGGACTGGTCGATCGCCTGGCGTGGGCCCAGCGGGTAATTCGGGTACCTGCGAATTTTGATCAGACACAGGGCCTAAACTCGCAGGCGAATTGTCAGTCAAAATTACCGCTTCTTGCGCCGAACCTTCTTGTTGAGCGTTCGGCGGGGGTTCTTCAACAGGCTGTTCTGAAATGGACTCATTTTTCGGTAAAGCCTTAGCGAGATTGTAAGAGATGATCGTTTCACAGCTTGAGAGCATCAACGCAAAAAAAACTACCCAAACCCAAAGCAACCGAGGCCCGACGCTGCGCCTATCTGGCGCAAACTGATTTTCATTTTTTCTATCTTCTGTCAGTGCTTTCTTGGTTTTTTGCTCAGCCATCATGCGACTTAACTAGAGCAAAGCCAAGCCCCCTGGGCACAGCGCACCTCAGGGTAGTAGTTTCAATAACATACGTTTAATCTATGTAAATAGTCGCTGTCTAACTACTGAACAGTGGTAGCGCATTGATCCCGCTACGATTCGCCACTTCAGTTGTGGGTATTGCCATCTTGTGAGTTATTGTGAGAAAATTCATGAGCACTCGGGTCGCAAACAATCGTCGCAGTAAACGCTTTGACGTCAGGATACTGAAAGGGAATCACCCTTGGGTATTTTGCACGCCGAGGCATCGCAGGAATACCCATTGACGCGATGTTTGGGCCGACTTGCTGGCCCGCTTGATTTTTCAGTACGACCGAAAGATGGCATTTTTGAGCAAGCAGAGCGTCGGGCCCATTATTTTGAATTTCTAGGTGCAACAAGCGATTAGGATGACCTCCAACTTTTTCTTCAGTAACAGAAGAATTGAAAACAAGGTCAACTTGCGGAACAGCAAGGGTCACGCGGTTGTTCTCATAATTTCTTTCATGAACGCCAGTCACAATCTTTAAAAAAAGTTCAGTCGTCTCGGGGTTAATATCGAAACCGGCTGTGTTGTCAAATCCACTGCCACTTCCGTCAGCCCGGATCGGGGCTTCATAGACCTTGGTGAATCCGTCACCCACTTTCGCGTGTACCTGCAATTTAGCTTGAACTTGCGAAGAACCAATTCTCGAACAAAACACATGCACTGAAACGTGATTGCCATCGAAAGTACGAATCTCAGCGTTCTTAATCGAAAGGTCTGGGCAGTTCGCGCCTGAACACGTCGGCGGCGGCGGCAGGTTCAATTCTAAAGTTGGGTTAGCACCTAACGGCACAAATTCTGCGACGTTCGCCACCGGTGAAACGGCCGAAGTTGCAGTAACTGCAAAGACCACTGTCGACCCCATCAGACTCACTACCAATAGACCTAAACTCAGGACAAAAACTTTTGCTTGATTCATAAACTCACTCACTTTCTTTTGAAATTCTGTTTGACCCAATTGTGATATCAAAAATCAGCTCAGTCAAATAAACAAAACTCAAATTTGACGAAAGTTTTCTTCTAACTATTCCGATAAGCAAACTGTTGTAAAACACAAGCCCATAGGAGCCTCATATGACTTTAATCTCTAAATATCTTCGAACACTTGCCATCTGTGCAATCTCGGTGGGTCTACTTCAACTTGAAGCAAGAGCCGATCGAATCGTGAGGGTTCAGAAACCGGGACGTGCCCTACTCGTGATTTCAAACCTCACCGCCCGCGGCGCCGAAAATTTCTCTTCTCTTTATGAATACTTAGATGCCGAATCGGTGCGACTAGCCAATAGCTACCTCAGAAACTCATACGACAAGCGTTGGGTATTGGCGGGCGACCGCGCGACGTTTGCAGAATTCACCCGTCAAATTGAAGCCATTTTAAAACGAGACGACATCGAAAGCCTAGACGTTATGGTTCACCTTCATGGATTCGTCAACGGTTTGGCATTTGTCGATGGCTCGAAATCGGCAGGCACCATTGAAGCTGCGTTCACCCAAATGAGAACCCGCGGCGCAGACACCAAAAAACTCAGAATTCTGTATTCGACCGCTTGCTGGGGCCGCACTCTACTCGACAACTGGAAACGCATCGGCTTTCAACAATTCAACGGCGCCAACAAAGTCAACGCCGGTAGCGCTCAAGAATACGAACCTTTCTTAAAACACTGGCGCGATGGTGACGGCTTTGAGTATGCAGTCAAGTATGGCGACACCAGTAATTCAAGAGCCACCTCTGACTTCATGGCTGAAATGATGGGATTTGGCGATGTCGACAGCAAAATGTTTGTCGATGGCATTGACTACTTAGGCGGAAAGAGCCTCGTGATTTCAACTCGTGTCGATCGAAACTAAAAAAAATTACCCTAATTCAACAAGGAGCATTTATGACTCAACAAGTAGAATCGAAAAAGGTCTGGATTAAATGGATTGCTGTTTCTGTCGGATCTTTCATCATTGGTTTTGGAACTGCGAAAACCCTTTCAAACTCGCCTCCTTCGCGTGACCCGGCCTCAAACCACACTGCGACGTCTGAAAAAGCAAATTCAAACGGTGCCCCTCAGGATTTCGGTGGATTAAAGAATACAAACCCCCTCAACAACCCCCTATTTTCGGAACCTAAAAAAGACGTTTCAAAGACGAACGGTTCAGATGCAGCCCGGGTTAACGACGCTGATGAAGTCGACCCTGCAAAATTTCTCACCCAACAACAAGCTCAAATACAGATGATGAGACCAATCATCAAAGAAGCGAAGCCGGTGCTAGATAGCATTCGCAGCGCAGGCAAAGGAGCCATCGATTGGAATAGCCTTCCGCAAGACGAGAATGGCCTGACTCCTTTGACCGATACCACTTTCGAAGAAGTGGTCAAAAACGAAGCAGTGAAAACAGCCTGGAAAACGTTAGTGGCTCAACGAGAACTGGCGTCAAAAGAAAATTCGATCGCACCTGAGTCGGTTGAAGTTAAGAAATAGACCGCCGAACTCAATCTCGTCAGTTTTCGTTACGCCAGGCGACCAACCGACGCTGATCATTGCGAATTTCATCACTCTTCTTGTAAAGAATTTGTAGTGCATTACGGCTGCTTTGTAGCTTATTTTCGAGAGTGACGACCTGTTCTCTCAATTTTTTGAGTTCATTAGATTCTGTTGAATCAGTCGAAAATAAGAGAATCAGCTGATTTGCACGGTCGAGTCTCGTAGTTAAGAACGTTTGAGTTCTTGACTCACCTTGAATCAGTCGATTGACCGACTTCGCGCGACTTTCAAGAACCCCAGCGGCGCTATTGACGACGAAAATCTTATGAGTCTGCTCTGCCGAGTTCTCTCGATAGTCTTGTTTAGCGATTTCATACTTTCTTTGCCATTCGAGCGAGTCATTGAGTTCTAGCGTGGCCTGAGCATTGTCTTGAGTTTGCCTTACCTCTTCTAACTGTTCTTCGAGAGTTGCCAATTTCTCGGTCAATCGACGAGACTGCGCCTGATTTTTAAGCAACTCAATTTTTCTCATAAGATTAGACTCATTAGCAAGTGACGCCCTAAACAGTGCATCAGCTTCGATTCTTTGTGCCTCGACTTTGTCGACGCAAAAAGCATCGGGGTGCAGAGTTAGGTAATAAGGAAAATAGACTTCAAGTTCATTTTCTTCCATGTAGATCTCTTTCACGCCTCTACCCACGTGAACTAAATTGAGATAGGCATCGCAGAGATCATTCGTTTCTGACTCAAGAACAATTCCTTCCATTCGGGTATCGCGAACTGGTCGCCCATCTGAATATTTTAGGGTCTGACAACGATTTGCATCAAAAATACAAATTTGATCGTCGACGGCTTCTCTCGTTCCGTCATCGGTTGATTGTCTCGACCTTGCATAAACTGCCAAGTCGGGACGAAGATTCAGTTTTTCGGTACGCATAATCTTAGCCAACTCAGTTTGTGTGAGAAGGCTTGAGTTGTAGGCCCCCCAAGCATCAAATGAATTGTAACCAAATCTAATCGCGAGGCTTGCCGTCTTAGCTAAAGATTCTTTTGCATCACTTCTAAAATCAACGCCTCGCCCACTTCGCTTGATGGCCTCGAGTACTTGCAAGTCAGCATCTTCAAGACTGACAAAGTGACCTTCAATAATGGCTAGCCGTAGCATCTGTAAATTGTGCTCCATGCGATAGAGCTCGTGTGCGGTATGTTTGAGTTGTGAACAGGCCTGCGTGTATCGAACGCTGAGGCTCGCCGCCATGTTGGCTACAATCTGATTGAGCGTCGGGGCCATCTCTTTTGCCGTACTGAGTTTTTTTACCTGCGTTGACCAGTAATAGAAATCTTCTTCACTGTTCACGGCCTTCTTTTTTTCTGCCTTCGCAAGCAAAAGCTGCCTTTCAAGCTCAATAAAACCTTTTTCAGTGCCGGACTGCAGGCTTTCGGTATAGTCGCTAGGCATTGACATATTTATTTTGAGTTGCACGAGACTCATTTTTGCTTGATCAAGAACTTGATCTCTCATTTTTCTGAGATTGCGATAATCTTTGTTGGCCAAAACTAAGTGTTCTCGCAACGCGGCTTTTTCATTCTCGCGAGTGATGAGCTCTCGAATCCACTCATAGGCTTGCTTAATACCCCCTGTTAATAGACTCAATCCTAAGTTGACTGCCTCAGTACCCAGTGCAAATCCCGCTCCAGAAGCGAGGGCAATTTGAAACATATTCTCGGGGGTCATGATGCTTTGAATTCCTGAAATCTGTTTATTCAGATCGGCCAGTAAGGGTTGAAAGCCCTTAACGGTATCGATTCCCTCTTTACCCAGAGCCATCGCATCTTTCCCGATTCCCATCATGTCTTTCGCTGTGCCTATCGCATCTTTCGCAGTGTCATTAATTTTGTTACCCAAACCTAATCCGTCTTGCCCTACTTTTACTAAGTCTTTGCCGGTGTGGTTGACGTCGGTGACCCTTTGTGAGACCTCAGCACCGCGAACATTGAGTGCGTCGGTGAGGCTGTTGATTGAGTTTTGAAATTGATCAGCTTTAGCTGACCACTTGTCTAACTGAGTCTGAACATCGGTGCCCAGATGCCCCGTGATCGCGCCATCTAAGGTTAGCTGATGTTTTAAATCGAACGAGACAGAGAACTCAGCTCCATTACAGGTCATCAAACAAAGGGTTCTTTGTTCACTCGGCAGTTTTGAGCAATAACCACAGTAACTATCAGCTAGGCTAACCTGAACGAAACTTTGACCAGCCAAAGAAAGAATCATCGACAAAATGATAAACACATTTCTCAGTAAAATTTTGATTGCGTTCATCGGCAGAACTCCTCACTGATTGACTACCAGCGCTGATTGAATACCAGCGCTAGCCATGCGAACCCTATTTTAATAGATAATATTGGTCAAGTAATACCTTCATCTTCGCGCCCGATGAAATGCTCTTATGAAAATGACACAAACTCTTGATGAATCATATTTTACACAACTCACGATAAACCAATGATACTGCTATTCAATGTCACGCTCTCTCGTACCCATCGATAACGATGCCCTATCTGAACAGCTAGCTCTCGAAGAGAACGTTTTGTACCAGAAACTTGGTGAGCTCGAAGGCCGAATCAGACATTTCGAGGATTTTGAACAACCCGCCTATGAGCGATGGGTGAAACTAGAATTCGGCCCATCTCTCATGACCATTAGCCAATTGCGCGAACGCCTGCGCGAAAAACAAATTCTCGCTAGGCGAGTTCACGAGCTAATCGAGTCGAAAGAACTTTCTGCCCGAGAAGCCCTCTACCTAGCATTAAATCATCACGACAACCAAGAAGTGACTGCCAGACGTCGTGCCAAATTAGAGCAAAAACGAACCGCCAAACTCGAAAGCAGACGCGAAAAAAAACGCAATCAGCAAACTGAGACAAAACGAACTAACCCAGAAACACCAACAAAGGCCAATCGCCTGACCGTGGCTTACCGCGCCTTGGCTAGAAAACTTCACCCAGACTCAGCCGAGCGAATCAAAGAACTACCCGCTTCTCAACTACTCAACCTTTGGGTTGAGGTTCAATTAGCCTATCAATCATCAAACTATGGGCAACTTACGGCGATTTCAATTTGGCTAGAATACTGCCTAACCACACAACAGCAGTCGATACCGAAGATCAGAAAGACCGCAGTCTCATTTTCTGAACGCATCGAGAAAATTCGCCTATTAACCCTGTCTACCACGCGCCTCGAAAAGCAATTACTAGAACTAGAATCACATCCAGCCCATATTTTTAGTCAGAGAACTCAGCAACGATTCAATCACCAAGTTGCTCGTGAACTCGACGAACAGATCACTAAACTTCAACAAGACCTCGATAATATAACTGACTTCATGGGGTCAATCGGCACCCCCACTGCACCCCGAGCCGCACGCAGAAAGCACTGAGCGTGGTGATGTCACCGTTGACTGATTAGGCCTTTAGCTCAGGTAGAGAATAGGGGTGTCTCAGGCAATCAATAGTACAAATTCATTCTGATTTAACTGGATCCTGAGAAGGGACTGCATCCTGCATTGCCTGCACTTACGAATAGGGTACTTCGGACACTCTTATTTTTCGGACTCCCGCGGCGCACGATGCGCCATTGCGGGTGACGACACGAAGTCGGTTCCGAAAAATAAGAGTGTCCGAAGTACCCTATTCGTAAGACGCGTAACGCTTGCAGGAACCCTTTCATAACCCAGCTAAATCAGAATGGATTTGTACTAATGATGCAGGGATCCTCATATTCTCTACCTGAGCTAAAGGCCTAATCAGTCACCGTTGACACATTGTCAGAGATTTTTGCACACGCTATTCTAG
>CAITVN010000054.1 GCA_903895855.1 Oligoflexia bacterium | reverse complement strand
TGCTGAGGGCATGAACTCCAAAATTCAGATGATCAAATCGAATGCTCGTGGCTACCGGAATTTTGAAAAATACCGGACGGCAATACTTTTTCATTGCGGTCGGCTAGATCTCTACCCACTCGTTTCCCGGTAGAGCCAAAAAAATAATCCTGCGGAGAGTTTTTCTACAAAAATCATGGATTGAATTGTGACTTCATGACACTATTCTCTCACTATGAAATTTTTTTCGAAGCAACCCGATCCTGTGAAAGATCCGCCACAAGTTGCTGCTGCCTTACAACGGCAGCTGCGTGACAATCTGCAATCATTAGTGATCTATGGTAGTGCAGTTCGTGGTGGTTTTAATCCTAAAAAGTCAGACATCAATTTGATGCTGATCTTGAAAGACGCCAATATGTCAGCGCTTCTGGCAATCTCAAAAGTGTTGAGTGGGTTTGCCAAAGTTAACCCCATGATTATTGATGCCGGCTCATTACCTCGCGATCTGCAGGTGTTTCGTCTCAAGTTTTCGAGCATTCAGAGACATTATCAGGTTTTGGCGGGATGTGACCCCTTTAGTGGTGGGACGGCATCGTTACCTGATCGTTTTCAGATTGAGCAAGCGTTGAGAAATCTGCAACTTCGTTTGGCTCGTCAAATTGTGCTTCAAGCTGATCAGACTGAAAAGTTAAATCAGTTACTGGTAAATCAGGCTTCGGGTCTAATGACCGAGGTCTCTTACATTCCCCGCTTGGCGGGCTGTGATATTGCCAATTCTTTCTTAGACCGCTTGCCCCAATTAGAAAAATATTTTGGATTATCTTTACCCAATTTAGCGCTTTTGTTGAAAATTCAGTCAGAAAGCGGTCAACTGAATTCATCGCAGTGCTTTATGGTATTTGAGGAAGTGAAAAATTTGCTCAAAAGGGCTTTGGAAATGATAGCCACTGAAACCATGGCAGGACATTAGAAGCTCATGTCTAAACAAATCATGAGTTCATCTTCGCATGGGTCTGTCAGTAAGGGGCAATGCCCGGTTTGCAAGGCAGATTTCTCGATTTTTAAGGGCATTGGTCTGAAAGACAGGAGAAGGATGCGATGTCCAAAATGCAACTCTACCTTGAGATGGAACCAAGAGAAATGGGTTCTAAAAAAAATAAGTGCTCAGGCCGCGCGTAGTGGGTCACTTTGGGGTCGATTCGAGCAGAGACTCGAAAAAATAGGAACTTCTGTGAAATCGGTGGCTGCGACCAAGAGTCCGATTCGTTTTTTGTCGCCCCTCTTGGGAGTGGCTTTCTCTTATCTCGTAACCCCTGCTATGAAGGGTCCTGAGTTTCTCATTATTTTTGGAATCATAGGTGTTGTGTTGTTCGTGATATCGGTATTGGGCGAGTACACCCTTTGGCCTGCTTTTACTGTTGTCGCAATCGTGGGTTCTAGGGTGTATTTCGGGCTAGAATTTGGTTTTCAGAAATTTGATTTGCTTGCCATGGAGTTTTTCGGTTTTGTAGCTTTTTGGTTTCTCCCCCAAATGCCTGGAGGGCTTAATCGCGACGGATCTAGCGGCGGGTGCAGCACAGGCGGCGGGGGCGGTGGGTGTGGCGGCGGAGGGGGAGGTTGTGGAGGGTGCGGCAGTTAGTCGTAGACATCGGGAAGCCCCGTGAAATTTCTTAGCGTCTGTACTTAAGAGAATAAGCGAATCAAACCGGGGCTGCCCACTGTCTAACTCTCAAACCGGGTGCCCTTAAAGCTGAAACCCGCCGCCATCAGCACTCGCTCTGCTCGTTCTTAGCCAGAATTTGTCAGCTATGGTCTACACAAGTATTGAATTAACCAATATAGGTTTGTGCACCGGTATCTATAACACTCCGGAATTTGAATCAGCGAAAGTGGCGATTAACACCCGCAACGCAAGACCTGTGTTCTAATCGCCGGCACCCAAGTTGCCCGAGGGTACCCAAATACATGTTTATTTCTTTTTCTCCTTACACTTCACATCTGCAGTTCCTTTTCCAGCTGTCGTTCGACTACAAAAATACATTTTACCCTCACACTCAGCAATCCAAGTCCCAGTATACGACCCTGTATTGCCAGGGACATATTTTGAAATCTTAATTTCTGGAGGCGGACACCCAACGTCACCTGCTGAAAACTCCTGCATATTACTGTCGCTCAACTTAAACATCGAAGCGCAACTGACGATAAACACCATAAAGGTTGTCAGAATAATCAATCGTGAACTAAGAAATAGCATAATTTTCTCCTTACCACTTAGGATAGCACTCCTGAAAAACCGATCAAAGATTATTATTTTTCAGCAAGAAGATCGCAACAACTCGTATAATAGGAAAAATGGGCGACGAGGGTATTCAAACAGGTCCTTCTTGCCGCCTTACTCGCATATCCGGACTATTAAGGCAGAAACACACACCTAAGTGCACTCGCTCTGCTCGTTTTTGGCCAAAATCCGCCTGCTGATAAACTGAACTCGATAAAATTGAAAACGACAGCCGCAAGTAAACCACTGTTTTATTGAGAGTGAACCGCTAATTGTGTCGGCCGAAGGCCCTGGCTACGTCAGTGAAATAACCCCGCCAAATTCGCCCCAAAACAAAGCGGAGTATTGGACATTCTTTCAGTTCGTAAATGCAGAGTTTTTGGTCACGCCAGATACGGTGAAAATTCTAGATCTGTTTTTTGACGGGCGATTGAGCTAGCCTGTGATCACAGCCTCTATCGTCTCTGGGTTAAGTGAATCCACATCAACGACTACAACTCAGGGCCTTCAGGTGGTTTATCTAATTCAGCCGACTCTTCTCGCTTTTCAATCTTTCGATAGATCGTTCGCTGATTGATACCCAATAACTTTGCAGTCATTGTCTTATCTCCGTGAGTGACTTCTAAGGTCTTACGAATCATGAGTTCTTCAATTTCTTTCAACGGCGTGCCGATTCGAATCGGTATCATTTGCGATCCATCAGTCAATTCTTGAAATCTTTGCCAATGATTGGGCTCAACTCCCGAAGAGCGAACCATCGATTCGGGCAACTCAGACAACTCAATAGTCATTCTCTCATTGGGTATCAAAACCACTGCACGCTCGATGATATTTCTGAGTTCTCGAACATTTCCTGGCCAAGAATAGGCTTCAAGAATCTTGAGCACATCATCACTGACTTGTAATCGCCGACGATGCCCCGCCAGGGTGCTGTCAGAAAACTCAGTGAGAAAATGGTCGACTAACTCTGGCAGGTCTTCAGCTCGGCTTTTCAAACTCGGAACACTAAACTCAATCACTTTTAATCGGTACAAAAGGTCTTCGCGAAACTGACCAGAAACCACGAGAGCATCAAGCTTTCGATGCGTCGCCGAAATCACTCGAACCTGAACTTTTTTCGATTCGGTGGCCCCTAACCTTCTCACGTCACCTTCTTGAAGCACTCGCAGTAGCTTAGCCTGGACGCTAAGGGGCATATCGCCGATCTCATCGAGAAATAAGGTGCCCCGATGGGCGACCTCAAATAATCCCGGTTTCGTAGTCACCGCATTGGTAAAAGCCCCTTTTTCAAAACCAAATAGCTCTGATTCAATGAGGTGTTCAGGCAAAGCTGCACAATTTAAAGCAACAAACTGACCAGCACTCTGAGCTCCAGTCTCATGAATCAGTCTCGCCACTTTTTCTTTTCCTGAACCGCTATCGCCAACAATCAGCACCGACGCTGAACTTTTTGCTAGCTGCTCAACCCACTTCTTAACTTGCTGAGATGAATTCCCCGAACCAATCCACTCGGTTGTGCCAACCCGTTTGGCTTTAATTGAGGTAGCGCCTCGATCGCCATTTTTTTCGGCATTCTTTTCAGTATTCTGTGCAACTGCCCGACCTACGGCTTCGATTAAGGTTGTTTTCTTGAATGGCTTAGAAAGAAAATCAAGAGCCCCCATTTTCATCGCCCAAACTGCCGTCGGAACTTCGCCATAAGCAGTCATCAATACAACCGGAATTCTCATTCCCAGCGCATTAAGGGCTTTCAAGAATTCAATGCCATCGAGCTTAGGCATTCGCACATCAGAGACAATGACCGCGAGGTCAGACTCTTGTCGTACGATTGCTAGTGCTTCTTGGCCGTCGTGCGCAGTGACAACCACATAACCACTCAGTTCTAAAATTTTTCGAGTTGAAGCGAGTGAAGAAACATCGTCATCGACTAAAAGAATTTTCGATTGAGTCACGACACCGCTCCCGAGCTTTGCTCTTGATGATTCTTTAACTCCCAATTTTCAACGAGCGCCGGAATTTTCAGTTCAAAACAAGCGCCAGTAGATTTATCGGTTTCAAACAACTGCATTGAACCATAATGATCTTCAATCACCTTGCGGCAAAAAGACAAGCCCAACCCAGTACCTTGAGCTTTAGTCGTTGAAAACGGAACAAATAGCTTTTCTTTAAAATCATCTGGAATTCCTGGGCCGCTATCGCTAACCAAAAGCCTAACCTCTTCATTTTGGACTCGAGACAAAACGATCTTGATTGACCGATCGTTTGAGCCAGAATTTTGTGTTTTACCCTCAAATGCCTGCAACGAGTTCTTGATCAGATTTCCGATGACTTGCTCTAAAAGAGTTTTGTCGCCCATAATCGCAAAGGCATCATTAGCGAACGGAGTTTCAAACCCCCACTCGACTCGAACTTGAGATCTTTGACATTGCAGTGAATAAGTCGCTAAAGTGCTTTCTAAAACATCGGTAAGTGATACTTTTTCTAATTTCCCAGACGAAAGTTTCGAAAGTTTGAGATAATTATCGGTGATGTGCCCTAAGCGATCAACGCTGCCCATGATAGAATTTAGCGATTCTTTCGCCAGCGCTATTCTCGACAGTTTCTTGTGTTCGGCCAACTCTAGGGTTATCGCCTCTAACGCAATTTCGGCTTCAAGCCCTATGCTATGCAATGGGTTACGCACTTCGTGGGCAACTTGAGCTGACAATCGACCGATTGAAGCCAGACTTTCAGCCTGCTTTAATCGCCTCTCAAGCTCTTCTGCCGCTGTGATGTTTTCGATCAAAAAAACGGCACCCGAGGCTCCACGCAACGACATCGCCCTCACCTCATAAGCTTCTTTGGCTGACACATCTATTCGCGTGAGCTCAGACGTTTCACCTTTCTGAAAAACCCCTTCAAAAAACCCCGGTGCTTTTTTTTGAAATTCTTTCATGCGAGAAAATGCCAGCAACTCACACCCAATTTGAGATTCGCGCTCACCCAACCAAAGCCGGCCTTCGGTATTGATTTGAGTGATTCTTCCCGCTTCATCGGTCACGATGAGCGGGGTTCGAATGCTTCTCAATATGTTCTCATTCAAGCCGCCCATTTGGCGCAACAAACCATTTTGACGACTCAACTCTTCAGACTGAGATTGAATTTCTTTTTCTCTTTCTAAGAGTGAAGTCGCCATTCGATAGAACTCATTGCCCAATTGCGAAACCTCATCAGATGACTTGCCTGCCCTCAGCGAAATCGACTCAAGGGTTCTCTTGTCTTCGCGTTTGAGACCTCGCTGGGTAATCGTTCGAGCCAAAGCCGTTACCTGCACCAAGGGTCTCAGCGCCCGGTCTACCACCAACAAAACCAACAATGACAGCGCCACAACCCCAATCAAAATGATCTGCAAAGCGGCTTTGAGCTGACTGACAACCGATTCGGCTCTTTGAAAACTGCGTTTGACGACGCGATCAAACTCATCGCCCCCCCACTGTAGGTCTCGCATCCACTGGTCAACGACTTCAACCAACTCAGAATGAATGGCCTTTGCGTCATCAATGCGGCGCTCATCTAATGCCTTCGGAAGCTCAGCCGCTAAACGACGCACTCTGGCAAAACTGTCTTCAGACTTCGACAGCCATTCACTCCAAAAACCAGTGCTATCAGCGCGTCCTTCATTCACACCCTTGAATCCTGAGCTCTCAACCATTACCCGCGCCCTGACCAGTTCGGCCGAAATGACTTCGTTTATCCAGTTTGGCATGGCTCGGGGCCGCCAATGGGTATCAGCCCAATGTAGGTAAGCAAGCCTGCGCTCAAACTCTCGGTGATACATCTGTGAATCTGACTGAAGTTGAGTCAGAAGCTTACCAAAGGGCACATAAACTTGATTGACAGTGTCGATGGTTCGATTGACCTCAGTTATTCGATATAAACTTCCGAGCGACACGAACACACTTACCCCAATCAAGGTGCTGATAAAGCCTAGAAGCTTCTTTCGTAAGGTCACTCTCATTAAATACAGTCTAAACCTGTGCGCCCCAGTTGTCTCTTTTTTCTCACCAAAAATGAGGGCTTCATTTTTTTCTTTGCAAGCCCCCCAAACACTCGATAAAACCATCTTCAACAAAGGAAATAGCAACATGAAAAATAATTCATTCGACTTTAACAGACCGACCAAAGCTCGGCACTTAAAAATGCTAGCAGGGGTGCTTGTTAGCACGATTAGCTTCGTCATCGGTTCAATCACTCTTTTGACCGTCGGGCAAAGTGACGCCCTTGCCGAGAAAACATTCAACCTGGCCCTCATCACTGAACCCCCACAATTGAACTCAACACGAGCCACAGACACGGTCAGCGGATTCATCTTGGGCCATTTAATGGAAGGTCTCACGCGGTATGGCAAAAATGGCGAAGCGATTCCAGGTGTTGCTACCGAATGGACCGTTAATGATAAATCGGCCGTCTTCAAATTGAGAAAAAATGCAAAGTGGAGTGACGGTTCAACGGTTACTGCCCATGACTTCGTGTTCGGATGGAGACTCGTTGTCGACCCAAAAACGGCCTCTGAATATGCATTTATCATGTATTTTCTGAAAAATGCTGAGGCGATCAGCAAAGGCAGTATGCCACCAACGGCACTAGGGGTCACAGCAAAAGACGACTACACCTTAGAAATTACCTTTGAAAAGCCGTGCGGGTATTTTGTAGGTTTGACTGCCTTTGCTACCTACTTCCCAGTTCAAGAGAAATTTTATGCCTCACGCGGTGAAAAATACGGCGCCGACGCCAAAGACATTCTCACCAACGGCCCGTTTGCCCTGACTGAATGGACCCACGGCGCATCGCTGACCATGGACAAAAACAAGAACTATTGGAATGCATCGGCCATTCATCTCGACAGAATTGCGATTCCGCACATCACGCCTGACCCGATGGCCCGCTTTAATTTTTTCAAAAACAAAGAAATTGATGAATTCGAATTAGACAAAGACACCTTGCCTTTGGCCCAAAAAGAAGGCTTCAAAATGAAAAACCATAACGACGGGTCAGTCTATTTCATGGAATTCAATTTTCAAGAAGGAAAGCCTACCCGAAGCAAATCACTTCGTAAGGCAATTCAACTCGTTTTCAACACTGACGAGTATGTGAAGAAAATTGTTTCAGTGCCGGGTACAAAACCAGGCACCGGCCTAGTTCCAGGTTGGGTGAGAGGCGTGAAAGATTCGTTCAGAAAAGAGTTTCCATTTAACCCTCCGAAGGTCGACGTTGCAGCAGCCAAGAAGCTGATCGAAGCTGCTAAAAAAGAGCTAAAATTAGCTCAAATTCCCCCTCTCGTTTGGTTAACCGGTGACACCCCTTTGTCGGCTCGAGAAGCTGAGTACTTTCAAAGTCAGTTTAAAACAAAACTCGGAATTGAATTGAAAATCGACAAACAGATCTTCAAGCAACGCTTGGCGAAAATGACCTCTGGTGAGTTCGATATTGTGGCTGCTGGTTGGGGCCCTGACTATGCTGACCCAATGACTTATGCCGATCTCAAAACCAGTTGGAATGAAAACAACCGCGGACGTTACTCGAACCCAGAAGTTGATGCCCTCATAAAGAAAGCGCAAGCAACTTCGAATCAAAAAATCCGCATGGAAGCGATGGCTGCTGCTGAGAAAATCGTACTAGACGATGTTGCTATTCTGCCAACCTACGAGAGAAACAACGTGTATGTCACCAGCGACCGAGTCGACGGTGTCATTCGCCGAGTTATCGGTGCTGACCCAGACCTCACGTTTGTGAATATCAAATAAAAAATAGCCAGAAACTTGCTCTAGCCCGAGCAGCTAGATTTGCAAAAAATCAAAAGGCCTATGAAGACGAACCCTTCATAGGCCTTTTGGCGTTTCAAGCTCGAATGAGGCAATCAATTCTACAAAAATGCCTAATCAGGCATTAAATTCTGATTCGGCCCTTAGCTCCGTGAGTGCGTCTCCTCGTTTTAATTATCGTTCAAGACGGACCGGTCGCACTCAATCTCAGCGACTCAAAGTATGGGACCGCATCCTTGCGTTAACCTGCCCTTACGCATTTAGGGACTTGGCAGATTAGTCTTGAGGTATTTTTGGACTCGGGCGTCGCATGGATGCGACAAAAGCCCGCGAAAACAAGATGTTTGTTCCAAAAATAACTCGAGACTCATCTGCCAAGTCCCTAAATGCGTAAGACGCCTCCGGCTTGCAGGAACCCATACTTTGATTCGCTGAGTTTGAGTGCGACCGGTCCGTTTTGAAATGAGATTAAAAGTGAATCGACGTTCTCCCTGAGCTAAGGGCCGAATCAGGCCTTAAATCGCCAACTCAAAACACCTTTTGAATTGATGCCTACCTTCGTATTGAGATAAAGCGGCAAATGCCCAGGACCATGTCCTGATGGTAACCCCTGAAACACCGGAATACTGAGCTCTCTCGACACTTGCTTGAAGGTCATCATGAGCGCCTCACTTAGAGTCACTTCGGGGCGCAGTTTTTGACACGAGCCAGCCTTATCAGACCGCACTTCAGGAACCGCGTCACGGCAATTAAGAAAGTTGCCCAGAACGATGGCTTTGAGTTTACTCTTACGCCAGACACCACTGAGCAACCACTGCTGAAGCATTCGATCAAGTCGATAAACCGCCTCACCGACATCTTCAAGAAACAAGATCGAATTTCTAGTGTTGACCTCAAAAGGAGTACCCACTAATCCCGCAAGGGTAGTGAGATTGCCGCCAACCAAAGTACCGATGACTGGTTTTTTCGGCATGCGACCCGCAAGAATTTTCAACTGCCGTTGATACTCAAAGCGTGGCTGACTCACCTTTAACGCAATTTTTATCCAAGCCCTCAGTAAGTCACACTCAGAGTCACTCAGGCCTACAAATTCTGCTTGCCCGGGCATCGAAGCATGTATCACCTCAAAACCCCAATTTTTGGCAGCAAAATTCATCAACGCACAGGCATCTGAGTATCCCACCAACACTTTGCGATGCTTGGGCTTACCAAACTTTTTTGTGTATTCTAAAAGCCCGGGCAGTAATCGAACAGCGCCACTGCCTCCTCTCGCGCACCAAATGACCTGAGATGTTGAATTGTAGGCTGCGTCGGTAAACGCCTTCAACCGCTGGGCATCGGTACCGGCATAAAACATCCATTGCCGCTCGCACTGAGCATGCACCTTTACGTGAAAACCCATCGATCGAATTTTCTTAACGCCCTCTGCGAGCTCAATCGGTGGAACCGGGGCCGACGGCGCAACAATCAGTACCATGGGCTCACGCCCGGCATGAGCGATTTTCATTTATTTTCTCCAACTAAATATTTTTCTAACCCCTTCATACCGTCTCCGGTAACAGCCGAAACCCAGAAAATTGACGGCAGCGTTTCGCCAGAAAAATGCTTTTTCAAAAACTCATCCCACTTCTTTTTCTGACTGCTTCGCTCAGCCTGACTCTTCAATTGGTCTGCTTTAGAAAGCACAAAAACCACCTCTGTTTTAGCATGAAAGAAAAAATCTAACGCATGCAAATCGTCTTCGGTAGGTACTCGGCGACTATCCATAATAAAAAGCAATTTTTCAATATGTCCGTCGGCATCTAGATACGCCTCAACAAAACTGGCCCATCTATTTTGATCAGATCTCGCGGCTTTTGCAAAACCGTAACCAGGCAGATCAACAAAGATTTTTTTTATAGGCTCAGCATAGTAACAATGAATCAATCTTGTTTTGCCTGGCTGCTTGCTAATCTGACACAGTTTTCGCTTCATCAAGTAATTTAACAGGGTGCTTTTTCCCGCATTACTTTTTCCTACGGCAACCACTCGCCCTTCCATCCTGCCTGCGCACGATTTTCCTTTCACCACATTGGCAATCTGATCGACAGCCCCCATGGTGACCAAGTGGCAAGATTCTCGTAACTCTAGTGGACTTGTGTGTAACGTAGGTTTCAATTTTGAAACTCCTCGACTTTCAATATTAGAGAGTGTTTTTCAATCAGTCTACCACAGAAAACCGCCCCAATGGGCAATATAACCGGCGGTGCCTGCGTTTATCACTCACTTTTGGTAACAAAGGTGTGCTTGGACCGAGTCTTGCGAAGGTCTCTTCTCAAGAAATGGAGCTTTTCAAATGAACACACGCAAACTCACTACACAAACCTGGGAACTTAAGATCGAAGACCCCTCTGGGGAAACAAGAATTGTTCCAGTCCTAGTTCAAGAAACTAAAAATCAGATTGATGCGTTAAATGAATTTGAAATCTCTCGTTCTCCTCAGTCGGCCATTCCTATTCGAGATCTCACGCTACCACACCAAATTGGATTCGTGAGCCATGACAAAAAGAAGGGACGATTTACCATTCAATTCAATCCGACAGTAACCAGCGCCAAGATCGGAGCCTTTCACGTGCAACACTGTGAGTTGCCTCAGAATGTTCCCATTAGTTTTGGAGAAACCCGCCTAACCCTACTTAAAAAAAATGAGCAGGTATTGTTGCCGATGTTTCCAAGAAATACCAAACCCTGGTTAACCCAATCCGAATCAGGAAGGCGACTACTTTGGACCTGCAAAAAAGCGGCTAATACCCCTCTTTCTGTGTACATCGCCGGCGAAACAGGAACCGGCAAAGAAGTGATTGCCAACTTACTTCACGCATGGAGCACAAGGGCACGAGGTCCATTTATCGCCCTCAACTGCGGAGCTTTACAAGTCAGCCTTGCCGAGAGTGAACTCTTTGGGCACATAAAGGGCGCTTTCACTGGCGCCATTGCGCCTCGCTCTGGAGCCCTACTTCAAGCCCACCATGGAACGCTCTTTCTCGATGAAATCGGCGATTTGCCACTTGATATTCAAGTCAAACTCTTAAGATTTTTAGAGAACGGCGAAATTCGACCCGTCGGCTCTGACAGCGTTTCGAAATCTGACGTTCGAATCCTTTGCGCTACCCACCAACCACTCAGACAATTAGTTGAAGAAGGAAAATTTCGCCGAGACCTCTTTTATCGCCTAGCCTCGATTTCGCTTGAAATCCCCCCGCTCAGAAATCGGCCTGACGATATTGACTTGCTCTCACACCAATTCGCCTCTGACCTTGGAAAATCTCTTTCAACCGCTGCCACTTTGAAACTCAAATCGTATGGTTGGCCCGGAAATGTACGCGAGCTGCGCCACGCGATTGAGCGTGCAGTTGGCTTTGGTGGCGAGTTTCAAACCATTCTCAGTGAAGACGATTTTGAATCATTGGGCGCGAATGAAGGCTATCAAGTAGCTGCGGCTCCTGAATCGGAATTCTATTCACCCGTACTTCGTTTAGATGAAGTCGAAAAAACCATGCTACTCAAAGCACTGAGGCTCTCGCAAGGAAACCGGGCACTAGCCGCAAGAATTCTTGGAGTAGCGCGTAGCACTCTGTTTGTCATGATCAAACGCCACAAGATTCAGGGTCCCAAAAAATTCGATTTTGACTTAAAAGTTTGACAAAATTCAGGGCAAAACTACGAAATGACCATTTTATTAATATAAATATTTTCGATTTTTCCATCGGGCAAGAAATTATTGATTTTATCAATCACTTCTCGCAAGAATCTTCGTTTACCTTCTCTTGAAAGAATTTCTTCTCGATCGATCGGGGTAAATACATCAGTCACTTCGCCACGAACGGGGGCAATATTTTGTTCAATATACGCGCAAGTTTTCTTCGTATCACACTCTACGACCAATTCCATCTCGACGATCTGTAGTAGTCCTCGAACTCGTTTTCCGTTCTTTGGCCCTTTCAACTCAATGTTAAACTTTCCAATAGTAAACGTCGGGAGGCCATTTTTTGAGGGTTCTTCGTCAAGACTGGTATGGCGCGATTCACTCGCAGAATCACCCTCAGAACCATGGCCCGATGGAGGCTTAGCGGCTTGAGGGCCTTTGTGCTTCAAATAAGGATCTTCGTTGATACGGCTAGCAAATTCTTTCATTCGAACTTCATAGTGCCGATAAACGCCGTAAACCAAGAACGCTATCGACAGAGAGACAGAAATAAAGAACAGAGCCGCCATTCGACGAGTCGCACGATCAGGATCTTTTGTACTTTTTTTCACCTCTTTCGCGCTGTTAATCGAAGTTCTTATGGCTAACCCAATCAACTCTCCCACTGAAGCATTCGGTTTTTTTGGCGGGGCTACGACGTTGCCAAACCGGTCAAATTTTTCTTCAGTTTCGGGGGCTGTTGGTTCAGCTTCTGATTGGTCGTTATCTGATGAACTCATCTACTTACAGGGTAGCGAATCTTTGGCCGTCATGCTAGCCTGAGATGACTCATGGATATCTTTCTTGAATTTGAAAAACCCATAGCTGCCCTCGAAAAAAGACTCCAAGACTTGAGAGATCTGGCAAGTCAAGAAGGGGTTGATTTATCTAATGAAATCAGAATCTTAGAAAAAAAATGCGAGAAACTTACTCAAGAAACTTTTTCTAGGCTTAGTCCTTGGCAAAAAGTACAACTTTCGCGACACCCGTCAAGGCCACACGCCCGAGACTATATTGACGCGGTTTTTCCAGATTTTATGGAACTTAAAGGCGATCGACTTTTTGGTGACGATCAAGCGATCATCGGCGGCATTGCGACCTGGCCCACCCCCGGTGGTGACCAGCAAAAAAAACAGTCGGTCGTGGTACTTGGCCACCAAAAAGGCAGAACAACCAAACTCAAACTTGAACGCAATTTTGGAATGGCAAGGCCCGAGGGCTACCGCAAAGCCATGCGCCTGATGGACCTAGCTCAGAGATTTCAACTCCCGTTAATTTCATTAATCGACACTCCAGGTGCCTTTCCAGGGCTTGAGGCAGAAGCGCGAGGACAGTCGCAAGCGATTGCCGAGTCGATTGAAAAATTGTTTGAACTCACCATTCCCACTGCCGCTGTGATCATCGGTGAAGGGGGTTCAGGGGGAGCCCTGGCGCTCGGCGTTGCCGACCTTGTTCTCATGCAAGAATACAGTGTTTACTCGGTTATCTCACCAGAAAGTTGCGCATCTATTCTCTGGAGCGACTCAAGTTTAGCTGAGAGAGCGGCAAACAAACTAAAAATGAGCGCAGGCGAACTCTTTGAAATGAAAGTTATCGACGCGATCATCCCCGAACCTAAAGGGGCCTCACACCGTAACGTTTCTGAAGCGGCACAATTTGTTAAGCAAGCCTTGATTGATCAATTTCAGCCCATTATGAGCGGGTATTTTACCAAGCAAAAAAACCCAAAAACTCAAAAACTTCAAGAAAACCACGATGCACAAAAACTCGGTTTGCGAGAGTCGCGATTCGAAAAATTTCGAAAACTTGGAAATTTTGCCATTACCCACCTGGAGACAAATTAACTCATGAGTTCTCGGCCCATTTATTCAATGACTGGGTACTGCAGCGTCAATTGCGGGCTCGAACTCGCCCCGTCGAATTCACCAGAAACTACGATAGAAAAGCCCACCTACCGCATTGAACTCAAGTCAGTCAATCATCGCTTTCTTGATCTCAAGCTGAGACTTCCAAAATCATTCTTACCCTTCGAAATTCCCATCAGACAGTTTCTGCAAAAACAGTTTCATCGCGGTTCGATCGAATTTCGTTTAGAAAAAGAAAACATTCCCGATGAATTGAAGTCGATCGAAGTCAAACCAAACCTCAGTCTCGCGGCCAGCTACTATGAGGCGCTGCTTAGCATTCAAAAGACTCTTGGTTTTAACGAACAACTCAAAACGACCGATATTGCTTCAATGCCTGGAGTGATTGAATCGCCCAACTCGCCTCAGAGCCAAGAACTACACGACTCGCCTGAATTTTGGACACAGCTTGAAAAGGCCCTCACTCTCGCCGTCAATGAATTGTCAAAGATGAGAAGACACGAAGGTTCTGCAATCGTCAGTCATCTCACCGAAGGCCTCGACTTTATGTCTGACCGTCTAAGAACGATTCGCGACACCCGAGAAAAAGATCAGGGCAAATATCCAAAACTCATCAAAGAACGCATCGAAACTCTATTCTCTAATTACCCAGTCGCTGAGCAGTCTTTGTCAAACGTAATAGAGTCGAGAGTTTCGCAAGAGCTTGCCCTACTTCTTGACCGATCAGATATTCAAGAAGAACTGAACCGACTAGAAAAACACATTGATCACTTTAAACAGACCTTGACCGACGGTGGGGCCTTAGGCAAAAAATGCGATTTTCTTTGCCAAGAAATGAATCGCGAAGTGAATACTTTGGCAAATAAGGCCCAAAATTTTGGAATTTCTGAACAAGCCATAGAACTCAAAGTGGTCTTAGAGCAAATCAGAGAGCAAATCATGAATTTGGAGTAACCCCAGCGAGCAGAAAGAGAACACACCGAGAAAGGATAAATCGATACTGACTCAAAATCAGTTACTTATGTCTCCACAAAAACAAGTCTCTCACTCTCATAAACTTATCGTCATATCGGCGCCTTCTGGCGCTGGAAAAACCACCCTTTGTCATCGCCTACTGGCTGACTTTCCCAAACTGCTTTTGTCAATTTCGACGACCTCTCGAAAACCAAGAGGCCAAGAAAAGAACGAAATTGACTACAACTTTGTTTCGCCTGAGGTTTTTAAAAAAATGATCGACAACCATGAATTCGCCGAATGGGCCTTAGTTCATGGCAATTATTATGGAACCTCAATGAATGTCATCCAATCGGCCTTCGACAAAGACAGAGCGGTTTTACTCGATATCGATGTTCAAGGGGCCGAAAGTTTACGAAAAGCCTTCCCCAAAGAAACGTTCAGTGTTTTCATTTCTCCGCCGAGCTTAGAGATTTTAGAAGAGCGTTTGAGAAACCGAAAAACTGATGAAGAGGCAAGTATTCAAAGAAGAATTGAAAATGCGAGAACTGAAATGAAAGCGGCGCCTTTTTTTCAAAAGATCGTGATCAATGACAACCTTGAAACAGCTTATCAAGAACTGAAACGGCTAGTTCTAGAGGAATTGAATTCATGAGTAAGAACAAAGTGGTGACTCTCGCGAGCATCATTAATGTTGTTAAGAGTTATTTTCCAGACGCAAAAACAGAAATCATAGAAAAAGCCTATCAAATCGCTGAAAAGGCACACATTGACCAAAAGCGTTCGAGTGGTGAGCCGTACATCATTCACCCCATGGAAGTAGCCCAAAGCCTTGCCGAAATGAGAATGGATCTCGCTTCAGTCGTGACTGGCCTGCTTCATGACACGGTCGAAGACACTTCAGTCACACTAGAGCTGGTCACTAAAGAATTTGGTCAAGATATTTCAGAGTTGGTCGATGGCGTCACCAAACTCTCTCGCATCACGTTTAGAACCAGTGAAGAGAAACAAGCTGAGAATTTTCGTAAAATGCTTTTAGCGATGGCAAAAGACATTCGCGTGATCATCGTCAAGCTTGCCGATAGACTCAACAATATGCAGACGCTTGAATTCTTGCCGCCCAACAAGCAACAAGCAATAGCCCAAGAAACCCTCGATATCTACGCACCGATCGCCAACCGCCTCGGTATGGGTTGGCTAAAAATTGAACTTGAAGACCTCTGTTTGAGATACCTACACCCCGAGGTTTATTACAACCTAGCCGCGCGAATTGCGAAAAAGAAGAAAGAGCGCGAACAGTACATTGAAGATTTTTGCCAAATTCTAAACGAAAAATTGGTCGAATACGAGATGACTGCGCAAGTGCAAGGCAGAGCGAAACACTTCTATTCGATCTATAAAAAAATGGAGCGTAGAAAAGCTGACCTCGACCAAATTTTTGACCTGATTGCTTTTCGAATTGTAGTCGACAACATCACTGAGTGTTACAAGGCCCTCGGTGTGATTCACGCAACCTACAAACCTGTGCCTGGCAGATTCAAAGATTACATTGCGATGCCTAAGCCCAACGCCTATCAATCACTTCACACGACTGTGATTGGCCCTTACGGCGAACGAGTTGAAATTCAAATTCGTACCCAAGAAATGAATCAGACCGCTGAGCGCGGAATCGCTGCTCACTGGAAATACAAAGAAGGTAAATTTGCAACCGGAGCGACCGACAACGTCGCTTGGGTCAATCGCCTTCTCGAGTGGCACAGCGATCTTGAAGATCCTACTGAGTTTCTTGAGACCGTCAAAATCGATCTTTTTGCCGAAGATGTTTTTGTGTTCACGCCCACCGGTGAAGTGAAAGAATTGCCTCACGGTGCGACCCCCCTTGATTTCGCCTACTGTGTTCACTCAGATGTGGGTAACCGTTGCGTCGGCGCGAAAGTGAACGGAAAAATTGTTCCTTTGAAACATCGCCTCAAATCAGGCGACACCATTGAAGTTCTGACATCGCCAACGCAAGTGCCATCAAAAGACTGGCTAAAGATCGTCAAGAGTTCCCGAGCTAAAGCAAAAATTCGAGCGTTCATCAAAATCCAAGAACGAGACAAAGCCCTAGAACTCGGAGAGGCTAATCTCGACAAAATACTTCGCAAATTTCAGAGTTCATTGAAGACCGTCGAAAAAAATGAAGACATCGACCGGGCCATTCGTGCATTGGGTTTAAAAACTCGCGAAGAACTTTACATTGCTCTTGGCTATGGGCGGCTTCTCGCTGATGCCGTAATCCCCCACCTGATTCCAAAAGAGCTGCTCGAAAAACCCCCCGAAGAAAAGCGAGCCGAAGACGAATCTTTCTTAAAGAAGATTCTTCAGTCTGCAAAAAAGCGCAGCGAAGCCCGCAACATCATTTCAGTCGCTGACCTCGATGACGTACTCATTCGATTTGGTAAGTGTTGTAACCCCCTACCCGGTGACTCAGTGGTGGGTTTTATCACTCGCGGTCGAGGCGTCACTATTCACACTGCCACGTGCAGCAAGGCCTTAGACAGTGATCAAAATCGCCGCGTCGACGTCAAATGGAATCTTCAAGAAAAAACTTCAGTTCGCCGGCACGTGAAGATTCGAATCTTATCACTCGACGAACCCGGACTTTTGGCAGTGATGTCGCAAACGATCGCTGCTTGTGGCGTGAATATTTCATCGGCTAATATTCGCACTACGAAAGACAAAAAGGCGATCGCACTTTTCGATATTGAGGTTCATTCAACTGAACAACTGCATAAAGTCGTCAGCGCTCTTGAAGGCAAAAAAGGCGTCATCGCTGTTGAGCGAGTCAAATCGTAGCAACTCACTTTTTTGAAAATTCAATGCACAAATTCGACCAAAGCCCCAGCGGATCTAAGCGAGTTTGTTTGAGTGAAAAATCGACATTAGACAAAGCCAACTGAAATCGACAGAGGTCATCGACAGTCCACACTTTTAGGTACTGACTCAGCTTTTGTTGAATAAACGGCGCAAGCTTCAGGCTATTGCTCAGTCTTCTTTCACTTTGAACCTTGAGAATTAGCAGGTGCCTGATGTTCCAGGCAAGTAACCCCACCAATGCAATTCCTGAATCCACGCCTTTTGCTACCGCTTTCGCGAGTTCAATTGATCTTCCCAGGTTTCCTGTGGATCTCGATAAAAAGGCGTGCGCAAATTCATCAGCTTCAGATGATGGCTTACCCGAAATCAACTCATCTAACTCGGTTTCGCTCAATTTCTGATCGAGCGCCTGAAATAAGCTAAATTTTTGAAGCTCTGACTCTACAATTTCTAAACTAAACGGGTCACAAACTGCTAATTTTTCTGCCACCCAGTCAGGCAACTCTTTAATCGCAAGACGATTTGCCAGGTACTTAACCCAACTCAGGCGATCAGCCTCGGGAACCTCAGCACACTCGATGGCCGCTGTTTTTTCAAGCACCAGTTTTGACAGTTTTTTTCTGGCATCAAGGTCTTTTGCCTGAAAAATACAGACAACCGGAAGGTCGATCGCGCCCCCAGCTGCCCCAGCCCCCTTAACTTGAACCGGCGGATCAAATAGAATTTCTAAAACCTCAGAGTCACTGAGTTCATGGGCGTTTGAAATCATCAATAGTTTACGGTCACCCAGCAAACTCATCGTACGTGCGTTATCAACAATTTCACTCTCTGTGGCTATGCTTGCATCTATTTTCTCAATCTGCCATTGAACGGCTTCAGAACTCTCGGGCTGCGAAAAATTCAATTGAGACAAAGTCACCGTAATTCTTCTGATCAGCTCTTTAGCTTTGAGATTCTCTGGGCCATAGAGCCAATACACTGGCCAAATAATTTTCTTCTCAAGATCGAGCTGCACTGTTTTTGGATCAAATTTAGGCATAGATTAAAACCGAAAAAATAAACTTTCGTGGGTGTCTTGCGCAACCAAATCAACCAGATCGCCTAAAGCGCGATCAAACTCACTCTCATTAATGAGCGCAGAAGTGGTTCCGAATGTACCCAGCTGATTAGAGGCAGCAAAACTTTTTCTTCTAGAAAATCCTCCTGCCCAAAACGACCCCACTTTCTTCGGGCCACCCGAAACCCGATTCACACTGAAATTTGCAGACATTGAGGCTTCATAGGTTTGAGCAATCGTTTGATAATTTCCACCAGCGAATCCGCTTGCCATTGCAGTGCCTGACGGAAAAACACGATCGCCCGGCTGCGCGCCCGTCACTCCATAAGACGCACCGCTGACAGACCCCGTCAATACAAGATCTGCTGTTTTCTCTGAATCAACCAATTCAAGCCGTTGCTTAGCCGAAAACGTGCGAACCAAAGCACTGTACATTAGGTTTTCAATGCCCGGTTTGAAGCTGTCATTCTGAAGGGGGCTAATAAAAAGTTTTTGAATTTTTTCAGCCTGAAAGATAGGGTCCTCTCTCTTCTGAAAATGGTATCCGCAACCCGACACCCCCGACAGGATTGACGCCGCGAGCACCAGGCCTAAGGTACCTATCAGTGTGACTTGAACTCGTGAAACAAATGCTAGCAAAACAACTCCCCTTTAAGGTAATTCATAGTCTCATGCAGAACCTTTGGCAAATTCTACAGAAACTAAAGCCACAATTTTCGTCATTTTCTAAGAAATTACAAGAAGCTAAAGCTTTGGGTTTTTGGGAGCAAGCCGTTGGTAGCCAGATAGCCAAACACGCAAAGGCTTATAAAGTTGAAGACGGCGTACTTTTCATCGAAGTCGACCACCCTGCTTGGCAAGCTGAGCTTCACGCCCGAAGAAAGCAGATTCTAGCCCTCATTAATGACACAATAGCTAAGGAGTTCAAGACTCAAGACGAACTCGACAAGTCGTTCGCAAAAAGCCCTTATGACGACTCGCGGCCACGCTCTCGCCGATCATCACGAAAACCACAAGGTGCAAAAACCAAAAAAGATGTCGCCCAAACGCCCAGCGCTCCGATCATTACAGGAATGTATTTCATTGTGGGATCACTCAGAGCATCGCGCTCTTCACCGCGATCTTGATCGCAGCCGTGTTCACGGCCTTTAGGCGTATTTAAGGACTCGAATAATCAACCAAAACAAGAAGGCGCTCAAGATCACCAAGATCCAGGTGATACTCTGAAAAACTCCTATTTTTTTAGATTCTAAGGTACCCCTCTGGACTTCACCCGCCTGAGGGGTCATCGAACTCAATACCCTGGTTGAAGTCATTTCTGACGTTGCACTTTCTTTCGTCTCTCGAGGAGAAGTCGCCATATTGGTCAGCGTGATTTCATGATGTGCCGCATTTCCGGTTACGGTGACCTGCTCTTCTCGTTCTTTTCTCTGCTTCTCTTTGGCCGCATCTAGGGCATCGAAGGCTTCGGTTCCTAAATATTGAGAAACCTCGACAGGGTTATTCAATTTGATCCAAAATCCACTTTGAACACAAACTTCATCTTCAAAACCAAGCTTCTGATCTTGAATGAGCGCAATTAGCTGACGTTTTTTATAGGGTCCCGCAATCCAATTAGAGACTGTTCTCACCAGCCAGAGCGAATCGAGAGACCTAAACAGTTCTTTTGTCTGATCAGTATTCATCGAGTACCTTCAATACTTGTCGAGTAATTTTTTCAGCTTCGAGAAACCGCACAATTGATGGATGTTTTTCTCTCAACCATTGAGCGGGTTCACCTACGAAAACAATTTTTCCCTGATCTAGAAACGCAATCGTGTCAGCCAATCGTAACGCAGACGGAATATCGTGACTAATCACAACTGAAGTCAGGTGAAATTTATCTTTGATATTGGCAATCAGTTCATCAACCATCTCTCGCGTGACAGGATCAAGACCAGTGGTTGGCTCATCATAGAGTAAGATCGATGGCCTCAGTACAATTGCCCGCGCAAGCCCCACTCGCTTTCTCATTCCACCGCTGAGTTCATTCGGAAATTTATCATATCCCGACAGTAATCCCACTGACGTTAGAGACTCACTCACTCGCTGTTCAATCTCGACATCGGTAAACTCTGTGTGCTCATAAAGAGGAAACGCCACATTTTCAAAAACTGTGAAATCATCAAAGAGCGCCGCATTCTGAAAAAGCATGCCAAACTGTTTTCGATACTCAAGAAGTTCTCGCATTTTTAGGCTCTTTGGATCAATTCCGCCGACTTCTATTTCACCTTTATCGGGTCGAATGAGCCCTAAAAGGTGCTTCAAAAAAACCGATTTTCCGGCGCCAGAATGCCCTAGCAAATACAAAAGCTCGCCTCGAGCTACTTGAACGCTCAAGTCATTCAACACCGGGCCCTGATCTTTTCTAAATGTTTTAGTCAGTCCACTCACACGAATGTGAATATCACGAGTTTTGCGGCCATTTGTTTTAGGGTCAAATTTGGATTCAGAAACTTGCGACATAATTCCTCGGAACTCTGATAGAAAGCGATGTGAGTAACTCGTAGGGTATCGTACCAGCTAGAGCAGCTTGGGCCCAAAGGTCTAATTCAGGACCAATCAATTCAGCCCAATCTCCCGGCTGAGTGGTTTTCGAACACTCCACTGCGATCATGTCCATACTCACCCTGCCTAGAATTCTACCGTTAAACTCTGTAGTTTGACCTAGCTTCTTGCCACCTGCACGCTCACTCACCACGCGCACTTGTCCGACTGAGCTGAGTGAACGAAGCACTCCATCTGCATAACCAGCTCCAATGATCGCGTAAGGCAAGGGCGCGGTTGCCCCTGAAGAGTGCTTAAATTGAGCACCGTAACCAATCGACTCGCCCGCTTTCAATTTACCGACAGTCAGAACTCTCGCCTTTAACCTCAGAACGGGTTCAAGACCTCTTCTTGGCGCACCCGCAAACGGTACGATTCCATAAAGCGCCAATCCTGGTCGAACCACGTCAGTGAGCTCAGTCAGCTCCCACTGTTTAGCCTTCCAAATGGCGGCGCTGTTACCGAGATGCAAGAACGACTGCGAAAATCGAGACAACACTTCACGTCTCAGAACCCTAAACCGTTTAAGCTGCTGGTGGCTCACCGAATGATCAGGCTCTTCAGCGCACGCTAAATGAGAAAGCACACCGTGCGGCGCAGGCATTTCTAGTTTTTGAATTTGAGAAAGAACTTGCGTGGCTAGCTCAAACGGAATTCCGAGCCGGTTCATTCCGGTGTTGAACTTGATCTCATACCCAAGGCGTTTCGAAGACTTGAGCTTCACGAATTCATTCCACGATTCGTACGAACCAATCACCGGAGTTAAGCCATAAGACGCACAAAAATCTTCAGCTTCAATTGACCAAGGCGTTGCGCCCGAAAAAACAATGATCGGCAATTTGTGTTTTCTCGGCCCTAAAGTGCGGCGTACCCGCTCGCCTTCTTCTAGTGTCGCCACGCCAAAACCGTACAAATTAGACTCGTTCGACAACGTCTCACACACCCAAGACAGATCGTGTCCGTAGGCATTAGCTTTTACCATTGGCAGAATAGCCAATCCCTTTACCTGTTCTGCAATCGAACGGTAGTTATTCGTCAAAGCGCTCAAACTGAGTTCTGCTAGAATACGGTTGGCATCGGGGGCTTGTGACAGTTCATGACCAAGCGCCATGAGCGAAGATCGGCTCACTCGGCTTCGCTGGCTCGGCGAACGAGAGGGTAAATCACTTTCTACAGCCTCTAAGAACCGGGCTTTACCTTGAGAGAACCGCGTTTTCATAGATTAGTCCTGTTGCTCGTACCATTCGCCCCAATGCCTCTTTTTTCAACAAAGATTCTACCCCTGCTTGCAATACGACCAAGACACCCAAGAGTTTAGGTTTCTCAGCCAGCCTACCTAGGTGACTATAACCGGTAATAGCCCAAGCCTCAAAATACGCAATTCCTAATCGTGAAAGTAAAATTTCTGCTAACGGCGGATAATCTGACAGAGAAATCAATTCTCCCAATTTTCCGGCCTCAGTCAAACGCTCGATGAGTGCCGGATCAACTTGAAAACTGAGCTCTACGGGCGAATCACTCGCAGAAAGTCCGGCGTCAGCACTCAATACCGCTTTTCGAACCATGGGTTGATACGAAAAGAATAAAGATGGAGATCCACATAACTGCGATGAAAGCTCAACCATTCGGGTGGCGATGAGTCCGGGATCTTTTAAGTGAGCCGCTTGCTTTTCAAAAGCATCAATTAAGTCAAATTCTCTTTGTTTGGCTCTGAGTGACTCTTGAGCGGCTCGCAGTTCATTGTCAAACACGGGTTGACTACCCTGAGCGTTGCCCGGCAAATTACCCGAAGCCGCCGCAGCAGCCGGTGGGGTTCCAGCCAAAAACTGTGGAGCCCCCGCAATCGTGGCGCCTGCTCCAACTGCCGCCCCTTCAACAAAACTGAGGTGAGAAAATTCTTTCAATGCGGCCACCACTTCGGGTGAGTGGGCGACTAACGTTTCGGGCCGAGACTGACTACCTTGAGAGTCAGCGTCAGATTCTTCGTAGCCATTTTCTGCATTTTTTCTCTGCGATCTAGCAACCGAAAACTGAAATCCTAGAACAGAGACCAGTAGGCTCGAAAGAATCATCAGTATTGCTGCGCCAATAAGAATGGCTTGTTCACGCAACTGAGAAAAGCTCATGGGAGCGACCGATTGAATCACTCTCTCTACCACGACCGCAAACGGAAAATCACCGACCCGACTGTACCCGGCGTGCACGAATGACTGGTCGAGCGAGGTGCTTTCAGTAGACCCTGAAATGCGTTTTCCTTTGATGGTAGGCTCTAATTGATTTTTAAAAAAATCAGAATCACCCATGTCAGCGTGCGCATACCCCATCGCCGTGTGCATCAAGACGTCACCGTGCGAATCAACCAAGTAGGTGCGCACACGATTGCCTTCTGATAACCCCTTAAAACCTGATAAGGTGCCGAACAAAGCGTAGCCATCAACTAAGGCAAAACCGACTGCACCCGTTTCACCCCCGACAACCGGCGTCATTGCTACAAATGCAGAGGCGTCGTTTTCAACCCCTATTTCACCCCGTTTCACCTGCACGAGGGTAAGTTTTCCTTCTCCCAAGCTAGCGGCATTGACTGATTTGTTCAGCCAATTTTCGATTTTGGCTTCGATGCCGACTTGCCAAAGTGAAGATAGGTTTTTCGCCGAGCGGGTTATCTTCCAATTAGATTCACCTCCCGGTTTCTGTTTACTCTCCTGACCTTTTTCATTTCTCAACTCAGCTTGAATAATAAATGAAGAATCTGAGATGCGTAGATTTGCACGAATCGGTTTGGCTGCCTGATTGGTTGGTTCCGATCGAGAATTCTCGAGACTTTGAGCCAATCGCACTCTCACTTGATCAAGCTTTGAAAGCGCCAAGTCAGAAGCCATCTTGCTGTGCCGACCTAAAATTTCCAGTGATTGGGTTTTTCCAGGCTCAGCTCGCCAATCGATAGCTACTGGTTTTCCTAATTGAATTCCGACTCCTGCCCCAATTGCGACCCCCGCGATTAGACTAAATACCAACCAAGGCGCCACTTGTTTTTGAGAAACTTTGACCGATCGCAAACTCATTGATCTACCCCCTAGCCAACTTGGGCTTATCTCGTTATAGCATACCATAAGAGTGACAAAAGAAAGTGAGTCAAACCCTTGACAGTAGCGACAGTAAAAGCCATTTCTCAGCCCATTGCTCATAAAGCCAAGCGCCGATCTTCTGTCTTGATCATCGGAAGCGGCATTGCCGGCCTCTTTTGTGCAATCAAGCTCGCACGGCTAAACAAAAACACGAAAATTTTGATCGCCTCAAAGGCAGATCTGATCGAGGGATCATCAAAATACGCCCAAGGTGGCATCGCTAGCGTTTGGTCAAAAATTGATACGTTTGACCAGCACATTGCCGACACGTTAGAAGCCGGCGCTGGTCTTTGTGACCCAAAAATCGTTGAAATTTGTGTGAAAGAAGGCCCAAAACGGGTGGGTGAACTCGTTGAAATGGGCGTACCTTTCACCCGCTCACACTCGCCGCTGAATCCTGATTTTGACCTTCACCGCGAAGGTGGGCATAGCCAGCGGCGCATTTTGCACGCTGACGATTTAACGGGGTTAGCAATAGAAACCACGCTTCTATCGCAAGCACGAGAACTTGAAGCGCAAGGGCAAATCGAATTTCTGGAGCACCACATTGCGGTCGATCTCATCACCGAAGAAAAAGCCCGCGGAAAACCTTCGACACAGATTCGCCAACCGGGGCGTTGCCTCGGAGCCTACCTACTCGATGTCAGAGAAAATCGAATCGTCGCGGTCGAATCGCAAGTGACTGTCATAGCAACCGGTGGAGCCGGAAAAGCGTACTTGTACACAACTAACCCAGATGTCGCGACTGGAGACGGCATTGCCATTGCCTACCGCGCGGGTGCAGAAGTCGGCAACCTCGAGTTCATGCAATTTCACCCGACTTGCTTATTTCACCCAAAAGAACGCACTTTTTTGATTTCAGAAGCCCTTCGCGGCGAGGGTGCTATTTTAAAAAATCTGGCCGGCGAAAGTTTCATGGAAAAACACCACCCACTAGGGTGCCTGGCTCCACGCGATATTGTAGCTCGAGCCATTGACAAAGAAATGAAACGAACCGGAGACAAACACGTTTGGCTCGATCTGACTTGTTCTGGTTTATCAAAAGAAGACATTCAGAAAAAATTTCCAAACATCTTTCAAAAGTGTCTCAGTCTCGGCATTGACATCACGATCGAACCGATTCCAGTGGTTCCTGCTGCTCACTACATGTGCGGCGGAGTCAAAGTCGACGAGCACAGCCGCTCAACCATCGAAAGCCTTTACGCCATTGGCGAAGCTTCATTCACAGGCTTACACGGCGCTAACCGCCTCGCCAGCAACTCGTTGCTTGAAGCCGTCGTATTCGGAGCCCGAGCCGCCGAAACGGCTGCGGTTGAACTGTCTAACCGCGCCAGTCAGGGTGAAACCATTGCCAATGAAATACCCGAATGGGATTCAGGCCAAGCCGTTGCCCTCGAAGAGCAAATCGACATTGCGGCCACTTGGTTAGAAGTGCGTACGTTGTTGTGGAATTATGTTGGCATCGTGCGCAGCAATCGAAGATTAGAGCGAGCGACTAGACGACTTAAAATCATTCACGAAGAAGTTCAGAGTTACTATTGGACCTATCTGCTCACGAAAGAATTGATCGAACTTCGAAATTTAATTTTAGTTGCTGAACTGATCGTGAACGGTGCGCAAGCGAGACGGCAAAGCGTGGGGCTGCACTACACGGTAGACTATCCGTGATTTGACGGTAGATCATCGGTGATTATCGGCATTACCGTGCGACTTTTTTATTGAGGTATGCCTCCTGCTGCATTCTCCTTACGGGGCCCCCTTCCGGTAGCCGGGCCCACGTCGTTACCCACATTCCTCGGTTTTTGGCCACCGAAGGGTGGGCTGGCCATACTAGGAGTCGTATCACCAAATGCTTTCGTCCCCTTATTCCCAATACCACTATTTTCTTTTAGCCACTTGCGATCGCGTTCTGATGCCTCAGTGTCGCGGTCGGTTTTTTTCGATTTTTTCACCCCCGCAGCAAACAGCGTTGGGTAATCGCTGGGATCTACGGGAATCACTTGAACTGTTTCGTTATTTTCAACGACGTAATTTGCAGGCAACCCTTCGACTCCAACGTGAGCTCTTAAGAATTTGACATACTCATCTCTATTAACCAATACGGTCTCAACACCATCGACCATCAGGTGATTCGCTGGCTTGCCCGTTACGCGAAAATAATTGATCTTGCCTGATTTAGCATCTTTGAATCGAACCTCACTAGCTTTCAAGACAATCGACGGGCGATCTTGAATGGTCACAAAATTTTCGGGTTTTCCCTGGTGCCCTTTGTGCGCACTCAGTTCAGAAACGTAACTTTCATCAGGAACAATGACGTGCGGCAGTTCTGGCGCTGAGGCTTTCACTTTCGAATTGCTCTTCAGAGGATTGACCAGGGGCACTAAAACTACTGCCGCCCCATCAACCGTTACCTGTTCAGCGGGCCCGTCATGTACACCGAAGTATTTATTTTGAATCAAAGTACCACGGCCTTCGGCCAAACAAAAAGCCGCGTGCATCAAGGTGCCGAGCAAAACACCAAGTGTCAGATGACTAACCGGCAGTTTCTGTGAAGTTTTGATTCCTAAAGACAGCGAAATTTTTTTCATTTGAGAGCGGCCCCTTTTCTCTATTGTGGCACAGAAAATAAACAATTCAAGGACTGCTACTTCAACCATCAGCCCACTCAAAAGCGAATAAATGATACATCAAATTGTCACCGATGCGTGTTCTCTGTTTCTTTTCACAGGCAGAATGCCCAAGTAGAATCCGAAAGTAGAAAATGACAGAGAGTTCAACCCTGGTCACAAATTCGGCCTACCCGCAAAAAAATCTATTCGATAATATTTTTTCTCTTGACCGCCATTGAGTGAAGAATTTGCAATTGAGTTTGAAATTTTGAGACCTGCGATACTCTCAAATAAGACAGCACAGTAAGGCGATTACCAGGCTTTTGAATGGCTTTAGTCGAAAGACCGAGCACTCTTTTTTTCATACGAACCTAGCGCCAGTGTGAAGCTAAAAAGTCATTCCCAAAACCTGTGGTAAACAGATTCCATGAATTTACTTAACCTCACCGCAGAACAACTAGTCGTTCATACAAAACTAATCGTGACCAGGGAACGCGAAATCACCGCTCAACTCATTAGCCACTTGTCTGAAATCAATCGCAGGCTTTTGTTTTTGCAGCTTGGCTATTCTAGCTTATTTGAATTTTCAACCAAAGAACTGGGATTAAGCGAAGGCTCGGCTTACAGAAGAATTCAGGCCATGAGACTCGTGACTGATGTGCCAGAAGCGAAGCAAGCTTTCGAAGAAGGTTCATTGTCACTGAGTAATGCGGCAAAACTTCAAACGTATTTTCATGCTCAAAAGAAGGCCGGAAAACCGAAGAATCTTGCTGAGAAAAAAGAGATCGCAATGGGCGCTCTCAATCAATCACAGTCGCAGTGCGAGAAGCGACTATTTGAACTGTCGCCTGAACTACCAACAACTGATCGAGCACGCCTGGTGTCGCCTGAACACCGTGAGCTGAAGTTCGCAATCTCTGAAGCACTTTTTCAAAAAATCAATCGCCTCAAAGAATTGCTCGCTCATTCGCACCCCGCTGCAACTTACGCCGAGTTGTTAGAGTTTCTGGTTAACGGCATGCTCGAAAAACTTGAGCGATCAAAAGGGCTTCGCCAGAAATCGAAAATCCCTGACAGTTCACCTAACGAGCCTCCCAGCACCGCCTGCGGCAATGTTTTCGACAAGCCCCCAGCTGAAGTGCTCAATCAGGTACCCGCTGTGCTGCCCAATCCAGAGAATGCCTCGCCAGACAAAATTCAAGACCAAAACCCTTCGATTTGCACCCTAGAGAGAGTGCTTCCCGTCGGGGTTCGAGTGGCGTTGCCCGCTCACCTTAAGCGCGAAGTGTGGGGCAACGCTCGCGGCCGATGTCAATACTCTTACAGGGGTCGTCGGTGCTCGTCGCGATATCGACTTGAAATCGATCACGCGCAACCCCTAGCGCTCAACGGCTCAAACGATCTGTCGAATCTGCGACTGCTCTGTTCTTTGCACCACAGTCTTGTAGGAATTCAGATTTTTGGTGCAGAAAAAAGGGAAGCTCACAAATTAGCGATCAGCTAAGAGCTGTCGGGTAAGGTGATTACTGATTACTAACCGCTACTAGCAGACTGCTGGCCGCTAGCACCTACCCCTGCAGCTCGCTAATCGTGAAAAGCGAATACAACTCTAACTTTTGAGCGCTCAGGTTTTCTCTACCGCCTTGCTCACGGTCAACAATGGTGAAAACGGTATCGACCAGATACTCAGCCGCCCGAAGGTGTTCGACAGCTTTTAGGCTCGACCCCCCCGTGGTGACTACGTCCTCTAAGACAATGACCGGTGCGTGAGCTTTAAGATTTTCGGTGCCTTCAATAGTTCGGCTGGTGCCGTGATCTTTCGACTCTTTGCGCACGATGAACGCGGGCAAGAAAAGGCCACGTCTAAACGCCGCAATCGACACGCTCGTCGCAATCGGATCGGCCCCTAACGTTAACCCACCGACCGCCGTGGCCTTAATCTTTTTTTGGGCGACCAGCGTCTCAAATAAATCAACAAAACACTCACCCACCAACGTTGCGCCCTCGGGGTGAAGAGTTGTGGCTTTGAGATCGATGTAGAATTTCGATCGTTTACCGGAAGCGAGAACAAAATCGCCTTCGCGATAACTGAGCTTCAAAATCAAGTCTTTCAATTTCTTGAGTCGCTCGGCTTTCAATGGATGCCCCTGCTGTGGCCCGAGTTCATGGAGTTCAACCTGTTCCAGTGTTTCCGGCACTTCCGGCGCTGTGCTCTTGAACCCAATCGCAGATTTCAGCAAAAACCGCTTCTTTACCGATTTCATTCATCGGCTCATGAAAAAACTCAGGAAAAACTTTTACTTTTTTCTCGCGGTGCTTGAAATTTTTCACCCACTCTTGAACCACGTCTTGATCGGTCACGCCATCAGATCCAGGAACAATGAAAAGAATCGGGTGCTGAAGCCCCACTTCATGAGTGAGCGTGTCTTTCATCGCCCATTGAAGCTCGCTAAAGAACTTCGGAGTCATCTTGGCATGAACCAAGCGGTCACTGGTGTAGCACTCAGCAATCTCAGGATCATGCGATAGCAACGTCGGCTCAGCGCCCGCATCCATTTGTAGGCTACCCCAAATGTGAGTGAGTAACTGCGCGCCTAGCTTCTTGGCAAAAGGTACCGCCTGTTTGATCTTCAAGAATGGCGCCGAAGCAATAGCCGCGCGAATGGGAAGGTCTTGCTTTAGAAGTAAAGTTCGAATCAAAATGTGACCACCAAAACTGTGGCCTAAGACAAATAATTCACTTTTACCGAACTTGGCTTTCAATTTTTCATCGACGCGAAGAATGAACGCCTCGAAGTCATCAACAAACGCGTCGAAACGATCGACGTGTCCACGCGCTCCTTCTGATCGGCCATGGCCTCTAATGTCCATCAACCAAATCGAATCGAACTGAGATTTCAAAAACGCCGGCAAATGATAATATCGCCCAAGGTGTTCGCCGTAGCCATGCAGTACGATCAAAGCGCGAGGCGAGCTCCAATCGTTTCGATGCAGGCAGGTTTCGTAGATCGCGCATTTTCCGTCGGGTGACTGAAAACTACCCCACTCGACACTCCAGTCGGCGGGTAATGGTGGAAGAGACGATGGCCTGGGAACTCCGTTTTCAACTCGAATTGACATAGGTTTCAATTAGATTTTTCGCTGATTCCGGCAATTTGGTAAAGCGAAAACTGAAACCACGTCCATCTTCTAAGATTCTGACCACTTCACCCTCTGCGGTGAACGACTTGAGAGGGTTGGCTTTTAACTTCCCATTCGACTTTTCACTGGTTGGGTTAACATTCAGCTTAATTTTTGCTCCGACCGAGCCAAACCCTGCCCAGGTCGCATGTTCAGCCAAGACTTGCATGCCGCCCACACTGATGTCACGGCACAAAACGGTCGCCACGACTCGACTGTCAGTCATTAAAATCTTCGCTGCTAGTGGCTTACGCGATTGCATGCGTCGGTCTTGGCCTGCCTTTTTGCCTTGATGTTCTCGATTGGACTCTTCATCAAACGTTTCGTTAGCTGAATCAACAGCCACTTCATGAGTGCGCAGAACCGATTGAGTCTTCAACACGACAGGAGCATCGCTCGGTGCACCTTTCTTAGCCGCAATGCGGCTCGCCCATGCTTTTTCTGCGAGACTCAAGAAATCATCAAATACGCCCACACTGTCTAAGGCTCTCCATTGACCAAAGCCTTGGGTCCAACAAAAAACTCTCGGGTGAATTTTTCCGATCTTTAGCAATTTTTCTACGTCACCACGAGAAAAGGGACCGAACTGTTTTGAGTTGTAGTGCAAATACCAGGTGTTTTCAGAATCGATTGCTTGATCACTCAACGAATCGAGAACCGCTCGCGCTGGAGCCGCAGGAGAAGCCCCTTCGAATTCTTTCAGATCACAAAGACGTTTCCACTCCGTCAGACCTTTTCGCCAAACAAAGTGAGCAACAGTGATTTCTTCAAGCTTTAGCTTTACCAAAACCTCTTCAAGGGTGAGCGGACCCACCGGCTTAGTTTGGCCCACGGCCAGGTACCATTGTTTTGAATCGCCATTTTGTTTGCTTGAATTTAATTTTGAATTTTCCATAATTTTCCTCAAATTTTACTGATATCAAAGGTTCTACTTAGCTGCGGTGTCTTGAACTCCTGCGGGTTTATAACTAATTGAAGCCGTGTCATAGCCGACCAATTTTGCATCACCAGAAAGCTCAAACGCGTAGCCACTAGTCGGACTCATCGCGACCGGTGCATCAATGGCCGGAACATTGTCGACTTTGCCAATGAACTTCCAACCGTTAGTTTCAGACTCGGTCAAACTATCAGGGGCGAGATCGGTTCGACCATTTCGGTAGCGTAGAATCTTCACGGTCGCTAAGTCTGGCACTTGATCAATGAACAAGTAACGAGTACGAAAGCTCTTCTTTTGAACTTCAAGGTCAGCCGAAACACCAGCTAGAACATCAGAAACCGACTGAGTGCAGATGTCATAAGTCTTGCCACCCAGCGCGGCGGCCATCTGAGTGTAGCGCGTGCCAATTTGTGCTACCGATCCCTTGCAGTTCTTACTGTTTGACTGGGCGACTGCCGCATGAAAGCGAACGAGACTCGACTGATTCTTTTTTACGGCCAAGAACTTCGTGCGATAAGTTTCAAGACTCGAAGCTAAGGTACCCGCTTGACCTAAGGTCTCGCACGGAACCATAATCCCATCGATTGAGCGTTGGCAGTAATTCACATCAGAAGTGTCATTGCCATTCGTAAAAGCCAAGATCACTAAGAGGGCTCCTTCACGAGTAAAGCCTGTGCCCGTCAGTTTCGTATCAAGGGCTTTTGCAATGGCTTTAAATCCTTGCTCGTCACCATCCATTTGATTTGAAATTTCGCCTTTCACAATGAACTCACTGTACTGCTCAGGGGTTCGAAAATAGGCTGAACCCACAGAAAATAAAGTACTCAGCTGCCCTCCGGGATAAGGCGCTACCGCTTGACTTCCCCAGTTCACATCTTGTTTTGAAGCCAAAATTTGATTGATGGGTCGTTGAATATTAGTCAGACCTGCTGTGGCGAAGTGGTAATCCCAACCACTTTTTTCAAGTGATGAGAGCAGAGTCGGCATTTGCTTAGAAACTTCATCGTATGCTTCATAAATTGAACCGGTGTCATCTTCAGCAAATAAAATGTCAACTCGAGGAGCAATTGAGAACGTGCCTGGCGCTGTTTGGCTCACCGTTGACTGTGTGACCACGAAAGCCTCTTTACCGCATCCAACCAAGACTAGGCCAGCTAATGCAATGGTCGGTAAATGACGTAGGCCTTTTACCCAAGATCTAGACCCAAATTGTGTCATCTTCGTTTTCATGGTTTCACCCTTTGAAGTAGGTTATCGCAAGGGTAGTGCCAACTGCGTAGATTCTGGACGGTTAAAATTTGTTATACATAACAAGTAGATAATAACTCGCCCCTGCCTACTTCGTGGTCACCCGGGGCCAAAGCTGCGCCACTTAAGCTGACGGCTGTCAAAGAATTTGACACAACCCAAGACCCTGTCGATCAGTCAAACCTCAAAAAGAATGTTTTTCAAATCGTGCTGAAATCTGTGCACTTGTGCCACAGACCCATGCCTAGCGAGCTGCCATCTCAGGTACTTCATTCATGAGCGTAGACGTAACCCTAGATGCGATTCATTCGTTTTCACATTCATTGTAAAGACTTGCGAAATCTCAGCCCACGACTTTCGCCTGGTATGGCCTATGCTCTGGTGATCACACTTAACACGCTTTTTTTATCAACTTCAGTAACCCGTTTTACTACAAGGAGACCCCATTTATGACAACCACTCGCACTCACCGACTACTCGCCCTCATTGTTGCCGCCACTAGCTTAACACTCACCCAAACATCACAGGCTAAAGTCGATTCAACCGACGCGGTTGCCGGTGCTTTGTCTGCCGCCGGAACCCTAACCACCGGAGCTGGACTACTTGCCGGAATGACCGACGCTAACGCAGCCTATTGGATCATTCGACTGGGCTACGGAATGACGGTCGCTGGCGCCGGGGTGGCAGGAGTTAACATCGTCTACGTAAGCGTTGGCAAATACCCTGAGTTGGCAAACGACGCGAATGACTTCTTAACAAGCAAGGCCAGCACTGCAACTGGCCCGCTCGGTGCACTTTTCTCAGAAATTCGTCAGCTCCCAGAATACAGTAACCTTGCTCCCGAAGCACTTGCCGACAAAGCCATTGCTGAAGCCATTGTCATTGCTGACCTAGAAAGAAACGCGCAGTAGCCGCGTTGTCATTCTCAACTTCAACGAGGGCCACGCGACATGATCGCTTGGCCCTCGAATTCATGTCTAGAAAAGCCTAGGCAAACAAAGCCAGTTAAGAAGTCAGTCAAAATGAAAAAAAGATTTCACATTAAACAGTTTCTAAAACTACTGGGTGAGCTCACGAGTGTGAGTTTGTTTTTCTCAAGTCCAGCTTTCGCAGGCCTACTTCAGTGGAGCACTCAAGACCCAGCCAATGCCGCTTTTGCCAGCACCCCAAAGGCTCAGGCATTTCTCGACGAAATCGAGGCTAAACTTCCGGCTGGTTTCATCAACGCTTTCACAGATTCAAACATACCTGCAATTACGGTAAAGTTCGAAGAACTAGGATACAACGAAGTTCGCGATCTCAACCATGCGACACAGTATGGATACACCCAGAACGTTTTCTCAGACTCGATCGTCATTCACTCACTTTTCAAAGAGGTGATTGCCAACGAAGTGCTAGGCAAAACCGCTTACCACATTGAACCTGCGCACAAAGACCACGAAGGGCAAACACAACCCGCAACCACTCAAAACTCCTACACGCCGTATTTGACTTGGCACGACCTTGCAATGGCGACCGTCATTCATGAGCTCGCCCACCGCTATGATTTTATGAGGCTCAAAACATCAGCCGAGAAAGTTTCAACCGAATTGTGCTATAACCGCGATGAAATTACCGATCCTATCGCTAGACTGCAGCTTCGGCGCACTTGTCGAAAGACGATCTCTGAAAACCAGTATTCACTTTCATCACACTCTCGCTTCGGCATTCTCGCTGGCTGGAGCCCCTCGGGCATTCTGATTCGCACCAACGACAATCGAAACGCCCACCCGATGCGATCAGTCGACGCTTACGAAAGCACAAATCGGCAAGAATATTTCGCAGTCAATTTTGAACACTTCGTTTTAGACCCCAACTACGCCTGCCACCGACCAAGACTCGACGAGTTTTTTCGAAGCCATTTCAACTTGCCGATACTCAAATCAAAACCCTGCGAAAGCACAAAACTCGTGGCTGTTCAAAACAAGATGGGCCAAACGGTGAGTTGGCGCGAAATCGATTTGTCACGCATTTTTCAAATTCATTTCTTATTCGCAACCCCCGGTTCAGCCCTGATGAGTCGATGGGGCCACGCGATGTTTCGAATTGTGATGTGTCGGCCAAATCAACCGGTTGATAAAAAATGCTTACTCAACCAGACCGAAGACCTGGTGTTGAGCTACCGAGCCCGCGTCGATGACACACACCTTGATTTCACAAAGGGTATTTTTGGTGGTTATCAATCTCGAGGCTACATTTTTCCACTCACCAGTATCATTCGTGAATACACGCTCGAAGAAGAACGAGACTTACTGAGTTTACCTCTCAAACTCTCGCGCAATGAGATCGCTCGATTTATCGATCAAATCAAAACAAACCAGTGGGAGTACCGCGGAGATTACACATTCTTACAGCAAAACTGCGCCACCGAGAGCCAGTGGTTCTTGGCCTCAGTATTAGAAAACCCTGCCCCCCTCACAAAGCTCAACATCACCACTCCACTCGGATTATTTGAATCGTTAAAATCACTACCGTTTTCTGATTCAACAGCACTCGAGAACGAAGCGCTGGCCGAAAAGTCTGGTCTTCTGATGCGATCTCAGAAAAATCTGAAATTGCAACAATTTGAGACGCTGAAACAATATTTTGGTAAAATACCTTTGAAACAGCGAAAGCAAGCGCCGTTTGCTAACTTAACTGAGCAAGGTGATTACCTGACCAATACCTCACCCAGTTCAAGGTCTCAAGTATTCGACGAGGTGCTCACGCAAGCATTAACCCGAGACGAGGCCATTCAATTTGTTGCCACGATGGTTTCAACTGAAGAACTCATTGTACACCTCAACTGGAAGGAATTGAGCGCACACATTGACAATTGGATTAGCAATCACCTTGATCGCAAAGACGTCGCTGAGTTCACCGAAGCCAATCTCATGCCCCTCAAGACCGAAGCAACTGACAAACTCCTGTCGAGCTATGGCATTCCGCTAGAAGGCGAGCTCAACCCGATCACAAGCGATTACGAACAGACCTCATTGGGCGAGAGCCGCGAACGTAATGAACAGCGTGACCAAAAAGACCAAAATAATAAAACGGAATTGAGACTGAATCAACTCGTCGACGAATGGATTAAAGAATCAAACGACATCGAATGGCTCGGGGCACGTGAAAACCAACTACAGAGCACAGCTAATCTCAAATATTTTCGAAATCGTTACCTTAAGATATTAAGAAGCCCTGCCACAAAGTGACCCGGGTCACCATTTGACTAGAATCGAACCATCGATGGTGGGGTCAATTTTCAAGCCGTCTTCGCTCTCAAGCGGAATCAGAACCGATATTCCCGCTACGACGTGATTGCCGATGCGAGACCCGAGAGAAAGCTTGAGCTTGCGACCGGCACCATCTAAGAACGGGGCTGCCTCGTCGCTCAGTCGCCCCTGTACTCCAACACTGGCATTGACGACATCAGTTTCTATGCTCACGTTGGCTTCGCCAATGACACCGAGACTCGTATTCATTGCAAGGGTCGCGTCAACTCCTAAAACAACGGGTCCTACCGATGGGTGACTTGCCACCTTCGCTTTGAATTCTCCCGAAATTTTTACGTAGTTCACTAACACGATAGGCATCTGGGCGGTTGCATTTCGAATATCTGCAACTCCGCCAACCAATTGTGCACCAATAGAAAGACCCGCCATGTAGTTTGATTGATCGTCCCAGCGCAAAGATCCGCCTAAATACAGTTGTACGTCTCCGTGACCATTCACAGCACCTGAGTAATTCGAGTCTGCCACGGTCACATCAACCCCCAACTGTGAGGCCAAAAAGAACTCTGGACGTAAAGTCAAGTTGGGCGCTAATTCATAATCTTTCTTGAAAAAATTTTGTTTACTTTGAAAATAGAGGCTCAACATTTGTGTGTTTTCGGGTGAATCTTCATAGCTTGAATTGTCATGATTCTCATATCCGACCACGACTCCTAGCTCGCCAGATTGAGGCTTATTCATTTGGTAGTTATAATGATACCCAATCAGCGCGTATTGTTTTCCGAAACGATCTTTCACGTGGGCCACCGAAATGCGGTGTTGGTTCTTCTCATCTAATCTGATTTCTGATTTTAAAATTTGAAACTGCTTGCGACTGAGTGGGTAGTGATCTTCGATTTGAAACCCAGCAAGCTCTTCGTACACGGCTCCGCGATCAGAAATGAGATTCGCTACTTGTCGGCCAGCCTGATCTTGCATCTGATAAATGCGATAATTGAAGGCGGCATCAGCCATGCCTTGGTTCAAGATTCCGCTATCGGCAGCTCCAGACGAACGAATGTTTCCGTAATTGAATCGGTAGGCTTTTTGTGGAGTCTCGCGGCTTTGTGCGACCACATAAGCATGGTATGAACTGACACTTTGTCCGGCTACGACCCAAGAATTGTATCCTAAAGTTTTCAGCATCTTTGCGCCAAAAAACGCGTCGTCGCGGCAAACCATTTTTTTCACTGCTAACGGGCCAGCGGGGTCTTTTTCGTAACCTTGATATCCGTAAATGACATTGTGTTTGAGTAGGTCTAATACCTCGTCGTCTTCAATTCTTGGCCGACTATCGAAATCTGAATCGGCTCGCGCTTCGTCATAGGCATCACCCGCTTGAACCATCATCATGCCAGCCAAGATCATACTTTCTGACTCGGTTAGTTTGCCTCGGTAAGTTCTCAATTTTTCAAAAAAATCAGTCGAATTTTTTGAAAATAGAATGTCGCCGTAAACATTGACCAAGTGTAGCCAATCAGGAATAAAGTTTTGAGGCCGTCTCAGCTCACTAACAAATGCTTCGGTATCGGCTGGGCCATTTTTCTTCATGCAGTCAATAAAGTCTGCGACAATTCGGTTGTCGGCATCGACCTCAGGCCGTTCGCACCGACTATACAAACTAGCGGCAAAGTAGAGAGTACCGACCAAGTCGCGAGCAAAAGAATCAGAATCATCATGGTATTGATTCAGTAGAGTGTGGTTGCTGAATCGAAAAACAGTGTTAAAGCGGTCGAAGTCTGAGCGAACTTCGGTTGCCCCTACATGGCCACCATCAGTTGCCGCATGGGCAACAGAAGAAACAGATAGACCTCTCATTATAAGAACGATAACGAACACAGACCATTTCACGAGCGAATTCACTTCTCGCCTCAATCATTCACTCTTCTTCTGTTCACACACTTAAACCAGACCCATGACGCAACGCAACATCTAATGAAGATCTCAGTTCACGAGACTTATCAGAAGAGTGGAGTTTGCGTGTGAACTGTGCGCAAGTGTCTAAACCTTTGACAGCCTCAGTCCTTCAGTGTCTTATTTTAATAAGTGATATCATATAGTTAAGCAGTAACTCTAACTAAATACACTGGCACGGCACATGCTCTATGTAACAGTAACTACCGTTTTTTATTTTACCTTGGGGAGACGTTTTTTATGAATAACCAGACGTGGGCTAGCTCGAAAAAAGCGATCATCGTGACTGTCATCGCAGTGGCCGCGACTCTGGCGAACGCATCGATAGCGTCGGCATCAATCGCAAAGCGAACCGCTTCTCTAAACTCTGTGAAACATTCTAACCAAGTGAGGCAAAAACAAGAAGTTCGCCAAGAACTGCTTAAGCAAGATGCCGTGACTTTAAACTTAGGCGAAATTACGGTCGTGCTAGGTGACCGATCAAAGACGCCCGAGCAGCGACTGAGGGCAGTCGAAAAAGCATTGATTCATCTGTATAAAGTGCAAGGAATCATTCCCGACCGCGAAACTCAAAAATGTGAGTACACTGTTTTTAATGAAAAATTCAGTGCAGAAGGCCCATCAGAAACCGTCGCCAAGAAAAGGGCCGTTGAGCTTTGCCAAGAAAAATTCTCAGAAATTGTCTGCACCCGTGACGCCGTTACTTGCGGAAAGTTGCAATAGCCTCAAGACAATTCGACACAAAACTTTCACTCGCTTGGGTCAAGGCCTGCTCTTTGCGGAAGTAGAGATTCAAATGATAAGGAGTCAACTCAAACGGCGCCTTTACGATCGTCAAACTCGATTGTGCTTTCGCTAAAAAATCAGGTATTAATGCGATACCAGCCCCAGTTTGAGTGAGCGAAGTCGCGGCCATCCAACTTTGAACTTGTACCACAATATCGGGTTCTTCTTGCCACTGCTTCTTATAGGCAATCTTGAATTGATCGATTTCTTCTCCGGTGTCGCCCGTGATAAAACGCGCCCCTCGAATTGAACCCGTTTTTCGAGTTCTTGATGCAGAACCTTTTCGCAGATCTGCGAGTACAAACCGGCCCCCAAACCATGGCTTCTTTTCAAAAATTGCCAGTGGAGCCTCGTGCACAGCCACCGCCAAATCAACCTCTCTAGCCAATAACAATTCTCGGGTTCGGCGTGCATTAGCTAAAAAAAGCACCACACGAACCTCCGGCCTTCTTAATGGTGGCGCGAATGGGGTCATTGTTTTAGACTTCAAAGTAGCCGCCAACGCAGTCAATAATCGATAGCCAGTTACCGCTAGCTAACGAATAGCCAACGAATAGAAAGACACACCATGAACCCCCTTGACCTCGAAAAATTCGACGCACTGATTTTCGATCTCGACGGCACCCTTGCCGATTCTATGACTCTTCACAATCAAGCGTGGGTTGATACCCTCGCCTCTTTAGGTTGCCCAATGACGTTTCAGATTTTGATCGAATATGCCGGCATTCCGAACCCTGAGACGATTAGACTCTTCAACGAACGATTCGGCTGGACGCTCGACCCTGTAAGCGTTGCCGAACAAAAAGAAGCGACGTTTCTCAAGTCTGCCCACCTCATTCGACCCATCGATTCGGTGCTCGGAATCGTTCGCCATCACCATCAGAAAAAACCGATGGCGATTGTCACTGGAGGCACCAGACCACTCGTCGACGTCATCGTGGGCACCCTAGAAATCAGGCCATTTTTTAAAACAATCGTTTGTGCCGAAGATGCACCGCGAGCGAAACCATACCCAGACCCTTTTTTGCTAGCAGCCCAGCGACTTGGCATCGCCCCCGAGCACTGCGTGGTTTTCGAAGATGGCAACGCCGGAATTCAAGCAGCCAAGACCGCAGGTATGGCAGTGATCAAGGTTGCATCAGATTTTAGCTTAACCCGAGTGCACTGAGCCCGAAACCACCCAAATAACTGCAGTCACATCTGTTTGGTATTATTCAGAGAAATCTCCCAATCTACCCAAACCCAGTATCAAATTGAACTATTCGACCAGTTGCGCCATTGACAGTCTCAAAGCAACAGAAGGATCACCCCTATGAATACTGAACAGGCAAAACCAGCAGCGCCAGACAACAAGCTCAGTCGTGAGTTTGGAATTGAAACGAAGTCACCCGCTTTGCGAAAGTTATGGATCGCGCGCATTTCAATCACCGCACTGGCAATAGTGATTGCGCTCGCCTGGGTACTACTCAAGTAGCTTTGGGAATTTCAATGCAACTTAAAGATGGCTGGTCACTTTCGGCTGCTCAAATCAATTTCTCTTTAATCTCCACCGCAATACCGTCTTTCGCTGAGAATACTCAGCCATCGCATAACGAACTCCCTCATGGCCTGTGCCAGATCTTTTGATTCCGCCATAAGGCATCACGTCTGATCGAAATGTCGGAATGTCGTTCACGATCACGCCACCGACTTCAAGTGAATCGATTGCCCTTTGAATGAAATCATCGCGATTACTAAACACACCCGCTTGCAAGCCAAAACGTGAATCATTCACTAAAGCAATGGCTTCTACGTCTGACGAGTAAGGCTCTAAAACCACAACCGGCGCAAAGGCCTCGTCACAAACTAAAGGCGAATTCTTCGAAACGCGGGTCAAAACAGTCGGCGAAAAAACATTTCTCACTCGCTTGCCGCCAACTAAAACTTTGGCTCCGCTGGCTTTTGCTTTTTTAACCTCGCGTTCAAACCGATCTGCCGCCGATGCATTGACCATCGGGCCACAAACCGTTTTTGCCTCATTCGGATCGCCAGAGAGAATCGATTTAGCCGAAGCTACCAAAAGTTTTTCAAATTTCGAAAAAACCGACTTTTCGACGTAGACACGTTGAACCGAGATACAGCTTTGTCCGGCATAAGCAAAGGCCCCGAAAGCGCAACGACTCGCCGCTCGCGAAAGGTCTGCCGTCGCATCAACGATCACAGCAGCATTGCCTCCGAGTTCTAAGCAAACCTTTTTCTCGCTAGCAAGTTTTTGTAGACCCCAACCCACCGCCTCGCTTCCGGTAAAACTCACGACTGCGATTCGCGAATCTTGGGCCATGGTTTCAACTAATGCGTTACTCGTTTGTAAAACCTGAAACACGCCAGGCGGAATTTCAATTGCTAGTTTTCGTAATTGAATCACCGCTTGCTCATAGGCTTTTGCGAGCAAAAACCCAACACCGGCAGTCTGAGGTGACGGCTTTAAAATCACTGAACACCCGGCCGCAAAAGCGGGCGCAACCTTGTGCAGCGCCAAGTTCAACGGAAAATTAAATGGAGTAATCGCTAACACCACGCCACGGGGTTCGAACAAGACCTCGGCGACTCCAAAGTTTTCTGCCGACTTTTCAAAATCGAGCGCGATCAACTCGCCCGCAAGTCTCTTGGCTTCTTCAACCGAAGCCGTGAGCGTCACTTGAGCTCGCTCAAACTCGGCAAGAGCCAAAGTCAAAGGCTTACCCGCTTCAGAAACGATCGTCGAAATAAACTGATCTTTCATTTGAACGATCTCGGCTTGCCAATGAATCAAGAGCTCGACCAGAAATCGGCGAGGGGCGAACCGAAAGACTTTCTGCGCTTTTACCGAGGCCTCAAGCGCAACCTCGATTTGCCGTTCAGCCGCAAGAGCGGCCCGATTAATCGGTCGACCATCGAACGGCGAGAGAACTTCGTGGGTCTGTCGAGTTTCAATAAATGTGTTATCAATAAATAGAGGAATTAATCGGGGCATGAATAAGGGCCCAACTTCGGGTGAAAACTTCTGAGGAGCACTCTTTCGTCGATTCCTTTTTTTCGCTGCGGCCATAATTTCAATTAACGCATGACGTTACTGAATGCAAATATTTACCTAGTACTAGACCTATCCAGGCTAGTCTGTTAGGCATGAAATCAATATGCTTCGCTATGTCATCAAGCGCCTGTTTTCAGGCTTACTCACTGTGTACTTCATCGCAACCGTTACGTTTCTCGCCATGCACTTTGTTCCGGGCGACCCGATCACAGGGGGTAAAGCCAGAAGTCCTGAAATTCGAAAGAATTTAGAACAAAAATACGGCTTAGATAAGCCCGTTTCGGTTCAATATGTCATCTACATCAAGAACATGCTGAAGGGTGACTTCGGCATTTCGTATACGCAGCAAAACCGATCGGTGAACGACATCATCAGAGCGCATTTTCCGGTGTCAGCGACATTGGGTATTTTCGCGATCTTGATTTGCACTTCGGTAGGCATCGTCATGGGTTCTTTGGCCGGAGTCTACCGTGGCCGAGCGATCGATAAATGGGGCACGTTTGCGGTGCTCATTGGCATCTCAGTGCCATCGTTTGTCTTTGCTGTTTTCGGCCAGTACCTCATTACCGAAATCAATAAATTTACCGGCTCAACGTTCTTACCTGTTGGTGGCTGGGGCACTTTTAAACACATGGTTTTGCCCGCCATTGTTTTAGAGCTTTCAACTCTCGCCTTTCTGACACGCCTCATGCGCTCATCACTACTTGAGGTCGTCAACCAAGATTACATTCGCACCGCGAAAGCCAAAGGCCTTCCGCAACTTCGTATTTTCTTTTCGCATGAACTGAGAAATGCAATTTTGCCGGTCATTACCTTCTTGGGACCAGCCATCGCCGCAATCACTACCGGCGGCTTTGTGGTCGAGTACGTTTTTGCGATTCCAGGCTTGGGCCAATATTTCGTTCAAGCGGTACAACAACTTGATTACACCGTCATCATGGGTTTGACCGTCTTTTACGGTGCCTTCTTGGTTTTCATGGTCATCTTGGTCGACATCATCTACGGCCTCATTGACCCACGCATCAGTTTATCAAAAGCGTAACGAAATTAGATTAAAACAAAAAAATTGAGAAAATTAACTTTATGACCTTAGAGACAACTACAAACACAAACCAGGGCAAACCCCAGATCATCAGTCTGAGTTCTGACGACTTTGCAGTGGCAGAAAAAAACACAGGCACCCAGGTGCTATCACGGCCTTCACTTTCTTACTGGAAAGACGCCTGGATTCGGCTGAAGAAAAACAAACAATCGATCGTCGCATTAGTCACTGTCATCTTGGTTGTGCTGGCTACGCTTTTTGGGCCGCTACTTTATCAGGTTGATCCCGCCGAACAAGTGATGGGCCGGGTATCTGAGGGGCCGAGCTTTGGCAAGCACGTCACTGTGATCGACGACTCATCGAACTTCAAAGACACCATTCTAGAAGGCGTTGAAGCCTCACCCACTTTCGAAGCGGCAAAACTTGAAGCGGCCACCACGTTTGAACTCACCCAGCCCGCCAGCTCTCAAGGTGTGGCGCTGAAGTGGTCACCGGTCAAAGGCGCGTCAGGGTATGCGATTTACCGCGCGACAGAAAAACCGACGGTAGTCACTAACCTCGGTGTACCCATCACAGAAATCACTGCCGGAAACCAAGTCACTTACCTCGACAACTACGACCTCAAAGAAAAACACTACTTCTATAGCGTTATTGCGAAGAATGTAGAAGAAGCACCGACGTTCAAAACCCTAGAAGTGCGACTCACTGAAGGCATTCTGCTCACCGACGCACAAAGTATCGACCCCAACGCCAAAATCGGTGACTCAGTGAAAATACCCGCTAAACCGTTCGGCACCGATGCCCTCGGGCGCGATCTTCTTTCTCGCCTCATTTCAGGTGGCCGGGTATCGCTCTTTATCGGATTTTTCGCACCGTTCTTATCGGTCTTGATCGGCGTAGCCGTTGGCGGTATCTCAGGTTACTTCGGCGGTAAAACCGATAACTGGATCATGCGCTTCACCGATTTCGTCATGGCCCTACCGTTCTTACTTTTCATGATTTTATTTAAAGTGGTGTTTGGCGCAGGCCCAGGCGAAGACGGAATCGGCCCGATGCTAGTATCGCTCGTGGCGCTGTCTTGGACAGGTCCCACACGCCTGACTCGCGGCCAGATCTTGCAACTTCGAGAATCTGAGTTTGTTCAGGCGTCGAGATTGCTCGGCGCTAAGCCGCTATACTTGATTTTCAGACACCTGCTACCCAATACCTTGGGCGTGATTTTAGTGTCACTCACGTTTAGCATTCCTTCGGCTATTTTTACTGAAGCCTTTCTCTCGTTCATCGGCATGGGTGTCGCGCCCCCAACTGCGTCTTGGGGTAGCATGTGCAATGATGGTGTGAAGAGTTTTTTGACTACTCCACATGAATTTATTTTTCCGGCAGCGATCATCGCGATTGTAGTCTTAGCGTTTAATATTTTGGGCGACGGCCTGCGCGATGCCCTAGATCCGAAAATGCGATCAATCGAATAGTTTTTGGTGAATAAATTTGGTGGACCAGTTTTAGTGAATAGCTTTTGGCGAATCAGACTTGGCGCCCTGCTTTTGAGCTTGTAGAGAGGAACTTTTGAAATGTCACGATTACTTGAGGTGAAAAACCTAACAGTCGAATTCGATACCTACGGCGGTATCGTTAAAGCAGTGCGCGGAGTCAGCTTTGGAGTCGATAAGAGCAAAACTCTAGCGATCGTTGGCGAGTCTGGCTGTGGCAAATCAGTCACCGTTCAATCGATCATGGGTTTGATACCAATGCCTCCTGGACGAATCACCGGCGGCTCAGCGCTGATGGACGGAAAAGAAATCTTAGGATTACCTCTAAGCGAAGCCAATAAAGTGCGCGGCAAGCGCATCGGCATGATTTTTCAAGACCCAATGACGTCTCTCAACCCAACGATGACGGTAGGCAATCAAATCGCCGAAACACTTCGTTACCATGATGGGCTCAGTTTCAAAGAAGGCCGCAAGCGTGCGATCAGCATTTTAGATCAAGTTCAAATTCCTGAGGCAAAAGCGCGAGTCGATCAGTATCCATTTCAGTTTTCAGGCGGCATGCGCCAGCGCGTGATGATCGCGATGGCCATTGCGTGCAATCCTGAACTGCTCATCGCCGATGAACCAACCACCGCGCTCGATGTGACCGTTCAATCGCAAATTTTGACCCTACTCAACGAGCTACGTAAAGAACGCAATATGTCGATCATTCTGATCACTCACGACCTTGGCGTAGTGGCACGCATGGCTGACGAAGTGGCTGTGATGTACGCCGGCCAAATCGTTGAATCAGGCACAGTTGATCAAATTTTCTACCAATCAGCGCATCCGTACACGATGGGCTTAAAAGAGGCGATGCCTGATCGCGACGAATCAAAAACCCACAAACTAAAACCCATTGACGGTTCGCCACCTGATTTGTTTCACCCTCCGGTCGGTTGCGGTTATTATGCACGCTGTCCGAATGCTCGCAAAGTTTGCGAAAAAACGTTGCCGCCACTTTTTGACGTTGAAACCTCAGAAATGCCAACCAGCCCAGGCAGCCATCAGAGTCGGTGTTTCTTTCACCACAAAGACGCAGCAAAACTAACCACGCTTCCGCGAGACCTCTACACTCGCCACACAGGAGTCAACGCATGAGCCAGGCGAGCACCCCAGTCATTCTAGAATTGAAAAACCTGAAGCGCCATTTCAAAGTGGGCGGCGACAAGACCTTGAAGGCGGTTGACGGCTTATCGTTTACCCTTCACCAAAATGAAATTCTCGGCCTGGTCGGTGAATCCGGCTGCGGCAAATCGACCCTCGGACGCACCATCGTGGGCCTATGGGATAAAACCGAAGGCGACGTCATTTACCAAGGCGAGACGCTACCGGTTTCTTACACCTCAAAAGATTACAAGCGCTTTTCTCGCGAAATTCAGATGATTTTTCAAGATCCGTACAGTTCGCTCAATCCGCGAATGACGATTCGTGAAATCGTCGCCGAAGGTCCGATGATTCATAAACTCTGGAAGAGTTCAGAAATCGATGTTAAAGTCGGATCATGGCTAAAGCTCGTGGGGTTAGCTCCAGACCACATGTCGCGCTACCCGCACGAATTTTCGGGCGGCCAACGACAACGCATTGGTATCGCGCGCGCTCTCGCGCTTGAACCTAAAGTCATCGTTTGCGACGAGCCAATCAGCGCACTTGACGTCTCGGTGCAAGCTCAGGTCATCAATCTTCTCGGCGAGCTGAAAAACAAAATGGGGCTCACGCTCATTTTTATTGCTCACGATTTGTCGATGGTTCGTTATGTGTCTGACCGAATGATTGTCATGTACCTTGGCAAGATGGTTGAAATGGGCCCTTCGAACGAAGTGTTCTTTCGACCACAGCACCCTTACACGCAGTCACTGATTGCTTCGAACCCAATGGCTGATCCTCAGTTTGAACGCGACCGAGTGAGAACTGGCATGACCGGCGAAATTCCGTCGCCGATCAACCTTTCGCCAGGCTGCCGATTTGCCGGCCGCTGCCCAAAAGCCACTGAACGTTGTCACCAAGAAGAACCGAAACAAACTAGCGTCGGCAAAGACCATGTAGTTTCGTGTCATTTGTTTTAGGGATTCCAGTGATAATTCGAACTTTATTGACTCAGGCACGCGTGTGCGCCAAGCGAGGTGTGTTCATAGCAGTACTGATACCCCACACCAGACCCCGGATAGATTGCCCCACCACTGGCATACCAATTTTGTTTTACACCCGACTCATTCGAGTTAGAATTTAAAACAAGCGTTTATGAAAAGTGTCAAATCACTTTAACCGTTCAAGGAAATGAACCAGATGACCAAAAATCGGTACACAAAACTCAGCCTCGTCGCAGCGTTTCAGTGCTTGTTCTTGGCTCATGCTAACGTTTTACATTCTGACGAAACTGAACCCAACGCAGAAGAATACTCGGGCTTTGGTAAAGAGTCGATTTCACCCGAAGTGATCAAGAAATACGCACCTGGCCCAGTTGATCAGCAACAACTCACGGTGATTGAACGAGCACTCGATGTGCGTGTACCGAACGGTGGAATACTCTCGGCCGACGGTAAGAAACTCTTTTTTAACTGGAAGATTTCGGGTTCTAAGCAAGTTTGGAGCCTGGATCAACCCAAGGGATTTCCGATACAACTCAGCGGCGGTAGCACGGGCACTACACTCGAAAGCGTCACCCCCGATGGCAAGTGGCTCATTTTAACTCGCGATCAAGACGGCGAAGAGACCCCTGGAATTTACCTTCAATCGACCAATGGCGGCGCCATCACCGTCATTCAACACACGCCAAAAACTAAAGCCGACCCTCAACACATCAGCGCCGACTCGAACTACCTGTACTGGACCGCTAACGACATTGAGTCTAGCTCTTATGCGATTTACCGATCAGAGTTACCCAAGAGATCAGGCCAGCCGATTGGTAAGAAGGAACTGCTTTTAGACACCCCTGGTCTTTGGTCGATCTTAGACTCAGATGATAAACGAGAACTTTTCTTACTCAGTAAGCACACCGGATCTGAATCAAATGAAGTGTATGTTTGGAGCCTTAGCGAGCGAAAATTGATCCCATTGATCGGCCAAAACCAACACCACCACTACAAAGTTCGATTTTCTGAAAAACCCGACGAATATTGGGTATTCACTCATCAGCTGAGCAATTATGGCAAACTGTATCGACTAAAAAACGGCAAACTCACCGAATGGGGCCCATTCGCAAGTCAAGCGCCCAAAGAATCTGAACCACAGAAATTTGAAGTCGATTCGTTCGCGCTCGATTACCCACGTCGACGAATTTACCTCACGTACAATAAGCGTGGCTATCTAGAGACTGAAGTTTATGATGCACGCACTTCAAAAAAACTCAGCCTTCCGAAATTTCTAAAAAATCAGGACCAAGCCGTCTACGAATCGTCTACTCGAGATGGTCACTTCACCATTTGGAACATCGAATCTTCACAAACCCCACGCACTAGTTGGGTGCAAGACTGGAAAAAAAACACGCTCACTCAGTGGATTGTACCCAGTGCCCCTGAAGTCGTCCTGTCGAAGTTCGCGAAAGCAACGCTCGAGTATTATCCTGCTCGAGATCAAACCCCCATTCCGATGTTTGTCAGGCGTCCACCTCAATGCCTCACGAGCGACAAGCCTTGCCCGGTAATTGTGCACTTTCATGGTGGCCCCTTATCGCAAAGTAAGCCCTCGTTTTCGCCTGAAATTCAACTCTGGCTTGACCGTGGGTTCATTCATGTCGACCCGAACGTACGCGGCAGCAAAGGGTATGGAAAAATCTGGAGCAACGCTGACAACGAAGAAAAACGACTAAACGTGATCACAGACATCGAAGATTGTGCGATTTTTATCAAGTCTCAGTGGAAAAAATCTGGCGTCTCGCCTAAAATCGGAGTTTTTGGCGGAAGCTATGGTGGCTATTCTACGCTCATGGCGATGACTTATTTCGCAGGCGCCTACGACGCCGGAATCGCATCGGTGGCCATTGGCAACCTTCAAACGTTTTTAAAAAACACGGCGGCGTACCGGCGCAAACTTCGCGCCAGCGAATATGGCGACCCAGATACTGATCAAGAATTTTTAAAAAAACTTTCGCCGGTTACTTACCTCGACAAAGTCAAAGGCCCCATCATGATCATACACGGCGTCAACGACCCCCGGGTACCCGTGGGTGAAGCCGTGCAGTTTCATGAGGCTCTTCAAGCGAGAAAATTCAGCTCAGAGCTCCTCTTATTTGCCAATGAAGGGCATGGCATTTCGAAGCGAAAAAACCGAGCGATTGAACTGGGGCACATGATTCGATTTTTTGAGAAATTTCTCTTCTAAAAATAGCCGTTTTCAGGAACGTCCGTATTTGGACGTTCCTGAAAAACTAGAGGGCGCTTGCCCGTAAAGCTAAGTCGAGAAATAGGCACAAGACTAGAAGTGGTACGCAACGCCAGTCATGAAGATTGGCGCAAAGTTCCACTCACCCGTGGCTGCACGGTACAAACCTGTTGCTGCTCCGGAAACAAAGAGACGAACTCCGTAAAGCTGAATAATTAGTTTGGCTTCAGCGCTTTGTTCAGAAAAGGTGCCATCATACCCGCCGATCGAAAGATCAGCGTTCGCCCCAATTTCAACACCGAAAGTAACAGTATCCCAAAGTGACTCACGCACCATATATTCGGCCAAGAATCCGATGCCGCCGACCTTAACGCCTTCATAGACGTCAGCGTTGTTCATGAATTTAGCGAGTTTGAACCCAAGAACGTCAACAATGAATTTCACCTTGAGCAAGTGAGAGGCCGACATCGCACTGCCGACATTAATCGGAAGCTGAATTTCTCCGGCTGAGATGTCAAAGCTAACCTTACTGTTAATTCCGTGATTGGTTTTCACTTCGATGGGAAGTACGCCAAATTTGAGCTTCAAATTTTCAGAAACCACTTTATCAAAAGGAAGTGCAACGATCTTACCACTAAAATAGGGCATGGCGTTTACGCCAGACTCGGTAAGCGAAAACGCGCCTTCAACCGAGAAATAGACTTTTCGGTGATCGAGGTTCAATTCAACCAGAATGTTGTCGTTAGCGCCGCTATTATTGAAGTCAGTCTCGTAGCCAAGGCCAATATCAATAATGTCTGGCCCAGCAAGTGCTGCCTGACCAGCGAGGGCGAAAGTTGCAAATAGAGTAGCAAATAGCGATAGTGCGTGAACAAGGGGGTTTGTGAGTTTCATAGATGATTAATTACCTTTCAAACTGAGCATTAGTCTAAATAACGCACCGTTTCAATCTTGTTTTATTTTGTACTCCGTTGTGCAATTTATTTAGGAATTCCAGAATCAAAACTGACTGAAATGATTCAGAAAAAGAGTGAATCAACCGTACCTTTCATTTTTACTAACTACCCATTACGATCTCACTGGTGACAAGGTTTTAGGCTCAACCACCCGTTACAATGAAATCCACACTTAACTGAAGGGGTTCACCATTAAGAATAGCGACTGAACTCATAACGCTGAACACGGGCAGAATGAATCTGCCAAACGGCCACACTAGACTTACCCAAGCAGTTCACGTTAGAATTCAACCCATGCTCGACACGGCAACCGTATTACAAAAACTAGGCACTTGGATCGGTACTCAGCCTGATCTACACCTAGCTGTGGTTTATGGCTCTTTTGCCAAAGAAACTCAAACCGACTCCAGTGATTTAGATATAGCTTTAGAGTTTTCAAAACCGCTGACGGTTACACAAAGAATTGAGTTAGCGGCCGAACTTTCAGCAATCGTAGAGCGAGAAGTCGATTTGGTTGATTTGTGTGTCGTTCGCGGAACCATTCTCGAAGAGATTCTCACTAAAGGAAAATTTCTCAAAAAAAACACCACTGCCTACGCAAAACTACTCAAGACCATGTGGTTCGATCACGAAGATTTTTACCCCGCTCGTAAAAGAATTTTACAAGCTCGACAAAAAAGGGCGTTTGGATGAAACAATTAGAACCTAAATTAGACGCATTGGCCCGTTGCCTACTCAGAATTGAATCAAAAAAGCCGTTTACTGTAGAACAGCTCAAGTCTGATTTCGACTTGCAAGACATTGTGAGTATCAATTTGGAGCGCTCGGTTCAGCAAAGTGTAGACATTGCGTCTGTTATTTTGGCCGAAACGAATGAACCTGCACCACTCACAATGGCCGATTCGTTTGCCAAACTTTCAGCAATCGGGTGGATCTCTCAACCCGTCGCGCTGCGCATGCAAAAAGCCGTGGGAATGAGAAACCTCATGGTTCACGAGTATGAAAAAATCGATTGGGCTATTGTCTATTCGATCTGTGAAATTCACCTCATTGATTTCAAAAATTTCGCCAAAGAAATTATTGCGAAAATGAATCAACCCGAAGCCAAATAAGCAAAATCACCGTCTGCCGACAACGCCACTTTTGGCCCCATCACCGCCAGCATGCGCCGAGCATCACCGACCTAACCAGCTAAAATAACACGTTTTTCAACCCCACCCGTCACGGACATAATTCTCAGTGGGTCATCCGAATGCACTGCGGCACAACTCGTTTTATCAAGACGCGGCGAAATGGTTCAAAGCGTGATGTGAATGTCCTTCACAGAAAAACTATTTAAAAAAGGAACCCCATTTATGAAAACTCAAAACACCACTCAACTCACCCAAACGATTTCGCGCATTTTACTAGCCGCCGCTCTCACCCTGGCCTGTGCGCAGGTATCACCTAGGTTCGCGGCCGACCCGGTTGCGCCCAGGTCGATCACTGAATTTTTTAGCCTCGATGACAAAGGCTCACCCATACCCGTGAAGCCCATTAAATTCGTCGGCGAATCGAGCGCCTTTTTTGGTAGCGATTCGAGCCGTGGCGCTGAACTCGCCGGCACAGTGGGCCTCACCTTCGTTGCAGTAGAGACTGACGACAGCCTCATGCACAAAGCGGGCTTCGTGCGATTAGGCGAAGAGATTAATGGCCGCATTCAACTCGACGCCGATGCTGATGCTAAGATCAAAGAATACCAAGCCCAGTTTAAAGTCATTGGATTGTACTATGCTCGCTGGATGAACGCTGGTCTTAAAGAAAAGAACCAAGTGGTTTCGAACGACTGGCCCAATCGAAATCGAAGGTGGCATCGAACTTGGCAAATTTAGTGTGGGCCAAAACTCAATTGATCAAGACAAAGGCATTTATAGCGCTACCATTGCTGACGCATTTTTTCGCATGTCAGGGCCCGTCGCTAGCATCATGAAACTCACTAACGAATCAGAATTTTCGGTTGAACTCGCCCCCGGCGCTAACCGAGAAAGGTACTTTCGAGCAATTCATAATCCGATTTGACCGTCACATGCGCCCCCCCTACTATCGATGAACTGGGACTGAGCGCCTGTCCAATGGGATAATTCGAAAAGTGAAACGGTTTCAGTTGTACCCGTCTGCGACACCGCAACCAAGAATCCTCTAACCAGCAGTAATTACTTC
>CAITVN010000053.1 GCA_903895855.1 Oligoflexia bacterium | reverse complement strand
GCCTGTTACTGAAGATTTGAAAGTCCCGCTCTTGTAATTTTGTGTATTGATTGTGTTTGAAATTTCATTCAGCGGTATTTTGCCACAAATGCTCGCTTGTTAACAGTCTGACTCAACCCTTTTTTGGTATCTATCCTGATTTTTCAACTGACTGTACGTCAGGTGACGAAGTCCGGCTAAGTGCTTGAAATGGGTCAGGTGAGGGATTGTGATTGCTCAGACTAGTCCGAAATATGAGACTGCTTTGATTCAAAAGTGGGATTGTCTGCGAAATTATGGGCATCCTTTGCTTCGTTTAACTTCAGCGATCACCGGTGCAATTCTCGAAGTGAAGAGGCTTATGTAGTCATTTGTGAGGCCCCTTGAACTGCTGGGATGTGGCAACGAGACGATTTTGCAGGATTCAAAGGACTGGAATCCGACTTTGAATCGTTTTCCGGAGAATTGAACTTTCGGAAATTCTAGGGGTTCGACGATGGGTCCGCAGACTTCTTTGATGCGATTTAGCAGATGTGGCTGCTGCAGCACCCTGATCATTTGGTTGCCGAAGAAAAGTATGAGTCGCGGCCTAAGTTGACTAACTCTAGAGATAAAGTTTTCGACGTTTTCAGGGGTCGCCAGTTTTTCTTTAATGCCACCCAAAATGTGATGACCTTGCGTATTGCACCAATTAGTTTGAACGATGCAGCGATCAAATCTTTGTGACTGCTCCGTATTGAGTTCGTTACCCCAAATGCGAAACCAGGTTTTGATGCGTTTATCATATGGCCAAGTGTCGGCGATTGGTCCAAAACGAGGTACTTTATTTGAAAATGTAATCGGAACCGGTCGATCGATAGGCGCGTCGCCGCGCAGGTCTGCCGCACTATCGCTCTTTGAGTACCCCCACTCATAGCCGCAAATCATCAAGCCTCCTGAGTCATTGAGACCAGCGAAGAGCGAATTTCCTAAACCATCGGGTAGCGAATCAGATTCGTTCAATCGTATTCCCTCGTTAGATCGTCTGCCTGCTTGATGATTTACAAATCTTGAAAAAGCTCTTTTGCAATTTTCTTCCCACTTTGTCTAGCGCCATCAAAATAAAAGGTAGGTAGATAAACCCATTTTTTGATTCCCTTTACAAAATATCGAGCAGCATTTTCTACAAAAATGCGGGTTCCGATGGGTACTTTTTGCGGTAGCTTTTTTAATGTGGTGACACTCTTTTTGGTATTAATCTTGATTTCGTAATTGATGCCCTCTTTGAGAAGCTCACGATATTTTTTATCCATGTCGTAATCTTGCAAATTAGAGAGTAGGGTCAAGGCATCATCTAGGTCTTTGATTTCCTTGTCTGTATTTTCTCGTAACAGAGTGTTCCTGATCGTATGGGCTACGCCTTCGAGTTTCAAGTAGGCATCGTATTCTTTTTGTTTCATTCCAGTCTCTCCAACCCAAAAGTTTAGTCTACTCAGTTGAGGAGTCAATGGGGATTGTCGCAGTAACGCCAATAAGCCCGTGCACCTTTGATGGGGTAGATCGTGACGGAGCATTCTGTTTAGTACTTTTCATGTTGCGAACTAGGTCCTAGGGGGCAAGTGTCACTTTACCCAGGACTAAACTTCACATTCACCGTGCCCACCTCTCCAGTGCGATTTTTAGCGATAATGATTTCAGTGATCCCTTTCTCTTCAGTGTCTGGGTTGTACACTTCGTCGCGATACAATAATAAAACTAGGTCTGAGTCTGCTTCGATCGCGCTTGATTCACGCAAGTCGGTGAGCAGTGGGCGTTTATTTACGCGACTCTCTACCCCACGGTTTAGTTGCGACAGTAGAAGTATCGGAACATTGAGATCTTTTGCAAGGCACTTCAAGCTACGGACGATCTCAGAAATTTCCCGCTCCCGAGATCCATCTCCGGGAATAGGTGGGTTTGAGGCCTTCATGAGCTGAAGGTAGTCAATGACGACTAGGTCAAGCCGGCCGTATCGAGTGAGTTGCTCTGTGCAGCCGTCATAAATCTGTTTGGCGGTCTGATTAGCGGAGTCGTCGATGCTGAGTGTCGATTTTGATAACTGATATGCTGCAGTT
>CAITVN010000052.1 GCA_903895855.1 Oligoflexia bacterium | reverse complement strand
TTAATAGAGTCACTCAAGCTCACAATGACCCTCGCGCGGGCGCTGGATGCGCCGTTCCCGCGCGCGAGTACACGAAGTACGGGGTCATTTGAGGGTGAGTGACTCTATAAAACTACCCCTGGTATTGCCGCGTTGAGGCTAGATGTAGGCAAAGCGGATTTCCAACCCCACCGGTCGCACCAGTTACTAAAATCAATCTTTGGGCAGGTTTTTGGTCTTTGCTATCGGCAATCATGAACACTATTCCTTTCTCTTTTCGGACAAATTTTTAGTTGGATGCAAGGCCGAAATATTTTCCATAAACCTCTCACCAGTTTCGGTACTTTCGTATACCGAATAGATATTGGGCTTAAACCAATTGGGATCAGATTTATACCTCCTTTTTAAAGTTAAACCATGTCCCAATACTCACTAAAACTAGAGCTCCAATGATCACCGGCGACGTGCTTTCCCGATCCCTTGATAAAAAATTCAGTTTTTACTCGCCCATCGGCGAACCTGAGTTAGCCAGTCTAGAGCCAGCGCGTATTCTTGTTGTGCTTTGGTTTGGTGGCTGGCCACTTTTTCGAGGCGGTCGATCGATTCGACCATCTTCGACTTATTGTAAGCGTCAAATGACCAAGAGAACAGGGTGCTGGCCACTTGAATTTGGAGTGCCTGAGAAAAGTGTTCATAGCCCGTCTCGAGTTCTGCTATCGCGTCGATGTGATTGTGCGAGGTCTCGAAAGTGACGGTTTTGAGCAAGGCGAGCGTGTCGATCGATGGTTTGTCTTTCTCTTGAATCTGAATCAAGAAATAGAAGCTTCGTGCCAGGTCATGGTCTTGAATGGCGTCTTTCCAAAATCCGTAGCGATTCGAAGTGAGTAGAGGTTGTTGATTACTGCTGGTCAGGTAAGTGTGCAGCCAAGACTGATCAAACGTCTGGGGCTTGAAAGTAGCTGAGTTGATTTGATCGAAGGTTCCGATAGAGAAAAAGGTCTTGGCTAGCGACGGATTATCTTTGAAATACCGGGTCGAAATTTTGCTCATTTGCTCGCCCTTAATTCGGTATGAAGACGCGATTTCGAAGGCCCTCGCTCTCAAGTCTTGAGCTTTTTCTTCAAATGGAATCGATAGCTGTCTCACGATTCCTTCGAAAGCCTCTTTTTCACTGCCTTTGAGTTCTGGTGGTGCCGCCAGTTCTCTAAGTGCCGTTGAAAAGTGGCTGTAGAGTTCGGCAGTGGCATCAACGAGATTGGCTCGTAGGCCCGGCCATGGAAACTGGGTGAGTGAAGCGATGTTTTGCTCGAGTTGCCCCATGGCTTTTACTCGCGATTTTAATGTTCGCTCAGAGGGTTTCGAAAGCACGCTGCGATTGAGGGCCTCTTGTTCTTTGACTTTTGTGAGAACGGTATTTCCAATCCATTTTTCGATGCTGGCTTTGGTTTCAAATTGAAGCTCAGGGGGTAGGTTTTTGAATTGCTTCAACAGGGCTGTCACTTCGTTAGAGTTGAGAAGGTCAGAAGATTGGTTTGCGTGTGGTCGAAGGCGCTTGATGAGTGATCCAAATTCGGTCTGAGGTCGGCAATTGCCCGCATCGGTCGAAGAAAATAGGCACTGTACGTCTGCGTAGGTATTGCACGCTGAAGTGTCGGTGCAAAAGAGTTTTGACATCGTCACGGTTCGAATCAGTTCTTGGTCGTGAGATAGCCAGGCACTGCTGAGTAGCAGGCGTGACGTGTCAGAAGAGGGTTTAAGTTTTTGCGCTTCAAGCCAGTGGTCAGCAGCATTCTTAAAAAGGTATTTTTCTAAAGCAAGTTGGCCGAGCACGGTGTGAGATTCAACTAGATGAATCGACGTCAGGCGAGAGGCGATGACTTTTTTCAAGTAGTTTTCTGCCAGAATTTTTTCACTTAACGATAGGTGGGCCATTCCCATGAGAAAGGCAACATCAGGAGTGTGTTCAGTATCTCCAAATCGCGTGTTGAAGAGTTCGCCGTAAGCCTTACCTTTGGTGATGACTTGGCTCCATAAGGTTTGTTTAAATGAAATCTCAAGCTGTTTGTAGGCTGATTTGGCTGCAATCTTATTTAGGGTTTGCTCGAAAGGCGTTGCCAGTTTTTTCCATTGGTTTTTTTGAGACAGACTATAAGCGAGGTTTTCGGTGTCGGCCCAACGTTCAGCGAGAACAAAGCTGTCTAATATGAGTAGAGCGGCAGACGGTGCCTCTTTTTGATTGGTTTGAGCCAAGACAAATTTTAAGAGTCGGCTGGTGGCTTGGTTTAGGTGATTTTTTGAATACAGGTATCGGTCAGCTTCGAACTCGAAAGAAGCGAGGTCAGCTGAAGTTTGTTCTGGGTGGTTATCAATCCAGGTAAGCCATTGTTGAATTTCTTCGGCGGGTGAGTTGATGGGTTCATTGGCGGTGACAGCAACTGGTTTGAGGTTGGTTTGAATGAGGCCACGCTGTTTGAGGTCTTCATAGCGAGCAGATATTGATTTGAGGCTCGCCTCGTTGAGTAACTGCTGATCGTTTAGTGATACCACCAGAGGCACGGCGCTCGAGCTGCTAGACTTTTTCTGAGTTGTGTTGGTTTCTGTAGTCGATGGTTTTGTGTTTTTTAGAGCGAGCGTCTGAAATTCAACGACCCATCGGTAGTGTTCTGCCGATTTTGAGAATTCTTTTATGTCAAACAGGGCTTCGGCCAAGTTGTAGTGGGCTCTCGGAATTCTCGGGTCGTTAGCTGGGACCATTTCGGTAAAGCCACCGTAAAGTTTCGCGAGCTTTGTTGAGTAAAGGGTGACGTCACCAGCCAGTTTATTTTTAGATAAAATACCGTGTAGTTGGGTGGCTGTATCGAGCACGAGCTGTTGGCCCTTTTTGAAGGTGTCGGTGGTTCCGTGTTTTGGAAATAGGCTAATGTAGTCTTTTAAAAAAGAAAGTGTTTGGTCGAATTTTTGGCGATTCAAGAAATGTTCATAAATGGTGTTGAGGCTATCAACGCTTTCGACTAGGTCGGGAGCCTGGGCGATGAAGAGGTTGTTCCAGGTGATGAGGTCAGTTTCGTGGCCGTGCGACCTTAGAAGTTTAGAATATCGCGCCAACATTTTGCCTTGAAATGCGCTTTTTTCTAGCACACGAATCGTTTGAAAGACGGTTTCTGGTGAGTAGGTTTCTGGCGTGAGTTCGTAGCCTTCGGCTAGAAAAACGACTGAATCTAGCAGCATGCTTTCTCTGAGAGCTTCGTTGGGTGAAGACGCCTTGAGGTTGTTCTTGGCGAGTAGTTCTTTCTTTTCGTTGTAATAGCGAATGTGGGTTTCGGCGTATTTCATCGCTTCTGGAATTTGCTTTAGGTTGTAATGCGACCACGCAAGCTTGTAGAGCGAAAAGGGGTACTGGCCGCTAGCTGGGTGCTCGGCCACTTGTTTGAGAAAGTGTATGGCCTTTGGGTGTTCGTTTCTTGCGGTGCAGAATTCGGCCAAACTCATCAATGCCGGAAGTCGGTAGTCGAGTTGGGTTGTCGTGTTGATTAGGCGCAGGTAGTCTTTCTCGGCTTTTACTTTTTCGTCGATTTCTTCGTACGACTTGCCTCGCAAGAACAGCGCAAGTGCCACTTCGTCGCTTTTTGGAAACCGACTTAAGAAATCGCTCAGCGTATTGACTGAGTCTTTCATGACTTTTTTGAAATCACCGAGGTCGACAGTTTTCTTTGAGAAGTGAGACTTCGCGTGGGCCACCCTGAAAGTGATGCTGCCGGCTTGTTGCTGGGCTTCAGCGAGCCGTATCAATAAAGTGGCTTCGGTGGGTCCTCCGCGATTTTTCTTAATCAATGATTGAAGTTTATTAATGGCTTGGCTCTGAGAGGCGACGGCTGCCTGGTCGACTTCGCGGGCAAGTTTCTCGGTTAGCTCGGCCTGTGAGAGTAAGGGCTTGGGTTGGCTGTCTGCGAGCGCCGGCAGTGTGGCAGCGAGTAAAAATAGAGCCTGAGTAAGTTTGAATCTAGGCCAAAAACTGCTTCGAGTTTTCATAGTTAAATTATACTAACAAAATTAAGAAAACTCAACAAAATGATGATGGTACTAACTAGCAGTAATTAAAGGCTATTTATTGCTGACGACGGCAAGTTTGAAGTCAGTGTAGCCATGCGTGGCCCCAGAGGCCAAGACCGTCTTCAGGGTTGAGTAGGGAGTGTTCTTGTCGGCGATCACGATCATTTTTGAGTCGATTTTGACGTCGGTGTTGTTCTTGGCGATTGAAAGTTGTCTTGCGCGCAGTTTTTCGAAAATGGCAGTGAGTGTTTGTGACGTGCCACTTTGGGTGAGGTCAGTTTGCACAAATTTGTACTGGGTCAGTGGGAGTGCGAGGCCCCCATCGATTTGAACGCCGTTGGCGGCTACTTCAACTTTGAGTGCATCGGCGGGTGCATCGCTGGCATTCGCAGTCGGTAAAAATAGATCGTTACTGGGTGTGATCGTCACAGAACTGGTGGTGTAGCCTTTGAGTAGAAAGACTAAGAGTATGGTAAAAATATCGGCCATTGAGGTGATTTGTAGGTTCATCTCGGTAGAATTGTGGCCACGTTTCTTTAATTTTTTCAAGAATTTAGACATGATTAAAATCCTCCTAGCATCACGAACTGAATCTGGCCTTTCATTTTCTCCATAGTCTTAATGACTTCATGGTAAGCAACGTCGTTGTCGGCGCTCAGTACGACTGATTGAAGTTCTGGCCATTCTTTTTTGAATTCGGAAATTCGAGAGACAAGATCATCGCGGTTCCATTGTTCACCTGCTTGATCGAGTGAGAGGTTTCGGGTGGTCTTGCCTGAAACTTTGATCTCAATGCGGTGATTCGATTTCATTTCGACGGCGACTTGCACACTGGGTGGGGTTAACGATTGGGCTTGTGGCGCCCCCGCTGCGATTCCGGCGTCGAAAATGCCGATACTTAAGAAGGCCGTTGAAGCGAGAAGAAAGGCGATGATCACCGTGAAACAGTCGATGATTGATGCCAGGTTCAATTCGAAGTCTTGCGAGTTCTTATTTCCTGACTGAGTGACCGAGCTCATGCTGATTTCCTTTCTTTGTTGGTGCCTACTTTTGGTGAAGTGCCGGTAGCTGAGTCTTCAAAATCTCGCTCGTCGTCGTTCGGATGTCTGAGTCGTGGGTTGGTGGCGTTCAGATCTTGAGCGAAGAGGCGCTGTTTCAAGACGTCGAGAATTCGTATCGCTGATTGGTCGACTTCTGAGGTGAGTTGATTCGTGCGATTCATAAGAAAACTGAAAGCAACCATGCAAGGAATGGCGATTGCTAAACCGAGCATCGTCGCGTTCATGGCTTGTGAAATACCTGCGGCAAGTAATGCTGATTTTTGTTGAGCATCTGCGTGAGCGACCGCTTCGAATGATGCGATCAGGCCGGCGATCGTGCCGAAAAGTCCGAGTAAGGTAGCTACGTTTGCAATCGTTGCCAAAAATTGGGTTCGTTTTTGTAGAGCGTGATTCGCCGTTTGAACGGCGATTTCGACGCCATTTTCAATGAGGGATTCGGGTTGGTGAGCTCGCAAGATGGCTTGCTTGGTGACTTGTGCAATGGGTTTTTGGGGTAACCGATCGCAGAGGTCTAGGGCTTCTGATAGCTGGTTGTGTAAAATCAGACTTCTGATGTCGTGAAAGAACTGTTCGGGGTTCTTGAGTGGGTACAGCATGTAGAGGGCTCTCGTTCGCTCGATGATGATGGCGATGGCGAAGGCTCCAGCCGCGAGAACCGGTAAGACGTGCCAGAAGCTTGATTTGATGAATTCGATGATTTCCATTTGATTTCTCCTTCGTTTCTCATCACTCAAAAAAGTGACTTGGGTTGATAATTGATTGAAATTTTATCGTCGGCTTTCAGGCCTAGTACAAAACTTTCGCCGGTTAAGATTAGGTCTTTTCCAGAAATGATGTATTGATCGGGTGCAATCAGTTCGACGGTGCCGTCACCGTGACTGAGGGTGACTAACATGTCTTCTTCTCCGGTGGGTGCGCGATCAAGTGTGAATTTGCTTTTCTTTTCGATAATGGCGCGCCCGATACTTTCTAGTACTTGTGTGTAATCTGATTCGCCGATATCCATCGAGAGTGAGCCGTTACCGACGAGTTCGCCCAGAGTGAGGTAGCGGTCACCGCGGTCGACGGCTACCGTTTTTACTGCACCGACGTTGGCGTCTTCGCTAGCACGGTCGGCTTGCAATGCTTGTATTGATGCGTAACTCATCGGAACGATCGATGTGACGAAGTAGTTGGTGCTCGCAGCGGCGTCAGTTTGGTCGAGTGTGTGAAAGAAGGTGTCGATTTGATCTTTCACGCTTGAGACTGCGATGAGTTTTGTCTCGTCTGGGCAGATGGTGATCGTGTGTGATTGCCCATCGATTATTTTTGGTGAACAGCTAGTGCCGAGTGATCCGTAGCTGCAATTTTTTGCGCCGTCGGTGCAACAAAGGCCGTTGTTGCCGGTGACTAAGTTGGCGGCGTTAAGGCTAAGTAACGTTGATTGATCGCACTTGTAATAACTTTGAGGTTTGAAGGTTGAATCGGGTGTCGTTGGCGTTTCTAGAGATTGGTCATCTTCATCTGAAACGAAAATGATTCCGCGAAGTGAGTTTGCGCGAAAAAAAGCGGTACTTGAAGTCTCGTTGTCTGCGATGAGCTGAAGCACTGATGAGAGTCCGCGTTCAGAGCCTTGGCCTGCGCTGCCGGTGCTGACGTTGATCATGAAGTTTTTGATTAGGTTTGCTTTCCATTCGGCGTCAGCGAGAGTGCCTGTTGGTGGCATGGTTGAGATGATGGCTTTTCCTGATCTCACGGTATCATTTTGAGTGGTGTTCACGCACTGGGTGAGGCTGGTGTTGCTGCCGGTAGGGTTTAAACACTCATCGGCTCCGGTGTAGGTGTGAAGGTCTCGGGTTTGACAGTGACTCACTCCTCGAGTGAAGTACGGAAGCAATTCAAAGCACATGGCGGTAATGGGGCCATCGTGAAAACCTTCAAGAAGTCTTGAATAGCTGGGGCCCCAGAGGGGTACGAGGTCGCCATAAGTAACGCCGTTGGTGAATACGCCAGTTGAGGTGTTGACTTGGGTTGGATTGGTGCTGGGGTTTGTCCAGCTACTCAGTCTTGCTGCGATTAGAGGCGATGTCCATCCGGTTGTGCTGGCAATATTGCGTGACAAGTATCCTGAAAAAGCGGGATTGGCCATGTAGGTGTCGGTGGTGATGACGGCGACGCGAATGTCCCAGGTGGGTTGCATGTATTTCGAAGCGAAAGTGGTGAAACCGTCGCGCAGTTTTTTCTGAGAGACGTCCATGCTAGCGCTGTTGTCGACAACCCAGAGTAAATCGATTTTCGTATTAATCTCTTTTTGTGTACTAAAGGTTTCTTCTTGTTGTGTGAGTAGCAGTGAGCCGGGAAGTTGGCCGGTGCAGCCGAAAGCCGAAGCTGCCGCTAATGCGCTCATTGCGACGTGGCTGGCGATGCTGGTGGTGTGGCTCTTTTTACTCATAGTTAAATTTTATTAACAAAATGAGTTAAAGTCAACAATTATATGACGCAATGCGGCTTTTTGTTGTTTTAACTGAGTGATAACGGTGGGTTAATGTAGATATGGGCTATTGACTCGGGTAACGGCCAATCCACGCGAAATCAGTGAGAACCGAATTGAGCTCGTGAGCCCCGACCTTGATCAAAGCAGGGCGTACCCCTTTGGGATTCTCTTAAGACAAAATAGTAGAGATTGTGGAAGCGAGACAGATTGATCTCGCCCGTCAGAAAATAATCGAAAACCAATTCAATGAGCTCAGTCAATCTCGATTCAAGCTCAACTGAAAGTGGTAATCCCGGAATCAGCTTCGGAAATAGAACTGCTCTTAACCCTTCTTGAACCTGGGCCCGACTGCAGTGTGGCGGTGCACTGCTCGTTTGCTTTAGATTCGGCGTCTCTCGCGGCAATGAAGTCACTCGCACTATTTATCTTTGATTCTGGGCGCGCGGCGTTTGTGGTGAGTAAGCCAGGGTCAAGAATTGAGATAAGGTAAAAAACTACTAACGTCGTGAGCTTTTGCAATCTCGTCGACCCCTAGTCTTAGTGTAAGTTCGGGGCAATGACAAAGCAAGACCGCGCGGATTTGTCAGTTCTGCCTATTGATGATGGTTTCTTGACGCCAAAAATGTGCGGCGGTTATCGGCTGATATTCTTCAATGGCTATTATTTAGTATCGACGGCGACAGTCTTGGTTTCGCAGCCTTTAGCGGCTTCGGGTTTTGCTTCTGTCTTCCAGCCTTTGAACGTGTCTTGTGAATCGAGTTTCGCGAGAGCTTGCTTTACCTCAGGTGAAAGTTTTTGGTGTAAGGGGTTTGATTTGTCACCGAGCCCTTGAAGGTCTTGCGTGTCTTCGTCGTCAGTGTCAGCGCCGAGTGATCCTAAGAATTCGTCTTTGGCGATTTCGCAGTTGTCTTGGCATTTTGCTTGTCCGAGGCAGTAGCGAATTGAGATCTTAGATTCGGGTCCTGCGACGGGGCCAATCGTGAGTGAGTTGTGACCCAGGTCGAGTTTTGATTTCACGGCCTTGCCGTCAACTCTTACGCAGAGGTTTTTTGGGTTAATTTCGGCCAAATTTTGCGAAATTCGAATTGAGTTGGTGTGTTCGGCGCATTGGTCTTCTGAACTATGGCTAGCGAGTTTTTGGTGAGAAAAAACCTCGGTGAAGCACTGGGGAAGCACTTCAAGAATAGGTTTTTTTTGGGCTTCTTTTACTGTTTTCGGCGCTAGATTGGCTTCATTTTTAGAAGCAACATTGGGCGTAATATTCGACCCGGTATTGCCCTGTTTGCCGACCGCTAGCGATGTTGAGACCGCGCCCGGTGCCATTGGCGTAGCACCGGTAACTGCGATGGTTGTATCTGGGGGGGGTGAGTTTTTTTGATTAATCGTTACATGAGTTTCATTTAAAGAAGACTGCTGAGAAGACGATGGTCGGGTCTCGTCTTTCAAAGCTATAGTCGAGGGCATGCCTGGCCGGTCATTGGGATTGCGGTTACTGTCGTTGGAGTCGCGGTTGGTAACATTTGATGCTGTCGACTGCTTCTCGGTCGCGCTGTTTTGTTGTCCTTGGGTTTCATTCACATTACCTGATTTTTTTGAACAACCTGTGTTTAGCCATGCCGACGTTGTCAGTGATAGGATTGTCGCTACAATGGCAATGACCTTCGAGTGGCAGCGGGTGAGTGTGAATGGCTTCATAGTGATAAACTCCAATAATTAAAATATATAAATTTAGTTAAGAAAAGTCAACAAATTGGAAAAATGTAAATATTACAGCTAGATAAAAATTGATTCGGCAACCGCCTAATCAGTTGCGGTGGCTGGCGTGGGTTCTGTGAAACCGGCTGGATGGCCTATTTTTGAATAATTCAAACGAGTCCTGAACCTGGATCGTAACTCGCCGAGATTAGCCTGCCAATTGCGTTGCGCCAATAAATCGAGTAAGGGTTCTAAAACGGAAAGCTGAGGAGAAAATTAATGAAAAACGTGCAAATTAAAGGTTCGAAGGCGTTAGGTGTGTCTGGTTCATGCGTTTTAGCAATATTAGCCATTTTGGCGACAATTGGCTCTGTCGGAGCTAAAGAGTTGAATGGCGTGACGATGCCAGACACGATGTCAGTGGCCGGAAAAAGCCTCACACTGAATGGCTTAGGAATGCGCTTAGCCACATTTTTGAAAGTGAAGGTTTATGTTGGTGGGCTTTACCTAGAAACTCCCTCAAAGAACGCCGAAGAGATTTTGGCTTCGCCTCAGCTCAAGCACGTTGAAATGAAATTCTTGCGTGATGTCGCGGCTTCAAAAATGAGCGGCGCGTGGAATGAAAGCTTAGAGAAAAACTGTAAAACTGGCTGTGATGCGCTAAAACCATTGGTCGAAAAACTCAATGCTACTATGGCTGATATGAAAGAGGGCGATACCATGAGTTTCAGTATTTTGCCTGACGGCGTCGAAGCGACAGTCAAAGGCCAAAAGAAAGATAAAATTGTGAGCGCCGAACTTTCGAAGTTGTTGCTAACCACTTGGCTTGGGCCAAATCCTCCAAACGACGAAATCAAAGACGGAATGCTCGGTAAAAAATAGGTATCGGGCCGCTGAAAAAGGTGAGAAAAATCACGTTATCAGCTTTCCTTGCAACCTCACTTGAGTGAAACTCCGGCCCAGAGCGCACCATTCTGACAGACTTGCCACTGCCACGGTTTTCCTAGGTTGGGCGCCGCATACTTTGCATACGGTAGCCAACGATTAGTTTTTAGAAATTGAAAATCGCTTGCGCGTGCTTGGCCCTGATAAGTTTCTTCGAAGTTGACTTCGCCTGGGCGCACGCCTTGGTCGATGGGTAAAGCAAACGGGTGTAAAATGACTTCAGTTCGCGCGACGAGCTTCGCGATTAGCAAGTCAATGTGCGGAAAATCAGCCGTGCGGCTGTAATCGCGTTTGGGCTTGTTATGCGAAAGGTTGATCAAGGTATCGGGCCAGCTAACTTGCCAGATATTCTTTCTTGGCCCGATGGTAGTTTCGATGCAATCGATCCAAGCGTCATAGCGGTTCCAACTTAAGATGGCGTGAGTTTTTCCGTACTGGTGCACGACGACAGCCAGTTGAATGGCAAGTAGGGCAATGAGGTGCGCGCCGACCACTTTGCGACGAATGATCAGAAATAAGTTGTCGGGTACATCGCGCTCTTTTTCTCTCACCGCTAAAACCACGACCGGAAAAATCGCTCCAAATACTAGCGTGACAAACCAGACTTCGGGTTTGGTGATCCAGAGATGGGTGGTTGAGATGAGTGCCACCACCGACGCAACCCGCACAGAAGCGCTTGCGCCGCGTTCACGGTACGCAAGCGTGAGTGTTCGAAGTGAGGTAATGATCACCATGAGCCAGGTCAAAATTTTTCCGGCGTTGTAGAATTTTGGGTAATGAATCGGGTTGCCGCGATCAAGAAAAAATCCATGAAAGGCAGAGTAGGCATCTTTAATGAATGCCGGAGCCTCTTCTAAGCGACCAAACTGCGTGTTCATTTGGTCGAAGAAGTATTCATTTTTATAGATCAGGTAAACTAACCAAGGCGAAAGCCAAACTAGCGTTCTTAGGGCAACCATGAGCAGCACTCTGAATGCTCGTGACGGCGAAGCGTTCTGAAAAATGAGACCAATTGCAGTCGGCACTACCCACACCACAGCATCATAGTGAAATCCGGCGGCCAGAGCCAAAAGGCCAGGCAATCGCCAAATAGCCAATCTTGGCCGCTCTTGAAGATTCTCGGGTGAAGAAGCTTCGATTTCTTGCAAAATCAAAACCCAAAATAGACATTGCCAAATTTCAGGTCTTAGAACGAGTGCCCCCCATCGTAGCGGGGGCATGGTCACTAAGATTAAAGGAAAAATAATTCGCCAAAACGTTTGAACTCTTCGAACTCTCAGCCAGCAGTAGACTATCCAAGAAAGCAGTGAGAGTGCAAAAATTCCGTAGAGCTTCACCGCATGGGCAGAGTTGAGTCCAACGAAACGGCCGAGGCCAACCATCAGCGAGAATAGTGGCATCAAGTTGAAATTGGCCTGGTCGTACGAAGGTATAAAAGCTGCCTGATTGTGCATGACCCATCGAGGCGGCCAGTTAGCGAGATCAAGACCTGATAAGTAGAAGGCTGAATCGTCTGGCCAAGGGTACGGAAAAAAAGACAAAGATGTTCGGTAGGTAATGATACCAAAAACCAGCAAAAATAGGGCAAATAATGCGGCTTCGACGAATGACCCTGACCGTCTATTTGATGATCTCATTGAGAATCCGTCCTTCACAAGCGGCTGGTGGCAAAGAGTGAACAAACCACGCAAGCGTGGGGGCTAAATCGACTACGTGGGCGTTGATCGCAAATTTTCCTGGTTTGATTCCTTTTCCTCGCAGAATGAGCGGTACCATTCGATCATACGCATAACCCGTTAGGTGTTGAGTGGTGTCACCAGCTCCAATGAAGTAGGGCTGCGGAATCATGATCCAATTTCCCATTCGTTGGGTATAGGCTGTTTTTGCAACCTGAGACCCTAAGAGGGCAGGCGGAAACAAGCCGCTTTCAATTTCACTTGAAGTGATGACTCGGGCCACACCGTGAATGTTTTTTAAGTATTCTTTTCCAAAGGTTTCAATTTCGAGTTTTGAGTGGCTCGAGGTTTCTATGGCCTTAGCTGAGAGGTATAATTGTAAGTCATCATCGCCAATGATCCAATTTTTAGTTCCCTTGGGCGCTCCAAATTTTGTGATGAGCAATTTTTCAAGGTCAGCTTGAATTTTTTCTTCATCGATTCGTCCACTTGGTACTTTAACTGAGGTGAGGTATTCTGGACTGTTGGGGCCTCCGTGGTCGGCGGTTAAAGCGATGAGCACATTTTCAATGCCGCCCGGTACATGGCGGTTGAGAAAATTAAAGAGTCGAGACAAGGCCCTGTCTTCGGCGATAGTCATCTCTTCAATTTCTTGAGAATTCGGACCGAACGCATGAGCCAAGTAGTCATGGGTAGAAAAGCTCACCGCCAGAAGGTCAGGCGTTTTGGAGGTTCCCAGTTTAAGCCCTTCAATCGCTTTTTCTGCCAGTTCTTCGGTCATATCAATGCCGAATGGCAAGAGTAGGGCATTCTTGGTACCGTGAGCCACTTTGTGCGGAAACCCCGTACCGCCGATTTTACCGGCATTGTATTCGTCAGTGAGGGCCATCGATTTTTCGCTCGAAAATCCTGACATCTCTGAGATCGGCGACAACATCCACGTGAGCTCGGTGTTTTTTTTCTTTTCGAGGCTTTGATTCATTTGGGTTACCCAATCAGGCAATTTCTTATTCGGAAAATAGAAGGTGCTTGAAACCCATTTGAAGTTCTTCGGTTCGAACCACAGGGTGGCATCAGCGCGAAATCCGCCCATCAAGATCGCCGAGCGGTCTTTGATTGCGATCGAAACGACTCGAGAAGGGTATCCCGCATTCTTCATTTCGTCACCCAGCGTGGTGCCAAAGAGATTTTTCGGTGAAGTGCCGCTATGAATTTTTTCTGAATTTTCAATACCCACCAAACTCTGCGACGAATCGTCAACGCAGTACACGGATTGCTCGGTTTTCGAATCGTACCAGTAGTTCGCAGCGATGCCGTTTCGATACGGATAGCTGCCCGTGAGAATCGTCGCGTGGCCTGGGCCGGTCATCGACTGTAGAATTTCGTAACTCGCGTAGGGTACGTATGCGCCCTCTTCGGTGAGAAAATGAAATCCGCCTAGTTTTCCTGTTTTGTCTCGAGCGGGTGCAAATCTCGAGTTGAATCGCATCAAGGTGTCGGCTCTAAATTGATCGATCACTAGAGTCAGAACGAGTTTTGGGGTCCATTGGGGTGCCGCCGGTTTCTGGTTGGCCATGCTCGCAATGCCAGTGAAAAATGCCGCGAGGCTCATTAGGCCTATTGGGCCAATTAGCCTTATTTTTATGATCGGCATTCGTTTGTGATTCACGGTGATTCCTTTTTGGCTTGAAGCTCGAGTTTGTAAACACGTGATCTGCGATGCAGTCTGCCATTGAAGCTGCTCCAAATACCGTTCACGGTTTTGTTGGTTTCGAGTTCTCTGTTGGTTTCGAAGTACTGTATGCCCCGTTTGCGGGCCACTTGATAAATCTGCATCGAGAGAAAGCTCACGAGCAGCGAGGTGGGGTGGCCGGGCTTGACTCCTGCGAGCAAAAAATCCATCGATGTGGGCTTTTGAGATTGTCTGAGCAGGTGCCAAAAGCCGAAGGGTAGCAACTTGCCCTTTGCCTTTTGAAACGCAGTAGACAACCCGGGCATGGCCAAGAAAAAGGCAACGAGCTTTCCGCTTTCTTTTGACACGGCAATTTGCATGAATTCAGGATCGAGAAAGCTGAGGTAGCGTTTCGTATAGTATTCGCTCTGCTGCGAAGTGAGCGGAGTGACTCCATAAAGTTTTTCAAAACTTTCTTCAAGAATGGCCCAGAACTGGGGTGCGATAGAGAGCAGTTCTTTCTTCGATTCGCACGACTTGACGACGTAAGGCATTTTGTCTTCGTATCGTTTTCTTAACTTTTCGAACAACGCAGGTTCAGGCATCGGCAGCGGCACCTGAAACTCGACGTAATCTGCATCTTTCTGGAAACCATATTCTGCGATCAGTTTCTGGTAGAAAGGGTAGTGGTAAGAGCCACCAATGGTGGGGGTTTCTTGAAAGCCCTCGATTAGTAAGCCCTCTGGGTCTAGGTCGGTAAAGCCATGGGGCCCTGTCATTTCAACGCAATTCTGAGAAACAAGCCAGTTCTTGGCGGCATCAAGAAGTAGTCGGCTGGCACTTGAGTCGTCAATGCACTCAAACCATCCAAATCGGCCCCTACGGTAGCCCAATTTTTTTTCTTCGAGGTGGTGCACAATAGCCGCAATTCGGCCAATCGGCTTATGGCCATCTAGTGCTACGAAAAGCTCAAAATCGGCTATTTTTTTCACTGGGTTTTTGCCACTAAACGTGTCGATTTCTTCAGAAATCAATGGCGGTACAAACTGTGGACAAGATCGGTAATGGTCGAGTTGAAAGCAGACCCATTGCTTGAGGTCACGCTTGGATTCAACGCGTTTGATTTGATAATTTTCGGTGTCCATTAAATGTCGTCACCCTATCGCCCCCAAGTTTGAGGGTCAACGCTAAAACCTTGCGTCAAATACTGTCATTGAATCATGACTTGTCAGTTGACTCTCTGGCCCAGCTAGGCGACATAACTGCTTCATATGAACGATCCAGTAAAGTTAGTCTCCGATTTTGATGGAGTCCTGACCAACCTCACTCACGAGGCTGTGCGGGTGCGTGAATTATTTATTGAAGAACTGATTCAGCTAGGCTGGTCGGTCGTTAATTCTAACAAATTAGTCGAACTTTCTGAGGGTTTTTGCGCTAAAAATCCGACCATGACGGGGTGGAAAGTTAAGGGTAGAATTTCTGCTTTTTCTGATGAAGACCCTTTTGTTTTAAATAGCGCAGTCGGCGATTTTATCGACCAAATGCGTGTCGGTTCGTTTGGCGAAGTGGCCAAGACAGTGACGCCTGAGTTTTTAGAATTGTGGAGTTCAAACGCCAGAACCCATGAACGGTTTGACGTTCATTTCGATCAGGTTGCCGGAATCGCCTATAACAAGATGACTCAAGAGGTGATGAAGTCGGTGACTTCGACACCACTCGAGACGACGACTCGCCCAATCATCGAGGGTATGATGCGGTCAGGGGCATTGGTCACGATTATTTCAAATTCAGGTAGTGATCGAATTTCAGATATTTTGAAAAAATCAGAGTTGGCCTCGACGACTTTTCCTGAGGTGAGGCCTGGGTTCGTTTGTATTCGCGGCGGAGCCAAGAAGTTTGCGCTGGGCGATGAACGAAAGACCATTGAAATAGGCGGTCGAGTTGTCGATGTGTCTAGGCCTGATTATGAGGCTTTGATTCGCCAAGAGCGACCCGATGCCGTAATAGGCGATGTTTTTTCGCTCGACCTTGCTTTGCCCTTTGCTTTGGCTCAATCAGAGCCAGAATTGTTTCCGCGCGGTTTAAAATTGATACTCAGAATTCGTGATTACACCCCAAGCTGGTCTGAAAAGATCCTAGCAACTCAATCCGGTCGGGTGCGTTTCTATGGCGTACAGACTCTAGATGAAGTCGCTAAAATATTAGCAGAAAAATAGTTTCATTCATGAAAAAAAAACCGACCCGATCGACCCATCAACAACGTCAAAATAGCCAGCCAAAATCGTTACAATGGAACCTGACTCTAGCGGCACTAGGGGTGGTCTTTGGCGACATCGGCACATCGCCGTTGTATGCGATCAAGATGAGTTTTCATCCGAGCCACGGTCTGCCATTATTGCCCGAAAATATTTTGGGCATTCTGTCGTTAGTTTTTTGGGCTCTTGTTCTGGTTGTTTCAGTGAAGTACCTGACGTTTATCTTGCGAGCCGATAATAAAGGTGAGGGCGGCATCACGGCTTTGTTAGCGTTATTGATACCGCGAATGGCTCACAAGGCAAAGCTCAGTGAGAGAACCTTGATCACGATGCTTGGCTTGATTGGCGCTGGATTGCTGTATGGCGATGGTGTCATCACGCCGGCCATCACCGTTTTGGGTGCGATGGAAGGCTTGATCGAAGTTTCTCCGCACCTTCATGTTTTGGTTGTACCCCTGACCGTCCTAATTCTTGTATTTCTTTTTGCTTTTCAAAGTAAGGGCACTCAGAAGCTCGGTTCAGTGTTTGGCCCTTTAATTTTGATTTGGTTTATCGTGATTGCCCTCATGGGCATTCCTTGGATCATTAAACGGCCCGATATTCTGCTAGCCTTGTCGCCGGTGTACGCCATTCAGTTCATGTTTCGGTATGGCATTCACAGTGTGCTTGTGCTCAGCGCCGTCGTTTTGTGCATTACGGGTGGTGAGGCTCTGTATGCCGATATGGGCCATTTTGGAAAGGGCCCCATTCGCCGTGGGTGGTATCTCGTGGTGTTTCCTGCCTTGTTGTTGAATTACTTTGGGCAAGGAGCGTTGGTTCTCGATGGCGGGGCAGCTGTTTTGTCTAATACTTTTTACGGATTAGTTTCTGGTTGGATGGTCTATCCGGTCTTGGTTATCGCAACCATTGCCGCGATCATTGCTTCTCAAGCTCTCATTTCGGGGGCTTTTTCGTTGACCCAGCAAACTGTCCAGTTGGGGTATTTTCCGAGAACCACGATCATTCACACTTCGCGTGAGACCGAGGGTCAGATCTATGTCCCAAAAATCAATACGTTTCTGGCGATCGCTTGCATTTACTTGGTTTTGACTTTTCAAAACTCTGAAAAACTTGCCGATGCGTACGGCATTGCCGTCACCGGCACCATGCTCATCACGACCCTGCTTTTTTATCAGGTGATGAAAGGCGTGTGGCGTTGGCCGACCTGGAAGGCTCTTTCGATCGTCAGTATCTTTCTTGTTTTTGATATTTCATTTTTCTTGGCGAATCTCACCAAATTCATGCATGGCGGTTGGATACCGATTGTCATTGCATTGGCTATTTTTTCTCTGATGACGACTTGGAAGCAGGGGCGAGAGATTCTTTCTCGAAAGATGTCAGAGCTTGCGATGCCGCTTGAAGATTTTTTTGAGAAGCTATCAAGAGAAAAACCTTTTCGCTCGCCGGGCACAGCAGTGTTCATGACACTCAGTCGAAACATCGCACCGTCGGTGTTATTGCACTATTACAAGCACAGTCACACCATACCTGAAAAAGTCATCTTGCTATCAATCATCACGGTGAGCGAGCCGAGTGTGGCGATGAATGAGCGGGTTCGGGTGACCGATCTCAGTCATAACTTTGTCAAAGTGGTGGCGGCTTATGGCTATGTTGAAACTCCAGATATTCAAGAAATTTTGGCAAAGTGCGAATCGTGCGGCTTGAATATCGACTTGAAAGACATGAGTTTTTACTTGGGTCGAGAAACGTTTGTTAAAACTGGCAATTCGCATTTGTCGGGATGGCGAAAATCACTTTTTATTTTTCTGTCGCGAAATGCCCGCTCGGCAACCGAGTATTTTCGATTGCCCCCTGATCGCGTGATTGAAATAGGCATTCAAATTGAAATTTAGTAAAGGTGACTCATGACTCAAATCAACCAATCCGGTAGCTCAGCAGCACCAAAGGCCTTTTCAACTGTGAAAGTGACCGCGCCACCGCGAGTGCGAATCGCACCGAGTCCGACTGGTGATCCGCACATTGGCACGGCTTATATGGGTCTTTTTAATTCTGTTTTTGCAAAAAAACATGGCGGCACTTTTGTCGTGCGAATTGAAGACACCGATCAGACTCGTTATCGCAAAATGAGCGAAGACATGATTTTGAAAGCCCTCAAGTGGGTGGGTATTGAATGGCAAGAAGGCCCCGATGTGGGCGGGCCATACGGGCCGTATCGCCAGAGTGAGCGCTTGCCGATGTACCGTGAGGCCGCAGAAGAATTGATTTCAAAGAAAGAGGCCTATCGTTGCTTTTGTTCGTCAGAGCGCTTAACCCAAGTTCGAGAAGCCCAGCAGGCCAAGAAAGAACAGTCGGGCTATGATCGTCACTGTCGAGACCTAAGCGAGTCGGCTGTGAAAGAAAAGCTAGCATCAGGTGCCCCTTCGACTGTGCGCTTGAAGGCCCCGATTGGCGGGCAGACGGTTGTACACGATTGTTTGCGCGGTGATGTATCTTTTGAGAACACTCAGCTAGATGACATGGTCTTGCTCAAGTCAGATGGCTTTCCTACTTATCACCTCGCGAGTGTGGTTGACGATCATCACATGAAAATCAGCCATGTGATTCGTGGTGAAGAGTGGTTATCGAGTACACCGAAACATGTGTTGCTGTACCGTGCATTTGGTTTTGAAGCGCCGCAGTTCATTCACATGCCGTTGCTTCGCAACCCAGATAAATCGAAAATTTCGAAACGAAAGAATCCTACTAGTATTTTGTATTATCAACGCAAGGGTGTTTTGCCTGAGACTTTGCGTAATTTCTTGGGGCTCATGGGTTGGAGCATGCCCGACGAACGCGAAATATTCACGACTGCAGAAATGGTCGAGAACTTTACGTTTGATCGCATGTCGCTAGGCGGACCCGTATTTGATTTGCAGAAACTTGACTGGCTAAATGGAAAATACCTAAGAACGCTGAGCGATGATCAGTACCTTCACGCCTTGAAAGAGGTCACCCTGGGTGACGAGTACCTCAAGAAAGTGATTCAGTTAGTAAAAGAACGAGTTGAGACCCTCGATGGATTTGTCTCGTACGCCCATTTCTTTTTTGGCGGCGATCTCAATTACGTGGGTTCGCCACTGCCACCCAAAGGGGTAGAGTCGAAAAAAGCGGCAGTAATACTTAACGAGCTCTTAGATCGATTTGAAGCGCTCGACGAGTGGAATGCAAAAATTCTTCACGATACCGCCGAAGCCTACTGCAAAGACTCGGGCAACAAGACAAAAGATGTATTCATGACATTACGCGTGGCAGTGACCGGCACGCTGCAGTCTCCGTCGTTGGCCGAGACCTGCGAAGTGATCGGAAAAGAGATCGTCAGGCGCCGAATGCGATTAGCGGGCGAGTACTTGAAGAAAATGCCAGTACCACCGCCAGCTTCGTGAGTTTGAAACGTGTTTTGCGTTGAAATTGCCGATAAGTTTTGACATGCTAGTTTTTCAAAATGATGCCGGAGTAGCTCAGTGGTAGAGCACCGCTTTCGTAAAGCGGGGGTCGTCGGTTCAACCCCGATCTTCGGCTCCATTTTGGTGTCCTAAAAGGGATCTGATCCGTTCGTGATGCTGACTGCGTCACACGATATTTCTTAACAATTTGAGTTTTACAGGGTTGGGTCTAGAGTAAAGAGTTAACCCAAGAGCAGGCTCGCGCTGACCGTACTGGTTGTTTACGACTCGTGGGATCTGATCAAGTATTTTTATTCTTAATGATCAATCATTTTTTTCCAAAGCTGCAAATCTGAGTTTGAAGAACTTCGTTTGGCCACCGCAAATCCAGCCATTTTCATTGCCTCTTTGAGCTCAAGAAATTGAGTTGGGCTCACCGGAAAATCAGAGATGATTTTCTGAGTTCCGGCACTGTCTATCTGCTCGATCACTTCTGTCACCTGGTCTTTGACGATTATTGAATACTTGCTTTCAAAGGGAAATGTGTTCTTGATACCAAGTTCTCGTGAAATGCTAAAACCATCCCAGAGCATGACTGCGACCGCTTCACCGGGATGAGTATTGGCTTGGGTAAAATCGAATAAAATTTTACGGTCGATAGCTTGGCTAGGTTCAGAATGTGCATTAAGCCGAATTCGTTCGGCCACTGAGGTAGATAGATTTCTTGGTAGCTCAGAGACAAAAATAAAATAGTGAAAAAATACCGCAAAACATGGCAAAATCCATAACATTGAGACCGTTGCAGTTCGTTGCCACTCATTCGCAATCTTGGCAAGAACCCATTCTGTCAGCAACGCCCAAGCAAAACCCCAGCCTATGAATTGAGCGGCCAGGGTCCAGGGGTGCGTTCGATTAACGTAGTAGGCTAATGCTCCACAGCCAAAAATGGCCGAAAAAGCCAGCAAACCAATCCGCTTTCTGTCGATTGCCGTCTTGGTCTGTATAGTGAATGAGTCGTAAATTGCCACGAGAAGTGCAGCCATGTATACCAGATAGATGTCGATCTGGATTCCGGCTTTCGACCAGGGTAGTGTATTAAATCCGTACAGTGCGAAAATTTTCTGATATCTAAATAGTGCATCAAATCTGGGCGTATGGCCTGAGCGAAACCAGGTAAAACTGATAAATAGAAAAATAAAGAAAACCAGTCCGGCAATAAACCTGAGTACCCTCTTTGCGGTTTCTAGAGGAGTACAAAAGAAGGGTCGATCTTGGGTCAAAAGCAAACCGACAAAGACTCCGATTGCAGCCGGGATTCCGAAGTCGAGATTATTCAGGGCCGTCGTTGCAGTGATTACTCCCAGTAAGAAGAGTCTAAAAGGGGTTGGAGTAGCAAGAACCAAGCAGAAAATAAGAGAAAGAATACTTGGAAAGAAATACCGAAATGGCCAAAGGGCATTGTAACTAAATGAACTGTAAAGGGGGTCGCGGGCCATGGGAAAGAAAGCGATCCCAATTAGGGCTAGGAAAAGAAAAAAGCCGCTCCAAGAACTCTGAGTGAGAGACCTGAAAACAAAATAATAAGAAAGAGTAGCCACCCCTGAAAGAAATGAAGTCCAGACTGTAAATGTTCCAATTGAAAATTTGAAAACCTTAAAAAAAGGAAGTGAAATGTAACCCAAGAGATTCTCATAAAGAGGAAAAAAATCAACAAGGGTTGTTTTTTGACTGACGATCGCCGAGATCTCGTCAAGCCAATGTCCGAAATGTGCAGCGGTTAAAGGGTGAATCAATTTCAGATTGGTTTCATTTAGAACCCCCGGAATGATGAGAATTACGGTAAGTATCGCGGCTGAAACGGTGGGCAGCCAAGTGATTCGGATCGATGACGGCATCACTCGGTCTCGTTTTAGGAGCTGATAGAAGACAGCGATTGTTGCGGCGGCGCCACCCAATGCAAACCAAATGCTAGTGGTCGTGAAATAAGCATATTTCAAAATTTGGTACTGGTAGCGCCAAGAAAAAAACAATGCAAGTATGAGAGCAATTTGAACGATGCAAATCAGGATGGAGTCGATCTTAATTTTACCCAAATTTAAGCTGCGAAATGGGCCTTTCTGCGAGAGGGCTAAACCCAGAAAGAAGCCAGTTGGCATCACTGAAATTGCCAGAAAATAGCGTGCGATTCGGATGGGATCAGGATCGCAAGACCTCAAGTGATGAATGGTAAAAATTCTTGGGATTTGTGATAAATCAGGCTGTGCGATAAGATAGGGTGTTAGGTACTTTACCAAAATAACGGTCAAAGTAGCCAGGCTAACTATGAGTAACCAGGGTGAAATGCTGGGAGCCTGGGAGAAAGCTAACTTCTGGCTGTTTAATTCTTTCAATTGAAAAGTACCTCTAGTTCTAGGTGAACGAAAGTGAAACCAATGAATACCTGTTTACTGGCTATACCGATCAAATTAGTTGCCTCTAGACCCCGTGAACTTCAAGACTATTCCGGCCTATAAATGTAAAAATTTTCATCTTCCACGATTGATCCAGTAAACTCTTGTATGAGCGCATACCCATTGGGTGCCTTGAATTTTTGATTTGTAAGCAGAACTGGCAGGTGAGAAGGACTCTCCTTTTTAAGTGTTTCTAAACGTTCCCCTATTTTCATTTCTGAAGGGTGACCTTTGCGTTTCGGCCCCCAATTGATGAAGGTTCCCTGTGACGACGTTGTAAAATAGTAAATCGGCTGATTAAGGTAGGCCCCGACTGGCGAGACAGCGTAGTCAATCGTGCCAGCGATGAGGGAATCGCTGACATTGTTTTTAGCGAGGTAGGCTGCGGTTTCCTTAGCCATCGAAAATGGGTATTGCAGGTCCAAGTAGGTAGCGGCCGCACTGCTCCAGAGTTGGGCCGCGAATATTGAGCTAAAGAGTACGGTCTGCGTTCTCAGTCCTTCGGGTGTTGCCTGAGGCGATCGTGATAACCAAAGGGTGCCAATGAGTGTTAAAAATAGGTGCTCGTGATGGCGGGTAAATCCGTAGAATTTGAAAGTAAAGAAAAGAAACAAGGTTGATGTCGAAAATACAAAAAACGATTTGGCCTCTCGGGTACTGATTCTGGTGATCCAAAAAATAACGATAACGGCGAGGCCATATCCCAAAAGAAGCTTTACTAAATGAAATTGGAATAACCAGTTCTGGTTCCAAAAATTGCGTACGATCGGCGTGACTGGAAAAATCCCATTTAGCCAGGCATCGATCATGTTGAGATTGAGGGTCCACCCAGTGGTGAGTTGATCTTTTCGAATGATTTGAAGAAACAACAAGCCAATACCGATCAAGACGATAAAATAGAATCGTCGATTTTGACGATTGAGGTGTTTTTCCCGACACAAAAAGCTAAGCGCGAGCGACCCCCCGAGAATTCCTCCATAGATACTTGTTTGAGAAAGAAGAAAGATTGAGACGGCTCCCCATAGCGACATTTTTTGTCTTTTATGGAGCTCTAAAGTGGCGAGAAAGAAAAATAAGACGCCCAACGAGTAAGAGCGAGCGATGACATTGTACTCGAAGAATAGTGCATATGAAAAAATGATTGCAAGTTTTTCAGGAAATTTAAACGGACTAAAGAAAAGAATCACCAGTGCTGATGTCGAAGCGATGATGACATGAGTAAACTGCATTATTAACGGGTTTGAACTGAATTTCTGTAGGCCAAATAAGATTAAGTGCCAGAGTCCTGGGTGATTTTCAAAATGGAGATTGTGAAAAAGCTCGAATACGCTGTGGCTTGCAGAAGCAATCATCCACGCCTGTAGTTCGTCACGCCACATTTCGTGATAAGAAATTCGAATTAATGAAAAAACAAGATAGATAGAAAAAGTAAGAATCAATAGAAGCCGAGTGCTGATCTTTAGCTTGATTTTTCGAAACAAACTAATGCCCTTCAGTGTGGGGTCGAGAAAATTTTTGCGCAAATCAGTTCCCACTATGCAAATACTCAAGGTCTACGTCAGTGAGCAATCTCGCCATCTTGAGTGATTGAACGGTTCTGCGAAGTTGTTCAATGGTGATGGGCCCGATGGTTAAGAAGTCGGTTCGTTTGTGCGCGAGCGCGTAGGCATTGATTGTCTGATCAATCGTATAATGGGTACCGTGTTCTTTGTTGAATTTTTGAGTAAATGCAACAACCCTGTCGTAGCGCGCGTTGTTCGCGGGAGTGAAAAGCGAGGGGTACACATTTTGCCAGTAGGCATCGCCTTGGTCGTGCTTCAGTTTTGCTGCTTTCATGGCATTTTCCCAGCGGGGTTCTGGTTTGTCGAAGATACTGAAGCCACCGAGCGGTGAGTAAGAATTCTGTAAGATCCCTTTTTCGAATTGCGAATCATTCATTTCTTCATGAGTGACCTGAACTCCACCCGCATGAATGGTTCGATTACTCATTTCAAAAAGTGAGAAGTACGCACTATTGAAAACCGGGTGCGGTAATTTCGAATTTTTGGCTGACAGTGCAATCGACTCATTGACTCTCGCGGGTTCCCAATTCGACCATCCTAGAGCCCAGAAGTGTTTTTGAAGTTCGTCGGCGCTGAGTGCAGCCATGATCGTCGACACTTCGGTTTTCGCCCTAGGGTTTTCTTTGAAGCGCACGAAGTCACTGTCATCTCTGTGCATCAAGTAAATGGTAATTTCATTGTTCAGATTCGACAATGAATGCCCCAGTTCTTCAGACACTCTTTTTGTGATCTGTTCTTTTGGTCCAAATAAGCGGCTGGCGTAGGTTCCAGGGGGTACGTTAGTTAGAGCAATCGATCCATCGGGTGACGGTTTTGCGGTGGCGTTCATGATCTCGAGGGCAACGAGCGCTTTTTTTAGGCCATCAGAGTGACTGCCCGATTCGAGTTTTTTCGAATAGAATAAGTCAAAGTAGAATCCTCCTTTAGAGAGCGCATAGAGTTTTCGGTCAGGATTTGATTGTTTGCCGTAGTAAAACCCGTCTTGTGCTGCGCTTTGTTTTCTCGATTGCAGCCACTTACCGAGTTTGTTTTCGACGCCGCCGACGTAAATGGGTGAGGTGTCGAAGACATTGATTCCAAGTTTTGCCGCTTCATCGAGAACCGCCTGGGCTTGGGGCTCGGTGAGTTCTGGCTGGCCATTGCCAGTCCAGTCAGCTTGCACGAGGTGATCGGTGCCCATGATCAGTCGTGAAAGTTTTTTGCACTGATTGCTCGCATCGCAAACGGTGACATACTCCATTTCGGTCTCTACGGTCGCCACGTTTCTCGTGGGCTGATTTAAGGTAGAGCATCCTGAAATGAGAACAAGACTCAGTAAGAACAGCGACCTAAACAATTTCATTTAAACCCCTTGATGATTAATTTCTATCGGTAGATGCACAAGAGGTCAAGCGCTTGGCTAGTGATTCGAGTGTCTCTGAACGGGTGACTTTCATGGGGTTAACTGCCAAGTCATCATGATCGAGTATTCACCGTCTTTGCTCTGTGCCTCGAGTTGATCAATCAGCTCTAAATCGAGCGTGCAGCTGTCGCGTGATTTGCTAATTTTACAGCCAGAACTCGCTGTGATCGTTCCTTTTTCGGGTACGAATTTCCAAATGGGGTAGAGGTTTTTTTCTCGTGGGGTTTTGCTGAGAGAGCTATTTTCGGGCGTACTTTTCTTATCTTTATCCTGCTTTTCTTTGACGTGAAAGATGAGGGTTCGAGTGTTTTCTGATTTTTTCAGTTCGAGAGTGACACCTGATTTCGGGTCAGAGAAATTTAGGTAGACGGCAAGTTGGTCGATTGATTTGAAGGTTCCGTGAATCACGCCGGCGTAAGGTAGGTTCTTTCGCAGCAAAGTGTGGCTGACTTCGGTCGCCTTTGCAGTCTTGAGTCGCTTGATTTCGTCTAGTTTGCCGGTGCGAAATTCGCGCAGCCATTTTTCTTCTTCGGTTTTTTTCTCGTTGGCTTTTTCAGAAGAAGACCGAACATTGTCGTGAGTCAAAACCATTTCGATTTTTCCGTCTTCTTGCAGGTAAAAAGTGCGGGTCTCGTCACTGCTGATGCAGGCTTGAGCTGAAAGTAATAGCAATAGTGCCGCGGTTCTGAGTAATCGATTTTGAATGTTTAGGTTCATGGGTAGAGGCTAGCACTGCGCCTCGATTGTGGCAATTAGGGCATTAAAGCGTGGTGGGCCACCCTCAAAAATTTCGATCTAAATTATCGGTAACTTTTTCATAGATATCGCGATAGATCAGGTGACCCCCGAGCGGAATCTCTGCGGTTTCTGAGTAGTGATCTCCCGGAAACGCTCCGAGGTCTTCACCCCAACGTGCCGATTCGACATCGACCATGCCATCGTTATCGGGTGATCCCGCGTTGGTGATGAGTTCGTGAGTTGCCCAGAGCCAGGGCACGAGAAGGTGAGTGACTATAGGCGAAGGCACGTAAAAGCCCATGCTGAAATAACGAATTTCGGCTCGATTGATCACTTTGCGATTGAAGGTTTCGTTGAGGTATTTGGTGGTGAGTTCGTGTGCTGTGACCAAGTCACCGCCGATTAGGTTTAAAAAGGTGTTGACAAGGGGTCTAGCGAAGCCCACATGGCTCACGACAAAGTCAGCAACCGGGCTGCCATGATGAGGCGTGGCAAGGGTGGTAGCTGACAAGCAGCGTGCAGCAATTTCGGGATATTTGTGCACCACTAGCCGAATGTCTAAGCCACCCATGCTGTGACCCAGTAAATGAAATTGCCCATTGGGTACCAGGCGCTTGATTTCAGTTCGTAAGATGGCAGCTCGTTCTTCGATTGATCCTGCGAATGGAGTGTGAGCGATGTAAATGTCATACCCAAGCTTCTTGAAAGTTCGCTGCAAGGGCACGAGAAATTCATACGGTTCAGCCGTCATACCAAGACCGTGCGCAAAAACAATCGGCAAGCGGCTTGGGGTCTGGCTGGCAAAGCCATGAGACATCAAAAAGAAAGCGCAAAAAATGGCTGCCTGAGTGGCAGACTTAAGAATAGTGGGTAGGTTCATCATGGGGCCCCCTCCAGAGCCCAACGTTGAAGCCCAGAGCCTAACCAAGGTTTTCAGTGAACGCAATGAAAACAGGGGCCCCTTGAAAGCATTCTTTTCTTGATTATTTCGACAAAATCGATATTTCAAGAAGCCAATATGACCAAACAAACTCTGTCTTTTCAGGCTGAAACCAAAGAACTTCTTGATCTCATGATTCACTCACTTTACTCGCATCGCGAGATCTTTTTGAGAGAGCTCGTTTCGAATGCGTCAGACGCCATCGAAAAGCTCAAATTTGAAAGCCTGACAGACTCGAAACTCGTGGCCAACACCTCAGCTTTTGAGATTCGATTAACTCCAGATGCCGACGCTCACACGCTGACGATCTCAGATAACGGCATCGGCATGAGCCGAGATGAGGTCGTCGAGAATATCGGTACGATCGCTCATTCGGGCACGAAGTCGTTCGTGAAGATGAAAACAGAGCTAAAAGATCACCCCGAGATGATTGGGCAATTTGGCGTGGGCTTTTACTCAGCATTCATGGTGGCAGACCGAGTCACGTTACACACTCAAAAAGCGGGTACCACCGAAGGCACTATTTGGGAGTCTGATGCTTCGGGTAGCTATACGCTCGAAAATGCCCCTCGGCCGCAGGGCCATGGCACGACGGTTACCCTACACTTGAAGCCAAAGGGTGAAGCCTCTGCCGACGCCACAGACTCGGCTGAAACAGGTGACTCTCAGACGAACCAAGATTTCACTGACAATTGGACCTTGAAAAGCATTGTTAAAAAATACTCTGATTTTGTCGCGTTTCCGATCAAAATGAAGACGACCCGTGACGTTGAAAAAGAAGATAAAACGACCGAAACGGTCATTGAAGACGAAGTTTTGAATAGCCAAAAAGCACTTTGGTTGCGCTCGCCGGCAGAAGTCACCAGTGAAGAACACGCTGACTTCTTTCGGCACCTCTCTCGCGAATGGGGTGAGCCAGCGAAGACGATTCATTTCAAGGCTGAGGGCACGATAGAGTTCACTTCAGTGCTCTACATTCCGGCTCAAAAATCATTTAATTACGACAATCAAGATCGCAACAGCACACTGAGTCTTTATATTAAGCGCGTGTTCATTATGGATGATTGCGAAAACCTATTGCCTGCTTACCTGCGTTTCGTGCGGGGTATGGTTGATAGCAGCGATCTTTCTTTAAATGTGTCGCGAGAAATCTTGCAAAAAGACATTCAGATTACTCGAATTCGTAAATCGTTAGTCGGAAAAGTCTTGAACGCGCTGAAAGACATGATGGCTTCAGATCGCCCAGGGTACGAAAAATTTTGGGCTAATTTTGGAGCTACCCTAAAAGAAGGCATTCCGCTTGAGCCAACGAGTGTTGAGAAAATTCAAGATTTGCTTTTGTTTCAGTCAACCGCGACAGATCAACAGACTTCACTGCGTGAATACGTTGACCGAATGAAGCCTGGTCAAAAAGGTATTTATTACGTCACCGGTGAATCGCTTTCGCAGATTAAGAATAGCCCGTACTTAGAAAGATTGAGAGCTAAGGGCTACGAAGTTCTTTTGCTTACCGATCGCGTTGATGCTTGGGTAACAACTGGTTTGAACAAGTACGCTGACAAGCCTTTACAGTCGATCACGAGTGATAACCTAGAGCTGAGCAGTGAAGACGAGAAAAAAGCTGAAGACGAGATTCGAAAAGAAGCCGAGTCGAAATACAAGTCTTTGATCGAAAATATGCAGGCCGCGCTCAAAGAGAAAGTCTCAGAGATCAAAGTCTCTGAGCGCTTGACTGAGTCACCCGTTTGTCTGGTGTCGAGTGGCGCTTCTTCAGCTCATCTCGAGCGAATGATGGAGTCAATGGGCCAAGCGATTCCAAAAAGTAAACGGGTATTAGAAATCAACCCGCATCACCCTTTGTTTGAAAGAATGCTGAAGGCACCCCAACTGAAGCAAGGTGAGTGGGCAGAGTTACTGTACCAACAAGCCCTCTTGAATGAAGGTTCTAAGTTAGAAAATCCAGTTCAGTTTTCTAAGCAAATTGCTGACCTCATGATTTCAGCAAGTCAGCAGTTTTAGGTCGAAAAGGCGGTCAGCGGTCAGGCCAATGACGAACGCTGGTTTCGTTTTGTGTCGTTTATTCGTGCAAGGCCGCTTCAATCATGGCTCTGAGGCCTTCTTCGCCGAGTTCTGTGAGTAAGTGATGATTGATGTAAAATTCAGGAGTGCCCGTGACGCCAACGGTATCGCCATCGGCTTTGTCTTGGTCAATTTTTGCCCCGTGTTTTTCGAAAAGGTACTCTGGAGTTAGTTTATTTTTCGGAATACCCAGTTCTTGTAGGTAAACCGAAATCAGTTCAGGTCGTGGATTTGTGTGACTGCCCCAGATGGGTTGTCGTTCAAAAAGAATGTCTAGCGCTTGATCGTATTTTTTGTGCACGCGCGCTTCTTCTAGGGCACAGGCAGCAAGGCGAGACTCTTTGTGGTAAGGCATGACTCGATGAGCAAATCGCACGCGATTGCCGTACTCTTTTACCAGTGATTTAGTGAGGGGGTGCATGATCTTGCAAGTTTCACATTCAGGATCAAAAAATTCGACCACGGTGACTTTTGCGTCTGCCTTACCATAAGTCATGCTGTGGGGTCTTACCCAAACGTTCGGGTCTGTAACCGTCACGGGGTCGATCGCGGGTTTTGAGTCAGGCAGTGAGTTCGCCGATGCCATTGGCGGTGGGCCCACTTCGTCTTGGCTTGATTGGTTGTAAACCCAGACGCCGCCGCCGATGGCAACCATGGCGAGAAGGGTGATGAGAATGAATGCCTTATTTTTCATGAACAGATTTCCTTTTTTTGTCGGATGAAGATCACGATTTCACCAATCAGTAGGGTTGAGAAAGCAGCAAGCGAAAGTAGCGGAATCGTAATGAAGCCAAAAACCTCTAGCTGTTTTGAAGTACAAGAGAGTGCTGCATTACACGGGGCAAGTTTTTCAGGAATGAATCCGTAATAAAGTAAATTGTGGTAGCTGGCGATGGATAAGCCAATCGCCAAAAACGGAAAAATATATTTCTGGTAACCCTGATCTTCTGTCCACAAGGCGACTAGGTAAATCAGTGCTAATGGATAGAGCAAAATGCGTTGGTACCAGCAAAGTGCGCAAGGTGGCAACTTCATCACTTCGCTAAAATAAAGGCTTCCGAGTACACCGACAAGAGCGATCAGAAAATTCGCTCGTTTAATCCAGTTTAGTCGATTTTTTTTGAGAATAGATGGTTCCATCTTTGTAGGGGTCTAAATATCGAATTTTCAAAAGGCGGTCAATTGGTTAAACGCCCCAGTTTTTTTTGATTGCCTGCGCTTCTGTAGCCGATAAGACTTTCTTAAACTTTGCACCTGATCGCCCACGTACTTCGGCATCACATTCTGCCCACGTTTTGTGCTCTTTGAGTTTTCCGCCAACTAAGCTCAAATAAAAGGCATCGGCATTTTTAGTGGCCGCTGCCTTATGGTCTCGCATTTCAGGTAATGGCTTTGCGGGTTCGGTCGCAAAGCTGATCAAATCATGTGAATACTGCAAGACACTGCCGCGATAGAGCTCGACGTAAGCGCCCTTGCTGAATCCGACGGCAATTGCGTCAGCGCGTTCGTTGCCTTCGATGCCTTTGTGGCCTGGACAGTAGCGCCACTCAATTTTTATTCCGCGTTTTTTTGCGTAGTAGACTTCGCGATCCAAGGCCTTCCAGTAATCTTGGTTGGCGACTTCGGTGCCCGTGGCGCTGATCCAGTTGCGTTTTTTCCAGCCAAAAATCCACTGGGTGATACCGCGAATGACGTAAGTTGAATCAGTAAAAAGCCAAACCTCAGTCACCGAAGGGGGGAGCGATTTTAATCCCTCTAAGGTAGCAGTGATTTCCATTTGATTATTGGTCGTTTGGGCTAGGCGCCCTCCGCGTTCGTAGATTTGTCCATCTGGAGTGTATAAGATTGACGCCCAACCCCCAGGCCCAGGATTTCCAGAACACGCACCATCTGTGTAGAGAATTGCCGCCTCAAAATTCATGATCTCTTTGTTTTCTTGCTTCAACCGGGCGAAAGTCCAGAAGAAAATGAAAAGTGCTCAATTGCCCCATTTGCAAAGCAAGCTTCGGGCAAATTTTACTCATCTCAGTTTTACCTAACTTTTCTTGACCTCGGGGCGCTCGGTGATACCTTTATGAATGAGATTTAACATCAAGAAAAGGAATCACTATGAATCAAGAGAAGAACAGGTCTTTTAGTTGGAATGAAATTGCTGCCAAGGCTTACGAAATTTATGTAACCAATGGTTGTCAAGAGGGGCGACAAGCCGAAGATTGGTTTCAAGCAGAGCTCGAGTTAAAAAGCGCGATCAAGAATGAAATGAGAAATGACGCTAAGAATGCAGTGAAGGGCGCTACAAAAGAGGTTCCACCACTGCGGCCCTCAGATGTTCCAGCTAAATTGGTTTCGAAGAGCAAGACTTTGAAGCGCGGTGCAGAGAAGACCCACTAGAGCCGTTGTCGCGGGTAGAGTTTGTCTATTCTTCAGAAATGGTTTGAACACCTACTTTAAGTGAGCTCTGAAAAGAGCTGTGATAGCTCTGAGACTGCGACTTCAGTTTCTCTGTTTGAAAAATCAGATCGATTGAAGACTTCAGTCGCCCGAGTTCTTCGTCAGAAATCGTTGTCAGGTCAAATACCCATTGATCTCGCGGCCAGCTCTCTGGCGTTTCAGCACAGTTGATCATTTCGCAGGTAGCGATAGCAGCCGGTGTGAACTTGAGTTTTCCGACTAAGAGCGCATAGAGGTCTGAAGATTTTCGTGGGTCGTCGCTCACTTGGTCGATCAGTAGGCTCACTTTATCTCTGAGTTTTTGCGGAACAGAGTCAGGAAAGACCGGAGTCTGCACGATCGCTTTTTCTCCTTCAAAGACAACCGATCCCACGCCATTGGTCGCGGCTTTGAAATAGGTTTGAAAGAAATCTAAGTGTTCAGAAAGCAATTGAGCTTTCTGCCGTGTTTCGATGGTAAACTCTGAATCAGATGAAATGTCTTTTGTCAGATAAATGAACGCAGCGTTGAACGTTTTTCGAGAAAATTCATAGGTCGGGTAGCGAGTACCCAGTTTCGAAATAAGACTTTGAAACGAGTGACAGTAAGGAGAATCTTGGGTGATTGGAGCAAAGCCGCAAGAATCTTCTGGTACTAGAGCTGCGGGCAATAATCCCATCAAGTAGAGGTCGAGCGCAGAGTATCCGTAGGGGTTCGCAACCCCGCCCTGGTCTTTCACGCTGTAATTTCGACCGCCCATGACCGACGAATAAAGTTGTGTCAGATCGTTTGGGTAAAGGGTGGGTGTGTTGGTCTGTTCATTCCAGTGACCCGCACTATTGGCTAAGACTTGAGTGTGTGCGATCCACTTATGAGCAAATTCGTGGGCCATGAAGTTGGCGAGACTTCGACTACTGGTACTCGTCGGCGAGATGTCTGCCGTGTCTAAGTTGGCTAGCGAAATGACTGCCGGCAAAAGGTCGGTGTTGAATGTGGCCATACTAGAGTTCACAATAGTTCCCAACCCAGTCTCGCTGGTTTTGTAGAGTTTCATCATGGGCATTTGGCTGGTGCCGTTTGCTAACGCAAAATCACTGACGATAAATACCGCATCGAAATAACGGCCAGGGTTTCCGGTTTGCAAGAGTTCGCCGACGGCTTCGTAATTGAGTGTCGAACTGTCGCTGTGTTCGATCATGCCCGTAGGTGTGTTTTCATTGGTTTCAGTCGTCGAGTCAAACGTGGTCTTGATTGTGGCAGCGTAATTGCCCGGAGTTAGTCCACGAGAAGAGTAGGGTAGTGTAGGATTGTCCATGCGCCCAGTGGTGAGGTGAATGTCTCCGTTAGAGGCCAGAAATACCTGATATTGCATGACGGTGTTGGGATTAGTTGCGTCTGTATTCGTTGTGAATGTGATCAAGAAGCCCTTCGTCACTCCGTCATCGATCGCGCCGTACTCAAAGTACCCTCCGGTTTCGCCAACGGTATTTCGTGAGGTGATTGAGATTCCAGCGCCACAGCTAATCCAGTCGCTCGGTTCGCTTGAGCCCAGTTTGCAATTCGGTTGCCCTGGTTGGGGGGTGCTATTCGGATCTTTAGGAAAAGTCAGTCTTCCCTTGGGTGAAAGATAAATTTGCGTCTGTGCCTTTCCGAAAAATTGAAAAGACTCAGGAAGCTCTATCAACTGATCTGGCGTCGTTTGAGTGACAGAAAACGTCGCAAACCCAGCAGGGTTTGACGGCGATGAGTCAATCCAGTTAAAGTTTGAGCGAACGGCTTGATAATTATTATTATCTTTTGGTTTAAAAATGATCGTTTGAAAATTGAGATCAATGATTTCACCGCTTGTGATCAACTGAGGTTGGTCTTTTACTTTCACGATGCGAACGCGCTCAGACTGGTCATACGACCAGAGGGCATTGGGGCCAGACGTCTTAATTGCGGGTGAGGGCAGTTGGACACACCCAAAAAGTTGCAGGCAACCCGCTAATGAGAAAAGTACTCTGATCTGTACAGGTTTAATTTCAAAGCATTTCATAGGGTGATTTGTTTAGCGCGAGGGTTGCCTATTTAAAACTTACAAAAGTGGCTCAGTTGCGCTTCTGTTACCGGCAACGATTGGCTTTGATTAGCTCAAATGGCGAATCAAGGGCCTTTGTTTTAGAGACACGCTTCATCGCACTTCGATTTTTTGCTGTTGGCTGTAATTGAGAAGACTCACCTTTGACGATGACCTCTGCCCATCTGGGGCCTTGAGTTGAGAAAATTTCGGCCTCGAATTCAACGAATGCCTGGGTCTTGAAGATGATGTCTTTTCCAGGCACGTTCTTCAAATGCAGGGGGGTCACCCATGCGGTACCTGACATCAGTTCAAGAAAGGGCAAATTGTGGGTATCTTTTCGAAGTTTTCCTCTGAGTGTGTAGCGCCCACAAGGCAGGTGAGAAACTTGCTTTCTTTTGACAGAAATCGGCTCAGAAGACCCAACTGCTGGTGACAGTAGCGCCAGTGCGGCAGGTAGCAATAAAGTCAAAATGCTTTGAAATCGAAGAGAAATCATTTGAAAATGGGGTTCTCCTCGCAGTTGAGAATTCCAAGGTATTGATTGATTGCCTCGACATCATTGTTTGCAATCATGTAGTTCAAAGAATCTCGATTAGCGTTATAGCGTCTGATGTTTCTCAAGGTGGTCAATTCTTTTTCTAACTTGTTTTGTAGTGCGCTGTTTTTGTCTTTTCGGGTGTAGGGGTTTTGCGTTGGTGTTCGCGTAGCTAGTTTCTTGAGTTCATCAGTGAACTCAGAGTCTGGTGGGGTCACTTGTTTCATTTCGGCATTGAGAGTCTCTAGTTTTGCTTTCACCGCTGCCAAAGCCGCACCGTTTTTTTGTGCCTCACTGAGGGGTATCGCCTTTTTCGAATAGAGGTTTGCGGCTTCAGCTTCGAGTTGATCTCGCTGCTCAGTTAATTTCAGGAGTTCTTCGTAACTTGGCCCCATTTTTTCGAAATAGTACTGTGCTTTAATGTCGTCAATTTCATTTTCGGCTTGGGCAACTTCAGATTCTGCTGCCACCTTTTGGGCTTGCTTCGATCGAATTAATTCAATCAGATCAGATGACTTTTTGTCTTTTAGCTGGGCTTGAAACTCTGGCGCCGCATTGAGCGATTTCATAAAATCCTCTTGGTTCGAGACTAGGCGTGTCTTAAGCGTGTCGAGCAGGCTCTGATTGATTTTTGGAGGAATTCCGTTTTTCTCGACTAGACATTGACTCGTTAACGCTGAGCTTTCGAGAGTTTTTTTGTGGTCTTGCCAATACATTCGTAAAAAAGTGTCTCCAAGAGACAGGGGGGTCGATTCGCGGGGGGTCTTCTCGTAGCCGTGAATGAGGGTTTTCAGATCACCCGGCTCATTTTTGAATTGCGCAATAGATTCGTTTAGCGCGGCGGTCTGGCTTCCGGAGGCGGCCGTAAAACCGCACGTGTTTGGGCGAAGCTTTTTATTTTTGTCGTAAAGGGCCCGATATCGATTTTCGCCAAAACAATGGTCAGATATGATTTCGAGACGAACGCAGGGCTTTAATTTGTCTATTAGACCCTTTAGTGTGCCATCATCAAGGTTCGAGTCACCCCAGAGTGTGGTTCCGTTTTCTTCGCCATGGTCTGTCGCGTACCAGATAAGAGTGTCGCCGCATTGAAGCGATTTTGAGAGTTCGAGCACTTTTTTCTCGAGAGCCTCATTCGTCGCGGGGCCGGTGACCGGCGCGATAGTGGGGGCTTTTCTCACAAGAACGGGTCCGTAGAGGCCCTCAATGTCGTTATTCTTTGCGTCGCAGGCAACACTATTGGGTGCCCCGGATTTTCCTTGGCCATCGTCTGTGAATGTATAGATTTCGTCGGTCTTGAGCTTAGAGGCCATCGCGTCTAGGTCACGATAGAAATCACAATGATTATCGACGGGACTTCCGCCCCCGTTGATCAAGACGCTCACGGTTTTTGCTAGAGACTGGTGTGAACCGACAGCTGACAAAGCAGTCCATAAAAAAATGATCGACTTTAGTCTGCTCCCCGAACCCGACATCATTTGATTGTATCTGAATTATTGTTGAATAAAAATGAGTGTCAACACTGACCCACCCAAACGTTTTGCTAGTATGGGGTCGCCCTCACTGATGCGGGCTACTGGGGTAGTTATTGTCAGAAGACGTTGTACTCGACATGATTTTAGTGTGGCAAGCCAAGCAATTGGGTTGCATAGCTGTGTGTTTTTCGTGCGGAAACGTTTTTCGCAAATTGATCCACACGGGGCTTAGGCACTGCCAAGTCCATCTGACTTTGTAGGCCTTATCGGTGTGGCATTGATAGCACGCAGGCGAACCCTCTGTGGCTGAAACGGCGTCGTGGCAGTCGGCGCAGGCACTCATTTTGGGTAACAAGGTTTCTTGAGTTTTTCCGTGGCAAGAGCTGCACTCTATTTCGTATTCAGAGGCGTGCAGCTTGTGATTAAAATTGAGGGTCGGAGGCTGACAAAAGCCACTTAAAGCGAGCACAGCGGTAGCTAATACGATGATAGAAAAGAGCTTTTTTAGGTTGTTCATAATCAAGAAACTATCACTGCCAACGATCCACTTGAACTGAAAAATGTAAAAAGCGTGATCAGTGTTTCACGATTTTGACTTATTTTTTTGGCAAACAAGACAATTGCCCGGCTGACTACTTGACTAAAAGTATCAACTAAAATAGAACGACGACATGATGACTAAAACACTTCAAATAGGTTGTTTCGTTCTATCGGTTTTCGCTTTGAGTTTTGCAGGTTTTGCCCCGAGCCAGGCTTCGGCGGCAGATTGGGCGACCGAATTTCAAAGTGCGTCACTGAGGTATCCGAATGCTTCAATAGACCGAGCCAGAGGATTTATGACCTGGAGTCCAGATGCATTGACCAGAGTGAAGGTCGCGAGAGCTTTACTCGGAACCAGTTTCAACTCGAAGGTACTTCGTGAGCTGAGTCTCGCCAAACAAGGTCTTTTTACAGCGAGAGAAAATGCCAAAAAATGCCAGCACAGTCTTAATGAAATTTACGGAGAACTCGAGGTTCCGAATTCGACATCGTCAGGTGAACCTTCAACCTACGGATTGCTTTCAATTTACGAAGCGCTCATTGCAGCCATTGCTGACAGCGGGGCTTCGCCATCGAATTTTATCGGTTTGGTTGACGATGCTAGCGCCGCATTGTTACAGCTTCAGCTAGCTGTACTCGATGCGATCGATACCTGTGGTCCAGAGGCAATGACTGAAGTGTGCGCCAAAGTTTCAGGCTTTTGGAGCATTTTGAGCGATCAATTCATGAGTAAAGTCGATCAGTGGATCGGAAACACCTTGAAAAAAGAAATCTACAATAAGACGCCTCACCCTTATGATGCGACTTACAAGCAGTTTTTGGCGAGTCCATTAACAGCCTTTCTCGACTCGATCGTTGATCCGATGTTTGCACTAAAAACGATCGCCTGCGATGCGGCGGCTGCGAAAAAATAGTCGGGTCAGTGGCAATCGCATTTAGGTAAATGCCGTTTAAGAAATTTTCGGATGCGACATCCAAGTCACTTCATTCTTGTTGTGAGTGAGGTGTAAGATGCGACTGTGAGGCAGTTGTCGAAAACGGTTGATGACTGAGTGGTCGGGTTTTCCGGCGAATTTCACCGAACAAACAAACTTCTGACAATGCCCAGAATCTAGCCACTGGCGTGCGTAGTCGTATAACTTTTCTGGATAACAAATCACGTCGCTAAAAACCCAGTCGATGGGCCTGGGTTCAACCGAAAAAGCGTCACCGGTGGTGAACTGTATGTTTTGATAGTTCTTGAGTTCAACAGCCAAAGGCGATCGGTCGATACTAGCAACATTAGCCCCCAATTCAGCTAATGCCCAAGTCCATGAGCCTGGAGAAGATCCCAAGTCGATAACTGAGTCACCCGCTCTTGGCCAATCGCCCAGAATGGTCAGGGCCTCCCAAAGTTTTAGGTAAGCGCGGCTTGGGGGGGTTGACTTGTTTTCGACGAACGACACTTTTCCGTCAAATGCCGGTCTATGAATTTGGTCGGTGTAGTAGATGAGACCCGATTCGCCCAGGGTGAATACCGGGGGAGGGCTCTTCTCTCCACGAGACGGAAAACGATAGGGTCGGCTAGGTTTACCGAGATTCAGGCCCTCGGCAATCAGAGATCCGCGGCGGTTGAACTGGTCACCGTAATAGCGCCAGTATTTCGAAATGGCACTCAGCTTTCGTTGGCCGTCAGCAATAGAATCGACCTCGATGCTCTGTACATTTCGCCAAACACACTGGGCCCATGCCGGCTCAACTTGATCTTCGAGTACGCCGATTGTCTGTTTAGTTGCAAAAAGCTGGGTGACGCCAAGGCTGGCGAGTTCTTCGGCTAGTTCGTTCTGATAGCCCTCGGCGATGAGGCAAAGCTGGCTGGGTTTCACCCCTGGGTCATAGCCTTTTCTGAGCTCTAATGCACCCATGATCTCAAATGATCTCGAGGCTTGCTTTTGGGCGAGACCTTGGCACAATGGCTGTCATATGAACTCACAGAATTCGTCAGGGCCGCCTCAGCAAGCGGGTCTGTGCCCCAAATGCCATCAGGCCCTTCAATCGTCTAAGAATGTAAAACTCGGTCTGATCACCGACTTGTGTTCGGTATGCCAAGGGTTTTGGATTGATCATTCAGACTTAAAGCGTCTACCTCTGTTGCACTTTAACCTGGGGTTTCTTGATAAGGCGAATTTGTGCGAAGTGAGCGAGGTGACTGCAGAGCAAGGGGTATGCCCTCACTGCACCGCAAAGTTGACTTCGGCTAAAACAACGGCCAAGTCGATTGTTTTTGAGTTCTGTCAAACCTGTAAAGGAATTTGGCTAGATTCAGGCGAACTTCAAAAAATTCAAACTCCCTAGTCTGGTCAGAAAATCTGATAATACACAGTAATTACTTAAATTTAGCCATGGCGTTTGGATAAATCCTGGGTTAATGACCCTTCCATCATGAAAAATTTTGAACATTTTGAATTCTTACCGACCCTGCAAGCGATTTTGGCTGAAAAAGGCATCAAAGAGCCGACAGAAATTCAAAACCGAGCGATTCCGTTATTGAAAGCTGGCAAGTCGGTGGTTGGCGTCGCTGAAACCGGCAGCGGCAAGACCCTCGCTTATGCGTTGCCGATTTTGCATCAGCTGAAGAATCTTGAGACTTCGGGCGAAACCATTGAAAGCGATTCGCAACCAAGGGCTTGTATTGTGGTTCCGACTCGCGAGTTGGGCGAACAAGTTTCTAAGGTATTCAAGCTTTTTACTCATACCACTCGATTGCGCGTGCGCACGGTCTTGGGCGGAACCACTTTTGAGATGGCCAGACGAAGTATTAAAGGCCCATTTGATATCTTGGTGGCCACACCTGGCCGGTTAGTCAAGATTCTTGATATGAACCTACTCAGTCTCAAAGATGTTCGCGTGCTTGTTTTCGATGAAGCTGACCAGATGTTAGATAAGGGTTTTTTACCCGATGCCCATCGAATCGTAAAAGCGTGTCCAGAAGATCGGCAGTTGGCTCTTTTCTCAGCGACGGTGTCAACGCCGGTTGAAAAACTAATCGAAAGCCTTTTTGCAGACGCGACTGTCATACGCAGTGAAAAAAGTCATCAAGTGGTTGAGAGTCTAAAAACGATAAACGAAAAAGTGGTCGATGGAAAAAGATTTCCGTTGCTCGAAAAATTATTGGGCAAAGAGGTTCCCGGCGGAACCATTATTTTCACTAACACGAGAGACCAGTGCGATAAGTTGGCAGCGTCGCTCGAAAAAGCCGGACATTCTTGTGTGGTCTATCGCGGCGAGATGGACAAAGTCGAGCGCCGTAGAAACCTGAAGGCATTTCGAGACGGAAAAATCGGCCTCTTGATCTCAACTGATCTCGCTTCTAGAGGTTTAGATGTTGATCACGTAGGGCGCGTGATGAATTATCACTTACCTCAACAAGTTGAGAACTACATTCATCGCGTGGGCCGCACTGCGCGGGCAGGTCGGTCTGGCGTGGTGATCAACTTCGTGACTGAGCGAGACGAGGGTCTGCTCGCCAAATTGTCGACACTTCGCTCAACAGGTAAGATTGTTTCAGACGAAGTGCCGTTTAAGAAAAAAGCGAAAATCGTTCCGGAGTTCAAAATGGTGATTAGAAAACGAGTCTAGTCGCCGGTTTCTCAATCAGTTGTATTGTTCAAGAAATAGGGTATTCTAGATTCATGATCACTACGAATGAATTGAAAGCTCGTCTCATGGCGTCTACATTTTTTGGCGGTTTGTCTGACATTGAATTTTCAAAAATAATTGCCAGTAGCGCAGTGGTTAATTTTTCTGCTGGGCAAGAGATCTTCAAGGCTGGCGATGCCAGTGATGCCCTTTACATACTGATCAAGGGTGAACTTGAAGTTCGAAGTAACGATAATATCTTGTCGACTATTTATGAAAATGGAGTGGTCGGAGAAATGGGTGTATTCACCCACATCAATCGAACGGCGTCGGTCAAAGTGGTAAAAGATTCGTTATTGTACAGAACTCCCGCAGATAAAATTCATGAACTCATGGAAAAAGAGTCGTTGATCGGCATGAAGCTCTATCGCAATGTGACGAAAGTTTTGTCTGAGCACCTTCAGAGAAGCAATCTCGTTCTAGAATTCTACGACATCAATCGCGCATAGACCGCGCGCACTGAACGCGCGTAGGTGCGCAGAAGTCACTGGGGCGGCTCTGACTTCGATTTTTTCGTCGATCCCGCCATTCCGGCCTTTCTAAAAAAATCAAAAAAAGCAGGTGGAATGGGGTGACGGCAATTTTCTTGTCTGATTTTTCCACGTGCCCAGAGCCCTCTTTCAACTCGTTTTTCAAAAAAAATTTCCATTTCTCTTTGTGCGCTCGGGTCTTCGAGTAGTCCTACAGTTCGCGCAATCGCTTCAAAGGTTGAAACGCGTTCTGAGTGATGGCTGTGTCTGAGGTGGTACTGAGCCTTCGCTCCAGCCGGTAGTTTGAGGTGTCGAATGTTTCTCAACTCTGGAATTCTCAGGCACATTTTACTGGCCTGGCGCCAGCTTCCGTCAGGAATGATCAGCGTGGGTGGTGTACCCAGCTTCTTTATCTGCTCGGTAAATTCTGGGGTAATCTCGGCGGCGTCTTCGCTGGGAAACAAGAGAAACGAGGGTTGCTCATCTGAGTTAGCTGAAAAACCCTCGGTCGACATCGGGTTTTCGAGTTGGCCTCTCACTCTAATCTCACAATTAGGCAGGGTCATCGCGGCCAGGCGAGCGGTATTGCTTTCGAGTCTTTCTTCGCGAAAATGCATGAGAATGATGGTTCGTATTTTGATGTGAGCAAGTCTTGGGCGTAGCGCTGAGATCAACTCACAAATGCATAAAGTCTGGTGCAGTTTGCAGTGTGGGCAGTAGTTACTATTTTGGCGTCTCATGGTCGATGGCTCTATGCCCTGATGCTGAGTTTTCTTGCAATTGCTTCGGCCGAAAGTTCACCGTCAATTGCGGCCGAGACGATTCCGCCGGCGTATCCAGCTCCCTCAGCTACTGGAAATAACCCAGAAACCTGGGGGTGCTCAAAGCTTTCACTGTTTCTCAAAATTCTGACGGGTGATGAGGTTCTGCTTTCAACTCCCAAAAGTTGAGCATCGGCAGTTAGGTAACCTTTCATTTTTTTTCCAAAAACCACAAACGCTTCGGCAAGTCTTGAAGAGAGGTCGGCAGGCAAAACTTCTCTCAAATCTCGGCTCACGACGCCAGGCTGATATGAAGTTTCGGGCAGACTCGAAGACGTTTTACGATTCACAAAATCAACGAGGCGTTGAGCAGGAGCCGAAAAGCCAGCGTTCGAAACTTGCGATGCTCGTTTTTCGATTTGTTCTTGAAAGGCCATTCCGCTGAGCGGGCCTTCTTTTGCGAAGTCTTTAAAGTCTGATTCATCGACACTGACCACAATGCCTGAATTCGAAAACGGCGAGTCTCGTCGAGACGGCGACATACCGTTGACGACTATTTCACCCGCATCGGTGACGGCCGGAACAATGAAGCCGCCGGGACACATGCAGAACGAAAAAACCCCTTTTTGAACTCCGCCGAAATGGGTTTGGGTCACCAAGCGATAGGCGGCAGCGGGCAGGTGATTGCCACGGTCAGCCTTGCGGTATTGAATTGAGTCAATGAGCTTTTGCTGGTGTTCAATGCGTACGCCGAGGGCGAAGGGTTTTGCCTCTATCAACACCGACTGGCTTCTTAGCATTCGGTAAATGTCTCTGGCCGAGTGGCCAGTCGCGAGCATCACCGCCTCACCCCTGATTCGCTCGCCACTTGAGAGCTTCACCCCTTTGACTAGGCTTGGATTGAGAGTGCCTTCAAGTTCAAGCTCGACTACTTTCGAATTGAAATGAATTTCGCCACCGCCGGCAACAATGGTTTCTTTGATGGCTCCGACTATGCCCGGAAGTAAATTGGTACCGATGTGTGGATGAGCTTCAAACAAAATTTCGTCTGCTGCACCGTGAACTTTGAAAATTTCGAGAATTCGCCTGACATCACCTCGTTTAGTAGAGCGAGTGTACAGTTTTCCATCAGAGAAAGTGCCGGCGCCGCCTTCGCCAAAACAGTAATTCGAGTCGGGATTGATCAGGTTCTTTCGGTTCACAGACACCAAATCGAATCGGCGCTCTCTGACTTCTTTACCGCGTTCAAAAATGATGGGCTTGATGCCGAGTTCTATCAGTCTTAAGGCCGCAAACAAGCCGGCAGGACCAGCGCCGACGATGAGTACTCGTTTTGCATTTTCGGCGAGTCGTTTCTCGGGTTTTTGGTACTTGATCGCATTTGAAAATTCGTTCTTGGTTCCGACTGAGCCTTCGAGGTGAACTTTGATTTGGCTCATTCGGGCATCGATTGAACGTTTGGTGAGAACTACTTCTAGATCGCCTGAATCGGTGAGTGATAGGTTCTTGAATATCGCCTGACGCATGGCATTTTTTTGAAAAGCAACTTCAGGAGTGAGAGTTAAGGCAAAACTAACCATGGCTAGGCTTGAGTTGGTTTTGCAATTCTAGTGACGATAAGGGTGAGTTGTTCGCCGATTTTCATGGGTCCCGGAAGGCTAACGTTTTGTCGCAGCTTGCTGCCCGGCAAGACCTGGTTAATCTGAGACTTGAAGGTACAGTCTTCATGAACAAAGACTTCATCGTAGATGTCTTTTATCATTGGCCAATCTTTATCTAAATAGGCTGAAATGCGGATTTTCGGAGACTGACTCGTCATTAAATAATCGTAAGTAGTGTCTTGTACAGTTGCGGTGATGTCATCTGGGTGACTGACTCCTGCTTGAACTCTAATTATAATTTTAGCCATTAACTGCTGCCGCTTCTTCGTAGCCTAGAATGTCTACGGTCGTTGAACCAATTGCTAAGCCAGATGCGGGCACCGCACTTTGCCCCTTAATTTTAATGCGACGTTGTTTAAATAAATTTTTGTAGGCCACCCGTGAAATATTTTTCAGGTCAAAGTTTCTATCTTGCTTTCGCAGGTACTCGAGCAAAACTTGATCAATTCGCATTCCGCCCCTTGTTTGGGTCAAAGTGACGCGAAGAGATTTTGGTGGTTGCGGGTATTTCTCGATTTCAATGGTCATAGGTGAAAGCCCAATAGCACAAAAAATCGACGAAAGCTCATAAATCTTCTTGCTGCTTTGTAATGTTAAACACCGTGGTTGAATCTGGTTGAGTTTATACCTAAGTGCCGTAGACTTAATGATTAGTGGCTAGATAAGCAACTACCAGGAGGCGCGTGCGTGGGCAAATCATATGGTATTAAAGTAAAGGTATTTGGGCTTAGTTTTATCGGAATTCTGGGCGTTGTTGTGCTCATGGCAATCAGCCAATTCGCTATTTCTCAATTGAGCCAAAGAGTGATCGGGGTAACAGAAGAAAGAATGCCCAAAGCACTTTTGATTGTGAAACTGCGACTGCATGAAAATGCCATGATGCGTTACCTATTTGAGGCGGCGGCCCAAAAACCCAATTCTGATGATCGCAAGAAACGAATCGAGAAGGTTGGCGAAAAAATTGGGCTTTTTGACGCTGATCTTGAGAGGTTCTTCAAGTTTAAGCACTCAGACGAGACGATGGGTATCATGGGGCCGGTGCGCGAGTTTTGGGCGACGGCACGCAAAGAAGCTCAAGTAATAGTCGAAAAACTAGAGGCGGGTGGCAGTGAAAGCGATATTCAGAAATTGATTTTTGACAAAGTTTCTCCGGTGGTTAAGCAAATTTCTGAAGCGACTGGCGCTCAATCAAAAGTCAGTGACCAACACACTGAGCACTATGTCGAAGAATCGAAGACTGAGGGCGCACGTATTCGGGTTTTGAGTGGTGGCTTATCTTTGGTGGTGCTCGTTTTGTTAGTGATAGTGGGGTACTTGGTGTCGACCCAAATTTCAAGTTCGATCACCGGGTTGGTCTCCAGAGTCGACGAGGGCTCCGGTCACGTCGCGAATGCTTCAAATAGCTTGTCTTCAACGAGTAGCCAGCTTGCGGCCTCGGGCACTGAGCAGGCTGCCTCGCTGCAAAAAACTGCAGGCGCCATTGAAGAAATCAGTGCTATGGTGACTCTGAATGCTGAAAGTGCGAGGTCGACTTCTGAACTAGCTCAGACCAGTCTAGATTCAGTGGTTAAAGGTAAGGGTACGGTCGAAGAAATGGCAGACGCCATTCAGCAGATCAGTGTTTCAACTTCAGAAATTTTGAACCAAATACAGGCAAGTAACACTGAAGTGTCTCAGGTGATCGGCTTGATTCAAGAAATCGGAAACAAAACAAAAGTGATCAATGACATCGTCTTTCAGACGAGAATTCTTTCATTCAATGCCAGTGTTGAAGCGGCTAGAGCGGGTGAACAAGGAAAAGGTTTTGCCGTGGTAGCCGAAGAGGTGGGCAAACTCGCGCAAATGAGCGGCACGGCTGCAAAAGAGATCACTGATATGCTAGATAGCTCGATTCACAAAGTTGAAGCGACGCTTTCGATGATGAAGTCGAAAATCGACATTCTGGCGACTACCGGTCGAGATAAAGTCGATCAGGGCGAGCGAGTATCGAAAGAATGCGAGTTGGTGTTGACTGAAATCGGGGTTTCTGTGCAAAAAATGGCAGAAAAAGTTCAAGAAATTGCAACGGCTTCAAAAGAGCAAGCGCTCGGAGTTCAAGAGGTTTCGTCGGCGATTGGTCAGCTTGATCAAGTGACGAGAGAAAATCAGGCGGCCTCAGAAGAAGCCGCTACGATTGCGGCAGATCTGACAAGACAATCGAGTTTACTTTCTGAGACCGTCTCAGAGTTGGTTCATGTCGTCAGCGGTTCTTGAGTTCAAAGGGGCCTTAGTTACTTTTCGACTGAAAATAGCCGTTCAAACCTTTACTCAGGCTTTTTAGATTGGGTTCGAGAATCTTAACGATAACGCCCTCAATGAGGGGCAGAATGGTTGAGGCTAAGAACTTCGGAATTCCCGGAACTCTCTGCGCATAGATAGTCACCTCACAGCAGAGGTGAACCTCAGTTTTATCATCACCGACCGCCCGAAAATAATTCTTACCTTTAGCCTCGTAGAGGTCTTTGCCGAAAAAAGACTCGAGTCGAAATTCAGCTGAGTGCTCTTGGTCGTCCCAAACCGCATAGTCTTTCCAGGCAAAAAATTCGGGTTTGAGGTATTTTTTTGCAAGCGCCGGAATTTCAGCTTTAGCAAACCAGTGGTTGAGTCGGCGGTGTTGATGGGGTTTGAGTTCTTCTTTTTCTAACATCACAATTTTTTCAATGTTGGGCAAGAAGGGTGCTAATTGGGCTAGGTCATCTCGCATGAGGGCATAAATTTTTTCGAGGGGCTGATTGACGGTGTCTTTAGTTTCTAGGCGCATGAGCGCGAGTATTGCCTGTGCTGGTAGCTCTGTATAGTGAAAATTTACCGGCGAATCGTCTAGAGTGAGTTGACGACAATGCCCCACGAACCACCGTCTTTTTTCATCCAGACTGGGGTGGGCATTCTGCCCTCATGAACGAGATCGGTGAGGTAAAGTCTAATCGAATCACTGGATTCGTTAACCACTCGGGCTATGAGGTAAATCGCTCCCGGCTCGTCACGCACGTACCACTGAGCTTGTTGTTCAAACCGGGTCCACTCGTAGTTTCTTCGGCTTTGAATCTGAGACGGGGTGACTTTGTGTTCAGAGTGAACGACGGCAAGGTAGGCGTCGAAGTCGTGATTGATTGCGGCTGTTAGGGCCTTTTGCACGGTTGCCTCAGGTGAACCGGCTTCTGGCGATTCAATCCAGCCGTCTGCGTGTACGGGGTTCGAGAGTATGAGTGAAATAGCCAGAATGGTGCTAGTGAAAAAGGTGTTGAGTTTCATAGTCTTTAGTCTGAAACGAATAGACGCAGCTGTCCATGAGAAGTTAAAGAGAAGTCGAAGAGAAGTCGAAAAAGCTACGCAATTTTGACTCGGCAGTTTTTTCCGGCCATTGGGTCGCGAGTGCGAAGTTTCTTTTCGTTTTTCTTCAAATGAGCGAAAATAGAGGCAATGAATGGCCGTTTATCGCTTTTTCTACAATTAGCACTATGGGTGACGATGGCCATGGCGTCTGGCTCGGGTTGCGGTGATGGCATTGACTTGACTTCGAACCAAATGAGCTATGGGCCTTATTCAAATTCAACCACAGTTGATGGGGGTTTGGGGGGCTCACCCGATTTGAACGCGCCCACGTTCATGACGGGTGCGCTGACTGCGACCGGAATTACGAATTCAACGATTACTCTTTCTTGGCCTTCGGCAACTGATAAAGAGACGCTAATCGAGAACCTTCAATACCTCTTGGTTTACTCATACTATTACGAAGATGTGAATGGTGAAGCGAATGCGCAGACGTTGGCAACCCAGGCTATGGCATGGAGTTCTGCAACTCTTTCAAAGCAAGTCTCGGGTTTAGAAAGTTCGATGCTTTATTATTTCAATGTTCTTGTGAGAGACTCAGTCGGTAACGTAAAAGCCTTGGGGGTCACCTCATTTAGTACCCTTGCGACGATCACAGCGGCATCCACCCACCAAGCGGGCTCATTCTTAGTGGGGCAGGTGGCCCCGAATGCTTGGATTAATTCTTCGCCTAGCGTGGCGCCAGCTGATCTTCCGTTCATGCTGAGTGGTCCAACCGGTGTGGCTGCAAATTCAAAATACCTGTTCGTGGCTGATAAGGGTAATAACCGAGTGACAGCCTATTCACTGCCCATTGCTAGTGACGGGCCAACCGTGTCATTCGTTTTAGGTCAGTCAAGTGCGATTACCAACGCCGCTGGGACCGCAATGAATCAGATGAACGCGCCACAGGCAGTTTATGTGCGCGGTGAGAAAGTCTTCGTTGCCGACCAAGGAAATTCGAGAGTTTTGATTTGGAATTCAACACCGTTGCCTGGCGAAAATGGGGCAGCCGCCGCAGTTATGGTCGGCGATGCTAATGGCTGCGGTGCCACAAAATTAAATGCACCAGCGGCTGTGACTTCTGACGGCCACAATCTGATTGTTACTGACACCGGAAACCACAGGATTCTCATCTATCACTCAATACCGACTACTTCTGGTGCGACACCTGATGTCGTTCTCGGACAAAATAGTCTAATCGATTGCAGTTCGATTCTCGGCTTCTCTAGTCCTAAGGGCGTTTGGACGGATGGAACCCGCCTTGCCGTCGTAGATAATGATCTGCCCTATAATCGCGTCAATTTTTGGAACACTCTTCCTACTAGCAATAACCAGTTACCTGATTTCATGCTCACTTCAATTAGTGTAAACGCCTCTCCCGTGCCCTTCACTTCTCCGGAATCTATCGCCTCAAATGGTGTGCAATTCTTTATGTCAGACTCCAACATGTGTTCGGTTTATGGGTGGGGAAGTATGCCAACCAGTGCGAGTTCGTATCCAACAATCGTTTTAGGTCAGGCCAGTATCGGGTCGTCGGTACCTGAGGCTTCGGCGGTAGGTTTAAAGGGCCCCACTTCAATTTTTCTATCAGGTAGCACGATGTGGGTCGCTGATACAATCTTCAATCGTGTCGTGGGCTACTCGATTCCAAGCCATTGAAACTTATTTCACTATTCTTTCGAATTTCATTGAAACAATTCGAATCGTATTTCAGAATCACCGAACATTCATTCACATAAAGGAGATCGCATAATGAAGAGTTTATTAGGCTTAAGTTTACTAGTTCTTGTTTTGGCATCAGGTTGTGCAAGTATCGACAAAAGTAAAGCAGGGGGAAAAGACGTGATTATTGCTACTCGTGCGACTCCAGTGATTTTCACTTTTTGGGGTTCACCGGTTGACGCTTGCGTTAAAGATCTGCAAGCTGCTGGCGTGAAAGACATTGTCAATGTGAGTGGTAGCCCAACTGGCGGACTTTTCATTTTGAGCCGCCTATGGGGTCTTGATTCTTGCCAGGCCGTTGGAACGAAATAGTTTTCGCAGCGGTTTTGACGAAAAAACTCCGAATTTTGAGCCCCTTAGCTGCTTCTCGTAGTTAGGGGGCTTTTTCTTGTAGTAACCCAAGAATCAGAAACGGGTGAAAGTGTGAGCTGATGGCTGAATCCGATGACCCCAGAAAACTTGCGAGAGAAAAACTCTTGGGCAGGGTTAGCCGTCGAGAAACCTCGGTCTTAGACGCAAAGAAATACTTAGAAAAAAGGGGTTTTGGAGCTGAAGTGGTCGATGCCTTGATTAGTGAGTTTTGTGAGAGAAAATGGCTCGATGATGAACGTTACACTCGGGCTCTGATTCGAGATTTGACCTTGCGCGGAAAAGGGCCTCGATTTGTGATTCAGAAACTGAGAGAAAAAGGAATTACCCTCGATTCTAAGCACCTAGAGCAGCGGTTGTCGATTGAAGACATGGGCCCCCCTGAGACTAGAGCCGCTACCGTGTTAGAGCGAAAATTTGGTCGTGCCGCCATTCCGACCGAGAGAAACGAGCTTTTCAAATTTAAGCAGAAAACAATGCTATTTCTCGTGCGACGGGGGTTTGATTTCGAGACGGCCACTCGGGTTGTGCAGCAGTGGTTGGTGCGTGATCGTAGGGCTTAGAGTGTTTATATGCTAATTTAACATAATAAATTAAAGTGATTCCGATTTGAGGTCGAGAAGAATAGTGTGAAAGATAACCCCCTCGATCAAGAGCCCGATCTAGAGAGTATTGTGAAGTCCTGCACCGCTCAATTGATGAAATTAGAAAAAGCGGCTTTCGTTGGAATGCATACAGCTGAAATTGTCCACAACCTGAAGAATCCGATGGCTATTTTGGTGGGGGTCCTTTCTCTTTTGAAGAGAAAGTTTCCGGACGAAACGATGACTATTACGGGCTTGAGGGCCCTAGATCAAATGGCTGAAATGATTCAATCAATTCTGGCCATCGGCAAGCAAACTGCAGATCAGGCGACTCAAAAAGTAGACTTGAACCAGATTTTGCAAGTTGAACTCGAAATTTTGCAATTTGATAGTTTTTTTAAGAATCAGGTGAAGTTGACTAAAGATTTGGGCATCATTCCGACCATTGAAGGTCGGTCAATTCATTTCAATCAAATTTTTGGAAATCTCATTAAGAATGCGATCGAATCGATGCGCGAAAAAGAGGTGAGAGAACTTCGGGTGTTTAGTCGGGCTGAAGATCAATCGATTGTGGTTGAAATTGCTGACACGGGTTGTGGCATTTCACTTGATCACTTACCCAAAATTTTTGATCCCTATTTTTCAACGAAGTCACTGTCAGTGGGTGGTAACGGACACGGGGGAACGGGACTTGGTCTAATGTCAGTACGACGAACGCTTCAAATTTATAACGCGACTATTGATGTTGATTCGGTACACGGAGAAAAAACAATAGTACGGGTTAAACTTCCGCTGACAGAAAAAAAAGCCACACAGTCATAGCGTTGGCAAAACTGAAAATTCTGATACTCGCGGGGGCGTATGGATGGTAAAAAGAGCCGACCTAAATATACGAATTTAGCATAAATTAGTCTAGACAAAACTCGCGGTCCCCGGTTAGTATTTTCTGTGACCACTCTTGGCTATCCTCTACTGGTAGATTCGAATCAGGCATTTCTTTCTGAAGTGCGTAATGATCCAAACTTCGAACGGTTGCCGCCATTTATTTGTGATACTCTTGAATCTGCTAGTCGACTGCTTCAATCCAAGCGGCCGCCGATTTCCAGCGTATTTTTGAGTCCATCCGTCATTTATGGGTCCGGCGCCGTGGGGCACCAGTCTTCAAGTGAGTCTGCTAGACTTTCTGTCAAGTGTGTTGAGTTCTTAAAAACGATCATTGTTTCTGAGCCATTGGTGCAAATTCAGTTTTTACTTGAGCCTAATCAAGAAGAACCTAAATATTCCGAATTGCAGTTTTTGAAACGGCGTATCGATCGCCCCATAAAAAAACCGATTGATTACTCAAAGTTAATCGAAAAACAGCTGGCTTTGATCGAGTCAGGTCTTTTGAACTCACGAAGTTCAGATGAGACGGTGATTGGCGACCGGCATGTAACCGGAGAAGTCAAAACCCCTGAGGCCAAGTCAAGTAGTCAAGTGATGGAGCTTGATTCTCAATTCTTTGCCTTACGGGCAGATAGATACTTGATGGGGTCAAGGGCACTTTTCGATACGTATTTGCGACTTGGCGAAAACAAGTATGTGTGTTTGTTCGTATCGCATTCAAGAATAGATCCGACTAGAGTCATTGAATTGATAAAAAAGGGAGCGAAGAATTTCTATTTCCGAAAGGACTCTCTAGAAATTCAGCTGCAGTATTGTGATCTTTTGCTCGAAAGATTAAACGCAAATCAAAAAATTTCGGCTCATATTAAGGTTGATCAGCTATCTAATTTTGGAGAGTTGGTTGGCCATTTTTTGACTTCTCGGTCTGTTGACAGTGAAACGATTAATCTTGGCAAGAAATTCTGCCGCAGCGCGAGGGGTGTGGCTGACTCATTACCTATTGGTAATTCACCCTTTCTTCAAGCATTTTTAGCCTCAGCAGTCGCTTTGAGTCATGGATTGGCAGCAACAATGGTCGCATCTTTGTTTTTGAAGCATTTGAACTTTAGTGCTGATAAATCGATAGAGATTGTGGGTCTTGCCTGCCTTTTTCATGATGTTGCGCTTTCGCACTCTGACCTCGGCCGGTGTACAGAGTGGACGACCTCAGGCTTTGATCGGTCAAAAGTGACTAATGAAGAGTTTGATCGCTTCACTAATCATCCAGCCATTGGGGCTGCGTTACTGAGTGATATTCGAGGAATTCATCCGTCAACCATTCAAGCTGTGGCCCAACATCACGAACTGCGGGATCGTTCGGGGTTTCCCGAAAAAATTGGTGGTAATCACATAAGCAAAGTCGCAGAGATTGTGAGCGCCTCTGAAAAATTAATAGAAGTTATCGAATTTGAACAAAAAAATGCTGGGATCGAAGCAGTAGAAAATCCGATTCTTGAGAAATTGAAATTCAAATCCAATGTCTGGTATTCGCCTGAAGTTGCCGAAATATTGCTCAAAATTATTGGAAAATAGTAAAAAATTAAGCAAGAGTTTGACAGATTACGGCCGCTTTCTCTATATTGGCTTCATGAATAAATTTTATCGGCGACTCTTTTTTCATGGTGGGCCAGGGCTAAATTCAAATTGTGAGTCAAAGCAATTGGCAAAATTTTTCGATGGGTTCTGGAATGAGCCTTCGCTATTGAGACCGCGGGTAATTTCAGGCCATTTGTCTGACAATCGTTTTGAAAACTTGATCGAAGATGCTTGGACATTTATTGAGAGCCAGATAGGTGTCAGAAAAGACGGTAATTCTGTCGGTGTTTTTCGTGAAGAGAATCGGGGCAGATTGTCGCTCGTTTGTCATAGTTTTTCGGTTTGGATACCAGTTCTATTGGCGCTCAGGGCAAAAAATGATCAGAGATGCCAGGCGATACTGGACTCGATCGGCGAAGTGGTTCTCGTTTCGCCAGTGCTAGATACACTGAACGCTAGTCAGCGTATCTTGTCTTTAGCGGCTGTTGACCTGCTTGCTAGTAATCCCGCCGTAGCAGCGAAAATTACGGCTGCAGAATTGTCAGCGCAATTTGCCTATGATGAAATTGTGATAGCTGGGTTTAGAAGTGCGTTGCTAGACGAGATGTTATTCACTCACTATTTCTCAGATATGTCGGCGCTTCAGTTGTACGCGCAGGCTTTGAGCGATCCAGGGTTTGGCGTCGATGTTGAAAGTCTTTTTGCTGTGATGGCTGGTTTTCATGCGGTCGTTGGCAGTGACACGGTCGAAATTGGCATCGCTTCACTGCAGAGTTTAATCGATCAGAAAATTAAACTGACCTTTGTCGTGGGCGAACACGACAAAATTGCGAATTCAGCTAAGAATCGCGAATATTTTGAGAGGCTAAGTTTTGGTGAGACCCAAGGTAAATTTGAAGTCATCAGGTCAGTGGGGCACTTCGGTCATTTAGAGAACCCGAAGCGGTTTGAAGAGATCTTAGGTTTGAGTGTTCGTGCGGAAAATCGAATTGGTAACGGCAAGAATCATCACCCAGATACATGCACGACAGTTCAGTGATGTGTGCGCTAGGTAGGTTGATAAATGTCGAAAGCGATGCCGCCAGCCCTCTGCGAAAATGGCACGTTTCTCGAAGGCCAATAACATTCCTAGAAAAAGAGTCTTTGACTCTTTCGGTGTTAGTGAGTTCAATCACGCATTGATTTTTAGAGAGCTTGAGTACCCTGATTTGGCAGAGTGTTTCAAGATTGACATACTGTTGATCGAAAACTTTTGAAAATAGTGCTTGAGCGCTGGTGCATTTTTCTAGTGTGTTGCCAACTGAGGTGTCTCGCAGAGAAACAGCCGAGAAGGTTCCCATTGATTCGAATTCTTTTTCACTGACACCATCAGTTTTTAGCAAGCTCAAAAGGTCCATGTTGATTTGAGAGCTCACCAAGCCGCGATTAGATTCAAGCGCTGGAATTGTCAACTGAAGCCTCTTGAGAACATTTCTGACGTGAGCGGGTGATCGAAATAGAGTGAGGTGATTGATAACGGTCAGGGTCGACTGCGAATACGAGAACGCTCTTTGGCAGTCAGCGTATTTTTCTGGCAAAATGGTCGTTATTTTGTTCGCAAATTTGGCGGCCTGTCTGATGTCAAGCGTTTCGTTGATGAGTGAATCGACTGTGCAGTTGAGTCGTTCAGACAGTTGTGCCCAATGGTAGATCGGGATGGCCTTTTTTGAACGAAACGCTCTATTGAAATCAAACTCGGTGAGCTCTAGGTAGGTGGCCAACTCTTTGGCAGAAAACTCTCTTTGGTCTAAGAGTCTTTGAACTGAGTTCCAAAGAGCATTTTCGACGGTTTTAGGCTTCGATTGGGCCATTTTACTACTCAGCTAGCTTTCCACTGAAGGTGGTAGGTGCAGGCGTGATTGCCCTCAAAGTGACAGTCTGACTCTTTGATTTCACTGTTGGTGTTTGCACTGATGCTGAGTAGGCCCTTGATGTAGGCAAGTTTGTACTCACAAATTGATTTTCCGATTGGTAGGTAATCAACTTCTTGCATGTGCTGGTTGGGCGTCAAAGTCAGAACTATTTTATTTTTTCTAGTTTCGACAATCTTTGGTAAGAAATGCGATTCATACTCATCGTGATGGGTTATCCACGATTGTAGAATGCCCTGAGGGCTCGGCTGATTTTTCAGGGTGCTATTCATTAAACCTTGAACCATCTGATTTGAAGTGCGTTGCTCTATCTGGGCTAAAAGTGATTTTGAAAAGTGCCCATTTCTGATCATCAGTTTAAAAAGGTCTAATTTGAAATAAACGCCGATTCTTTGTTCGGCTGACTTGAGCATCTCCAGTTCAAGTCCGAAATTTTTTAGCAATGATTTTATTTCGGCATTCGAGCGGGTATCGACAACTTCTAGAAAAGCAGGCAAAGGATCTCGCATTTTTGAAAACGGAAATAGTCGAAAGCGAGACGGAATGAACGTATCGTTTCCGAAACTTTCAGCGACTTGCCAGTAGTCAATCAAGCCCATGATCAAGTGATCAAGGCTCACTTTAAAATACTGACCGACCATCGCAAGTTCGGTGACAGTCATCGATTGTGAGCCTTGCTCGATTCGACTGATGGCTGACTGGTGTAAAGACAGCTCTTTTGCTAAATCGCCTTGTGAAGCACCTGCTGACTTTCTCAGTAGCCTGACCGACTCGCCTATTCTTTGATCGAAATTCGTTAGATTGCTTGTGCTCACCCTTGGTACATTAATGGGATTGCGGTTTGTCAGGCAACGAGATTATATCGGTTTTTAGACTATTTTGAGTATCGGCCTGGCCTTATGGGCGAGTGTGACAAATTTATTATAGAAATACACTGACTCTGGGTTTCTGAGCGAAGACAGAAACTCCTGACAAAATCGTTCGGCTTGAGACTGCGAATTCAGTTCGGCTTTCAGAAATGGCATTGAGTGGGTGAGTCTAGCTTGCATTTCATTGAGTTCGCTTTGTTTAGATTCTTCGTTGAATGCGGTAGTTTCAATACGGTAGGTCACGTTTTGAAATCCTGCTTTGAAGCAGAAAGCCGGTAGCTTTCTTCCAATTCTGAGGTCGACCTTAGCTTCTCGCTCGATTTTTTTGAGGGTTTGATCGACAAACTCGGTTCTTGGATAGAGGTTGTGTACTGTACCATCGAAATCAATGAGTATTAACTTACCTCCGGGCTTTAACCAGAAGAATAGATTAGCGACTACCGTTTCTCGCAGATCTGGTGTGACGTGCTGAAGAACGTAGCGACAAATTATGGCGTCAAAGGTGTTTTCTTTAAATAGGTCTTGCTTCTCGAGTGCTCCCGCTTTGAAACCCGCATTTTTTAAGTGGCGACTTGCAGCTATGGTTTCGATAAGGCGTTCTTCGGCTGAATCGCAGCCCGTAATCTGGTTCTCTGGGTAGGTTTCTGCAAGGTACCTCGTGACGACCCCAGATCCGCAACCGGCATCTAAAACCGACTCACCTGCTTGAAACGGTATACCGGCTAATTCCTTTCGGTAGTCGTACTGTGGCAACGTAGATTGATGTTCAAGTCGGTTCCATTCATTCTGATTTTCTAGAACGTAGCTCATGTGCTTAGCCTCTTTCGTGTTATGCGGCAATGGCCATTGGGGTGTTCGATTCTAAAATTCCTGAAATTGCTGATTCGTATTTTTCGAGGCATTCGATGGCCCAGAAACTGGGGGTGATGAGTTCGTAGAGGGCGATCGTTTCATTGCAGGCGCTTGTTTTTTTAAACTCGGGCAGTTCACCGCAGTGATCTTGAATTCTTTCGAAGCCGGCTTGTTCAAGTAGAATATTGATTTTGAACCTTAAGGTTGCGCCCGAGAGGTACCTGGTATCGTGGTGGTTGATGTCTTGAATCATGGTAGCGATTCCGAGTTCTTTTGCAATTTCACTCACGCCAGCTTCTTGTCGCCAGGGCTTAGAGATCGAAAATGCTCCCATGTAGACCGTGTCTTTTGATTTTTGCTTATCTAGAGCTAGCCGTTCTTCGATTGCGTGTTTGTGCCTCAGAAGGCTTGGCTCGCCGACGGTGCAAAGAAAGGGTGGTGTGATTCGGTAGTTTTCAGCTTGCTTTGCCGAGGTGTGTCTCCAGGTTGCCACCGGAATTTCTCGGCTTTCAACGGTTTTGTAGAGTATGAAGTGACGACCGACAAAGTCAAATGCATCGATCGGCAAGTGTCCCGGTGGGTAGTCGGGGCCGAACCCTTCTTTTCTGATGTTGATGACATCTATAAGTTGACTTTGCGCGTCGGGGTTTCGAGACTGCGAGTAAAAATCATTTAATAGTTTAAGTGTAAACGTCATGTAATCTACCTCGGTCACGAGCAATTGTAGTTAAATTTTAATATGTGAAATACGCATAGTGTTGTTTCGGTCGGGTCTGTGAATACTTTAGGCAAAAACGGTGAGTTGGGGAGGAGAGTTTACGGTTTAGACTGTTGAATGCCCTGATCTTTGCTAGAATAAAGAGTATGACACCCAAGGCACCTGGTTCGCTTTCTCGAGAGCTCACGCAACTGGTTTCAAAGACGATATTAACTCTAGGTAGAGTGATCGAAGCTGAGTGTGGAAGAGCTGTTTTCGTTGAGGTCGAATCTTTGAGATTGAAAATGACTGAGCTGAGAAAATCGGGTAGCAAGGTTTCGAGCTCTCGCGCTGAAACTCAAACATTTCGTGTTTTGAACTCATGTCTCGAGTCTTTAGCAAAGCAGAGTCCAGAAAATCAGTTTAGGGTTGCTCATTCTTTTGCGTTGATGCTTGAGCTCATGAATGCCTGCGAGAATGCTTATCGCACTCACCGGCTAAAGATTCGAGTTCAAGAAAACGATGTCAATTCGAACAAGTTAAAGGCGTCTTTGGGGCCGATTGATTCGATCATTTTCGTTCTCACGGCCCACCCAACCGAGGCTAGATCACCGGCTTTTATTGCGCTGATTCGCAAAGTGCAGAGTAACCTAGTTCGCGCGCTCGAATCTGATTTTTCGCGGTATGAAAATGAGCTTCGAAATGACCTGCACTTGGCTTGGCGTTTGGGATTGTCTCGAAACCGCAAGCCTTCAGTGACTGATGAAGCAAACCACCTTTACTCTTTGGCGCTTGAACCTTCTGTCTTACGTGGGCTTGCCGAGGCCTCACGAGAAATTGCGCCCGTTTATCTGAGAACCTGGGTAGGAGGCGACAAAGATGGCCATCCAGGGGTAAATGAAAAAGTGTTGCTTCGGTCTTTGCAGTTGTCGCGCCAGAAAGTGATTCATTTGGTGGGGCAATTGTTACGAGAGGTGGGCGCCTCTATAGCCCTGATTGATCGCGCCGAGTTCTCAAAGACTCAGCGGTCGATTCACGCCGCCTTACTTGCTGTTTCGATTTCTGTGACCCATTTACGGGTAGTGAGGGCCGGCGACGGTGCGCGAATTAAAGTTTATCGAAAAAAACTACGAAGACTGTCAGAACTCTATTTCACTCAGATGAAAGTGCAGCACCCATCGCTACTGACGCTTCACGAACTCGCCCGCACGTTTCCGGGGTTGGTGTTGCCGCTTGAACTTCGCGATGGTGCCGATTTGATTCGAGATACGGTTGAGCAAAATCAGCAAACGGCTATTCGAAAGATGCTGAAACAATTGCAGATAGTTTCTCGCGGTGGAGAGATTCGCTGGTATGCGCGAGGACTCATTTTGAGTATGGTTCGCGATTTTGCTGACATAGCTGCGGCAGTTAAGTTGGTCATTCAAGAAGTGAAGAGTTTGCGGCTTCCGGTGATTCCATTATTTGAAAATGCTCAGGCGCTTCAAGATGCGCCTGAAATTATTCAACAAATGCTTGACGATCCGAAGATTAAAAAAGCACTAAAAAGCGAGTGGAACCACCATTTAGAAGTGATGTTAGGGTATTCAGATTCATCTAAAGAGCTTGGAGTTTTGCAGAGCCGCCTGAAAATCGCAAGAACCGTACATGTCTTAGATCAAATCATTCGCAAAGCGGGCAGCGTGCCTATTTTTTTTCATGGTTCGGGCGGAAGTATCGATCGCGGTGGCGGCTCGGTTGAAGAACAGATGGCGTGGTGGCCTGACAGTGCTCGGTCGGTGTATAAAGCAACCATTCAAGGCGAGATGGTTGAGCGCACCTTCGCTAGCCCTGAGATCACGCGAAGCCAGTTGCGGCATTTGAAGAAAGCATCTGAAGGTCAATCATTTGGGCGATATCGACCGACAGCTATATTAGAAAAATTTGCCGAAGTGGCAAGTCAGAGTTATCAAGCGGCAGTGGGTTCGCCTGAATTCTTAGAAATGGTTCAGAAGGCGACCGCCTACCGCTATTTACACAAACTGAGATTGGGTTCTCGACCGGCAAAAAGAACCAAGCGAGGCACCATGCTCTCGGTTTCGGGTTTGCGCGCGATTCCTTGGATTTTGTGCTGGACGCAAACCCGAATTTTGTTTCCTACTTGGTGGGGACTCGGAAGTGCTTGGCAAAGTTTGTCTATTCAAGAACGGCGTCAGCTCAGAAAAGAGTTTTATCGAGACCCTTTATTTAGGTCATTTGTGAAGTCGTTGGGATTCACGTTAGCCAAAATTGAGCTGTCAATTTGGAAAATTTACCTCTCGCAAAGCCGGCTAAGCGAGCAAGAACAGTTCGAATGGTATTTGAAGTTTGAGCAAGAATTGAAAAAAACGTTGCTCTTTTTTAGAGAGTTGACCGGCCAAGATGACTTTTTGTGGTTCAGGCCTTGGTTGCAAACTTCAATTCATTTGCGTTCGTCTATGATTCACCCGCTCAATCTTTTGCAGGTGCTGGCGCTTCGTGAGCCCTCGCAACTCATGCTTCTTCGCGAGACGGTGACTGGAATTGCCAGCGGTATGTTGACCACGGGGTAGTGAATATCTCATTCTCACAATCACCCTCGCGCGGGCGCTGGATGCGCCGATCCCGCGCGCGAGTGCACGAAGTACGGGGTTATTGTGAGAATGAGATATTCACTAAAATTACCCGAAGTATCTAGGTTGAAGTCAGAACTCACTCTTTGCAGTATTTGAGAAAGTAGAATACCCCGACAAAGCCAAATGCTGATGCGGTCAAAAAGTTAAGCTCAGGAGAAACTGCCCATAGGGCCCCACCCAAAATAGCGGCGAGGGCGACTACGGTGTCTCGAATGAGATAGTACGCACCATAGAGGGTGGCTTGGTTTTCGCCTTGGGCGAAATCTAAGATGAGTGACTTTCGAGTGGGCTCGCCAAATTCTTTCAGACCTCTCACGAAGAAAGCGAAAAAGAGAGCGGGTAGGGTGTGGGAAAATAAGAGCACCAACGGAAAAAGTGAAAAGAAGCCAAACGTGATCGCGATGAATGGTTTTTTTTGTTTCTTCTTCTCGACCATGTAGGCCACAGGAATGTAAACAAGAATCGCCGTAGCCATTTCAACAGTGGTGAGAACTCCAAACTCGACTGCCGATATGCCCCTATTTTTCATGCACCAGATGACTACAAAGGCGTAGGGAATTTGCTCACAAAAACGAATGAGAATGTCAGACAAGAGCAGTTTTTTGAGGTCAGCGCTCATGGTTGAGTAGAGTTTTAATGGGTGAATGAGCGGTTTTTCCGGTGTTGATTTGCTCGTCTCGTCGATCAAGTAGGCTTGTGCAAAAAGGGTAATGAACGCAATGAGAAACGAGACTCCAAAAGTCAGCCGAATGCCGTCACGCTCACCGAAATGAGAAATAAAGATTCCGCCAATAATGGGCCCTAGGGCCATCGGAAATCTTCGAATCAACGAATGGAATGAAACTCCCATCGTTCGTTTTTGCTTTGGCAAAATGTCAGATATGGCGCTCATGATTGCCGGTACAGACACTGAAGACCATGAGGTAAATAACACCGCTCCAATGAGCGCAGCTTGCCAAGTCGGAAAAATGACTGCAATCAAGTACCCAAGCATTGCAACGAGATTGAATGAGATGAGGGCTCGCTTGTACCCAATTCGGTCGCTCAGGTAGCCACCGGGAAGCGAGTACAGTGCACCTAAAAGGTTATCGAGTGCGTTCGATAACGCGATCACCATTGAGCTTCCGCCGAGAGCTAACAGGTAAATGGGTAAGAATCTTTCGCCAACCCTTTCACCTAGTTCGACAAAAAAAACGACTCCTAAGATGACGAGTAGGTTTTTGTGCTGAGGTGTATTTTTGAGAAAGTGTTTCATGTTTTCAATTTTTCCCAGAAAAAATTTGTTCTGTCGACTGTCAAACGGTTTTTAGTTGTGCGTGTTGGCATTAACATTGCCTTTAGTACCAGTAGAGCGTTGAACAAGTAGAAGATTACTGGGGGGGAAAAATGCGAAAAAAATGGGCCCGTTGGTATGTGGTGGCGAATAAAATTGAAGCGACGGTCTACCAAGAGTGCGTCGATGGGTTGGTTTTTGTTAAGCGTCTCAGCCACGATGGCACCTTGCCTCTTGCGTTTGCTCAGCAGATTGTGTCGTTTCTGAGTGAAGAAGAGTTGTCAGGTAGGTATGTCGAATTGAGGTTCGTTGCAGAGCCGGAGTTTTTCAAAACTCTTCATGCTGAGTTGCCTGTGCGTTTGCAGGGTCTTGTTTGCGGCAAGACGAAAGCGCCCTTTAATGCCGGAACGAGCGACGAGTTTCTGCATTGGATTGCAGTCAGGTCAATCACATTTGTCGAGCAGAAGTTGCTAATGTAATTTGAGACGGCGTATACTCTTGGGTATGGATAAACTGTCTGTCAGGTTTTTGAAAGTCGAAGACATGATGACTGAGAATGTCTTGTCAGTTGATCTTCAGGTCTTAGTCAAAGATGCCATCTTAATGTTGCTGCAGAATCGAATCAGCGGCATTCCGGTTGTCGACGAACACAAAAAGCTGCTGTCGATCGTAACCGAGGCCGATTTGATGAAATTTGCGGCCATGGGTGGACTAGAGAAAGCCCTGACTAGCTTTCGGGATAAGATGATCTCTACTGATCGCCTGATCACAGTGAAGAAAGGTGATCCTTTTTCTGAGGTTTTCAAGAATCTGTTGCTGCATCCCGTTCGACGAATAGTCGTGGTTGATGATTTCGGGCATCTTCAGGGTGTTGTTTCTCGAAGTGATGTTCTGAAAGCCTTCATGCGCAGTGAAGGTTACTCGGCAGTCTAAGGCTATTTGCAAACTTTATTTAACAAAGTGAGTGTCTATAAATCATTCAAATGGGCAGTGCATTCAAGAGGCTATTTTCTGTCTAATGCGCTGAAAGTAAACGACTATTATATAACTTGCCCAGTTGCGTCAAGAATGGCTAGAATTTAGTCAGGGGTGGGGTTTATGAAATTCAATTCAATTCTAGAAGAGAAGCGGTCTACGTCGGCCGGGGTCATTTACCTACTCGAGGTGATCAACAAAACCGTGGTCGAAACTGAGCAGGATGACCTTCTGGCGTGGCTCAGCACCGAAACTGACGACTTGAATCGTGGAGAGTCTCAGTCTGCAAAAACGCAAAACAGCTCAAATTGGGTGAATTTCTTAGGCTGAAAGATCGGCCTGGCACCTATTTAGTGCCCCAAGGTGGGGTAGTTGGCGCTGGACCTGGAAATGTTTTTGACCAGTGGCAAACGGCGCATTTTTCACCTTTATAAGGAGATTTTGCGTCGTAGTTATAGCGAAACATCTTGGGCATGTCAGAGCTATGCGGGTTGTGGCACGAGGTACAACCGAAGTCTTTCTTCGGATACAAGGGATCTTTCATTCCAGAAATCGGGTGCCCAGCGACAGGGTGAGCGCATGAAGTGATTCCAGCTTCTGTCTTGCAGTTTCCGAGAGCCGCTTCATCGTGACATTGTAAGCACAAGCCGTTTCCGGTTTCAGACAGTTTTCCATGAAGGGGTGCTTCCCAAGAAGGGTTTTCGTGGCAATTTTCGCATGAATCTGAAGCGGCCGGGTGCACTACTTTTCGTTCTAGCATCGTGTGGCACTCGTTGCACTTCACTTCAGCATGAGAAGAATTCATCAGAGTGGCTGACAGCACGAGTGACAAGGTGAATGAGAGAGCGAGACAAAGAATCGATAAAGGTGTCTTCATGGTGCCCGTTTAGCATAAACAATTGATAATTTCTTCAGGAAATTACGGTACGATATTTCTATTTGTCGGAGGAGCTCTATAGGTGACTATCTTGGTCTTGTATTGGTGGGATCTCAGGTCTCGCAGAGCATTCGAACGACAAGCCCCGAGCGAAGTTTTGGTTCAAACCAAGTAGATTTTGGGGGCATGATCTTGTCAGAGTCTGAAATAGCCATGAGTTGAGCAACCGGTACCGGAAATAAGGCGATACCGACGGCGGCGTCGAGTCGGCATCGCCGCTCGATTTCTGGGGTTCCTCTAATGCCTCCGACGAAATCAATGCGATTATCGGTTCTGGGGTCTTGAATTCCGAGAATCGGAGCCAAAAGTAAGTCTTGAGCGATTGAGACATCTAGGCATTTGACTGGATCTCTTTCATCAAAAGTACCCGGACGGGGTGAGAGGCTGTACCAGCAGTCACCCACAAATAGGGTCATTTCATGTAGTCGCTGAGGAGTCGAAACGCTCGTTTTCGTGATTTCAAAGTTGACCGAAATTTTATCTAGCAACTGTTTAACGCTGAGTTGATTCAAGTCTTTCACTAATCGGTGGTAGCCCATGATCTGAAGTTGGGTGTCTGGAAAAACCACCGCAAGGTAGTGATTGTAGGGTTCATTGCCGGTGTGGCTTGAATTTCGATCGCGCCGCAGATTTCTCACACGGTAGCCAGCGGCACTTCGGTGGTGCCCGTCGGCCACATAGAGCGCTTCAACTTTTTTGAAGTGTTCGGTAAATGAGCTGACTTCATTCGATTCTTGTACAACCCAAAGTCGATGGGTGATCTGATCGTCGGCTACAAAATTAAATTGGGGTGGGCGCTTCATGATAGTGGCAACTAGTTGGTCAATTTCTGGGCGGGCGCGATAGGTGAGCATGACGGGTTCGGTGTTGGCGTCTTGTACGTCAGTGTGGTGGGCTCGATCGTCTTCTTTGTCTCTTCTGGTGAGCTCGTGCTTCTTTATTTTTCCTTCTTCATACTCTTGTGCACTCACGCCGGCGACTAAGCCTACTTGCGATCGGCCATTCATGATTTGCTCGTAGAGGTAAAAAGATGACTGGGCGTCTTTAATGAGTATTTGAGTTTCAATGAGGTCTCGCAGGTTTTGACAGCTTTTTTTATACACAGGTTCAGTGTGCTCGTCGGTTTCTGGTGAAAAGTCGACCTCGGCTTTGGTAACACGCAAAAAACTCAAGTGATTTCCTTTGGCGAGAACCCTGGCCTCTTGAGAACTCAAGACATCGTAGGGAGGGCAAGACACCTGCTTTGCGTTTTTGGGTGATGGTCGGTAGCCGTGAAAGGGGCGAATGTCAGCCATGGTGAATCTCCAAAAAAGGTCGAAAAAAAGAGTGAATAATCGCAAAAATTCTCGCATTTCAGGCACTTATTCGCAAGTAAGATGCGAGAAAAAATGAGATTAAGGGGGGGGGGTGAATTTAAAACTATCTATACTTGACGCAATGAGTTATATATTCTTTCGGATTTCAATAAGGAGAATGACATGAAAACGATTTTGGCAGGTTTGGCAGCGTTGTTGGCAACTCAGAGTGCTTGGGCGATTTTAGATGAAACTAGCGATGAGTTTCAAGATGCCCTGGCGAAATCGAGAATGCCCATCGTTGAAGTCGATAGTTGTCGCATGAATCCTCAAGTTTGTTCGAGCTGGTCGTTTACCTACCCACAGTATGGAACCAACCTCAAAGCCTGTGATCGCATTCGAATGTGCTATTCTCAAGAGCCTCAAAAGGTTCACGGCGGCACTCCGGTATGTGGATTGAGCCTTAGCTCAGCGACAGTTGAGCGAGTGACTTTGTTTGGAGCTAATGCTGAAGCCGCGTGTCCTCAATATTTGCTAGAAACTCAACACAGCCGTTGATTCGGCCGCCGAGATTTCACAATTTGTGCTCGAACCGAGAGCAGCCAAGAGGCTTTTCGAAAGCGACAGATTGGTATTGCCTGGCTGATTCAGAGCTGCCGTTAGTGCAATTTCGGCCATCGGTATGAGAATCGGCTGAGGTTTGCCTTCAGGGTTATTGCATTCTTTAGGGTCGCTTGCGACGACGACTTTTCGACAGATTGCCGGCCTTGATTCGTAAATGCGGCAGTTTTGGTCGGGCCCCAGAAAAACACAGCGGTTGCTCAGATCACCGCTGTTTTTCCATTCGATACCTTGACGCTCACGTTTTGCCTGCAATTCTAGCCGGGGCCGATCAATCTGAACCCCAGATTCTACGATTTGAGCAAGTAGTGCCCCTTCATCGTGGGTTATTTCTACTTCAAGCGAACAGCAGGCCCCGCAACCTTTTTTGCAGCTCGCTTTTACCTGAGTCGACTGGTCGATAGCTACGTTGATTAAGCGGTGCGCTTCTCGTGCTCGTTCAGCGCCCGGGTGATAACCAGCAAGAGATGATGAGAACTTGTCGTGCATAGCCCTGATGTCATTGAGTAGGTTCGTGTACTGGTCGACGGGCAAGTTGCGTTTGTGATATTCGATCATGATACGCAGCTGGGGGGTCGCCAGGCGCAGATGGTCGATGAATTCAGCACCGCCATTGATTTCGTTTGGTTTTTCTGTGTTTTGATTCGGTTCTGTCTGTAAACTATCGCTCGCATCCATGCTAGGTGTGCCTCCGGTTGTCGCAGTTAAATTAACTCATTTTCGGTTGTCGGGGTAAAGGCCGAAAGGTGATCTCGGTTCACACCGCGGTAGGCAAAAATTGTCTTGAACTATAAAAAAACCAACCGATAAGTTCATTGATGGAAAAGTTAGCGTTGCCGCGCAATGAGAGTAACGGTTATTTGACACTTATCTCAACTCTGCTGCTTGGGCTCGGATTTGGCTGGGCTGGCGCCATGTATCAACTCGATTCACAATCGCGACTGAAAGCTTGGCTCGATACGAATGCAGCCAAAAAGCACAGTGAACCGCAGTACCTAACCATGCGACCCCAAAAAGCTGAGCCAAGCGTTGAAATACATTCTGAACTTGCAAAAACGACGGCTGACATCGAAGCCCCCAGAATTCGACTGACTGGAGCGCAAAAAGTGGCGCAACTCATTCAAGAAGGTCAATTAGACGAAGCCAGAGATCTTTTACAAGAGGCTTGCTCGCGGCAAAAACGGGGTGCTTGTCGAAAACTCGATGAACTGATTGCGGCTAATCCCGAGCTGGCTTTAAATTCGATACCCTTAACGGCCGAGAATCAAGACGAGTACTTAAAGCAAGTCGAACAACGCTGTGATGTGGGTCACTCGCGAGCTTGCTATCAGTTAGGCTCAGTTTACAAAATGCAAGGAGACTGGTCAGCAGCCATTCAAGCTTTTGATCGTTCGTGTAACCGGGGCTATCGCGATGGGTGTGACGCCCTTGATCGGGTGAGGCAAAAAATGCAACGAGTTTTAGCTTTGGCTGAAACCGAAGATGCCGATCAAGGCAAAATAGAAGTCGAACATTTCGGCGGTCAACTAGTGGGTAGTCAATATCAAGAACAGACATTAAATCAGTGACTCGACTTCGTCTTGTCAGGTAACGGCTTCAATGATGTCATCAACTAGAAAATTAACTAAATTAACGCCCAAGGATTTTCAGATAATGCCGTGGAAAAATGGAGGCGGTTCGACCGCCCAGATTGCCATATTTCCGAAGGGTTCAGATTTTAGGTTAGGCGACTTTAAGTGGCGTCTATCGTCAGCAAAAATTGAACAGCAGGGCGACTTTTCGCTTTTTCCGAAACATGACCGAATTCTAGTGGTGCTTGGCGGAGCGGGACTCGTGCTGACGAATAAGTCAGAGAATCGTGACTTACCAGAAAAAATCGTTTTGAAACTGCATGAACCCTATTTGTTTTCTGGCGACCTCCCAATGAGTTGTGAACTGTTGGGTGGGCCCGTTCGAGATTTGAACCTTTTTTTTCTTAAGCAATGGGTGACGGCTAGGTTTGAAATAATCACTCTGAATTCTAGCGAGCGTTGCGAAATACCAATGAAGGGCAATGTGATGCTTGCCGTTCAGCTGTTTGGTCAGATTCATGTGGAGTCTGAGTCACTAGCCGAAGGTGAATTTCTTCAAATTGATCAAACTCTTGATTCAAGCCGATTTCTTAGTGTGCAGTCAGGGCCAGACCGAGCCGGTTTCATTGTCTTTACGTTGAGCTATTAAAGAACTATTAAAAAAAAACCAGGCGAAGAAAATTCTCTATCTCCTCGCCTGGCTACTCTATTCAAGGAGTGACACCCCTGCGCAAGTTGAATGCGAGTTGTCAACTACCTCTATTTAAGGACCTGAGGGAAACTTCCGACGAATGAGAAAAACCACACTGCCGAAAACACTTGGTTGGATCGGTTTTGCTTCGCAAGCCCGTTGAAACGAGCTGCAATATTCTTAAAACCGAATTCACGATCGGCCTTCCTATTTTCGAAATTCAATCGACGCTTAGAAATTCCCTCTTAAGAAACGATTTCCAAAGGCATTTGAAATTAAATCAACGCCCTCCTTTCGTTACTAGAATCATTTCTGCTAATGCGATCGCCGCCCTTTTTTGTCAGCGGTCTCTATGGGATATTTAGTTAAGCAATGAAGATGCCAATTGGCTTTTTTTGCTGGGTGTTGGTTATAGTGGTGGCCTGAGTTGCAATTTGAGTTAGCGAAAAAAAGGATGAGACAAAAATTTTGGGTAATGAGATAAGTTTACTCAACTCACAATGGTCAATATTACGTATCCCAAACTTCTCTGTTAATCGAAGGAGCGCATTTTGAAAAAGACGAAGTCGATCAATCCATTTTCTAGTAAGAAAAAAGCTCAGGTAAAGGCTCGACCTTTTCGTAAAACTTTTGCTTTGCCCGAGCAGCCCTACGACGAATTGTTGCTGGCGCAGAGTGATCTTTATAGAAGAAGCCGTCAGTTGTACCTGCAACAAGAGGGCCGCTTTCAGGCAACTCTGTTGTCGTCAGCCCGATCGCTTGGCTCGGTCTCATTGCTTGAAAACCTGATCGAGTACACTCCAATCGCTAGTGAGCTTGATTGGTCTTTGCGTGATCGGCTACAGAAAAAAGACCATGCCCACATAGCCATGGTGAGATCATTCACAACGGGTGTGTTTCATGAACAAAATCATCGCATTCTCTGGCGGCACTTTTCTGACCAAAAAATCGATTGCCCTCAGCGAGCGTTAGAGGCTTGTCGTTTTCTGAATTGTGCAGAAAGCTTGGTTATCATTTTGGATATGGCCTTAGCTGATGAGCTAAATTCAAAGCTGGCAAAACACCTCTATAGCGTTCGCGGTATTTATCAATCAGGTGCTGAATTCATGCGGCTATTAAAGGTGGGGAGTCGATCTTATCGAAATGCTTTGCAAGTCTGTTTCTACACGACTTATCTGAGGCTTGAAGGGCTGCACCCAGATGACATTCCAGGGTTCGTAAAAAAGGTATTTGAGGGCCTTGATCAGAAGTTAGTTGAGAGGTGCATTGAGCGGGCAATGAGAATTGATTCCATGTTCGTTGAGTTGACCAGTCCTTTTTGGCAGAAAAAGCATGTGGGTAAAGTAATGGAGGTTTTTGCGCCACCGCGTGGTAAACTGGGGTTGGTGTTGCCGGCCCGGCAGCCATTGCGCCATGTTGAGACTTACGTGATCGTAGAACGATGGTTAGAAGCAATGGGGTTGTGATCAGCCATTGAGGCTATTGTCGTGAGTCAGGACGATTACCAAATATTAATGACCCGATACTCTTTAATTCCCTTTGGCGTTTCTACTTCGATAAGGCTGCCTAGTTTTTTTCCGATGAGTTCTTCACCCAATGGTGTTTGTGCGGTGATCACGTGCATTGGGTTACCATTAAACTCGGCGGTGATTCCCCCTCCTTGTGCGGCCAAGAAGTAGAAGTTTCTCTTGCCATTAAACTCAAGTTCAACGAGAGCTCCGGCGTCGATCAAGTCGGTTGTTTTGAATTCTCTGGTAGGCAAAAACTTGAATAGCGAAATGAGCTTGTGAATCTCGTCGATTCTCACAGCCTGTGCTCCAGCGAGGTAAGAGGCTTCGAGCCCTCGAGTGTCGTGTGAGTCTTCGGCCTTACTTTCTTCGTGGGTAGCCGCCTCATGGGCGGCACGCGCTGAAGTCTTGAGGGTAGCAATCTCGTGATGAAGCTTGTCTAAAATCGCTTCAACTAGCTTGTTTTTGTCGAGTCTATTTCTGTCTACCATGAAATTTAGGCCTTCTGCGCCGCGGGTCTCGTGATTCTCCGCCACCGGCGCTACCAGCCGAAGCAGATTCGTCACGCTCTTGATACGGAAGCTTCATTTTCAACATCGATTCGATGCGAGAAACGAGACCTCGGTCGTAAGAAGTGACAAAACTAGTGGCTTTACCAGTCTCACCCTGGCGTCCGGTGCGCCCAATTCGGTGAATGTAGTCTTCAGCTTCAAGCGGCAAATCAAAATTGACGACATGAGCGACATTGTCGACGTGAATGCCTCGACCCATGACGTCTGTTGCGATCAGAATTCGAAACTTTCCTTCTTTGAATTCTGCTAAAGCTTGTTCGCGGTTCGCTTGAGATCGGTCAGAGTGAATGACCGTTGCATCGTAAACCCCGGCACTGTGCAGTGATCGCCAAAGGCGACCCGCCTGGTCTTTTGAACGAACGAAGACAATCATGCTTCCTTTTTCTTCTCTAAAAAGCCGGTGAAGCTCGCGGGTTTTCGAATCCTCTCTCATCCAGAGCCATCGTTGTTCGATAGTCGGAAGTGTGGCAGTCGGGCGACCTATTGAAATGCGATGAGGGTTGCGAAGGTTGCGCTGGGCTAGCTTTTCAACCGGTGGCGGAAAGGTCGCAGAGAAAATCATGGTCTGGCGGGTGGTTGGTACATCTTGTAAGACCCTTGCGAGCTGTTCTGAAAATCCCATGTCGAGCATGCGGTCGGCTTCGTCAAGAACAACAATTTGAATAAAATCAAGCCAGATGTGACCTCGGTCGAGGTGATCACAGAGGCGTCCCGGCGTTGCCACGATGATCTGAGGGTAGGTCTGAATCGCTTCAGCATCTTTTTTCATGTCGATGCCGCCGATCAGAGAAATACTTCGAACATTCCTTGGAGCCCCAAAAATTTCAATAGTTGCTTGAATTTGTTGAGCAATCTCTCTTGTTGGAGCCAGAATCAACCCGTAGGTACCTTCTCGGCCGGCAAACCGTTCTACCATAGGTAGGACGAAACTGGCAGTCTTGCCCGTACCCGTCTGGGCCGAGGCAATGAGGTCATTTCCTGCGATAGCTAGCGGAATTGATTCAATTTGTATAGGCGTTGGGTTGGCGTAGCCGGCCTTCGCAATGGTTTCAAGCGTGGTTTCTGAGAGTCCTAAGTCGGTCCAATTCATTTTATGGGCTCAAGCCTATCATAAGATTCTGAAATTCCCTAATTTTGGGCTAGGTTGGGCAGAAAAAATGTCCCATTTTGCAGGTCTTTGAGCTTCCGCTCTTCGGGCTTGAGAAAAATGGCAAGTCGGTCTAAGGTCGCGGCTAAATAGAAAAATTGGTTCTCAAGAACCCTAATTTATTAACTAATATTGTTTAATAACTGTTTTTGTGGCATATCGAAGTAAAAGTTGTGGAGAAAATTATGAAACAAATGAAATCAGCCCTGAAAGTTTTGAGTTTAGTAGCCCTCGCTTTGTCGTATTCGAGCCTTTCATTCGCGACCGAAAGTATGATGGGTGCGTTTCGATTTACTTATCCTAAGACTGTTGGCACTCGGTTAGATGGCTGTGTGACTTGCCACTCTTCAGTTCGCGGTGAGCTTTTAAATTCTTACGGTTTAGCATTCAAGGCGGCTCAGTATAATTTGGGGGCAATTGAAAACGCCGACTCCGATGGCGATAAAGTGAGCAATATTGCTGAAATCAATGCCGGCACTCCTCCTGGATCCAAAGGGTTGAAGAGCTCTGAATACTTCACTTTTAACAAAACTGGACCGATGGGTATCATCGATTTCAATCATCGAGGTCACCAATTTGATGAGGCTTACGGAATTAAGGGTAATTGCGCTGCTTGCCATAAGAAAAATGAATTTTCGCGTTACATCACTGATGTGAATTCTCCGACTCACGAAGAACTCAAGAAGCACGCCACTTGTTATCGTTGTCACTTAGACAATCAACACGCTGGCAATACGAATGCACCGATCAAGTGCCATGACTGCCATCAAGAGCCGTAATTAGTTTAAATTTTTAAAAGCAACGAAACTTCTTTGAAGGTCAACCATCAGCGTAAACTCGCTGGTAGTTGGCCTTTTTTAATTTACCAATCGATCACCTTGCGATCTCGAAAGAACTGACCCGACGGTGCGCCGGCAGGAAGTGTCGCGGCCCAAACGATCGTATCGATACCCTCGGCGATCGAGCGTTCTGCCTCAGGGCCGCCCATATCGGTTTTCACCCAACCTGGACAGATTGAATTCACGAGCACTCGCGAACCCTCGGCTTCGCTGTGCAAGATTCGAGTGACGGCATTGAGTGCTGTCTTCGATAGCCGGTAGCCAACGTAGCCGCCATCCATCTCAGAGAGTTGCCCCATTCCGCTCGACACATTGACAATTCGACCGGCGGTTGATTTTTTTAAGAGAGGCATGAGTCGGTGAGCGAGCAGGTAGGGGCCGACCGCATTGTTTGAAATCGATTTGAGAAGTGAAGCAGCGAGTGCGCTGATTTCGGTCAAATCTGATTCTGAGTCAACGAAAATTCCAGCGTTGTTGATGAGTACGTCAACTGATTTAAAGGTTTTTTCAATTTCATTTGCAAAAGTTTCAATGCTGATCGGGTCAGAAGCATCTAAGAAAAAGAAACTGGCCTCTTGACCAAGCGAATTCATTTCCGAAACGGTTTTCTTACCTTTTTCAGAATGGCGACCGGTGACGATTACCTGATATTCGTGGTCGGCGAGTGCAGTGGCGGTTGCTAGTCCTAGGCCTCTGAGTGCTCCGGTGACGATTGCAATTTTCTTGGTCATGAAAGGCAACATAGTGAGTTTTATTTCGGGAGTCTATTGAAAATCGACTGGCGCCATGTCAGCGTCGATTGATGACCACAGAGATTATTCAAAAAAATATTTTAGAAAAAACGCTTGATGCGGCCCTTTCTACTCAGGCTGATTTTGCTGAAGTGTTCGTAGAAGATTGTTACACTTCATTGTTGACCTATCGAAATCAGAAGGCAGATCAGGTTTCGTCAGGTACGATTTTTGGCGCAGGGATTCGGGTATTTTTCGGCAAAGAAGTGGTTTATGTCACCACAAATGATCTGAGTGAAGCTGGTCTGATCAAGGCCGCGAAACTTGCGGCGCAGTCTCGAGGCGCCGTTCAGTTGCCAGGTCAGTCAACTGACCAGAATTCTCGTCTGCAGTTGGTTGAAAAAAAGCTGCCATCAGTTCACCGCTTCGGCGTTAAGCCGTGGGAGTATTCTCGAGAAAAAAAGTTTGGTTGGTTGAAAGTGATTGATCAATATGCCCGTTCTCACTCAACCGATGTGACTCAGGTACAGGCTTATTTCACTGAGAAATTTCAAAAAGTACAAATTGCGAACTCAAAAGGTACTTTCGTATACGACGAGCGGCCGTATTCACGAATTGTTGCAGACACGATGGTTGAGAGAGATGGCCTAAAAGAGTCGATGCACTCAAGCGAGGGTCACCTAGGAACCGCTGAGTTTGTTGAATCAATTGATCTGCAGCGATTAGCGCTCGAGAATGTGAAGTCAGCACTGACGTTGCTTGACGCAAAACATTGCCCAGCAGGTGATATGCCCGTGATCATTGATCATGGTTTTGGTGGCGTTTTGTTTCATGAGGCGTGTGGGCACGGCCTAGAAACGACTTCTGTTGAAAAAAACGCTTCTGTTTTTTGCGGTAAGTTGGGCGAAAAAATCGCAAACGATTGTGTGACCGCCATTGACGACGGCACTCTGGTTAACGGTTGGGGCTCGTCGGTAGTTGATGATGAAGGCAATCTGACCCAGAAGACGGTCTTGATCGAAAAAGGGGTACTCAAGTCTTATATGGTCGACGAGATGGGTGCGATTAAGACCGGCTACGCGATCACCGGCAGCGGTCGGCGAAATTCGTACAAATTTGCACCAGCCAGTCGCATGAGAAATACCTTCATTGCTCCGGGCACGGATACGTTCGAAAGTATGGTTAAAGACATTGATTATGGCCTCTATGCAAAGAAAATGGGCGGAGGCTCGGTGACACCCGGTACCGGTGACTACAATTTTCAAGTGACCGAGGCCTATCTCATTCGCGATGGAAAACTCGAAGAAGCGGTGAAGGGCGCGTGTTTGATCGGAAAAGGCATTGATACGCTCGCGAAAATTGTCAAGGTCTCGAGCGATCTAAAAATCGATCCGGGAATGTGTGGCTCGGTGAGCGGGATGATTCCGGCAGCTTGTGGTCAGCCACAAGTGATGGTTTCAAAATTGACCGTAGGAGGCCGAGCATGAACGATTTTAATCAGGCGATTTTCTCAGGCATCATTAAAGGTTCAGCGAGTGGTTCTTCAGTCTTAACCGAGTTGATGATTTATTCACGAGAGTCACTGAATCTGGGTTCACAGAAACGCCAGCTATCAAAATTTCAATCGTCGAGTCTTACGGTTGCCGGGTTTCGAGTAATCGATGGCAATGGTGAAGGCACTGCCTATACTGAAAATTTGTCAAAAGAGGGGCTGGCTCGCGCCTTTGAAGATGCAAAATCAAACGCGCGAGACCTAAAAACTTCAGAGCACAGAACTCATGGAATGCTTGAGGGTGAGACGATTCGTCATTCTGGGTTGGTTGATTCATTTGCTGATTTATCGATTGACGAAGACGTTTCGCTCGAAGCAAAAAAATCGAAGGCGCTTGAGCTCGAAGGCAACTGTTACGAGTTAGATAGTCGGGTGAGTTCAGTTCCTTATGCGAGTCTCGACGAGGAGTTCAGTCAGTTACGACTTCTAAATTCGCACGGAGTCGACAAAAGTTTTCGAGCCAAACGCTGGATTGGATACGTTTACCCTTTAGTGGTGTCCGGCGAGCAAAGTAAAATGTCAGGCGAAACCCGGGTGTTTCGAAAGTTCGCTGACCTCGATGTTAGGCTGCTTTCTCAATTAGCTGTTGAAAAGGCTGTGTCTCGTTTGGGAGCCGTTCGCCCAAAAACGGGTCGGTATCGAATTTTTCTTGAGCATCAGATCGCCGGAACTTTTGTTGATATGTTCTCAGAGTACCTGTCGGCAAAAGCGGTTTTTAACAAAACGTCTCTTTTTTCTGGAAAAGTAGGTAAAAAAGTAGCGTCTGATTTATTCGAATTGGTTGATGACCCTTTCAATCGTCTAGGGTCTGGTTTGCGACCTTTTGATGACGAAGGGGTTGACTCTCAGGTCACCTCGCTCATTTCTGATCGCGGTGAGTTTAAAGGGTTTCTCACTAATCTCGAATATTCAAAAAAACTGGGTTTGCCTCACACCGGCCATGCTGCAAGGTCTCCGACTACCTCAATGGGTATTTCGTCGAGTAATTTAGTGGTGACACGGGGGCGATCGACGAGGTCTGAATTCATCAACTCTCATTCGCAAGTGTTGCAGATCACTGATTTGAAGGGGTCTTTGCACGCCTGTTTTAATTCATCGACCGGAGATATTTCAATTCCTTGCGAAGGTTTCTTGTTTGATCGAGGTGAATGTGTTGGCGCCGTTGATCAGTTTGTTTTGTCTGGAAATATTCTCGAATTACTCATGCAAGTCATAGGGGTTGGTGACAACTGGGGTGAGTCAACCGGAAGCTCGGTGCTTTGTCCGGATTTACTTGTTTCAGAAATGGGAGTTGCGGGCGCGTAGCTGCTATGATCTTCTTCATAGAGAAAATGAAGGAGACGTTATGATTTTACAAAGACTGTTTCAGATGTTTGGATATCGAAAATCGATTTTCTTGGCTGCTTTCTTGGCGGTTTTTGTATTTAGTGGCGCAGCCCGTTCTTGCAAAGACGCTGGGGCTATTCATAGCGTCAATATTGAGGGATTGTATCACCCCGTGCCCGTTGGTGCTGAAAAAGTTAACTTCATTGTTTTTGGTGATCAAGGTACCGGTGAACCCGATCAATACCGGGTCGCAAAAGCCATGTCGTCGGTTTGTGCAGAGGTGGGATGTCAGTTCGCTTTAGTGTTGGGAGATAATTTTTATCCGTCAGGGGTAACATCGGTGACCGACTCGCAGTGGCAGTCTGCGTTTGAGAAGCCTTACGCTTCGTTTGGCGATTTTGATTTTTGGGCAGTGCCCGGAAACCACGATTGGCTAAAATCGACGAGGTCAGTTCAAGCTGAGGTTGAGTATTCGCTAAAGGGGCAACGCTGGCTGATGCCGTCGAACCATTATGCTGTTTTGGGTCTGCCTGAATGGCTCTCAATTTATGGCTTAGACACCGACCCAATGATTGCAAGCGCAGCCGAAAGAACCAAGCAAGCAAGTGAAGCTGAAACGGCACTTTGTGAAAAGAAGGGGTGGAAGTTTTTGATGGGGCATCACCCGCTCAAATCAAGCGGCGAACACGGGCCTGAAGCGAAGATTGTGAGTGCGATAGAGCCGGTGATGAAAAAATGTGGCATTCAGTTCTACTTGAGTGGGCATGACCACGACCAAGAACATTTCGATGCCGGTTCTTATCAGGCGATTGTTCAAGGGGCGGGCTCTCAATTGCGTGCGATTGGGCACGGTGATCCCGGCCAAGTTTTCGGCGCCTCTACTTTGGGGTTTGCTTTATTTGAAGTGACGCCGTTGAATCTGAGAATGAGATTTTACGATGTTGATGCAAAGGTCATTCACGATTGGTCGGCTGTTCAAAATGATTCAGCGAGGTGACCTTGAACTCATTCAATTATTTTAAATAGAATAGACATTATTATTTAACTTGGATTGATGCGAGCCTCCGAAGCGGAGGTGTTGGTGGAAATGACGCGACGAATTAAGGCTGCTGAGTGAATGACTCACTGCTTCTTTCCGTTTTTCGAGAAAAGATGTCTCAAAAAAAGGTAACGTGCAAGGCAATATCTATTGCCTCGCGATTTATTGTTAATTTAGTCAATTGACTGGTTGGCCTTCTAGCGTTAGACACAGCAAATCTAAAACGAAAAATAAGGAGTAATTATGAAGAAGATCGTTCTCGTACTAGCTTTGACTTTGGTGTCGTCATCAGCATTCGCAAAAATGCCAATTATGAAAGCTTTCAAAACTACTTACCCGGCATTTGCTGGTACTGTTAACTGCACACTTTGTCACGATGCTGACAAAAAATTGAATGCTTATGCTCTTGACCTACAAGCTAAAGCTCTTGATTTCGCTGCTATTGAATCACTCGATTCAGACGGCGACGGCGCAACGAACTTGCAAGAAATTACCGCTGGAACATTGCCAGGAGACAAAACGTCAACTCCTGCTGCTGTTGATCACAACTAATCAATTATCTTTTACCGGTAGTTCATTATAAGAACCCCAGGGTTTGCTCAGTGCAAAGCCTGGGGTTTTTGCTTATCATGTGCAGGCAGCTATTTCGGGGGTGAGTCTTGGCCACAAATGAATACGACGTCATTGTTATCGGTGCGGGTGGGGCCGGCCTCATGTGCGCCATTGAAGCGGCCAAGAGAGGTCGTAAGACTCTAGTTCTTGATCACGGTTCTAAAGTGGGATCTAAAATTTTAATCTCTGGTGGTGGTCGCTGCAATTTTACGAATCTCACCGCGAGCTCGAGAAACTATGTGTCTGAGAATCGGCACTTTTGCAAGTCAGCCCTTGCTCGCTTTACTCCTCGTGATTTTTTAGCAATGGTTCAAGAACATCAGATCGCTTACCATGAAAAAAAACTGGGGCAGCTTTTTTGTGATGGGTCGGCAAGTAATGTCGTTTCGATGCTGGTGAAAGAATGCGAGAACGCCGGTGTCATTCTTCGGCTTGGTGCGAAGATCAAGAGCGTTGTTAAGTTGCCCAACACTACTTTTGATGGCGCAACTTTATTTGAAGTGACGGTGAGTTCTGGTGGCGCCTTGACTGGTCAAGTTGAGACCCTGGTGGGCAGTTCAGTAGTCATCGCGACAGGTGGTCTTTCAATTCCAAAAATCGGCGCAACCGGGTTTGGGTATGAAATCGCCAAACAGTTTGGACTGAAGGTTCTACCCAGGTCTGCGGCTTTAGATGGATTTACATTTTCTAGCGAAGTACAAAAAAAGTTTTCTGAACTTTCAGGTTTGTCGCTAGATTGTCTCGCAACTTGCGGAGGTGAAAGTTTTCGAGAGAATGTTCTGTTCACTCACTCTGGTCTCAGTGGGCCGGCGGCACTTCAGACTTCGTTACACTGGAAACCAGGACTGGTTCTTGAGCTTGATTTGTTGCCCGAACTTTCGGTTGAAGCTGCCGAACAGTGGTTGATTCAGGGTAAACAAGAGCGCAGTCAGATTCTTTTAAGTAATTTTATGAAAGAAAAATTTCCGGCGCGGTTCATCGATTTTTTCTGCGAGGCTCATCAATTTGAAGTTAAGCCTCTGATTGAAATTCAAGATAAGACACTCAAAGACTTGATTGGGTTACTGAAACATTGGAAATTAGAGCCAAGAGGCACGGTTGGCTATCAAAAAGCTGAAGTGACGAGAGGCGGAGTTGATACGGATGAGCTTTCTTCTAAGACGCTTGAGTCAAAAAAAGTTCCCGGACTTTTCTTTGTCGGCGAAGTCGTCGATGTGACCGGTTGGCTTGGCGGATACAATTTTCAGTGGGCATGGTCGTCTGGCTGGGCTGCGGGCCAAGTTGTTTAGGCTTTTTGAAAAGAAGCTATCGTGCTTACGCACTTGTCACTATTTGTCCACAATTTTAGAATTCTATCAGGTATCGCAGGGCCTTCAAAAATGACGTCCTCGCCCATATTTTGGAGTGCTTTTTTTAACCTAAAACTGTCAGGTCGCTCTTTTTCTGCGACTCTTGCGAGGCATGGATGCCGAAAGCAAGAAAACATGACGTTTGTGGAGCAGAAAAAGAGCGACCTGACAGTTTTAGGTTAAAAAACCAATCAATAATTTATGGGCTGTGGAATGTCTTTTTTGAAGGCCCTGCGATACCTGATAGAAATCCAAAATTGTGGCCAAGTGAATAAGCGGAAAAGCTATTTTACTGATTTTTTGAATTCTTTGATGTCAGTGATTCGAATGCCTTCTTTGGACCAAGTCAGTAGGCCGTGTTTTTCCCAACGATTGATGAGGCGAATGACGGTTTCAACTCTGGCTCCGATGATTCTGCCGACTTGTGAGCGAGTCAGTTTAATGGGAGTCTCCATTTCGTTGTCGTGTGTTTTGATACCAAACCGTCTGGAGAGGTGGCAGATCAATTCAAAAACGCGTTTTTCAACTGAACCAGCCGAAAGAATATCTATTTTTTCTCTGAGAATTTGTTCGTGATTAAGAACCTGGTCTTGTACCCAATTCTTGATTTCAAGCGAGTCGACATCTTTAAGCGATAAAATCGGTTTGAGGTGAAGCTTGAGCACACTCGCACGACTACTCACAATTTTAGAAGTTCCGGGGTAGAAACGATGCTTCACCAAGGCCGACATGCCGATCACATCACCAGGGCCGAAGAAGCCAACAAGATAATCGCCGGTGGTACCGGTTGGCCGAATAATTTCGACAAGCCCCGACAAAATGAGGGCTCCAAACTCGGCAGGCTCTCCCGCTTTCCACATGGTTTTTTTTGAAGTGTATTCTTGAAAAACACTGACCGAGGTCATAAGCTGTTTGGCTCTTTGTGACAGAACTGCAGTGTTTTGCACCTGTTCTAGGGTCTGGAGGATACCCGCGTGAGACATTTTATCTGCTGCGCGAACTTTGTGGGTTGCCATGGTAATTCCTTCTTAAATCGCTTAAGTCGCCGTATTTTAATCTATTTTACTGATTCTTATCTTGGTCGTTTTGAAACAGCAAGGGTGAAAATTGTCTCAATAGCATCAGTTGGCCTATGCGCTGGGTTCGACAAAAGTTGCAGCTTGGTCAGAGCTTCGGTAGATCGAAAAAAAAGGAAAATGGGTTGGTTTGACCACCTGAGAAAGCCAGGGGGTTTCGCGCTCAATGAGGTCTCTTGATCGGCGCCCTCGGGCGACAACAGTGAGCGGCTGTTCTTGGGCAATGGTTCTGAGTAGATCAAGCGAATGCCGAATGGCTCGGGCGGTTCCGAAGTCATAGATAAACACTAGGTCTGACGGTTTGAGGTCGGTTGATTTGCCTGTTTCTAGATTCACTTCAATTAGCTGATGTTGAGTGAATCCTAGCTTTTCGAAAATCATCTGGCCTTGTGCACATCGCTCTCGAACGATTTCATATCCGGTAAATTCAACGCCCGGATAGAAAAGACCCAAAACAACTCCAAGTCGTCCATAGCCGGCGCCTAAGTCTGACACCTTTGAAATAGATTTCATATTGAGGTGTTTTAGAATCAAATAAAACTCAGGATAGGGAGTTAGGAAAACATCGGGGCCGACATCACTCCAAAACTCGTTATTTTGAGACTGGTTATTTTGAGAGTGATTCAGCTGTGCGTTTGAGACTTCGTTTTTTATTCTACTCTCAATCTCGAGAATATTGAATTCTAGCTGCTTGTCAATCGTGGCTGAAACTTTTTTTGCCAAATCATATTCTGCCTTGCGATAAGTCTGAGGCGTCAGATCTGGGAGTTGACTCAGGAACCACTCAATTTCGGCGGTTACTTGTTGCTTAAGTGGTGACATTTTGGCAAATCCATCGCTGGGTTACATCTTTTTTTCAAGTACTTTTTCAGTAAACCCATTATTTGGAGTGAACTGGTGACGAGCGAAGTTTATCAAAAAGTTCAGGTTTGGGTTTTTTCTAGTGGGTTTGAGCAAGTATTGCTGCTGAAAAGACTCGCGAATCTTGGCAGTTATTGGCAGCCCGTGACAGGTAAAGTCGAAGAAGGTGAAACGTTAGAGGTAGCCGCTTTGCGTGAATTGGCAGAAGAAACGGGCATAAGAGCCGATCGAGTCATCTCTGCGGCGTTTCACTTTAGTTTTGTGGGTAGGTGGGGGCCGGCCAAAGAACACGTATTTTTTGCTGAAATCGAAGGTGCCCAAGAATCTAAAATACTTCTCGACCCTACAGAGCATGTCGAGTATCAGTGGTACGACTCAAATGAAGCGCTGGGCATGATGTACTATGAATCTAATGTTCTTGCGCTCGCTGAAATTTTGAACAAGAGAAACTACAGAGAAACTGCAAAAAAACTGTAAAGAGAAACTAAATTGAAAGAAGGAGATTGATTATGGAAATTCCAGTTGAAACGCTTGGATTGGGTAAAGGTCTGTACGCGGTAATCGAGACAACATTGGGAAAAATGGTTTGTCGCTTAGAAGAAGAGAAAACTCCAGAAACGGTGAAAAATTTTGTAGGACTCGCGATGGGGTTCAAAGAATACCTCAATCCGCGCAACGGAAAAAAAGAAGTCGGAAACTACTATGATGGAACGATTTTTCACCGCGTGATTAAAAATTTCATGGTTCAGTGTGGTGATCCTACGGGTACGGGTATGGGCGGGCCAGGGTATCGCTTTAAAGACGAGTTCGTACCAGAACTCAAGCACACAAAACCTGGAATTTTGTCGATGGCAAACGCCGGTCCCAACACAAACGGCAGCCAATTTTTTATTACCTTGATCGCAACACCGTGGCTTGATGGAAAACACAGTGTGTTTGGTGAATTGGTTCAAGGACAAGAATTTTTGACCGCTATTGGTACTTGTGAGACGGGTCCGATGGATCGACCAAAAACTGAAGTCAAGATAAATTCTTTGAGAATTATTCGCGAAAATTAAATTCACGCGTTGACAGAAGTAAAGACCTTAGTCAATATCCGAACAAATAGTTTTCAAAAGGAGAAACAAGACAACATGAATAAAGCTGAGTTGATTGAAGCCGTAGCAAAAGCAACCAAGATGACCAAAGTCGATGCAGAGATGGCATTGAACACTACTCTCGACACCATTAAAAAATCGGTGAAGAAAGGTGAAGATGTCACTTTGATCGGATTTGGAACTTTCACCAAAACGAAGCGTAAAGCTCGTATCGGCAGAAATCCTCAGACTGGAAAAGAAATCAAAATTCCAGCTATGACAGTACCTAAGTTCCGTCCTGGCCGTGAGTTCAAAGATATTCTGAAGTAAGTTTGAAGATTCATTGAAATCGTTTTGAGAAAAGGGCCTAGGCCGATAGTATCGGGCTAGGTCCTTTTCATTTACCTATGCTTGAGCTGAAGAAACTGAGAAAAGAATTTGATTCGGTTGTCGCACTTTCTGATGCGAATCTCTCGATTGGTGAGGGTGAATTCTTTGCGCTCTTAGGGCCTAGTGGTTGCGGTAAAACGACTCTTTTGCGCATCATTGCGGGCTTCGAGCAGCCAACTCAAGGTGAGTTGCTCTTAGATGGTCGCAATCTACTGAATATTCCTGCACATGAACGGCCGGTTAATTTAGTTTTTCAGCGGTATGCGCTGTTTCCCCATCTGAATGTTTTTGAGAATGTGGCTTTTGGGCTGAGGGTCTCAAAAGTGGCCGAGAGAGAGATTCGTAGTCGAGTTTCTGAGGCTCTCGATTTGGTAAGACTGGCCGGTTTTGAGGCGAGGTCTGTTCAGAACCTATCGGGTGGCCAAAGTCAGCGGGTTGCCCTGGCTCGGGCGATCATTCGAAAACCAAAAGTTCTTCTACTTGATGAACCTTTGTCTGCGCTTGATTTGAAGCTTAGGCAAGAGATGCAGGTCGAACTTCGCAGTCTGCAAAGAAAATTGGGCAGCACTTTCTTGCTGGTGACCCATGATCAAGATGAAGCGCTCACGCTGGCTGATCGCGTGGCTGTGATGAATCTCGGGGTGATTGAACAAGTAGGAACTCCGAAAGAGGTCTATCAAAACCCAGCGACACTCTTTGTTTCAAAATTCATCGGAAGTGGCACGTTCTTACCTGGGAAGGTCGTGGCAAGCCAATTGAGCGATCGTGAACCCCGCGCCTTGTCGATACAGGTGGCGAGACGTGAATTGAACCAATCGGTATCGGTGGCCGTTGATCAGCCTGCTGCAACGTCTGATCAATTCAAGATCGGCGATAAGGTTCAGATTTTTTTGCGGCCCGAAGAGGTGAAACTTTCGGTGTCTGATCAGTCGAGTGCAGGCAACACCGTAAAAGCGCGTGTGTTTGATTGCATCTTTCATGGTTCGCAAAACTTGGTTTATTGCGATGAGCTTTTGGGCGAAAAAACTCGGTGGATTGTTTCGGTTTCAACTGATGTGAAGTTACTTCCAGGGCAAGAGGTATTCTTGAGTTGGGCTGAATCGCAAGGAGTAGCGCTTGGAGCAAATTAGTCGAAAGCCCCCACTTTCGACACTTCCTTTATTGCTTTGGCTCGTCTTTTTTTTGGTGGTTCCTTGCTGCTTGGTTCTACTTTTGAGTTTTTTTCGTCGTGGAGTTTACGGTGGGGTCGTTTACGATTTCACTTTTGATAATTATCTGAGGGCCTTCGATTTTCTCTATTTACGAGTGGCTTTTAACAGCGTGGTCATGGCGCTGGTCACAGCAGTTTCGTGTGCGGTGATTGGGTTTCCGATGGCGTATGTCATGGCAGTGGCTTCAAAAAAAGTGCGAGCCTGGTTGCTACTTTTAGTGGTGATTCCGTTTTGGACGAATTTTGTGGTCAGGGCGCATGCGGTCAAATCGATTTTGTCTGATTCGGGTCCGATAAATCAGGTTTGGGAATTTTGCATGGGTTTGCTTGGTTCGGCTGTGACCCCACTTTATTTGGGTGATAGTCTATTGTCTTTATGGGTAGGAATGGTAAGTACCTATTTGCCTTTCATGGTGATTCCTATTTATGTGGTCCTTGAGAAGTTTGATTTTCAATTACTAGAAGCGGCAAGAGATTTGGGTGCGAAACCTCTTGATGTCTTATTGAGAATACTGCTTCCGCTTGGTGCTTCTGGGATTCGTACTGGATTTATTTTTGTGTTCACTCCAGCCCTAGGTGAGTTCGTCATTCCTGATATGTTGGGGGGCTCTAAAATATTGATGATTGGAAATGTGATTTCTGATCAGTTTTTAAAAACCAGAGACTGGCCATTTGGTAGCACGATTGCGCTCATTTTGATCGTTGCTGTGCTTTTTTCAGGTTATCTTTTCAGAAAGTCTGGAGTGATGAATGCCACCGCGTAGACGAGTGAATCACGATGGTTGGCTGGGTACCGTGCGTTCGGTGATCACCTTATTGGGTTTTTTGCTTTTGTATGCCCCCTTGGCTGTCGTTATTTTGTACTCTGTTTTTGTGAAGGTCGGGGCGGCTCCGAGGTTTTGGAGCTTTCAAGGCTATCAGAAAGTTTTTGAGAATCCAGACATTGTTGCGGCGATCAGTCGTAGCCTTGAAATTGGTGTCATGACTGCGCTGATTGCGACTCCGGTGGGTACTTTATTTTCGCTCGGATTTGTGCGTAATGAATTTCGTTTCAAGGGAGTGATGAATGCATTGCTTTCGCTTCCGTTACTTTTGCCTGAGCTATTGCTAGGGCTTGCCCTGCTTTTGTGGTTTGTGATGCTCAAGGTAACCCTTGGCGTTTGGTCAATCACTCTCGCGCATGTGACTTTTTCAGTTTCGTACGTTGTGCTTACGGTAAGAGCGAGACTTGAGGGGCTTGATCGTCAGCTTGAAGAAGCGGCTAGAGATCTGGGTGCTAATCGGCTTCAATGTTTGTTGAAGGTGACTCTTCCGCTTCTCATGCCTGCCATAGTCGCCGGAGCGCTCATCGCGTTTACCCTTTCTTTTGATGATTTCTTGGTGACGTTTTTTACCAGTGGCGTTGGTTCTGATACGTTGCCACTGAAGCTTTACTCGATGGTTCGTTACCAGCCAGAAGCTGAAGTCAACGCACTGTCTACTCTCACGCTCTTAGTGACGGCCTCTCTGGCGCTGGCTGTGAATTTGGTTTCTGGCCTAAAAAGGCGGTAACTACCTGAGACCCTTTTATACTCTGATTGTCTCTGGCTTCGTGGAAAACCCAATCTTTCTTGAGCTCGCCGTCCCGATAGGCGGCTTTGATGGTGCCGAAGCGTGCCTGGTGTCGGTTCGGGGGTCGGCTTTGCTGATCTGAATTACTAAACTGAGAAGCAATAAAAACAAAAAGTTCTATCATTTCAGAGGTTTTATTGAAATCGGGTGGCCGGCATGTGGGTTGCTATACTAACTGAGTAGGGTGACTGGAAGACTGCTTTAGGGTGGTTTTCTGGTTTGGCCATCTCTCTCACGAGTTTGTTTCGTGGGTCTCTTCGAACTCGTAAAGAGAGATGGCCTTTTCTTTTGAGGGGGCCTCTGCTACACCGCTTCAAAACCATGAAATCACCTAATAAATTCGATTCAAAGTTGCGTGCGAAATCCGATCAGAACTTGCACAAGTGTTCGCCAAAGCAAGACATGTCGCGTCTGCCAGCGTTGCCCATGGGCGTTCCTGGTGGAATCACGAATGCCGGTGATACCCAGTCTCAGTATGGTTGGACGTCAGAGCCGATTCCGGTTTCAGCGGTTGAAACTCCGCGAACTCGCGAACTGGCGAAATTGAAACGATTTGTGCCCATGACTCGTGAAGAAATGAATGCTCGCGGCTGGAAAGAGTTAGATATTCTTTTTCTGAGTGGTGACGCTTACGTTGATCACCCGAGTTTTGGTATTCCACTCTTGGCGCGTATCTTAATTGATAACGGATACCGTGTTGGTATCATCGCCCAGCCCGTGTTTCCGGGGTTCTCTGGCCCAAAAATTGGCCGGGGTAAACGTTCGCCAGCTTCTGAAAAAGAAGCACTCGAGTCGATTATGGCGCTGGGTGCTCCGCGGCTTTTTTTGGGTATTGGCGCTGGAGTTGTCGATTCGATGATCAATAATTACACCGCCAATAAAAAAGTGCGCAGCGATGACATGTATTCGCCAGGTGGCTCAGGTGGGTATCGCCCCGATTATTCGAGTGTCGTTTATTCGAAGCTCGCGAGAAAGGCTTTTCCGGGTTGTCCAGTTATCGTAGGTGGTGTTGAAGTTTCTTTGCGTCGATTAGCCCATTACGATTTTTGGCAAAATCGCATTCGCCCTTCGATCATGATGGACCTCGACGCCGATCTGCTCGTCTTCGGAATGGGAGAGCGACAAGTTTTGCGTTTGGCCGGTGATCTGGCAAGGGTAGTTTCAGAGGCTGCAGACGAAACAGGCTCATCAGAGTCTGGTGCGATAGGCGATGAGAAGAGTGTCGCGAAGGGTGTGACTAAGGCCGCTACCGACGGTGTTGCGAAAATTGTTACTGACGGTGTTGCGAAGGTTGTGAATGACAGACGAATTTCTGCGTTAAGCCGAATGAAAAATGAACGCGGAGTGGCCTATAAGGCCGAGCGTTCGGCGGTTCATGAAATTCCTCATCGGTTGGTGTTGCCATCATTTGAAGAAGTTCGCGATGATAAGAAAAAGTTCGCTAAGGTTGCCTACCTGTCTGAGTTAGAGGCTAACCCGTACAATGCTAAGACGCTCGTACAGGCTCACGGAAAGTACGCGGTGGTGATTAATCCGCCTACCATGCCTTTGACTACTCCTGAATTGGATTCGTTTTACGAATTACCGTTTACTAAAGAAGCGCATTTTATTTATGAAGCTCGGGCTCGCGAGTTGTATCCCGATCAACCGGCTGAAGCTGCGGTAGCGGCGAAAATTCCGGCAGCTGAAATGATTCGATTTTCGTTGGCGGTCAATCGCGGATGCTTTGGTGGCTGTTCGTTTTGCGCGATCACTTTGCACCAAGGGCGAGTGGTGCAGTCGCGTTCTGAACGTTCGATTTTGAATGAGTTAAAAGAGCTGCCGAAAGTGAAAGGCTTCACCGGGGTGGTTTCTGACTTAGGGGGGCCGACTGCGAATATGTACACCCTTCGCTGTAAGAGTGAGGCTGTGCAAAGCAAGTGCCGAAAGTTGTCGTGTGTCGCTCCCGGTATTTGCCCGCACTTAGTCACTGATCACTCGAAGCAAACTGCGTTATTGCGAAAAGCGCGGGCTACCGAGGGCATCAAGAAAGTGATTATCGCAAGTGGCCTTCGGTACGACTTGGCCCTTCGCGATAAAGAGTATTTACGCGAAGTGATTACCCACCATGTGGGGGGGCACTTAAAGGTAGCACCCGAGCACACCGACCCTGAGATTTTGAGGCTCATGAAAAAGCCAGGATTTGATGTGTTTTGTGAATTTCGCGATGAGTTTGAGAAAATGTCTGAAGATGCGGGTAAAGAACAGTATTTGGTACCGTATTTCATTTCAAGTTTTCCGGGTACCACTGAAGACAAGATGGAAGAAGTGTATCATTGGCTTGAAGACGAAGGCTGGAAGCTTCAGCAGGTTCAAGGGTTCATTCCGACCCCGATGACCCTAGCAACGGCGATGTATTGGTCTGGAATTGACCCGGCGTCGAAAAAGCCCCTCTATGTCGCCAAGGATTATGAGGCTCGAAAGCTTCATCAGGCGCTCTTGCAGCCCCACAAACCTGAACATCGTGACATTTTAAGAAAATTTCGTTCGAAGAGTCGGGCAAAGCGAGATAGTATGAAATCAAATGCCAAGCCAGAACCTAGTCGAGCGCATCGAACAAGCCATTCAAAATCGTGATGTCTCGGCCGCAAAGCCGCTGATTCGAAAATTCTTAGGAAAAAAGAAGTCATCTGATTGGCAGGGGTCTCAGACTGATGACCTCGGTCGGGTGTGTGAGTGGTATCGGCGGTTGGCGCTGTACCATGACGGGTTGAAGATTGCGACGATCGAGAAGTTGCCGACCCGCCGGGTTTCATCGACGAGCACCGATGGCTTGCAGTTGCTATGGACCGCTCGGTTTCTCAATGCCCTTGGCGCATCAGAGTTTTCAATTGAGCTGATCGACCGAGTTGAATTGAAATCTGAGTGGGATTTTCGAATTGCTGGAAACATTTACCTCACTCAATTTCGCTATGATGCTGCGCTCGAGTGCTTTACTCGAATGCTTGAGAAGCAATCGACTGCTAGTCTAAAAGATTATTCAACTCGAGTTTCGAGACTTTCGTATGCCGACAGCCTTTCGGGAGTCGGACAATACAAAAAAGCCTTGGGGGTCGTGAAAGACATTCTCAAAGAAACCAACGAAGTGGCTGAACCCTTTTTCTACGGCGTGTGCCATCAGGTGATGGGCGAGATCTATTGTGAGCAAGATCAGTGCGAAAAAGGGCTTGAGTTTTTACTGAAGGCGATGCCGTTATTTCCGGCTAGTGATGCCGGGCCTGATCGTGGGTATTTGTTGAAATGGATTGGCTATGCGCAAGCGCGGGCAGGTAATCGCCCTGAGGCCGAAAAGTCTTTTGAGGCTTCTTGGATTATTCTGAAAAACTTGAAATCGCGGCCTGAGACTTGGCTAGATGTGCTTCGCTTGAAAAATAAACTCGGTTGGCTGGGTGAAGAAGAAAAAGAAATTCTATTTCAGTATCCTGGGCTTTCGCCTGGGTTTTTGTCGAGATTCTTGCCTGATGAAGACCGAAAGCCTGTGACTGTTGGGCAAAAGTCGGGAGCAAAGTTAGTGATCTACCTCGATTCGAAAGAATGCGAGATTGACGGCATTCGTTACTTGGGTCTTTCTCGAGAACTCGAGTACTTGGCCTATGTTCGATTGACGGGGCAGTATGGATTGAGTGTGGAACGGGCGAAGACTTTACTTTGGCCAGGCGCGGGTTTGCAGTATCTCACTCTGCGTTCGCGTCTTGAGCAACTTTCGTGGCGCTTGCGCAATCAGTATGCCTTAGAGGCTCATACTCTCGATGGGCAAATCAGCATACCGGTGAAAGACTACGATAAAGTGAAAATCGTTTTTGGCGCTGCGAGACCACCGAGGTTTTTAGAGACGGTGAAAGAATTCGCGGCCACTCAAATTCACGGTTACTACCGAATTGCAAAAACGCAGAGGCTTGAGGCGATTAAACTCTGGGTTAAGCAAGGGTGGATTAAAGAAGTCGAAGTTGATGGAGTGAGAAAGTTTCGTAGCCTGGTGTAGCGATGTGACTGCGTGATGTGACTGCGTGATGTGACTGCGTGATGTGACTGCGTGATGTGACTGCGTGATGTGACTGCGTGATGTGACTGCGTGATGTGACTGCGTGATGTGACTGCGTGATGTGA